>JBGTCV010000141.1:0-38201 GCA_041748655.1 Promineifilaceae bacterium (SeqCode) | reverse complement strand
TCTGAGCAACTTTTCAAAAAGGACTCGGTTACGGCCCATTTGCCGCCTGGTTACGAGGCCGTACGGTTGGCAAAGACCTGATTTGGGAAAAATGAGGCACAAAATGCCGTTTTTATCGAGCCCATTTAGGGATAACTAAAGGATTAGAGACTTACAGGTATGCTTACGTGCTTATTGGCCCAGTGCTGTGGCGCTGAAATGCTGACAGCAGTCCGTAAGAACTAGTGTAAGCTTACCTGTTTACGATTCAGACGAGTATTGGAGTACCATCTACGCGCTCTCTGAAATTGTTTTCTGACACAAATGATATCAACTGCACCACTATAAGGGATTGCTCATTATGACCCAAACAAGGCAACATTTTTTCAGCACAGTCAGGAATGGCGAATTAGTTGCAAAAGATCAGCTGGATTATCAGGAAACCTGGTCGTCGGCTCGCAAACCTGGGGCATCTGTAAATGTTGACGTATCTATCGTTATTCCCTTGTTAAATGAGGCGAAGAACGTCGAACTGCTGTATGAGCAGCTGAAGCTGGTGTTGGATGGGCTGGACAGAGGGGGGGAGGTTATTCTGGTGGACGATGGCAGCACCGACGCCAGCTTTCCGATCATGATAAAGTTGCAAGCCCAGGATGAGCGCCTGCGGGTGATTCGTCTGCGCCGCAACTTTGGCCAGACGGCCGCTTTTTCTATGCTCGTGGTGACGTAATCGTGACGATGGACGGAGATCTGCAAAATGATCCTCGTGACATTCCCGCCTTACTGAAAAAGATTGATGAAGGCTATGATATTGTTAGCGGTTGGCGCGTGAACCGTCAGGATAAGTTTCTTACGCGCCGATTGCCTTCCCAGCTAGCTAATTGGCTCATTTCTAAAGCGACGGGCGTTCGCCTGCATGATTATGGCTGCTCGTTAAAGGCATACCGGCGGGAGGTGTTGGAACACACCAAGTTATATGGCGAACTGCATCGTTTTATTCCGGCGCTGGCCAGCTGGATGGGCGTGCGGTTGGCCGAAGTGCCCGTTAACCATTCTGCGCGTCGCTTTGGTAAATCCAAATATGGCCTGAGCCGGATTGTACGCGTAGTTCTCGACTTGCTTACCGTTAAATTCTTGCTTGACTTTGCCACACGACCCATTCAGATTTTTGGCTTTGTTGGTTTATTGACGTTAATGGCCGGTGTGGGGCTGGGGACGTATCTTTCTGTCATGCGCCTATTTTTCAACGTTGGTCTGAGTGATCGACCAATATTGCTTCTGGCTGTCTTGTTGGTGGTCATTGGCGTACAACTTCTCATTATGGGGCTTCTTGGAGAATTGGTTGTCCGCACCTACCACGAGACTCAGAACAAGCCGATTTATGTGGTACGTGAAGTTACAGAAGCTCCGCCCCTCATTTCTGATGAAAAACGTCACGCGGTGTTGGTTTCGGGTGCTGAGGTAAAGTAGTTTTCATTTTTCATTGAAATCCAATCCGAACATACGTTAGTGGGTAGAGTGGCCGTTGTCTCTAGCAGTTAACAAATGTATAAAAACTAAAAAGGAAACTGAGCATGAAGGTATTGATGATTGCACCCCAGCCATTTTTTGAACCAAGGGGAACGCCGATTAGCGTTTACCAGCGGCTCCACGGCCTCTCCTCTTTGGGCTATGAAGTCGATTTAGTTACATACCCCATTGGTGATAACGTGGATATTTCCGGTGTCACCATTCACCGTGCGCCGTCAATCCCCTTCATTAAAAAAGTGAAAATCGGCCCTTCCATTGCTAAAATCCCACTAGATATCGCACTTTTTTTCATGGCGCTGTGGATGTTGGTGACGCGAAAGTATGACGTGATTCATTCTCACGAGGAAGCTGCCTTCTTCACTGTTCTCCTCTCCAGGCTGTTCCGCACACCGCATCTGTATGATATGCATTCCAGCTTACCGAAGCAGCTCGATAACTTTGGTTTTGGGAACTACCGTCCTATTGTCGCACTCTTCGAACTGCTAGAGAATTGGGTGCTGAGAACGTGTGACGTGGTGCTCACCATCGGCTCGGATTTGGAAGATTACGTCCTGTATGTGAATCGGCAGGCAAATCACATTCGTATCGAGAATATTGCCGTTCATAATGATATGAAGCACTCAAGTGGTGGAGTTGTGGAGATGAGGCGCGCGCTAAATCTGGATGATAAAACAGCCGTTGTCTACACTGGCACTTTCGAAAGCTATCAGGGGTTGGATATGTTGTTCGAAAGCGCACAGACTGTCGTCGCTGCCCATCCGTGCGTGCAATTTGTCATGGTCGGTGGCAAGCCGGAGCAGGTTGCGCGTTGGAAGCAGGAAGTGGCCCAGATGGGTCTGGCCGACAATGTCACCTTTACGGGCATCGTGCCCCTGGATGAGTCGCTGAAATATTTGGAGCTGGCTGAAATCCTGGTGTCGCCGCGCACGGATGGGCTTTCTGTGCCGCTAAAGATTTACTCCTACCTGCACTCCGGCCGCCCCACGGTTGCCACCAACATCTTTGCCCACACGCAGATTTTGGATGAGGAAACGGCCGTTCTCGTGGACCCCACCCCCGAGGCATACGCGCAGGGTCTGCTGCGACTCATTGAATCACCTGAACTGCGCATCACGATCGGTCAAAATGCCCGTGCCCATGCAGAGAAAGAATTTTCCAAAGAAGGCTATCTAAGCAAGTTGGAACGGGCTTATCTGGCCATCAAACATCAGATACGGATTAGTGAAGTCACACTGCCCGACGGTGTAAGCAGTAGCTCTACCGTGTCCGTTAGTTCGTGAAGGATACGAAGATATGTGTGGTATTTGTGGTGTCGTATCGCGAAATGGAGAGTGGCCCGTGCGGGAAGTGCTGCTGCGTCATATGAATGACACGATGGTGCATCGCGGCCCGGACGACGCCGGCCACTATCTAGACGAACAGGCTGGTCTGGCCATGCGTCGGCTCAGCATCATCGACCTTTCCACCGGTCAACAGCCTATTTCCAATGAGGACGGAACCGTCTGGATCGTCTTCAACGGCGAGATTTATAACCATCAGGAAATTCGGCATCAGCTAGAGGGCAGGGGGCACGTCTTTGCCACCCAGTCTGATACCGAAGCGATTGTGCATGGCTATGAAGAGTACGGCGACGACATTGTGAATCATCTCAATGGCATGTTCGGCTTTGCCATTTGGGACACACGTCGCCATCGGCTGCTGGTCGCCCGTGACCGGCTGGGCATTAAACCGCTCTATTACTATGCTTCCCCTGATCGGTTCATCTTTGGCTCAGAGCTGAAAGCGATCATTGCCCATCCCGACGTGCCGCGAGAAATTGACTTCCAGGCGTTAGATCAATTCCTGACGCTGGAATACATCCCCGGCCCACGCTCTATCTTCAAAAACATCCACAAGTTACCACCCGGTCATCGCCTCATTTTGGAAGAAGGCCGCGAGCCACACGTCGAACAATATTGGAACGTGGCCCTGCAACCGGACTTGAAGAGCGACGAGGCCCACATCGAGGCACTGACCGAACTGATTCGTGACGCAGTCAAAATCCGCCTGATGGCCGATGTGCCGCTAGGCGCGTTTCTTAGCGGCGGCATCGACTCCAGCACCATCGTTTCTTTCATGAGCGAACTGATGGACAGACCGGTGAAGACGTTCTCCATCGGTTTTGGTGACCCGACATACAATGAGCTGCCCTATGCTCGCATGGTGGCGGAAGCGTTCGGCACGCAGCATTATGAGGAATTTTTGGAAGCAGACATCCACGAGATGGCGTTGCGCCTGGTGAGCCACTTTGACGAGCCATTTGGCGACTTCTCCATCTTCCCCACCTTCCTGGTATCGGAGGTGGCCCGCCGCTTTGTTACCGTCGCCCTCTCCGGTGATGGTGGCGATGAGATCTTTGGCGGATACGATACGTACGTGGCGCAGGGGTTGGATCAGCGGTATTACGGCCGTTTGCCCCGGTGGCTGCGTCAACAAGCCCTGCCGCGCATGATGGACCTCATTCCGCCGCAGCCAGCCAAAAAGGGCCGGATTAACAAAGCCAAGCGCTTCATCGAAGGCGGGGCGCTGCCCGAAGCATGGCAGCACACCCGTTGGATGATGTTCATGCACGATCATGACAAGCGCCATCTGTATAATTCCGACGTGCGTGCCGCTCTCAACGGCGACACGCCCGGTGCCCTGATCGAACGTTACTTTGAGCAGGCGATGCATGCCGACAAGCTGGCCCAGCAGCAGTACGTAGATGTAAAGACTTATCTTGTTGACGACATTCTGGTGAAGGTAGACCGCATGAGCATGGCTGCCTCGCTGGAAGCCCGCGTGCCGCTGCTCGATCACCGCGTGGTGGAGTTCGCGCTCAACCTGCCGCCCCATTTGAAGCTGAATGGTGATGAGACAAAAGTGATTTTGCGCCGTGTCATGGCCAACCGGCTGCCGGAGGCGGTGCTGAACAAGCCGAAGGAAGGCTTCAGTATCCCGTTGAAACATTGGCTGCGGGGGGAATTGCGGCCGTTAATGAACGACCTCCTCGCGCCAGATACCGTGCACCGACGCGGCTACTTCGATCCCAAAACCGTGGCCCGCTGGGTGTCTGAGCACCAGGCAAGCCAGGCCAATCACAGCCACCGGCTCTGGGCGCTGATGGTCTTTGAGCTGTGGCACCGCCAGGTTATGGACGTGCCCACGCCCACCGAATTGCAGGCAGCATCTTAAACAACATCACCCAAATACCCTGCACGCATTGGAGATTAGAGACCGAGAACGCGTTTCCGACGCCTCTAATCTCCAATTTCTATAGTAAGTCGATGAAACCAGGAGCAACATTCACCGCACAAAATAAATCTGCGTCGTGTAAACTGCCAGTTTGCGCACTTTGAGGAGTACATAAAACAAGATGACACAAATCACCCTTTCTGCAAACGCTACGGCCAATAATGCCGCCACCATCACCGCCATTGGCAATTATTGGAACGAACGTATTCATGATTTAGAGATTGCCACCCACCCCGTGGGCTCAGCCGGGTTTTTCCGCGAGCTGGACGAATACCGGTTTGACAAACTGCGCTATCTGCCCGAGGTTGTCGACTTTCCCAGTTACAAGGGTAAAAAGATGCTGGAAGTGGGCTGCGGCGTTGGCATCGACCTGGTGCGCTTTGCCCGCGCTGGGGCCATCGTCACCGGCGTCGATTTGGCGCAGGTGTCCATCGATCTGGCCAAAAAGAACTTTGAGCAAAATGGCCTGGAGGCCGACCTGCGCGTCATGAACGGCGAGGCGCTGGAATTTCCGGATAACAGCTTCGACGTCGTCTACGCTCACGGCGTGCTGCAATACACGGCCGATGCGTACCAGATGGCCCGCGAGCTGTACCGGGTGTTAAAACCGGGCGGCGAAGCAATCGTCATGGTCTACAACAAATATTCCTGGCTCAATGCGCTGTCTAAGCTGATGAGCGTGGATCTGGAGCACGAAGACGCGCCTGTGCTGGAAAAATACAGTATCGGTGATCTGAAGAAGATATTACGGCCGTTTTCTCAAGTGCGTATCGTACCTGAACGGTTTCCCGTGGAATCCAAGCTGCATCACGGGCTGAAAGCCACCCTGTATAACACATTTTTCGTAAAAGCATTTAACCTGTTGCCGCGGGCGCTGGTGCGCCCTACTGGCTGGCACCTTATGGCCTTCGCCCGCAAATAGGCAAATTGACGGGATATGAATCGAGATTTGTCGCAACTCACCAGCCGCGCTTACGACCTGATCGTCGTGGGCGGCGGCATTACCGGTGCCAATATTGCCTGGGACGCCACGCTGCGCGGTTTGCGCGTGGCGCTGTTGGAAAAACAGGATTTTGGCGGGGCCACTTCGGCCAACAGTCTGAAAACCGTGCACGGCGGCCTGCGCTATTTGCAGGATGGCAACCTGCGGCTGGTGCGCAAGATGATCCGGGAGCGGCAAGTGCTGCTGCGCGTCGCCCCCCATCTGGTGCACCCGCTGCCGGTGATGATGCCCACTTTCCGCAACAAACTGATGCGCAGCAAGCTGGTGCTGGGAACGGCCGTCAAGCTCAATGATCTCGCCAGCTTCGACCGCAATTTTGGCATGGACCGGGCGCACGCGCTGCCCAACAGCCGTATCCTCTCCCGCCGCGAGGCGCTGGAGGTCCTGCCCGGCCTGAACGACACCAACCTAAGCGGCGGCGTGCTCTGGTACGACGCGCAAATATACAATACGGAGCGGCTGCTGCTCGCCATTTTGCTGGCCGCCGCCGAAGCCGGTGCGCAAATTGCTAACTACGTCGGTGTCACCGGATTCTTGCGCGAGGGCAGCCGCGTCATCGGCGTATATGCTATGGATGACCTGACCGGTGCCCGGCTGGAGCTGCGTGGGCAGATGGTTATCAATGCGGCCGGGCCCTGGATTGATGAGTTATTGGCCGAACTGGATGCGGTGCCGCTGCGGCCCCAGTTTCCGCTTTCCACGGCCATGAACCTGGTCACGCGCCAGATTTTGCCGCACCACGCCGTCGGGCTCACCGGCCACTATGTGCAGCCGCTGCCGGACGGCTTGGTGGACAAGCGGGCGCGGGTGCTGTTTGTCGCGCCGTGGCGAGATTATTCGCTGGTGGGCACGCTGCATGCCCCCTACAGCGGCCGTCCCGACGACCAGTGGGTCACCGAGCGAATGATTTGTGACTTTATTGCTGAAATCAACGACGCCTATCCCGGTGCGCAGCTGTCCCGTCAGGACATCTACCACGTACACAGCGGGTTTCTGCCGATGGTCCCGAAAGATGGCGACCCGACGACGGTGAGCCTGATTCGGGAAGGGCAGGTGACGGATCATGCACGGGAAAACGGGATTGACGGGTTAATAACGGCCGTTGGCGTCAAATACACAACCGGACGTTATCTGGCGGAAAAAACGGTGGATCTCGTCTTCCAAAAGATGAAACGGCCGTCGCCCGACTGCCAGACGCGGCAGCAACCGATTTACGGCGGCCAGAGCCACAGCATGGCGGTAAACACCAGCGCTTCGGCAGCTCAGTGGTCGACAGAGCTGCCACCCTACCAACTGGAACGGCTGTGGCGCAACTACGGCTCTGCGCATACCGAACTGCTACCTTACATCATGGAAGAAAAAGAGAACGGGCAGCCAGTTTCTGAGGAAACGGCCGTTACACACGCCGAAATCATCCACGCAGTTCGCGCCGAGATGGCCCAGCGACTCAGCGACGTTGTGCTGCGCCGCACCGAAATGGGCAGCGCCGGTCCACCCTCTCAGGCGACTCTCAACGCTTGCGCGCACATCATGGCGGCTGAACTAGGTTGGGGCAAACCGCGTATGCACCAGGAGCTAGATGGTGTGTGGGCTGCCTATGAGATTCAACAAAGGGAATAGCCATGCTGGATTGTGAAGTTTTCATGAGTCTTGCCCACTTCCGGCGATATGAAATAGCGCTTGTAAGACTGCTGCGGTCTCATGAGAAATGTTGCGTCACATTGGAGAATAACAGGACAAATAATGGGTAAGGCAAAAATTTTGGTCACCGGCGCGACCGGGTTTACCGGCGGCCATTTGGCCAGGCGTCTGGCTTGTGAGGGTCACGCCGTGCGCGCCCTGGTGCGCACGCCGGAAAAGGCCAAAGACCTGGCCGAGATGGGCATTGAACTGGTGCAGGGGGATCTGACCGATCTGGAATCGCTACACCGGGCTATGGAAGGTATTGAGCTGGTTTACCACATCGCCGCTACTTTTCGCGAGGAAAGTATCACCGAAGAGCAAATGTGGGCTGTGAACTGTGAGGGCGTCAGGAATACGCTGGAAGCGGCCGTTGCTGCCGGAACCGTGCAGCGCTTTGTTCACTGCTCCACCATCGGTGTGCACGGCGACGTGAAGAATCCGCCCGCCACCGAAGAATCCCCCTACGCGCCCGGCGACTATTATCAGGAATCGAAGACGGCCGGTGAAAAAATTGCCATTGAGTACATGAAAGCGGGCCAGCTGCCCATCGCCATTTTCCGCCCGGGCGGCATTTATGGCCCGGGCGATACTCGCTTCCTGAAGCTGTTCCGCCCCATAAAGAAACAGCGTTTTCTCATGATTGGCTCCGGCAAGGTGCTGTACACGCTGATTCACATCGACGATTTGGTGGACGGCATCATTTTGTGCGGCACGCACGAAAATGCCGTGGGCAACATTTACATTCTAACTGGTGAACCGGCGCTAACATTGAACGAGTTTGTGGCCACTATTGCGGATGTGGTGGGTGTGCCAAAGCCTAAGCTGCGTGTGCCGGTGATGCCCATCTACTGGGCCGGTTATTTGTGTGAACTCGTGTGCAAACCTTTAGGCATTGAGCCGCCGCTGTACCGTCGCCGCGTCGACTTTTTCCGTAAGGATCGCTCTTTCTCCGTGGCCAAAGCGCGGCAAGAGCTGGGATTTTCGCCCAAAGTGGACGTGCACACCGGCCTGGCGCAAACGGCGCGCTGGTATGAAAAACAAGGTCTGATGTAACGAGGTGTCCTAATGAAGCGAACGGATACGAAAGTACGCAAGCTGCTCACGGACGAAAGTTCGTCGAAGTCGGACAAATACAAGGCGCTGATTATTGGCAAGCCGGGTTGGAGTGCGCTGATTAAATACGAGCTGATTATGCTAATTTGCAGCTGGGTGCCGGGTGTGCTCGGTTTGTTTCTGCGCAGCAAGCTGTATCCGCTGCTCCTGGGCCGCGTCGGCCGCGGCGTGGTGTTTGGCAACAACGTGGTACTGCGCCATCCGCACAAAATTTTCATTGGTGACGACGTGTTGATTGACGACAACTGCATGCTGGATGCGAAAGGCGCGACGAATGAAGGCATCTTCATCGGCAACAAGGTGTTTGTGGGCCGCAACTCGATTTTGAGCTGCAAGGACGGCGATATTCGCCTAGAAGATGGCGTGAACGTGGGTTTCAACTGCGAGATCTTCTCGTCCAGTTTGGTACGCATTGGTGCCAACACACTGATTGCCGCTTACTGCTACATCGTCGGCGGCGGCAACTATGATCTGACGAACGCGGACCAGTCGTTTGTCGATCAAGATGGACTGGCTTCTATGGGCGGCATTGTTGTGGAACCGAACTGCTGGATTGCGGCAGACGTAAAGGTGCTGGACGGGGTGACAATTGGCACCGGCTCGGTTATTGGGGCCGGGGCCGTGGTTCGGGGTGAGATTCCGCCGAATAGCCTGGCAGCAGGCATTCCGGCGAAGGTTGTGCGCTCGCGCGTGCCGGCGGCGAACGGATAGGAGCAATGAACGCGAACATGACTGTCATGAAATTAGCAACGCGGGCCAAACTGGTGTGGCAACGGCCGTTCATACGACGAGGCAGTGCCGCAGCCGTTTTGCTGGTGCTGCTCGTCTTTGTACCGGCGATGACGCTGGCGCCCGTGCCACCTGCCTGGGCACCCGAACCGCTGGCGCTGTGGGCCCTCGACACGCGGCTGCTGATTGGTCGCCCGCTGACCACTCTGTCCTCATTGGCGCAGGCTGTACAGGGGGAGACGGCCGTTACGTTCTACCGTGGCGGCGAGCGCGTTGAATTAGAGAGTGAAGGGCTGACCATTGTTGGAACGCTTTACGGCGCGGAGGAGACGGTGAGTAAGCCCGCCATTTTGCTGTTGCACGGCTCCACGCCGCAGGGACGCAAGCTGGGACTATACCGCATCATGGGCAGCAAGCTGGCCGAGCAGGGCTACGTGGTGCTGAGCATTGACCAGCGCGGCTTCGGCCAGTCGGACAATCCGCCGGACGTGCGGGATGCAGCCAGCTTTGACTTTGTGGCGGACGTGAACGCGGCGCTGGCTTACCTGGCTGCTGCGCCGGGCGTGGATCCGGACAAGATTTATCTGGTGGGGCACAGCTTCGGAGGCGATGTAGCGCTAACGGCCGTTGCTGACGGCGGCGCGCTGGTGGAAAAGCTGGTGCTGATTGGGCCCGGCCGGCGCTTTATGGAGCGGGGTGGCACGCCTGCCGCGCCGGAGTTTGATTATTTCCGCCGCCGCGAGATGCGCTACATGTTTTTGTGGCGCGCTATTCCCGAGGACGTTTTCCTCGACTATCGCACGGTGCTGCCGCTGGAAAACCACGACGATTATCTGACACAACCGTCTCATGTGCCGCTGCTGCTGATGGACGGCGCGCTGGAAAGTAGTGAGGATCAGCGCTTTTTGCAGGATGTTTATGAAACGGCCGTGGGCGAGAAGGCGTATATCACGCTGGCAAATGCCGACCATTACGCCAACACAGCCAATTTTGGACCGTTGATTATTTATGATGAGACGGCCGTTGATCAACTTGTAGAGGCAATTGATCTCTTCCTGGACGAAGAGTAAGGAACCCGTAATGGAAAAGACAGAAGCAATGATGAACACTCCCGCACCGGCAGAGGCCAAATCCGGCATCAATTGGCGCAAACTGATCATCAATCTGGTGAAAGTTGGCGTTTCTGCTGGGTTGATTATCTGGATTTTGCGCGGTACGAATCTGAGCGAAATATTTGCATCGGTGCGTGAGGCCAGCGTGTGGCTGCTGGCGCTGGCATTTTCGCTGCATCTTATCGGCTTCACCATCAGCGCCTTCCGCTGGCGCATGCTGCTGCGCGCCCGTGGCACAGACAGTTCCATTTTGTTCCTCGTAGAATCGTACCTGGTGGGCATGTTCTTTAACAATTTTTTGCCCTCCACCATTGGTGGCGACGTCTATCGCGCTTACGACTCCTGGCGGCTGGGCCAGAGCAAATCCAGCGCGCTGGCTGTCGTCTTTGTGGATCGCTTCTTGGGTCTGCTGGCTCTCATGCTGTTTGCCCTCCTGGCTTTGCTGGGCGCGAATGAATTGACAGCCAGCATTCCTTACCTGTTTGTGTGGATTGGTGTGGGTACAGCGGGTATGTTGGCTTTTGTCTGGCTAATCTTCATGCCGCCGCAGTGGCTGCCGGGCTTTATTGCCAATTTAAAGCTGCCGTTTGGCAACAAGATTCACGGCATCATTGAGGCATTTCTGGCCTTTAAGGGGCAGCGCGCCGTGCTGGTGAAGGCGCTGATTTTGTCGGCCTTGCTACAGGCAAATGTGATCTTTCATTATTATCTGATTGCCCGCGCACTGAATTTGCCAATCCCATTTTTCAGCTTCTTTTTGATTGTGCCGCTGGCTACGATTATCACATTATTGCCCATTTCGGTGAACGGCATCGGCATTCGTGAAAATGTATACTTCTTTTTCTTTGCCGCGTTTGCGGTGGCAAAGCCGGAAGCAGTGGCCTTTGCCTGGATTGCCTACGGTATGGTGGTGCTGCAGGGCGTGCTGGGAGGCATTCTTTACGCTTTTCGGCGGTAAATGATAACTTTTCGATAGAGTATCAGCGCGGCGAAGGTTTTTCTGACCTTACCGTCTGGCACGCCTTTTGTGTGGGATAGACTTCTATGAATGTACAGTTGGTTTTGTTTGCGTTGGCTTTGCTTTTTCGGGCACAGGGGGCGCTGTGGCGGCGTGAAAATGCGCCATTATGGCAGCGGCTGCCTGGCTGGCTGTTCAGCTCGCTGGCTCTTTGGGGCGCACTCGTGGGTGTGGGTGCGTGGGCGCCGTTTTGGCCAGTCCTGCCGGTGGCCTTGATAGGGGCCGGACTGCATTATCGCTGGCGTGAGAAAACGGCCGTTTACGCCATCATTTTCCTGGCCGATGTGGTCCTCATTTTGGTTGCCGGCCTGCTGGCGCTGCCGCCGCTGGGGTGGGGCACGCTGCTGCCAACGGCCGTTGTGCTGCCTTTCCTGGGTCTGCTGATCGATGGGATGGCGCGGTGGCTGGTAAAGCGGGTCAACTGGCTGGCCCTGGCTGCCGTGGGTGTCATGCCGCTGCTGCTTTTGCTGGTGGTGCCCACGGCGCGCGGCACGGCTGGCCGCATGTTGGAATCTCGTTTTGTTTATTTGCTGCCACAGCCGGAAAGGGTGACCTCGGTGCACCCGACGGCAACGACCGCTGGCATAGATACGGTTGCGCCGCCCACAAGAACTGCCACGGAAACGGCCGTGTCGCCCGCAGAAACGGCGCTCGCGCCCGTAGTGGTGACGGAGACGCCCAACGGACTGTTGGATGCCACCGGTACACAGTGGACGCCCTACATCGAGTGGAGCCTGTCCAACCCGTCCTATGAGGGAAATCCGTTTGATTTGGAGGCGACGGCCACCTTTGTGCACACGGAGACGGGCGAGACACACACGACAGGGCTGTTTTACGCCGGGGAGAACACGTGGCAGTTTCGCTTTACGGGCACGCAGCCGGGCGAATGGTTGTTCACAACAAGCAGCAGAGACCCGGAACTAAACGGCAGTGAAGGGACGGTGACCGTTGCCCCTAACGCGGACGGTATCGGATTTGTCACCCATTATGGCAACAAGTGGGGTCGCACCGGCATCGACCGCGCCTTTGTGCCCCAGTATGTGATGATCGGCAATCCACTTACGTACTACAATAATCCCGCCGAGATTCAATACAACATCGACACCTTTTTTACCGAACATGGCTTTAACGGCGCACACACGCCCGTTTTTTGCCGCTGGTTTGACATTGAACAGCAGCAGTGCAGCCGTATTAATGTTGCCGACCCAAACCCGGATATGCGCACATTCGAGGCGCTGGAGGATCTGATCACCAAGGTGCACGCGGCTGGTGGTGTTGTACACATCTGGATGTGGGGCGACGATTCGCGCAGCGAAAATCCGAAGCGGTGGGGTATCAACGGACCGGCGGATCGGCGTTTGCAGCGCTACATTGCCGCTCGCCTTGGTCCGCTGCCTGGTTGGACAATGGGCTATGGCTACGATCTGTTTGAATGGGTTGATGGTGATGAACTGACGGAGTGGCACGATTTTATGCATTCCGAAATGGGATGGGTTCATTATTTAGGCGCACGTTCCTGGAAAAATCGGCTCGATCAAATGTCTGAGGCAATGGATTATTCGTCCTACGAACAGCATAGGCCGGACTATGACCTTTACGTTGAGTCTATTGAACTGCGCCCAGATAAACCAACGTTTTCTGAGGATCGCTTTCGTATTCGGGACGAGGGGCGCGACAAAGATTACACCATGACACTGACGCGGCGCGGTTTGTGGCATTCGACGATGGCCGGTGGTGTGGCCAATATCTGGGGAAATCTTTTAGGTGCGCCCCAAGCCAACGACAGCTTAACTACCTCAGCGCCGTATCCTAATCCAGAGATGATAAAGACGTACGCGACCTTTTTTGCGAATCGCTTTTGGGTGGATTTGGTGCGCTGCAACGAGCTAACAAATGGGGTTTGCCTGATGCGGCCGTTGCGCCCGGCGTATCTCTTTTACGCGGAGGAAACGGCCGTTGTCGAGATGGATTTGTCGCAGATGGATGGTTTGCAAACGGCCGTTGCCGTCGACACGCTTCTACCTTATGCCGAAATCGACCTGGGTACGCTTTCGCCGCAAAACCACACCTGGGAAGCGCCATACCCATCCGATTGGGCCATTGCCGTTGGGGATTTTGAGGAGTAGAAAAAAGATCCAGCCTGCTGGTAGAAACAGAGGTGTAAGGAGACAGGTAAGGACCGGTTCCTAGAATCGAAGCGATATTGGTTTGCCACGGTCGAAACAGGCAAGGTAACAAATGGATAAAAATTTAGCGAGAAGGAAGCTGGAATGTTGACAAAACCTTACCTCCGAACAGCCAAATTCGTTTTACAGATAACTGTTATCTCCCTTCTGATCCTGCTTGTGTTCCAGGTAACTCAGACATCCGGCGCTAACGAGCCAATCACCATTTTGCCACTGGGTGACTCCATTACCCAAGGTCAGAACCAGAGCAGAAATAAGTACAACAGTTACCGTCGCGCTTTGTGGCAAATGCTGCAATCCAATGGATACACTGACTTGGATTTTGTGGGCTCGTGGGACGTTGTTTACCCTAACCAGCCACCGCCCAATCCCGATTATGATATGGATCATGAAGGGCACTGGGGATGGTATGCGGAAGAAATTATTAATGGCTGCAGTGGTTGCCCCGTCAATTCCGGCAGCGGTAAGCTGGCCGATTGGCTGCAAGGCTATACGCCCGATATTGTGCTGTTACACGTTGGCTCTAACGATCTGCAAGATCCAGGCAGTGATGCTGCTGTGGTGGCTCAAACCATTGACGAGATAGGCCAGATCATTGATCTTTTGCGGATCGATAATCCTGACGTGACGATTTTGTTGGCTCAGTTGATCCCCTCGACACATCCACTCCGTGCTCAGCGCGTGCCGCTGCTCAATGCGGAAATCCCGGCACTGGCGGCGAATAAGACACAGCCCAATTCGCCGGTAGTCGTCGTAGACCACTTTACGGGCTTTAGCGCTATAGTCGATACGTACGATGGAACCCATCCAAATGCGGCGGGTGAGCAGAAGATGGCTCAGGCATGGTTTGATGCGCTGGCGCCGTTTCTAGATAGCACGCCGACAGCAACCTCAACCAACACGCCGCCAGTTACCCCGACGGTAACAGCTACAAACACGGCCGTATCCTCAACAGCCACAGCCACGCCCACAGGTTCCACATGTAACACCGCTACCGTTCTGTTTGTGGGTGATGCGCAGATACTGTCGGCACCAGACCAGGCACTGGTGGACTGGCTGGCGACGCAGGGGCACGAGGTGATCATTCGCGGCCAAAACGAGGTGGTGAGCGGCGATGCAGTCGGCAAAGACCTCATCATCATCTCCGACTCCATCAACTCGCGCAGCGTTGGCAGCACCTTTACGAACGTGGCTGTGCCGGTGATCATCTGGGAATCGGGACTGTACGATGACATGAAGCTGACAGGGAGTACGGTGGGAGTAGATTACAATTACATCAACAACCAGATGCAGCTGGCGATTGCCGATGCCAGCCATCCGCTGGCTGGCGGGCTGGCCGAGGGGAGTATGACAGTGCTGACCACACCACGCCGCTTCTACTGGGGGGTGCCGACGGCAAGTGCCATTACAATTGCCACGCTGGCGGGTGATGCCAACCGCAGCGTCATTTTTGCCTACGAAGCCGGGGATGCTATGGTTGGCATGACTGCTCCGGCGCGGCGCGTGGCGTTTTTCAATGGTAGTAGCCCGGACTACAATGAGCAGGCGTGGCAGTTGTTTGACGCCGCCACTATCTGGGCGCTGAATTGTGACGGCGCTTCTACTCCAACGGCGACGCCAACGCTACCAATGGCCACAGCTACGGCGACAAACACGGCCGTTGTATCAACTGCTACCAATACGCCCACGGCAACAGCGACAGAAACGCTGCTGCCGCCGACGGTAACAGCCACAAACACGGCCGTTCCGGCAAACACCCCGACGATGACAGCGACAAGTACGGCCGTTGTATCAACTGCCACCAACACACCCACAGCAACAGCGACAGAAACACTGCCCCCATCGACGGCAACAGCCACAAACACGGCCGTGCCACCAACAGCCACGGCCACGCCAACAGCGACGGCAACGTCCTCCGGTTCCGCTTGTAATATGGCCACCGTTCTGTTCGTGGGTGATTCGCAGCTACTGTCAGCGCCAGACCAGGCACTGGTAGACCGGCTGGCAACGCAGGGGCACGAGGTGATCATTCGCGGCCAAAACGAAGTGGCGAGCGGCGATGCCGTCGGCAAAAACCTCATCATCATCTCCGACTCTATAGACTCGCGCCGTGTCGGCAGTACCTTTACTAACACAGCTGTGCCGGTGATCACCTGGGAATCAGGCTTGTACGACGACATGAAGTTGACGGGCAGTGCGGTGGGGGTAGACTACAACTACATCAACAACCAGATGCAGCTGGCGATTGCCGATGCCAGCCATCCGCTGGCTGGCGGGCTGGCCGAGGGGACGGTGACGGTGTTGACCACATCGCGCCGCTTCTACTGGGGGGTGCCCACAGCAAGTGCCATCACGATTGCCACGCTGGCGGGTGATGTCAGTCGCAGCGCCATTTTTGCTTACGAAGCCGGGGATGCTATGGTTGGCATGACGGCCCCAGCGCGGCGAATAGCGTTTTTCAATGGTAGTAGCCCGGACTACAATGAGCAGGCGTGGCAGTTGTTTGACGCCGCCACTGTCTGGGCGCTGGGATGTGAGGAGCCAGCAATTGTGTCATCGAATGAGAACTGGTCGCTGTTTATTGATTGGCTGTGGCAGGCGGCTCAATTGGCTGCCAATCTGGTCGGCGATTAACGTCCTGTTTTTTCCGAAGTGAGTCGATTCACCGTTGTCGATTGCAGCCGGAGTAGCAATCGCTGCCATCGCCGATGGCGAGGTTCCAGACCAAAAAGCGGCTTTCATCCTGAGCCAGTTGCGCCCAGCCAACCCGACAGCTCAAATAAGTGACAGATAAGAACGGCCGTTTCCCAACATGAAGAAGGCGTAAAGAAATACCCTTGGCAAAAATGTGGCCGTTCTTCGCTGTTTCGGCAAAAAGTTATTAAAAACTCCCCAAATGACCCTGACTTAACCCCAAACCCATAGAAATAGACCAGATTTTGGCCGCCAAACAGGAAGCTTAGGACGGCAGTACTGTGCGTTTTTTCCTATTCACCCGCCATTGGCATCGTGGCTATCATGCAGCCATGAGTAAATGCAGATTTTGTCATAACATAAATTAGCCAGAAGGAGGTGAGGCCAGACACAATTCAAGGTTTACGGAAGCAAACAAGATGTGAAGAAGTATTGGCAGAGAAAAGCAAGTTCGCCCATCTGTCAATTTATTAAAAGCAGCAAAGCGTGAAGAGCTTTCAGACAGTAAGAGTTGCTTATCCCCCCTACTTTTTATTTTGTTGTGTCATTCTTGCCAGATGAAATAACCCGGATGTGATTGCTTAAGTTGAGTATTGAGCAGCAAATTCCAGGCTGAAAGCCGTAACAATATGAAAAGTTTTAAGGAGCAGACCGATGAAACCCGCAACAATATTAAAGCGCGCTATCCTCTTAATCAGTTTATTGATCGCAATTTCTATTCTGATTTTTGATTCCGCTTCAGCCCGTATTAATGAGAGTACAAATATAACTTTTCCCAATCAAATAGGTACGCTCTGGTCACCTTACCTGGAGTGGACGCTTTCAAATTCGTCTTACAGCGGAAACCCTTTTGATTTAGGGGCAAGTGTGACGTTTACGCATAGCTCTTCCGGTGAAACACGGACGAGCCAAATGTTTTATAATGGAAACAACACATGGAAGTTCCGCTTTGCCGGCACGCGAATAGGGAACTGGAGCTTCGTTACAGAAAGCAGCGACACTGATCTGAATGCCCATACCGGTACAGTAATAATTAATCCTAATCCAAATTCACCTGGTTTTGTGACCCATTTTGGTGACAAATGGATGCGCTCTGGCAATAATAAGGCGTTTGTTCCCCAATTTGTGATGGTGAGCGGCCCTCAAGATTACTTGAATAATCCTGGTCGTGTGGATGATGAGATTCAAACGTTTTTTGTAGAGCATGGCTTTAACGGCATGCACACACCGGTATTTTGCCGTTGGTTCGACATTAACGAACCCGACTGCGATCAAATTAGTGGCAGCAGTCTAAATCCAGATACGCAGACGTTTGAAGCCCTGGAACTGATGATAACAAAGGTATACAATGCCGGCGGCGTGGTGCATATTTGGATGTGGGGCGATAATCAACGAAAGCAAAACCCCAATTACTTACCAGGGGGCATCAACGGCCCGGTAGATCTTCGACTGCAGCGATATATTGCGGCACGGCTTGGCCCACTGCCTGGATGGACGATAGGATATGGATTCGATTTGTTTGAATGGACAGATGAACCAAAATTGACTGCATGGCATACCTACATGCAGGCCCATTTAGGCTGGACGCATTTACTGGGAGCACGATCTCAAAAAAATCAGCTTACTCAGCTATCAGAGGCAATGGATTTTTCTTCTTATGAACAGCATCGGCCTGATTATGATATGTATGTGGAAACGATTGAAGCAAGGCCGCAGGAACCTTCTTTTTCCGAAGATCGTTTCCGCATTCGTAATGAAGGGAATTCGAAAGACTATACAATGCTGTTGACGCGGCGTGGGCTTTGGCATTCGGCGATGGCTGGGGGGATTGCTAATATATGGGGAAACTTACTTGGAGATACAAGTGCCAATGAGGGAGAAGGAACATCGTTACCCTATCCAAATCCAAAATGGATCCGAACGTATGCGGATTTTATGAACGACAGGTTTTTTGCTGATATGACGCGGTGCAATAGTTTGACTAACGGTGTTTGTTTGAAACGGCCGAACAATACAGACTACATTTTTTACGTTGAGAACGCAGATTTGATACAAATAGATTTATCAAGTATGCTTGGCACTCAAACAGCCGTTGCTGTGGATACGGCCGCAGTTTACGCCGAGATTGCCCTTGGGCAATTGAGTCCCACTAACCAGACTTGGATTGCCCCCTATCAATCTGACTGGGCTATTGCCGTGGGAGCCTTTACCCAACCAGCCTGTGCTCCCACTGCATTTGGTTTGCTCGATGCACCGACAATTATATCGGATATACAAGGAGAGGGATTAGCGCACCACATTTTCCTTCCCCTGGTTGCGAATAACTATTGTCCTGGCTCATAGGCTAACAGTCTGTTGAAGGAAACGAGTTCCGAAGAGCGTGTCGTAAATGTACCAAAGTGCATTTGCGGCACGTTTTGGTTTTTCGGACCAAAGAATGGACTTTTAGACGTCGGCGCACTTTTAACTTGTGTACAGGATACGGTAAGAGGAGAAAAAATATGCCATCACCGATTGCCCATGCAGCCATGGGTTATGCAATTTATCGTCTACAAACAGCCCGAAAACCCGAAAAGAGGCAACCTCTCGTTGGCCCTTTTCCTCGGCTTCTAATCTTCGTGTTGGTATTCTCCCAACTGCCCGACCTTGACTTCGTACCTGGACTTATCTTTCCCGGTCAATTTGATCGGTTTCACAACACCATTACCAACAGCCTCATTGTTGGATTCGGGGTTGCCGTCTTGGTCGGTTTTGGGGTCTGGTTACGACAGCGGACTGATTTCTGGTTTTGGTTTACGCTGGTCTTACTATGTTACGAGGTACACGTCTTTATGGATTTCTTTACAGCAGGGCGTGGGGCAATGTTGTTCTGGCCTTTGACGCCTGAACGTTTTGAACCACCGGTCAAGCTCTTTTATGGATTACACCGGTCAGACGGTTGGTTGAGTATACGTCATGTATGGACTTTGGCTACCGAGATGGCATTTTCTCTCTTGGTATTTTTACTGGTCAAAGAATAAAATTTTTCATCAATGACGATTTGTCCAGATGTATAGAATGGACTTGATTACGATTTACCCTCACCGCAGAACAGTGGCAGCCTTAAGATTGAAGATAAGCTTCTGTCGCTATGATCGATTAGGTGAATTTTCGCTGTGCAATCTATACTCGCAAGGGGCATAATCTAACATTTTGACCAGAGGTGACGCAGTTAGGAACTGCCCGCTGCGAGTATACATAAGCTTTACCCTATTTGATAAATTTGGCCAAACCAAACAGTGCCTAACCGACGAAACCAGATGCGCTCAGCCAGCTCGAAAGCCGACAAACGCAACACCAAAACCTTGCGTATTCGCTACTAATATTGAACAAGGAACCCTGCTCATCACCTCCGCCCTGCACTGCAATGGTCGCTATGCCAAAGCCTACCATCGCTTTTTAGCCGAGGCGGGTATTCAGGAGCGCTTCAAACAACGTAAAACGAGCGTTGAACCGCTGTTAGACTTGATTGCTACAGTCATCGGGACATCCGGTCAGCTAAAGCAGTTGCCGATACAAAAAGCCGATACAAAAAGATGTAATTGTACGAACAGTTAAGTTGTGGAGAAACTGATTGTTTGCCCAACAGGCTATCAGTTTACCTGCAGGACACGATTGGACAATGATAAAATATATCTCTACGAGACAGGTGGTAAGTATAGTGGGGTGGGTAAAAACGGCTGTTCAGACAAACTTGCTTTTCCAGGTTTTGTTGCTTGCGGTCGTGACATTTTTGGCGGCCGTGTTACGTTTTTACATGTTGGGAGAATGGGGGTTTTGGGGCGACGAATACATCACTGTCGAACGGTCCCAAATCCTGTTTGATTTGAGTTTATCACGCCGTTCCCCCTCGTTGATTGGTACCTATTTGGCCTTCAACCAATTTGGCGTTAGCGAGTGGGCCGCCCGGCTGGTACCGGCCATTTTTGGCGTTGTAACTGTGCCCGTTTTCTACTGGTTGGCTCGTAAATTAGTCGATACAAAAGTGGCTCTGCTTGCTTGCCTGCTATTATCCGTTAATCCCTGGCATATCTACTGGTCGCAGAATGCCCGTTTCTACACTGCTTTACTCTTGTTCTACACGCTGTCATTGCTGCTTTTTTATCTAGGCATTGAAGAAGATAAGCCGTGGTATTTAGTTTTATCATCACTCTTTTTTGCATTGGCGCTTTCTGAACGTCTAATGGCTGCTTTTCTTATGCCGGTTACGGTTTTCTACATGACGGCCGTAAAATTCGGCCCCTTTCAAACGCCACCAGGTTGGCGCTGGCGAAACATTCTTCTCTTTTTTGTCCCAAGCATTTTAGGGCTGTTTTCTCTCATTTTTTTAAATCCGTCAGTTCAGAATCCAGAGCGAGGACAAAGCGCTTTTGGTTTTGTTAACAACAACCCTTTGTGGATTTTAGGCGGGGTTGTGTTTTATCTTGGTGTTCCGCTGGCCTGTATGGCGCTCGTAGGCGCTTTTACGGCGTTATTGCGCGCCAACCGCCTGAGGTTGTTTTTAGCTATTGGCACGGCCGTTCCGTTCCTGAGTGTTATGCTGGTTTCCCTGGTGCTGTATTCGGCCAATCGGTACGTCTTTGTGGCTTTGACCAGCATTGTGCTGCTGGCCGCCATTGCCATTAGAGAGTTAATGGCGCAGAACAACAGCTCATTATCTACACGGGTTCTCGTTGGCGGTATGGTGCTGGTTTTATTGGTGGCGCCAATGGAAGATAATCTTCTGTACTACAGGTATCAAAACGGCAATCGAGACAATTGGAAAGCTGCCTTTGAGTACATTGAAACCCACCTGGAGGAAGGGGACCAGGTGGTAACCAGCCATAAACCATTGGCCGATTATTATCTCCAGCAAGAAACCTTAGGCATGCAGGTGCTCGAACGGACGGGTTTAGCCGAGTCTTTACCCTCTGACCAGAGGGTGTGGATCGTCTTGGACCTGACAGCCCTTGAAAAAGGCCCAACCGTTTCTCGTTGGGCTAGAAATCAGGCGCGGCTCGTCCGCCAGTTTGATGTCTACTTTAGCGCGCGCCTGTTTCCTATGGAGGTTTACCTTTACGATCCACAACTTGCCGGTCCAATAAATGCGGCCGCAGATGAAAAATGAAATTCAAGCAACCCTTGTTGAATTGGTGAGGATTAAGACGATTGTTAAGGTATGGTCAATACTATCAATCATGAAAACGGTGACTTTTTGTGGTTAGGGGTAGCAGCCACAAAGTGCCCATTCGCAAATAAGTTAAGGGAATTGGCGAACGGGTTTAAAGTAGCCGTTCGGTTTCGTAATGCTGTTTTATGTCTCAACGGCTACTATGCAGGGGAAAGGAGCGCTTCGACAGGCAGTTCCATGCCAAAGTTGTTTAATTTATTGACCACGAACAGATAGTTAAATGCGGCCTATGAACATCCTTTTTGTCGTCCCGTATGTGCCCAATTTAGTTCGTACCCGGCCGTATAACCTCATTCGCCACCTTTCTCAGCGAGGCAATCAGGTAACGGTCTTGACGCTGTGGACAGGCGAACAGGAACGCGCTCAATTGGATCAATTAAAACAGCTGTGCCACGAGGTAATCGCACTGCCAATGCCCCTTTGGCGCTCTTTGCTTAACAGTGCTCTGGCTTTGCCCAGCCGTCGGCCGCTGCAAAGTGTGTTTTCCTGGCGACCCGACTTGGTT
Organism: Promineifilaceae bacterium (SeqCode); assembly: GCA_041748655.1. Lineage (GTDB taxonomy): Bacteria > Chloroflexota > Anaerolineae > Promineifilales > Promineifilaceae > Leptofilum. The sequence continues at coordinate 16,167 of JBGTCV010000141.1, read as the reverse complement.
TCCTCTTTAAACGGCCGTTTATCCTACGACGTCATTCACGTGGAACACCTGCGTGGCTCCCGGTATGGACTCCACCTGAAACACCATACCAACCTGCCGGTTGTCTGGGACAGCGTGGACTGTATCACACATCTTTTTCGTCAGGCGTCGGTAGAGAGTGAGAATATGATCGGCCGTATGCGCAGCCGTTTTGAACTGGGCCGCACTGAATATTATGAAGGTTGGTTGCTGGATAAGTTTGAGCATGTCATTGTGACGTCTCCGGCAGATCGCGCAGCCATGTTGCAGTTAGGCCAAAACAATGCCGTGCCGAAGCCCATTTCAGTCTTGGGCAACGGCGTTGACGTTGAACACTTTCGTCCCGATACGGCCGTTACCCGTAGCCAGGACACACTCGTGATCAGCGGCAAGATGAGTTACCACGCCAACGTCACCATGGTGTTGTATCTTTTCACCCACATTATGCCGCGGGTGTGGGCCGAGCGTCCGGAGGTTAAGTTGTGTGTCGTTGGCAAAGATCCCTTGCGCGAAATTCAGGCCCTGGCGGAGCATCCCAACGTCATTGTGACCGGCACCGTAGAAGCGCTGCCCCCCTATCTGCAACAAGCCGCCATTGCCGTGGCCCCTATACAGTATGGGGCCGGCATTCAAAACAAGGTGCTGGAGGCCCTGGCCTGTGCCGCGCCCGTAGTGACCACCTCCCAGGCCATGTCGGCTTTACAAGCTGTGCCGGGTCACGACCTCATGGTGGCCGACGACCCGCAAGCCTATGCGGCGGCCATCGTGGATTTGCTCGCTGATCCGGACAAAAGAAGCGCCTTGGGCCGCAACGGCCGTATCTACGTGGAGAAATATCATCACTGGCCGAGTGTCGCTGCTGGGCTGGAAGATATATATAGACAGGCCATCACCTTCTCACTCAATCATTCTCGCCTGCACCGTGTAAATAGTTGAGGTAGCTAGAGCAGTTTTGGTAGCATTGCTATCTTGGAGATAGAGTCATGATTATTATCCAGACGCCTTTGCGTGTCAGTCTGTTTGGCGGCGGTACCGATTTCCCCACATACTTCCTTGAACATGGAGGATGTGTGCTTACATCGGCCATTGATAAATATATCTTCGTGACGATCAAAAAGCGGTTCGACGCCAAGTTTCGCATCGGTTATACGCGTACCGAAATGGTGGATACCATTGACCAGATTCAGCATGAACTGATCCGTGAGGCTCTGCGCAAAACGGGGATTACTGGGGGAGTCGAAATCACCACAATGGGTGACATCCCCGACCAGGGCTCAGGGCTGGGTTCATCCAGCACCGTAACCGTAGGCGCCTTACACGCCATGTATACGTTCAAACGCGAGCTCGTCCTTACCGAGCGCCTGGCCCATGAAGCGTGCGAAATTGAGCGAGAGGTTCTGCATAAACCGATTGGGATTCAAGATCAATATATTGCTGCCTATGGCGGTTTTCGCTTTATGGAATTTACCACGACCGGTGAAGTGATCTCCTATCGTATCACCCCAAGCGAAAGGACCATCCGTCGCTTAAGCGAGAATCTGCTGCTCTTCTTCACCGGGGTTACTCGCAAAGCGGATAGCATTCTTAACGAGCAAAAACGTAATATCAAGGACAGACTTTCAATCTTGGACGAAATGAAACAGATCGTCCATACTGCCTGTGACGAGGTTCAGAAAGAGAACGTTGACGCCATTGGCGCGCTTTTACACCAGAGCTGGCTGCTGAAGAAGCAGCTGGCCAGCCAGATTAGCAATGGCTCTTTAGACGATATGTATGAGATGGCGCGTCGGGCAGGGGCAACCGGTGGTAAAATTTCCGGCGCTGGCGGAGGCGGTTTCTTGTTGCTGTATGTTCCCCAAGGTCGACATGATTCTGTACGTGATGCCATGAAAGGATTTCAGGAGTATCCTTTTTCTCTGGGCCAGGATGGGAGCAAGGTAATTTTTGACTATCAACGTTAAGTTGGTAGATGACTTATTGGATAAGCTGCTTTTTTGCGGCAAAAAGGAAGTAAACATGAATCAGGTGCAAAAATACGTAGGAGAGCTGAAAGAGGTGCTTGATTTGCTTGCGGCCGAGCCAGTTCAAGCCACCATTGATCTCCTTCATCAGGCCCGGTTGACGGGCAAGCAAATATTTATCATGGGCAATGGGGGTAGCGCTTCAACGGCCTCACATTTTGTGTGCGACCTGGCGAAAAATACTCGCCAGGTCGGTTGGCTTCATTTTAAGGTGATAGGGTTGTCTGATAATGTGGCCATCATGTCAGCTTACGCGAATGATGAAGGATATGAGAATGTATTTGCTCAACAACTGGCAAACCTGGTACAAGCGGGTGACGTCGTGATTGGTATTTCCACCAGCGGTAATTCACCCAACGTCTTACGCGCTGTTGAGGTAGCCCATAGGGCCAGGGCGACGACGGTGGGTTTCACCGGATTCGACGCTGGTCAATTGGGTGGTATGGTCGATATTCACGTTCACGTGCCCAGTGATTGTATTGAGCAAGTTGAAGATATTCACTTGATGTTGGAGCATCTGATTACTAAAACGCTCCGCGAAATGACAAGGTCTGAATGAAACAGTTGAAGAAACACCTACGTAATTTACTCTCGATCGTTTTTTTGTTTGGTTTGTTTATGGGTGTCGTTCTCCATACGGCCGCTCAATCTGAGCACGAGGCCTGGGAGGCACCCCTCAATCTATCACAGTCTGGCTCGGCAACTGAGTTGGCGTTCACGGTTGACATCAGTGGCACCTACCATCTGCTTTGGCAAGATGGGGTCATTGGTTTTGAATACATGAGTGGCGACGGCGAAGAATGGAGCGACCCCGCCATCCTTCGGCTTCCTTTCAGCGACCCACCGTTCACAGTCCCCAGTGATGACAGCTTCGAGAGCCTGTTTTCACCCCTGTTGGTGGCCGATGGCGAAGACGAGTTGATTCATGGCTTCTGGCAAGGGGAAGATGGCATATTATGGTACAGCCGCGGTGCCGTGCCGGAGCTAACCACGCGAGCCGGTTGGACGACGCGTACCCGGCTCTCCACCATTGCTATCGCCCACGACGTTGTTGTTGATGCCAACGGCCGTCTGCACCTGGCCTATATCAGACCAAAAACAGCGGGTGAGACAACCGCAGGCCTTTACTATCGGCGGTCTGACGACGGCGGAGCCAGCTGGACAGATGTGGTTCAACTGTACCAATCCAATTACTACCATGTGGATGCTTCTGATCAGTCCCATGTCAAGATTGTGGCGGCTGAGGATGGCCAGATTTACATTGTCTGGGACAATCGCCTGCTGGATAGGGTGTTAATCACGTACCTGCGCGGGGATGAGGATGGGGATGAGGAGAGCTGGGCGGAACCGTTAGTTGTCGACCAACGAGCGTTTGAGAGTGAGGATGAAGAGAGGCCCGGCCCTTCACGGATCGACATCGCTTTGGTAGCCAATGAGGTTCACCTGACCTGGCAGTCGAGTGACGAAGGACAGAAATGCACTCAATATCATACGTGGTCTACAGATCAGGGCAGTTCCTGGCAGCCACGGCAGGCGGTTTTAACCAAAACCGTCTGTCCCACAGATGGGCAGTTTATCGTTCGGGGTGATCAGCTGTTTTTGCTCACACGGGTAGAAGCTGAGGCTGACCTTCAGATTTGGGATGGCACACTGTGGAGTGAACCTGACCTGCAACCATTGGTTGAGTTTACAGATCCCGAAACTTTGCGTAAGTTCACCCTGGATTGTCTCCACATCAGCAGCTCCAGTGAGAATCAGCTGGCTGTTTTTGGCTGCGGCACCAGTACTGTCAGTAAAGATATCTGGTTATTGCAGCGACCATTGGGCGGGTTAGAGGAGTGGACTGATCGCTTCAGCGCCACGCCTATCTGGAGCAGCCCTGAAGCATTGGTCCAGAGTGATGTCCATTTGAAATTGCCGCAGTTAGTAGTGGGAGCGGACGGCCGTGTACACGCCGTATGGAGCGAAACTGGTAATCCAGTAACCGGCATCTTCTTAAGCGACTCGACTGTGGTTGGTGAGGCCATTTACTATTCTCAGCTTAACGCTGGTGGGTGGCTGCCGCCACGAGTGATAGTAGATTCGTCCAACAATGCCAAGCAACCGTCGCTCTCTGCTGGTGCTGATGGCAGTTTGTATCTTGTCTGGAGTAGTGGGGAAGCAAATGAGATCACTTTCAGACGCGTCTTCGCCAACCGGGCCGCGTCCATAACCGAATGGCTTGAGCCGCAAATCCTGTCTGGTTCCCAAATTGGTGGCGAATGGCCCGGTGTGGCTGCCACCAGCGAAAACATACTTTTTGTCGTTTACTCTGTACCTCTAAATGAAGAGCGGGGGCTTTACCTGACCAGGTCAGATGATGGGGGCTCCGTCTGGTCAACCCCGGAACGCATATTTGACGGCCATGCCGCTGGTTGGGCGATGGTTGGGCGGCCTCGCCTTATCACAAGTGATGATCACACGCTGCATCTACTTTGGACCCGTCATGCGGCTTCGCAGGGTGCACAAATCCAGGCGCTCGTTTACGCTCAGTCAAAAGACAGCGGGCAGACCTGGTCTGAACCAGAGGTTGTTATGGCAAGCCCCATAGCCTGGAGTGAAATTGTCGCCATCAATGAACTTCATCTGCACCGCGCCTGGGTAAGCATCAGTAATGATCTGACCGCCTTATGGCACCAACAGTCGCTTGATGGTGGGCTTACCTGGAGTGAGCCCATGCGCCTGTCCGACCCGTCGTTACATGTGGGCCCCACAACTCTCATCAGGGATTCAGGCAATGAACCTCACATACTGATGCTCGGGAAAAGCAGTTTGGCGGGTGCTATAGAGCTTAAACACTGGTCCTGGAAAGAGGGACGCTGGTTCCAGGAATCAGATATAGCGCTTGGGCAAGAGATGACTGACGCTGATGGACTGGCTGCGGCGGTTGGCCCCGATGGCTTGCTGGCTGTTGTCTTATCTAGCCTGGTAACTGAGCCGGAGAGTGGCCGCGTATACGATGGCCTGTTTTTCTCCAACCGCCAATGGGAAGAATCTGTATCGGTGGCCACTCCGGTGCCTACGTTAACCCCTGCACCGACGGTAATCCCAACCGGGACGCCAACGCCTCAGCCTTTGCCTACGCCAACCGTGGCCATACCCCAAAGTCAAGATGACCGGCAGCCGCTGCAAATAGGACCCATTGACACCGGAACCACCACCGGGCTCCTGATCTTGGGGGTGCTGCCAGCGGCGTTAATTGTCCTTATCGCCACTGTCATAGCGCTTCGAATCAGGCGAAATAGGTAAGCCTTATTGTAAGGAGCCTCCCCTAGCATTACTATAGCCCGGAATCGTTTCCGTAGTGCTTTGTTAAAGAAAACGGCCGACTATGGCCACCATGTGACAGGAGTATGATTTTAAGATGGAAGACACAAAAATTACGATCAAGAGATACATCCTAGATGAGTTTTTGCCCGGAGAAAATCCTGACGAACTAACCGATTCTACGGCACTGATCACTGACGGCATTCTGGATTCTCTGGCGACCTTAAAGCTGGTGGCATTCCTGGAGAACCACTTCGGAATCCAAATTGAGCCTCACGAAACAGCAGTTGATTACCTGAACACAATTCCCGATATCGCCACGCTGGTACACTCCAAGTTTTAATTGAGGAAGGACGATGGCTACCCAGGCACTGCACCACTTTCTCGAACATTCTGCACAACAATGGCCCAATCGTGTGGCCGTTGATGAGCTCGGGCAGGGGACTATTCACTATCGAGAGTTAGCTGAACTGTCTGACTTGTTGGGCAACAGATTACACCATTTGGGCGTTCGCCGTGGGGATCGAGTGGGCATCTACATGAGCAAGTCTATAGATGCTGTGGCCTCTATCTTTGGCATCCTGAAAGTCGGCGCCGCTTACGTCCCCGTTGATCCTGGCGCCCCTGTAGCCAGAAACAGCTACATCCTCAGCAACTGTTCGGTAAAGGTCGTTATTGTGGAAGAGCGCTTCGTAGAGGGGCTGCTCAATGAGATGGCGCAGGCCGGGGAAAAACCGCAGATCATCTGCGTTGCAGGTACCGGCGCCGGCGTTCCACTAAAGAATGCTCTGGTGCAGGCTCAGGCGGTGGACCCGGCTCCGGTGGCAGAGGCAGAAGAGGTCACTCTGACTGATCTGGCTTACATTCTCTACACGTCCGGATCTACAGGGAAACCAAAAGGTGTGATGCTTTCACACTGGGCGGCCATCAGCTTTGTCGATTGGTGTTCTGAAGCGTTTGCACCCACGAATGAAGATCGCTTCTCGTCCCATGCCCCGTTTCACTTCGATCTCTCTATTCTCGACATCTACGTGCCCATTAAGCATGGCGCTACGTTGGTGCTTGTTGAAGAGTCGTTGGGAAAAGACCCGGTGCGGCTGGCGGCACTGATCGCTGAAAAGCAGATCTCAGTCTGGTATTCCACACCTTCGATTCTCAGCCTGCTGGCTCAGTATGGGAAACTCGAGCAGTATGATTATCCAGCTTTGCGTACTGTGCTGTTTGCCGGTGAAGTTTTCCCGGTCAAGCATCTAAAGAGCCTGAAAGAGCGGCTGCCGGCGCCTCGCTACTTTAACCTCTATGGACCGACGGAAACCAACGTGTGCACCTACTATGAAATTCCGGCCCACATTCCTGAAGAGCGCACACGGCCGTTTCCCATTGGCAAGGCGTGCGCTCACTACGAGATAAAGGTAGTGGACCCGGCCGGGCAGGAGGTTGCTGTAGGTGAGGAGGGCGAGTTGTGCGGCCGCAGCCCTGGTGTTATGCAAGGCTATTGGCACTTGCCAGAGCGTACCGCGAGCGCTTTTCTCACTGAAACCGACGGCACACGCTGGTACAAGACCGGCGACATTGTGGTTGAGGAAGACGATGGTAACTATACCTTCGTTGGACGCAAAGACCGCATGGTCAAGAAGCGTGGCTATCGCGTTGAACTCGGCGAGGTAGAGGCTGGCCTTTACCGCCACCCGGCCATTGAGGAAGCGGCCGTTATTGCCCTGTCCGACGAAGAGAACGGCGTGCGCATTAAGGCCTTCCTCAGCTGCCGCGAGACAGAAAAGCGGCCGTCGGTTATTGCCCTGAAGCGGTTCTGTACCGAGAATCTGCCCGCCTACATGGTTCCCGATCTCTTTTCATTCCAGGAAGCGCTTCCTAAAACCTCTACAGATAAAATTGATTATCAAAGACTCAAGACACTCGATCACTAAGGAGTATTAACTTATGTCATCTATCCAGCCTCTACAGGATGTGGTAATTATTGGCGGTGGACCGGCGGGTTCGACCGCCGCGACCCTCCTTTCAAAGAAAGGCTTACGCGTCACCCTGCTGGAAAAAGAAAAATTTCCGCGGGATCACGTTGGTGAGTCTCTTTTGCCCTTCTGCTACAAGATTTTTGAAGAGCTTGGCCTTTTATCCAAAATGAAAAAAAGTTTTGTACGCAAGCCCGGCGTTCGTTTTGTGGATATTGATGGGCAGCATGGCACCTCCTGGTGCTTCAACCGCGTTATTCACGATGAAAGCTACCTCTCTTTCCAGGTCAGCCGCGGCGAATTCGATAAGCTTCTTCTGGACAACTCTCGCGCCCACGGCGCTCAGGTCTGTGAAGAGACCCGCGTGCAGAGCGTTGAACTGGAACGGCCAGATGGCACGGTAGAGGTGCGCGCAGTAGGGCCGAACAACGAGGAAATGGTTTTAAATGCCCGGTTTCTGCTGGATGCCAGCGGCCGTAACGCTTTTTTGGCGACGCGCAATGGCTGGCGCAAGTCCTTGGAAGGGCTGGATCGCACCGCACTCTGGACACACTGGCACGGTGCAACTTTGCAGGGTGGTCTGGAAGAAGGCATGTCACTTATCGTTTACCTCGGTGGCGACAAGAAAGGGTGGATATGGGTCTTCCCCTTGGGGAAGGACTGGCTTACCGTTGGCGTCGTGCTGGAGAATAAATACATTCGCGAGCAAAAAGCACTGCTCTCCGAGCAGCATGAGGACTGGCAGCAGGCCTTATATGAACAGGAGCTGCTGACTTCTTCTTTTGTCGAGAAGCTGGTTGCTGGTGCACAGCCAGAACCGCTCCTGCGGGTTGAAGGCAACTATTCTTACTCTATGGCGAAGGAATACAAATTTGGCGCTAATTATGCCTTGGTCGGTGACGCGTCTACGTTCATTGATCCTATCTTCTCCAGCGGCATCTTCCTTTCCATGAATGGCAGCCGTTTGGTGTCGGAAGCTATCTATCAGAAGCTCACAAACAGCAATGGCAGCGGTGATGATCCACTGGTTGCGGCTTACGGCAAAATAAACGGCGCGTACAACATCGTTCACAATCTTATCCGCCTGTTTTATAACCCGCACTCCGTTACTTTTGCGGCCGCCAGTGGGGTGGTTGGTGAAAATCATTCCAAGCATGAAGACGCCATGGCTGCTGGTCACTATCTCCTGGCAGGTGATTTCTTTGACCGTCACGAGGAGTACATGGAATTCATTGAGTACCTACAAAGCCCTTCGCTTTTTGAGAAGTTTAAATACAAGGTCATCGATCGGAAAGAATTCCAGGCAGAGACTTGTGGTGCCAGCGAGCAAGAGATCTTCCCTATGACAATGAACGATCAGGAGATCGAAGAAGTAAAATAAAGCACTCCTGAGCGGCTTCCTGAGAATTTCATAAAAACTGGATTTAATTGAAGTGCAGAACACAGAGTAGTTGCTGTAGCGCTACTCTGTGTACCCTGCCATACGCAATCATTTCTTCATGATTTACTCGTAAAGCATTTCTTTAATTAATGTCCCGGCAAAAATGTTCTTAAATGATTTTGGCGCCAGAAAGCCGAATTGAGAAGTAACAGCAAGGTAAGTAGAGTATTTATGACTGGTGTAAGGAGATCCTGACAGATGCAACGCACTGAAATTTTAAACGTGGAACGTAACCGGATTTTGCCAATTGTTATGATGATAGCAGGCGTGGCGGCTATTATCCTTGCCGTAACTGCCGGTTTATTGGGGATCAGTGGCCAAAGTAGCCTGAGTCCGAACCGGGCCTCCCTGGCCCTCAGTGGTTTTGCCGTTTTAGTAAGCGGCATCATACTAAGCGCCCCGGTGGCACAGCGTCGCCTGGCTGAGTGGCTGTTGGTTATTGCCGGGGTGGTTTCAGCTGCCTTTGCCGCTGATATGATCGTTTTGGGGGGCTTGCCGGGCCAACCGGCCAAATATCTTCTCCTGGCTTCGGTTATTGGTGGTTTAATTCTGTCAGGCCTGGCGCCGACAGGCGCCATGAGAGGCCAGAATGTTCGTGAATGGCTGGCCTCTTTTGCCACAGAGCGTGTCAAGTGGGGTAAGTTCCTGGGCGTTCTTTTCCAGCTGGGGTTACTCGTCCTGATAATCCAGCAGTTTCATATAGAAAATCAGGCATTTTACCACAACCTTTCTCTTCTCATTCTCTTCGGTTTCATCATCCATTACTTCTTGCCTGCCCAGTATCGGCTGGCTTACTTCTTGTTCATCTCGCTGGCAGCCATATTAGGTGTTTTTGGCCTGGCTGCCGGCTTGCCGTTGATTGCCATCGGCTTTGGTTTGATTGCCATTTGCCATCTGCCCATTCCGTTTTTCGCACGGGCGCTGCTGCTGTTGGCTACGGGTACAGTTTTGGCGCTTATGCACCTGGGTACGATCTCCACCAGCCTGTCTGGCGCTATCTGGCCGGTATTGGCTTCGCTGTTTATGTTTCGGCTTATTGCCTACATGTATGATTTAAAGCACAAGAAAGTGGAGTCTAACGTCACACGGACGCTTGCTTATTTCTTCTTATTGCCGAATATTGTCTTCCTTCTTTTTCCTATCGTCGATTACAGTAATTTCCGGCGCACCTACTACAATGAAGAGGAACACCAGATTTACCAGACAGGCGTTTCCTGGATGCTGCGTGGCATCTTCCAACTCATTGTTTATCGTTTTGTCAACTACTATCTTGTCATTTCGCCGCAAAACATCAGCAACGCCGGCGACCTGGTGCAATATTTAGTGCCTAACCTCATGCTGCTCTTGCGCATCACGGGCCAGTTTCACTTGGCAATTGGCATCCTGCATCTATTCGGTTTCAATTTACCTGCTACCAACAATCGCTACTTCCTTGCTTCCGGGTTTACTGATTTCTGGCGGCGTGCCAACATCTACTGGAAAGATTTCATGGTCAAGGTGTTTTACTATCCCACCTACTTCCGCCTGCGTAACCTGAGCGAAACGAATCGGCTGATTGTGTCGACGCTTTTTGCCTTCTTCATTACCTGGATACTTCATTTCTACCAATGGTTCTGGTTGCGCGGCTCTCTGCTCCTGACGACGCCGGACATTCTCTTCTGGGTCTTCTTTGCCCTGCTGGTGCTCAGCAATTCGCTTTACGAGACGAAGTACGGGCGCAAGCGCAGTCTGGGCAATCGCACCTTTTCTTTCCGCCAGGCAGCACTGGCCTCCCTGGGTACTGTGGCGACCTTCACGACAATCACGGTGCTCTGGTCTCTTTGGACGAGTCCTTCGGTCGCTGATTTCCTTTCTCTCTACGCTGTATTAGGAGAACCTTTGGGTGGCATCGGTAACCTGACGCCCCTCTTCCTGGTAGTCGGCTCTTTGGTCGGCGCTAAATTCTATACAGAGTATATGGATGTGAAAGCTTCGGCTAAGCGTCTTGCCAAACCAGTTTTCTACAAAACTGCTCTGGCGACGGGTACGGCTTTGCTGGCTGTTTTTGCCTTGGGCAATCCGCTGGTTCACCAACAGTTAAACGGCCGTCCCCAAGAGGTCCTGGCCGATCTAACCCAGGCGCGGCTTAGCGATCGTGAGGCGGAGCTGTTATTGCGGGGCTACTACGAAGACCTGACGAACATTAACAGCTTCAACACGGAATTATGGGACCTTTATACCAAACGGCCGACTGACTGGCCCTTGCTGCAGAGCACAGAGTTGGCTCGTGTGACCGATGATTTTTATGGCGTCGATCTGAATCCCAATGCCAGCATCATATTTCATGGCGCGCGTTTTAGCGTCAACAGCTGGGGCATGCGCGATCAGCACTACGAGCTGACGCCAGCACCAGGCACGTATCGCATAGCTCTGCTTGGCCCGTCGTTTGTGATGGGTTCTGGCGTTGCCGATAATGAGACCTTTGAGGCCCTTATAGAAAAACAGGCCAATCTTCAGAATGATTACAGCAAGTATCAAAAGTACGAGGTTTTAAACTTTGGTGTCGCCGGGCATTCTATACTGCAAGAGCTGTTGATCCTGGAAGAGCGAGCGCTTGCCTTCAGCCCTGATGCTGTTTTCCTTGTTTCCCACCAGCACGAAGAGGAAATTGCCGTGCGGAATCTGGCCAGCCTGAGGCAATGGGGGGCCGAACTGCCCTACGACTACCTCGACGAGCTAATGGAGCGGGCAGGCATTACGCCTGATATGACGGAAGTTGAAGCCGAGAGACGCCTCAAGCCCTACGCCCGAGAACTGGTGATCTGGTCTTATGATCGCATTGTGGCTGCGTCACAGGAAGCAGGGGCGGTTCCGGTGTGGATCTTCTTACCAACGTTGGAAATATCTACAACTGAAAGTTATGCTGAGGAGCTGAAAACGCTGGCCAATGAGGCAGGCTTTGTGACGATCAATCTGGTTGACCTGTATCAAGGCCAGGATCTAGAGGCGTTAATTGTGGCGGCTTGGGACCGGCATCCGAACGCACGGGCACACCAGTTGATCGCCGAGAGATTATATAACGCTCTCCAGGAGCAGAATGCCGTCATTCCACTTCCTTCTAGCAATTAGCTGGTGACTGGCAGGCGTCAATCCGTAAATAAAAGGTGGCGGTAGGGTGAAGTTAATGAACGCGATACTGGTAAATCTTAAGTTGAACCGGTCTAACCAGGTCGTATCAGGTGTTGTTGTTCTGGCGCTTTTGGTACGGGTTACGTACGTGCTGCTGGCTCCCCGGCTAGATCCAATCATCCAGCAGCAGCCGTTTTACGGTGACGCCTCAGGGTACCACCTTCTCGCTATAAATCTTCTTAAGGGTTTAGGCCTTACCTGGGATGGTCAAACGCCTACTTCGTTTCGTATGCCGGGTTATCCAGCTTTTCTGGCTCTGATATATGCACTGACGCGACCGGACCCGGAGCCAGTGCGCCTCGTGCAGGCAGTCCTGGGTGCGCTAACGTGCATTCCCATTTTTGCGCTTGCCGAGCGGTTGGCCGGAAGAACAACGGCCGTCTTTGCTGGACTGGGAGTTGCCTTGCATCCGATCATGATCTATATGACAGCATGGCTCTATTCGGAAACCCTGTTTTTCTTGCTGCTTTGGTTCGGTTTATGGTTATTGGTGCGTTCTTTTGAAAACAACTCCCTTCTTCAAGCGGTTCCCGCAGGTTTGGCTGTAGGAGCAGCAACCCTGGTTAGACCGGAAGTCATGGCCTTTCCCGCATTTATCCTGGTCGCGGGTTGGGTTCTACGCTGGCCTCGCCGGGTTTTAGTGTCCGTGCTGGTTGCTCAGGTGACTGTATGTGTTGTGCTTGTGCCCTGGATAGTGAGAAATGTGTTTGCTCACGATCAGGTGGTTGTCCTGACAACAAATACAGGGGCAGTCTTTTACGGCGGCAACAACGAGCACGCCGATGGCGGTTACTATCTGGATGTACCATTTATCTTGCCAGGCTTTTCGGAAGTAGACTCCGATACAGAGTTCAAGCGCATGGGAATGGAATGGATCAGTAACCATCCTCGAGAGTTTATCGCCCTTTTGCCCTGGAAATTGTACAAACTTTTCTCGCCTGCTGAAATGGTGGGAGCGGGCCGACCTCTGGGGAGCTGGACTCTCCCTCTTAACGTGATTTACGGGGTCTTCCTCCTGTTTGTTGCTGGCGGCGCCATTGTCGGCTGGCGTTTAAACAATCATATTGTGACGTTGCTAGTGACTCTGATAGCCTGGTATGTTTTGATCACACTCATTTTGTATGGTGGTACGCGCTTTGCCTTGCCTCTTGCCCCTGGTTTAGTAACTTTGGCTGCTGTGGCGCTGGTACATCTTCTTCCTAAAAGTGAATTTTCTGTTTATCTACAAACGAAAAAGGTCCAATAAGAGAATAGTTACCTATGAGCCAACCTTTAGAAGTTACACCTGCCAAGACACTTGTTTTAAGCCGAAGAGCTGAGCTTCTGCTAAAGATGGCTTTGTCTGTCTTTAGTTTGCTGTTATTTGTTGGCCTGCTTGAAGGCGCCGCCTATCTTTGGGAGCGGTCGCAAGCAAAGGGTTTATACGCCTGGGAACTCGTCGCCTCGCGGCGTATCGATCTGGTTGAGTATTCACAGCCGGGCGCAGGCTACACGTTGATGCAGCCGGGTAGTCGCTATGAGTGGCAGGAAATTCCTGTTGTGATTAATTCCAATGGTTTGCGCAATCCTGAGACAACGTATGAAAAGCCGGCCAATATGTACCGTATTCTGAATCTGGGTGACTCGATCGCTATGGGTTGGGGTGTACGTATGGAAGAAACATATGGTCGGCAGTTGGAGGAAATGCTGAACACAAGTGGCGCCGACCAGCAATATGAGGTGATTAACGCTGGGGTGCCTGGCTGGAATCCGGCCAATGAGCTGGCTTTTTTGCAAGCTGAAGGTTTGAACTATGAGCCGGACCTGGTGTTATTGGATTTGACCATCGTTAACGATATTTATGGCCGCAGCGCCCTGGAGAAACAGGGACGACCGGCGCTTATTGAGTGGCTGCGGGCCAACACTTACTTCTGGCCTTTTCTCACCGTGCAAATGCGCTGGATGGAGGCGCGTTCTCAGGGTCGTGACCGAATTGACGTTATCGATCCTCCCCAAGAGGCGGCCAGTTACTTTCCGATGGATCCTGCCCACCCACGATGGGAAGAAGTCTGGGGCTGGATTGAAAGCATGAACACACTGGCTGCTGAGAATGGTGCCCGGTTCGGTATACTTCTGTTTCCTCTTGAGTTTCAAGTACTGGATGAGAACTATACTACGCTGCCGCAGGAACTTATACGCCAGAGAGCAGAAGCGGCCGGTATTCCCGTGCTTGATCTTTTACCGGCTTATCAAGAGGCGTGCCGTCAAAAAGAGGATGGTTGCCGTTTGGAAGACCGCTACCTGTTTGCTGACGTGTGGATGCATCCTTCGGCCTGGGGCCACCAGATTACGGCCGTAGAAATTAAATCCTTTTTGCAGGAAACCTTCGACCTGAAACCCAGTAGTTAAAACAGCCCGCAATATAATTGTCTGCTTAAACATTCACTGAGGAAAGTGCATGAGCGATGTTGTTATCATAAGCGGCGATTCGGCCGGTTTGGGCTTGGGTTGTTATCTATGGCTGGTATTAATTGATTCGTTTTGCTTGGCAGATTCCTCTTTAGTTCCCTTGTAAGTATAAGGATATATAACGGTTATAGTTTAGTGTTGGAGATTATATAAATGGACTTTTCGTGGACAGAAGAACAACTTGCCTTTAAAAAGGCAGTCATTGATTTTGCTCAGGGTGAACTCAACGAAGGCTTGATTGAGCGTGATCAAAAAGGAGAACTTTCCCGCGATAACTGGCAAAAGTGTGCCCAGTTTGGCATCTTGGGATTGGGTATTCCTGAAGAATACGGCGGCGCCGGCAGTGATATCTTGACGACCATGCTCGTCATGGAAGGTCTGGGTTATGGCTGCCACGACAACGGCCTGATTTTTGCCATGAACGCGCAAATGTGGAGCGTGCAACATCCGATTCTCTCATTCGGTACTGAAGAGCAAAAGCGCAAATATTTACCGGGTCTCTGCAGCGGTGAGTTGATCGGTGCTCACGGCATGTCGGAGCCTGACTCCGGTTCCGACGCCTACAGCCTTCGCACCAAAGCCACCCGGGTCAGCGGCGGTTATGTACTTAACGGCACCAAAATGTTCGTTACCAACGGGCCTGTTTCCGATTTGTCAATTGTGTTTGCCACGATAGATCCCTCGAAGGGCTTCGGCGGCATTACTGCCTTCATTGTAGAAAAAGGAACGCCTGGTTTTAGTGTCGGTCGCAGCCTGGACAAGATGGGGTTGCGGACCTCGCCCATGGGTGAATTAATTTTGCAGGATTGTTTTGTGCCCGAAGAAAACCGGTTAGGGCGGGAAGGGGCCGGAAGCAGCATTTTTAACGACTCCATGGAGTGGGAGCGGAGCTGCATACTGGGCAGCCATATTGGGGCCATGGAGCGGCAGCTGGAGACGTGCATCCGTTACGCACGTGAACGCCGCCAGTTTAGTAAGCCCATTGGCAAGTTTCAATCCGTTTCTAATCGAATTGCCGATATGAAGGTACGGCTGGAAACCGCACGGCTTATGCTTTACAAAGTCGCATGGCTGAAGAAGATAGGTAAATCTGCGGTTATGGAAGCGGCCGTGGCCAAGCTTTATCTAAGTGAGTGTTATGTGCAGTCCAGCATGGACGCTATTAGAACCCTGGGCGGTTACGGCTATATGACTGAATTTGAGGTGGAGCGCGATTTGCGTGACGCTGTTGGCGGAACAATCTACTCTGGAACTTCCGATATTCAGCGCATGATAATTGCTCGCCTGTCTGGTCTTTAAGAAGCGCTTTTCTCTCTTCACACAGGCTGACCGCATTTGTTCATAATCCGTTAAATTATTTTTGCAAAGGAGAGCAGCAATGAAAACTGACGTAGTGATAATAGGTGGAGGGCCAGGGGGAACAACCGCCGCCATGTACCTGGCCCGCGAGGGCATTCAGTCCATTATTGTGGAGAAGGATCTTTTTCCTCGCTACCATATTGGCGAATCGATGACTGGCGAATGTGGGGCCATTGTTCGTGATCTGGGCCTGGAGTCTATTATGCTGGAAGACAAACATCCCCAGAAGTATGGGGTGAATGTCTATGGCACCGAAGGTAAGAACAGGTGGCATATACCGGTAATGGCTCGGGATGAGAACAACAATTTGCAGGCCCAATTCACCTGGCAGGTGCGCCGCAGCGTCTTCGATAAACGGATGCTTGAAGCGGCCGTAGAGCGCGGGGCGACCCTGCTGCAGGCGACGGCCATCAAACCAAACATGAATGAAGATGGC
>JBGTCV010000140.1:0-20531 GCA_041748655.1 Promineifilaceae bacterium (SeqCode) | reverse complement strand
TGGGATTAAAGGTTCTATAATGAGCCACTGGGCATCCGTTAAATCTGTAGGGTAAGGTTTTCTTACGTTCACAACCTACAAGGATGCCCAATTTTTCTCCTTTTGTTAAGTTTACATAACTTTTAAAACACTTTCTCAGTGAGTCAGTAATCAGTGAATCAGTAATCAGTGAGTCAGTAATCAGTTAACTCTCACTGACCTACTGATTACTGACCTACTGAACACGAAGCTTTCTTGCTAAAATAAGCGCATCAACCTACGGCAAGGAGACCCCATGCAGATTGAATCCATCGACCAACTCCAAGTGGCGCTGCGCGAACAAAATTATGTAGCGGATCGGGGGTTAGCAACGGCCGTTTACCTGGCCTTAAAGCTGCAACGCCCTCTCTTTTTGGAAGGGGAACCTGGCGTGGGCAAGACCGAAATTGCCAAAGTGATGGCCAACCTGTTGGGCACGGAGCTGATCCGGCTGCAATGTTACGAAGGGCTGGACGTGAACCAGGCGGTGTATGAATGGAACTACACGCGCCAGATGCTGCACATTCGCCTGCTGGAATCGCGGGGGGAGCGGGCCAGCGAGGTGGAGCTGTTTGGCAAAGAGTTTTTGCTGGAACGGCCGCTTCTCCAGGCAATCCAGCACAGCCAAACTCAGCGGCCCGTCCTGCTCATCGACGAGATCGACCGCAGCGATGAAGCGTTTGAAGCGTTCCTGCTGGAAATTTTGTCTGACTTTCAAATTACCATCCCGGAAATTGGCACCATCAAAGCCGCCCAGCCGCCCGTTGTCATGCTCACCTCCAACCGCACCCGCGAGGTCCACGACGCGCTCAAGCGGCGCTGCCTCTACCATTGGATCGACTACCCCAGCTTTGCCAAAGAGTACAACATCGTCCGCGCCAAACTACCCCACGCCGCCGAAAAGCTGACCAGGCAGATCACCTACTTCATCCAGGAGCTGCGCCAGCAGGACCTCTACAAAATCCCCGGCGTGGCCGAAACGCTGGACTGGACCGCCGCCCTCGTCGCCCTGGATGCCCAGGCGCTCAGCATCGAAATTGTAGAAAATACCATCGGCGTCATCCTGAAATACCAGGATGACATCGAGAAAGTCAACGGCGAAACGACGAGGCTAATCTTAGATCGCGTTCGCGCCGATACGTAATTGGGTAATTGAGTAATTGGGTAATTAAATTACTCAATTACTCAATTACCCAATTACTTAATTACAGGTGACAAACCACCTGTGACCAACCACTATTTGCTGCACAACCTCATCCTTTTCGGCCGTTTGCTCCGCGCCCTGGGCCTGGACGTGAATCCGGGCCGCATGATTGATCTGGTGCAGGCGTTGGAACATGTGAACCTGGCGCGCAGGTCCGACCTTTACTACACCGCCCGCAGCTTGCTGGTTCATCACCGGGACGATTTGCCCCTGTTTGACCAGGCATTTGCCCTGTTCTGGCGCGCCCCTCGCGAAAAAATCAGCTTCGACGACCTCTTTAAAATCCGCCCTGACTGGACAGATCGCACACCCATCGTCACCGCGCCACCGCTTCAGGAGGAAGCGCCAGCCAGCAGCGGCGCAGAGGACGAGGAGAACGAGGTGCAGCCAATCATTGAGGTGGCGCAGACTTACAGCGCCCGCGAACTGCTGCGCCACAAAGATTTTAGCAAATTGACGACAGAAGAGATGCAGGCGGTGAAGCGGTTCATGGCCCAGATGGTGTGGCAGCTGGGGATGCGGCGCACCCGGCGGCAGCAGCCGGGGCGCGGGGGGCGGCTCGATTTACGCCGCAGCCTGCGGCGCAATTTGCGCTACGGCGGCGAACTGATCGAATGGCCCAGCCGTCAATTTCAATACAAACCACGTCCGCTCGTCGTCATCGCCGACATCAGCGGCTCGATGGAGCGGTACGCCCGGCTGCTGCTGCACTTCATTTACAGCCTGGCCAAGGGACTGGAGCAGGAAGTGGAAGCGTTTGTCTTCAGCACCCAGCTAACGCGCATCACCCGGCAGCTGCGGGGTAAGGCAATTGACCGCGCCCTGGCAGAGGTCTCCCGCGAGGTGACGGATTGGTCGGGCGGCACGCGCATTGGCGAGTCGCTGAAGACGTTCAACTTTGCCTGGGGACGCCGGGTGCTGGGGCGCGGCGCGGTGGTGCTGCTCATCAGCGACGGCTGGGACCGGGGTAATCCGGAACTACTGCACAAGGAAATCGGCCGTTTACAGCGCAGCTGCCATCGGCTAATCTGGCTCAATCCGCTGCTCGGCTCGACCCAATACGAACCGTTGACGCGGGGGATGCAGGCCGCCCTGCCCCACATCGACGACTTTTTGCCGGTGCACAATCTGGCCAGCCTGGAAGCGCTGGCGGCTCATTTGCAGCATCTGACGGTGGCGAAACGGCCGTCTCGCCGCCAGCAGTTGAAGTTGTCCGGCTCTGCCTTCATCAAAGATCGGTAAGAAAATGGGACGCGGATGACGCGGATAAAAAATTATGGCAAAAGAAACGTTTGACATTGATTTGGTAATGGAACGAGTGGCGGAGGCGTTACGGCCGTTTCCCAAAGCCGCTATGTTCGAACTCGCCGAAAGGGGATATAGCAGCCCGTTTGAGCAGCTCGTCGGCTGCATCCTCTCCATCCGCACCTACGACGAAGTGTCTTTGCCCGTGTCGCTTAACCTGTTTGCCCGCGCCCGCACGCCGCAGGAAATCGCTGCCATGGATGTGGCCGAGCTGGCCAAACTGATCCAGCGCAGCAGCTTCGCCGAGCGCAAGGCCGAGCAAATCATCGCCATTGCCCGGCAGGTGGCTACCAAATACGGTGGCGAGCTGCCCTGTGACCGGGAGCTGCTGCTCTCGTTCAGCGGCGTGGGACCCAAGTGCGCCAACCTGGCCCTGGGCATCGCCTGCGACGAAAAGGTGATCAGCGTGGACATTCACGTGCACCGCATTACCAACCGCTGGGGGTACGTAGCCGAAAAGACGCCGGAAAAAACGATGGTGGCGCTGCAAGCCAGACTGCCGGAGGCATACTGGATCGAGATCAACCGCCTGCTGGTGCCCTTTGGCAAACACATCTGCACCGCCAGCCGCCCACGCTGCTCCACCTGCCCTGTTCAAGCGATGTGCCAACAGATTGGCGTCGAAGAACGTCCTGGATGAATTAACGGTAAGGTTATTTTGAAATAGTTTACGAGGTATAAAAGCATGAAAAAGATTTGCTATTGGGGCAGCTCCTTGTTGTTGATTTTGGTCATAAGCCTGGTCTGGCATCATGGTTTACAGGCGAATGAACCGCCTCCCCAGGATGAAGATAGCCAAACCACGATTTTGGGCGAACCGGCGCAGGGAACGGCCGTTTCCTCACCATCACCCACACCTACACCGGCAGCGATTGAACGGCCGCTCGGCGACGGCGACGAACTGCTCTATCTGCCGCTCGTCATCAATCAAAAACTTGGCCCGGAAGCCCAGGCCGTGGTCGATTTGATAAACGCCGAGCGCGTTTCCGTAGGCTGTGCTCCGTTGCAGGTAAACTCCAAATTAGTGGCAGCGGCCCAAGTCCACAGCGAAGATATGGCCATCAATGATTTCTTCTCCCACACTGGCTCAAATGGCTCCAGCCCGGGACAGCGGATTGCAGCACAAGGTTACAGCTATTCAACCTGGGGCGAAAACATCGCCGCTGGCTACACGACGGCCGCCGCAGCCGTGAATGGTTGGATGAACAGCTCAGGCCATCGGGCCAATATCTTAAATTGCAACTATCAAGAAACAGGCGTTGGCTACTATTTTCTGGCCAACGACCCGGGCAACGAAAACTGGCGGCATTACTGGACGCAGGTTTTTGCCTCACCTTAAATATTCTCCCTCTTTGGGCTTTCGTGGGGCAGGGCTGAATGTAGGGGCGTACCCTTGTGGTCGCCCTGGTCTGGGCAGGCCCAAGACTCGCCCCTACAAAGGATGTAAAAAATGAAAGAAGTTATTGATGACATCAATCGCTGGCTGGCCGAAAAGCAGCCGGTGGCCCTGGCCACCGTGGTGCAAACCTGGGGTTCGGCTCCGCGCAAAGCAGGCGCCAAGATGGCTCTGACGCTCGACGGCCGTATCATCGGCTCGGTGAGCGGCGGCTGCGTAGAAGGGGCAGTGATTGAGGAAGGTACGGCCGTTTTGCAAACCAACCAACCCAAACTGCTGCACTACGGCGTGGCGGATGAGACGGCCTGGGACGTGGGTCTGGCCTGTGGCGGCACGATTGAAGTATTTGTCGAGCGGTTGGATACGGCCGTTTACCACTTCATCCACACCCTCATCCAAAACGACGAAGCCGGTGCAGCCATCACTGTCATTCGCGGGCCGGAGGCGCTGCTGGGGCGCAAATTGGCCGTCAGCCGGGCCGGGGAACGCCTGGGCACGCTGGGGGATGCAGCACTGGACGCACAGGCCATTGACGTTGAAGCAACGTTGGTGCACCCCCAGCGCGTCGAGCTTAGCGAGGAAATCGAGTTGTTCATCGACACCGTGCGCCCCGCCCCGACGCTGATTATGGTTGGCGGGGTGCATATCGCCGTTGCCCTTACCAGCTACGCCAGGACACTGGGCTACCGCACCCTGGTCATCGATCCGCGCCGCGCGTTTGGCAGCGACGAACGGTTCCCCCATGTCGATCAGCTCATTCAGGCCTGGCCGGACAAAGCGTTTGCGGAGATAACGATTACGGAGGAAACGGCCGTAGCTCTGCTCACCCACGACCCCAAAATTGACGATCCAGCGCTGAAAATCATCTTAAAGGCGAATCCGTTTTACATTGGCGCGCTGGGCAGCAACAAGACGCACGCCAAGCGGGTGGAACGACTGCGCGGCTATGGGTTTAGCGACACAGAAATTGGCCTAATCCATGGCCCCATCGGCCTGAACATCGGCGCCCAAACCCCAGAGGAAATCGCCCTGGCCATCATGGCTGAAATTGTGCAGGTGCGGAGTGGAAGGTAAATAAAAAGCGGGGTTCTAATAAACATCACAAACCTTTTACCAAATTCCCCAGCAGCAATAAAATATAGGCCGCCACCAGCAGCGCCCAGGCAGAAAAAGACGTGACTATAGTTCCCAGCCATACCAAAACAGCCAGCACTGCCAGCAAGATCGACAACACCAGCACCACCCGTGTGGGCGGCGTGACGCCCCAGCGGTAACCACGCCGACTGTGCGTTAGCCCCATCAGCCCCACCAACAGTGCGGCACCAATAATGGCCCAAACAATCGGAAAATCTACTCCCGCCACCGTTACCTGCAGAATGACCGGTAAGTTAAACGTGCGTACCAGCCAGGTGCCTAAAAAAGCACCAATAAAGCCCAAAACAATCGCCAGCAAAATGCTGTCTCGTTTATACCCTCCTAACGATTGGCCAATAAAACCTATAATTGCGGCCACAACCAACAAGACAATCAAATCAACCAGGGTCATTTTTCTTCTCCTTGTGTTATCTGCCAAAGTCTACATTGTACAACTTGTTTGGATATAAGCGGGTTATATTTTTTTCACATATTTGGTAGATAAACGGCCGTTCCCCACCCCCTGACCGAATTAAACAAATAAATCCCCTCACACCGCGCTAAATCAGCCATCGTGAGAACTTTTTCGCGCAGGGGCAAACCCAAAGGGTTTCCAAAACCCTCTGGGTTTTTCAGCAGGTAGCTGCGGAAGGTGCCGCCCAGCAGGCCAGATTCGATGGGTGGCGTCACCAGCTCGCCATCGAGCAGCAGGGCAATGTTGGAACTGCTGGCTTCGGTCAGCTCGCCGCGCTCGTTGTGCAGGATCACATCGTCGCAGTCTAGGCGGGAGGCGCGGGCGGCGTCGTACAGATCGCGGCGAGTGGTTTTGTGGTACAGCCAGACGGTTTGTGAATCGACTGGCTCCCTGGCCAGCCCCACGCGCACCGGTTGGGGCAGCGCCCCCACACTCAGCGGGACGGTTTGCAGGGTTAAGGTGCCGTCCTGCGCCAAAAGCAAACGCACTTTGACTGGCTCCGTAAGCGTTTGGGTCAGTGAGTCGAGTTTGGTGAGAACGGCCACTTCGGCATCGCTCAGTGCAGGCGTTTCCACCCAATCAATCCCAAAATAGTCCGCCGAACTGCCCAGCCGCGCCAGATGCTCATCCAGCAAAAAGATGCCCCCGTCTGGCTGCCACAACATTGTTTCGATCAGCTGGAAAGACGGCCGTTTCTCCGTCAGCACCCGTGATTTCACCCGGCACTCCTCATACTCCTCCGCCGCCGCCGAATCCCAGACAATGCCGCTGCCCACGCCGTAGGTGGCCCGCCCCTGTTCCCGATCCACCAGCACAGTGCGGATGGCGACGTTAAACTGTGCCTGCCCGTCGGGGCCAAAAAAGCCAATCGAGCCGGTGTAAACGCCGCGCGGCTGCGGCTCCAGCTGCTTGATAATTTCCATCGTGCGCACCTTGGGCGCACCGGTGATGGAGGCGCAGGGAAACATATTGGCCACAATCTGGCTCAGCGGGGCGCTGGTTTGGGCGGTCACGGTGGAAGTCATTTGCAGCAGCGTGGGATAGCGTTCGACCTCGAACAGTTTCGGCACGTGCACGCTGCCCACTTCAGCCACCCGCCCCATGTCGTTGCGGATCATGTCCACAATCATCACGTTTTCCGCCCGGTTTTTCTCCGATTGGGCCAGCCAGGTGCTGTTGGCTTCGTCTTGGGCCAGGGTCAGGCCGCGTACGGCCGTTCCCTTCATCGGTTTTGAGTAGAGGCGCGTACCGTCCAGACCAAAAAACAGCTCAGGTGAGGCGGAACAAATGACAAACCGGCCTATGTCCAGGTACGCAGCATAATTCGCCTGCTGCGCCGCCACCAGCTCGCCGAAATAGCTCAACGGCTCCCCGGCAAAGCGGGCGTGTTGGGGAAAGGTGTAGTTCACCTGGTAGGTGTCCCCGGCCGCAATATGTTCTTTGATTTGCTGGATAGCCGCATCGTAGGCAGCACGACTGACGGCTGGTTGCCAACTGCCTACGGCGGGAGATTGGCGATTGGAGATTGACTTACTAATCTCCAATCGCCAATCTCCAATCTCCTCAAACCGCTCAAATAAGCCAAACCAGAGCAGCGGCAGCCCGTCCAGCGGAGGATGCACGGCCAGGTCGAAGGCGGCGGCGGCTTCGTAGCTGATGAATCCGGCAGCGTACAGCTTTTGGGTTTGAACGGCCGTTTCCAGTTCAACCAGCGCGGGCAGCAGTTCCTGAGGGGAAACGGCCGTCACCAGCCGAACCGGATTTTGGAACTTGCGCCAGAAACGGCCGTGTTGCAGCAGGATTGTGGGGGACATCTTTCCGGTAATCAGTGAACGGTAATCATTGAACGGTAATCGGTAATCAGTTAACGGATCACCGATTACGGATTACCGACCACCGTTAACTCTCTGGCGCATCCTCCGCCTGGCCCTTGCCCAGGGAGACGGAGCGTTCATAAGCGGCCCAAATGCCGCGCGAGATAACGGTGCGCAGGCCCCCTTTTTCCATGTGGTAGAGCGCAGCGGCCGTTGTGCCGCCCGGTGAAGTGACCTGATTGCGCAGTTCGGCCACATGCTTGCCCGACTCAATGGCGTAGTTGACCGAGCCAATCATCGTTTGGAAGACCAGCTGCTCGGCAATACGGCGGGAAAAGCCCAGATGTACCCCGGCGTCAATCAATGCCTCCATCATCATGAAGACATAGCCGGGGCCAGAACCGCTCAGTGCCGTGGCCATGTCCAGGTAATCCTCTTCGTCCACGTAGATTTCCTGCCCCAGCGAGGCCAGAATCGCCTGCGCCTGCTGCTTCTGCACCTCCGTCACTTCCGGCGTGCCGGTCCAGACGGTGATCCCCTGGCCAATTTGGGCCGGGGTGTTGGGCATCGCCCGCACCACGGCCGCGTGTGCCGTGCCATCCGCCAATTTTTTGATGGGCACACCAGCCAAAATGGAGAGCAGCAAATCCTGGCGGCGCAGATGGCCGCGAATTTCGGGCAAGACGTAGGGCAAGGTTTGCGGCTTGATCGACAGGACAATAATCTGCCCGTTTTCGGCCGCTTCCCGGTTATCATCCGTCACGTTGATGTTGTACCGATCTTTCAGCTCTTCACGCCGCTGGCCCCATGGATCTGCGGCCAAAATTTGGTTGGGCAGCACGCTCTTCTGCGTCAGCAAGCCGCGAATCATCGCCTCGCCCATTACCCCGCTGCCAATAAATGCAATCGTCTTATCTTCAAACATAATTCCCTCAGTATAGATTGGTCCAATCTTTGAGATTGGACCAATCTGTTATGCGAAACTTTCCTGGCGCAAAGTTACCTCTTTCAGACGCGCCATGTCCACTTCAATGCCCAGGCCAGGGGCGGTAGGCACGGTGATTGTACTATCTTCTGCATTCAAGAAAAACGGGGTGGCGATGTCTTGGGCGTAGTAGCGGGCGGTGGCGGAGATGTCACCCGGCAGGGTGAAGCCAGGCAGCGAAGCCAGGGCCAGCTGGGCGGCGCGCCCCACGCCGGTTTCTAACATGCCACCCACCCACAGCCCCAGGCCGTGCGCCACGCCCAAATCGTGCACTTTGCGGGCTTCGGTCCAGCCGCTGACGCGGGATGGCTTGACATTGATGATGTCGCACGCCTCCAGGGCAATGGCGTAGCGAGCGTGTTCGGCTGAGTGGATGCTTTCGTCCAGGCAGAGCGGGCTTTTGATTTGCGGCCGTAATTTGCTGTGGTCGTAAATATCTTCGTAGCCCAGCGGCTGCTCGATCATGAGCAGGTTCAGGTCATCCATCGCCTGGAAGATGACGGCGTCTTCCAGGGTGTAGGCAGAATTGGCGTCTAGCATAATGGGCACGTCGGGGAAGGTGTGGCTGGCCTGCCAGGCCAGCTTAACGTCCCAGCCGGGCTTGATTTTGAGCTTGATACGACCGTATCCCTCCGCCAAATGCCCGGCAATCACCTCCATCGTCTGGGCAATGCTGGGCTGGGTGCCGATGCTAACGCCAACTTTTACCCGCTCGCGGGGACCTTCCGGGTACGGCTGGGCCAGCTTTTGGGCCAACGAGAGGCCATCCCGCTGGGCGGTGATGTCCCAGACGGCCTGGTCCAGCGCGGCTTTGGCCAGTGGATGACCGCGCACCTTGCTCAGCCAGCCTTGCAGCTGCTCCGGCTCGTCTAGCTCCTTGCCTAACACGGCGGGAATGAGAAAGTCGGCGAGGATGTGCCAGGCGGTAACGGCCGTTTCATAGCTGTACCCCGGATCATTGGTGGCGACACATTCCCCCCACCCGGTCAGCCCCTCGGCGTGCAGCGCCAAAATGAGGGCGTCGCGCTGCACCTGCATGCCAAAGCTGGTGCCAAAAGGGGAGACAAGGGGCATGGAAATGTGATAAAGGTCTATGCGTTCAATTTTCATGGTTTTTTGCCACAGGGATCACAGAGGGAAAAGAGAAAAATCTTAGCGTTCTCACAACTCCTCACTGATCTCTGCGTCCTTTTCTATGAATCGTTGTGGGTGAGTAAGTAGAAACTGCGGGAACGGCCGTTTTCTTCCGGCTGAAACACAAAGTCGGTGACGGCATAGTTGGCCGCAAAATAATATTCAAACAGCTGTCGGGTGTGCTGCCGCCACTGCCGCGCTAAAGCCAAATCGGCCGCCTTGAGCACCTGAATGTCAGTGGGGATTTCTACCAGCAGCAGGCTATTGTCGCTATGCGCAAATTCGAGCGGTGGGATGGGCCAGCCAGCGTCGTCGAAAGTGGCTTCGTTAACCACGACGGCCCCCGCCCCGCGCATGGCGGTGAGGCCCAACGGCCGTCTTTGCTGCGCCACTCGCCCCTCCACCCGATTACTGGTAATCCACCATTCCACCTCAAACCGGTCGCTGACCAGCCCGGCGTTGCGCCCGGGCATCGGCCCGTGGAAGTCGCGGTAATAATGGTGGCAAATACCGCCCAGCTTGCCGATATTAAGACGGCCGTTCCGGCTCTCCAGCGGATCATAGGTCCAGGTAATCAGCCGAATCCCTTCGCGCATGGCCGCCTCCCGCTGGGCCAGCTTTAGCTGGTAGCCTACGCCCTGGTTCTGGTACTCTGGCAAAATGCCCATAATCACCGAGAAAAGCTTCAGCCGGGCGGCGGCAATCTGGTCGATCCGGTTGGGCGCTTCAATCGCTCCGAGCGTGCCCAAAATGTAGCCCACCAGCCGGTCGTCGTCGTAGGCACCGAGGAGGGTGCTGCCGTTGTGCTGCAAGGCGTGCATGGTCAGCGGCGGGAGGGTTTCGGAGGCGTCCACGCCCCAGGCGGTCATGTGGATGTGCCGGGTTTGCTGGTAATCGGTGTGGCTGGATAACGGCCGTACTGTAATTTGAGTCATCATTTTTCTTTTTTACCGCAGAGAACGCAGAGAGAGCAGAGAAAAAGCCTCCGCGCCCTCCGCGTCCTCTGCGGTGAATAAATTTTTAATGGCTGCCGTTGGGAAACTGCTTCACCGGCCAGCCGCTGCTGTTTTGCCACGCCTGGGTAAACGCCCTGGCCTGGGTGATGAGATCAGCCATCGTCTGGCCATCCCCTGTAAAAAGGGGGCTGCCGACCACCAGCGCCGCTGCGCCCGCCTGCCGGTAGCCGCTCACATCGCCGGGGTACAGCTCCGTTTCCACGATGAGGCCGAGATCGGGCTGTACCTGACGAATAGCGCGGACGTAGTCTGCTCCGCCGGGACCGCCAGTGCGCAGGCGAATGGCGCTGCACCTTTTTTGCTGCGCCGCCTGGGCGGCCCAAACGCTAATCACGCCAGGCAGGTAGGCCACACCGTTGGTCTGGCAGGCAGCCAGCAGGGCATCATCCAGCCGGGTGGAGGAGAGGTAGTCGATGGGGCTGGCAAGGAGCGATTGGAGCTGAACGGATGTTTCCACCCCACTCACCCCAATCAGCAATTTATCCCCGGCCCGCTGGCGCAAATCGTGCAGCAGTTGGGGCAGTTCATCGCCACCAAAGGCCACGTCCACCGCCAAAATCGGTGAGGCCAGCAGCGCATCGGCAATAGGCAGAATGGTGGCCAGCGGCAAATCACCCGGCAAAGCCACCACAATCCCCGCTTCCTTTAACTTTTCGATGATTGTCACTTCCATAGTCCATTTTTTACCGCAAAGGACGCAGAGAACGCAAAGAAAAATTAAAAAACTTGGCGCTCTTGGCGTGCTTTGCGGTTAATCTAAAAATTGCTGAACGTACTGCGCGCCCCAGATGAGCATGACGATGCCGCCCATCGCCAGATATTGGCCGTAAGGCAGGGCGGTGTCCCGGTTCACCCGGCGGCCGAGCAGCAGCAGCAGGGAAAAGATGCCGCCCAGGAAAATGCCCAAAATGAGGGCAAAAAAGATGCGATGAAAGCCGAGCATCGCCCCCATCAACATCGCCAGCTTCACGTCGCCAAACCCCAGCGGGATGCGATCCGCGCCGTACAAAAATTGCGCCAGCCAGTAAAGTGCGTAAAAGATAACGTAGCCGCAGACCGCGCCTAGCAAGGCCAGCCGGATGTTGTTTTCCTGTGGGCTGACCAGCAGGCTGGCGAGCAGGGCAACGGCCGTTGCGGGCCAAACCACCTTGTTGTAAATGAGCCTGTGTTCCAGATCGGTGACGATGATGAGGATGAGGACGGCAATATGGAAGCTGTTAACGGCCGTATCCACCCAATAGGTCAAAAAGAAGGGCAGAATGGCAAAAGTAACGGCCGTTCCGATGAAAACCAGAAGCGGCCGTTTGCGCCGGGACCAGCCCCAGGTATGCCACTGCGGCCGTAACGGCGTGTGGGACGAGGGCAGAGTGTCGGCCAACGTATTGATGATGATGGCCGCGAGCAGGCCAAGCACAAAAAAGATGAGATTGAGCATGGGGGGGATTATAACGGTGAACGCGGGGATTGG
The DNA here is from genome assembly GCA_041748655.1 of Promineifilaceae bacterium (SeqCode). Lineage (GTDB taxonomy): Bacteria > Chloroflexota > Anaerolineae > Promineifilales > Promineifilaceae > Leptofilum. The sequence continues at coordinate 8,582 of JBGTCV010000140.1, read as the reverse complement.
GAAAAGTAATTGGGTAATTGGGTAATTACCTGATTACTCAATTACTTTCATTTACGGCCGTATCATCACCGGCATAAAATTCGCATACAGCTCAGGCACCACATGCAGTTCAATCGGCAGTTCAAAGGGGAAACCTGGCACAGCAGGGGTGACGTCAATCAGCAGTCGTGTCGTGTATGTGCCTGTGGCCAACCCGCTGCTGTCGAAGGTCAGGGCCAGATCGGCGCTGCTGCTGCCGCTGCTCTGGCTGAGGCTGGCGGGCAGCGTGCCGGTTGGGTCCAGAGATGCGGTCCAACTAAGGCCGGGGGTGACGCTGATGGTGACGGTGTGGGTAACGGCCGTTGGCACATCCACGTCCAGCAGCGAGGTGAGTTCCCCCGGCGCGACGCTGGCGGCGTGCTGCAAGGTCAGGGTGGCGTCGTCCCAGTAGACGTCGTTGTGCTTCACGGGAATGTTGGCTTTGGACCAGAGAAAAACGGTGATGGTGTCGGCTTCAGCCACGGCCTCGACGCTGAAGGGGCCGAATGCGTCGTACTGTATCCGCATCTCGCCCCAAACCACTTTGGAGCTTTGCCAATCGGTGCCGCCGGTGGGGTCGATGCCGACGCGCTGGTAGAGCTGGCCGTGGTCATTGGGATCGCTCAGCCAGCCCGCTTTTGTCTCGCGGGAGGACCAGGCGTGGCCCCAACTGCTGAAGCAGTAACGGCCGTTTGCCACCGCGCTCACCTGCTGCATCATGCCCCCCTCATGCGTGCTCCAAAAGGAAAAATAATGCTGCGACTTTTCGCCGCTGCGCACCCGGGGCGGCTGCTCGTGGGGCAGCGAGGGCACGTATTCCGGCTGGATGTTCATCCACCCTTCCGTGCGCGGCGTGTTGAGCCAGTAGGGATGCCAGTCGTCGGCCAGCTTGACGCGCTCGCAGTATTGGTTGGGCTGGTCATCGAACCAGGTCTGGCAGTCCGGGTGGCCCGGCGCGGCCATGACGTAGACGGGGTAATTGCCTTCAAACGAGGCGTTGGCAATCAGGTTGGTGCCGGCACACACTTCCTCATCACCCACGGTAATGGTGAGGGGCTGTTGGGGCGTGGAGGCCAAGACAACGGGGCGGGGTCGTAACAGCAGGGCAGCGGTGGCAGTGAGCACAATGATGGCAAACAAAATGGTTAGGGATACGGCCGTACTTCTATTCACAACAAAACTCCTTGGTGGATTTTTGTTGATGGTAACAAAGCGGTTTACCTATTTCCGTGCCTGGGGCGTGAATTGTGGGCTGTTTTTACGAGATTTTTGCGGCCATTCTCCTCTAGTTGCCCACCACCAAACCGGGTATCATTGGGCCGATTCAACAAGCTGTGCCGCAGCCGCCAACGCCGCATGACGTTCCCGGCGCAGCCCACACCCCACTGGAGGAAAAGATGAAACTGGCAGCCCGCATTGGATTAATTTTACTTGGCATACTTGCTCTGCTGATTGTGGTTTTGGCCATTGTTAGCGTGGTGAACGTGAGACGGCCGTTTCCCAAAACAGACACCGCCCTCACCATCCCCGGCCTGCAAGCCGAAGTTAACGTCTACCGCGATGAAAACGGCATCCCCCACATCTACGCCCAAAACGAACATGACCTCTTCCTGGCCCAGGGCTACGTGCACGCCCAGGACCGCTTCTGGCAGATGGAGTTCTGGCGTCACGTCAGCCTCGGCCGTATCTCCGAAATTGCCGGACCAGCCACCGTCAGCAGCGACACCTTCATCCGCACCATGGGCTGGAACCGCATCGCCGAAGAATCCCTGGCCTACTACGAAAGCGAATCCCCGGAAATGATGGCCATCATGGAAGCGTACAGCGAAGGGGTCAACGCCTATATCGCCGAACAGGGGGACAATATCTCCCTCAACTACACCATCCTGGGCCTGGTCAACGACAAATGGGAGATTGAACCGTGGCAGCCGCTGCACACCATCGCCTGGGCCGTTGTCATGGCCGATGACCTGGGCGGCAACTGGCGCAGCGAAATCCAGCGGGCCAACCTCATCAAGGAGCTGGGCGAAGGCGCCACCGCCAACCTGCTCCCCCTTTACCCCTACGACAGCCGCCCCGTCATGGTGCCCACCGACGCCATGGAGATCGAGTTCAGCGGCGACGACGAGGAAGATGCCCTGCGCCAGCAGCCAAAGCCGATCGATTGGGCCAACGTCAACACCACCATCGTTGGCAGCTATCCTGAAAATGGCTTCCTGGGCGGCGGTGATTACGTCGGCAGCAACAACTGGGTCATCAGCGGCGAACACACCGACACCGGCCTGCCGCTGCTAGCCAACGACCCCCATTTGGGCATCCAGTTGCCCTCAATTTGGTACCAGGTAGGGCTGCACGCCCCCGGCCTCAACGTCATCGGCTTCAGTTTTGCCGGGGTGCCCGGCGTCGTCGTGGGCCACAACGACAACATCGCCTGGGGCGTCACCAACGTTGGCCCAGACGTGCAAGATTTGTACATCGAAAAAATCAACCCCAACAACCCCAATCAGGCCGAATTTATGGGTGAATGGGAAGATATGACGATCATCGAAGAGGTGATCAAGGTCAACGGCGGCGAGGATGTGGTGGTCGAGGTGAAAATCACCCGGCACGGCCCCATCATTAGCGATTTGCGGGACGACACCAGCGACGTGCTGGCGATGCGCTGGACCGCTCACGAGCCAATGCGCACCCTGGAATCAATCATCGGCCTCAACAAAGCAGAAAATTACGACGATTTCCGCGAAGCGCTGCGCTTCTGGGACGCGCCCTCGCAAAACTTTGTCTATGCCGATATTGAAGGCAATATCGCCTACCAAACCCCCGGCCTCATTCCCATTCGTGCCAACGGCGATGGGCTGGTGCCTGTGCCCGGCTGGACGGGCGAATATGAGTGGGAAGGCTGGGTACCGTACGAAGAGCTGCCTGCCGTACTGAACCCGGAATGGGGCTACATCGTCACCGCCAACCATTCTGTGGTGGATGAAGAATATCCGTACCTGCTCAACCTGTACTGGGCCGATGGCGACCGGGGCCAGCGTATTGTGGACATGATCGAGGCGGGCATTGCCAACGGTGGTAAGCTCACCCAGGCAGACATGGCCCGCATCCAGAACGACAGCCGCTCGCTGATGGCCGACAGCTACGTGCCACTGCTGGAAGGTCTTTCCAGCAGCGATAACCAGGTGCAGGCGGCGCTGGAACGGCTGCGCGGCTGGGACCGGCAGGCGCGGCGCGACAGCGTGCCCGCTGCGCTGTTTGAGATCTTCTATATGCACCTAGCCCACGCCACCCTGGCGGATGAAGTAGGCGAAGATAACGTGAGCGCCTTTGGTGGGCGGGTACTATTCCACCAGCTGGCGGCCAATCCGCAGGCGGTGTGGTGGGACGATACCACGACCGCTGCCAAAGAAACGCAGGCAGACATCTTGCTGGCGGCGCTCACCGACACCGTTGCCTGGTTTGAAGAAAACGTGGGCGGCGACATGAATGAGTGGACCTGGGGCAGTATTCACACAGCCACCTTTGTCAGCAATCCGCTGGGGGAAAGCGGTATTGCCCCGGTGGAGTCGCTGGTAAACCGTGGGCCGTTCCCGGCGGACGGGGGCAGCAGCATCGTCAACGCCAACAGCTGGAGCTGGAGCAATCCAGCGGCCGTAACGGGGCATGTCTCGATGCGGATGCTGGTGGACCTGAGCGATTTTAACGCCAGCGAGTGGGTCATCCCCACGGGGCAATCTGGCCACCCCTACCACCCCAATTACGACGACCAGATTGAGCTGTGGCTCAACGGCCGTTATTTGCCGATGATGTGGAGTGAGGAAGTGGTGCAGGAAACGGCCGTAAACCACCTCATCCTCCAACCAGAAGAATAAACCTACCGTAGCCACGGTGTCTTTTTGAATGGGACACAGATTAACACAGATAAACACAGATTGAAAAATCCGTGTAAATCTGTGTTAATCCGTGTCCCATTTTTTTTAAAGGTGAATCCTCATGAAACGTTGGCAAAAAATTGGGCTGGGCGTGATTGGCGTGCTGGCGTTGGCCGCAGCCACCATCTTCTGGCCACAGGGGGTCTGGCCCTTTGTGGTGAATCTGGATGCGCTACAAGCGGTTAACAACAACTACAACGTCGTCATCCGGCGCGACAGCTACGGCGTGCCACACATCTTCGGCCAAACCGACGCCGACGCAGCGTACGGGCTGGCCTACGCCCACGCCGAAGACGACTTTGCCACCATCCAGCAAACGATAATTGCCGCTCGGGGCAAGCTGGGACTGGCCTACGGCATCGACGCCGCCCCAAACGATTACATGGTGCAGCTGCTGCGCATCTGGCAGGTGGTAGATGCCAACTACAATACCATCCCGCCCGACGTACAGGCAATCATGCAGGGATACGCCGACGGGCTGAACTATTACGCCGCCCTGCACAAAGAGGAAGTGCTGCTGCCAGAGCTGTATCCGCTTTCTGGACGCGATGTGGCCGCCGGATTTATCCACCGCGTCCCCCTCTTTTTTGGGCTGGATGGGGCGTTGAGTGCGCTGTTTGCCGAGACGCGCCAAAACACGGTTTCACAGAAGGAGATGGGAGATTGGGGACTGGAGATTGCGCAATCTCCCATCTCCAATCTCCCAAACTCAGTGAAGTACGGGAGCAACGTTGTCGCCGTGGGGCCAGGTCGCAGCGCCAATGGGGAAACGTTCCTGGCCGTAAACGCCCACCAGCCGTGGACCGGACCAGTGACCTGGTACGAGGCACATATGCACAGCGAGGAGGGGTGGAACATGATCGGGGGCCTGCTGCCCGGTTCGCCCACCATCACCCACGGCCACAATGAGCATCTGGGCTGGGCTTTTACGGTCAACAGTCCGGACTTAATCGATACCTTTGTGCTGGAAATGAATCCCGACAACCCAAACCAATATCTGTTTGACGGCGAATGGCTGGATTTGGAAGTGGGCGAAGCGCCGATTACGGTGACGCTCATCGGCCGTTTACGCTGGACGGTGAAGCAGGAAATTTTGTGGTCGGTATATGGGCCAACGGTGCGTCGGGACCACGGCGTCTATGCCATTCGCTATGCCGGGATGGGGGAAATTGGCCACGCGGAGCAATTTTTCCGGCTAAACAAGGCGACCAATCTGGCCGAATGGCAGGCGGCAATGCGTGAAGGGCCGCTGCCAATGTTTAACGTGGGGTATGCAGACAAAGAGGGGAATATTTTTTATCTGTATAACGGCCGTATCCCCCAACGCACCCCCGGCTACAACTGGCAGCAATATCTGCCCGGCAGCACATCTGAAACCTTGTGGACGGAATATCTGCCCTTTGCTGCGCTGCCCCAGGTAAGCAATCCGCCGTCTGGCTTTATCCAAAACGCCAACAGCAGCCCGTACCGCACCACCCTGGGCGCGGGCAACCCGGACGAAGCCAGCTTCTCCCCCACCCTGGGCATCGACGACACGATGTCCAACCGATCCTTACAGCTGCTGGCGCTGTTCGGCGCGGACGAAGCGATTAGCGAAACAGAATTTTACGCCTATAAATATGATATGACCTATCATCCCGAATCGGATATGGCCCGCATTGTGGGCCTGATTCTGGCCGAACCGCCCCCCAGCGACCCAAATGAGCGGACGGCTTACGAGCTGTTGGCCCGCTGGGATTGGCAAGCCACGCCAGAGAGCCTGGGCGCATCCGTCGCCGTTCTGACACTGTATTATTTAGTGCAGGCGGAAGATACCGATATGTCGGCTTCTAACATGACGGGCGGGCAGTTTACGGCCGTTTCCGTACAAACCAGCTTCTCCCAGGCCGTAGCCCTCATGCTGGAAAAGTATGGCACTGTCGAGGTCCCCTGGCAGGAAGTCAACCGGCTGGTGCGCGGCGAGGTCGATTTGGGGCTGGGCGGCGCGCCCGACGTGCTGCACGCCATTTACGGGGACCTGAAAGAAGACGGCCGTTTCCACGGCATTGCGGGCGACTCCTACATCCTGATGGTGACCTGGCAGCCAGACGGCAGCGTCAGTTCGCAAAGCATCCACCAGTTTGGCAGCGCCACGCTAGATGCAAGCTCCCCCCACTACGCCGACCAGGCGCCCATCTTCGCCCGGCGGGAATTAACCCCCGTCTGGTTCACCGAGGCCGAGATTTTGGCCAATTTGAAGGAAGAATATCGGCCGGGGTTGGCAAACGGCCGTTAAGCCATCTACTTAACGAGAACCAGGCCAGATTTCAGCTGATGAACAAAAAGAGCAAAGGCGAGCGGCTGTTCCCAAACCTGAGCAGTCCAGCACAACCTCTGCTTCCACAGAGCGTATTTCAGTGGTATGTCATCAAAATCTCTGCGCCGCCTCTAGTATTATTCCAGGGGAATATCGGCCAGCTGGGGTTTGAAAATATGGTCTTCGGACTTTTCTACAGCCTCGATGTACCGACGCATCGCATCCAGCACGGGCACTTCAGAACGGTCGAAAACTTCCCCCTGAAGTAGCTGCAACACCTGCAAGCGGTATTCAGGATTGGCAATAAAGCGGGTGAATAGGGGCAGCAGCTTGTAGTAAAGCCGGATGAATTCGTACCAGATACCTGCCCCTTGGCGTAAACGCTCCTCGTACGGTTGGAAAACGGCCGTACTAAAATCATTTGTTTCAAAAGCTTGCACAATGCATTCAGACGCATACTTGGCGCTGTAAAGCGCAATGCTGACGCCAGATGAAAAAATGGGGTCCACAAACCGGGCGGCATCCCCAATCATCAAATAGCCATCCCCCACAAAATTCTTCAAAGAATAGCTGTAATCCCCTTCAGACTTAAATTCGTTGATGCGCTCCGCATTACGCATCGTGTGAGTCAGGTTTTGGTTGGTTTGCAGCTGAGCATTAAAATATGCTTCTATATTTGAGTGGAATTCAGAGAAGACCGATTTGTCTACAACCACCCCAACCGAGGTAATCTCTTCCGTAATGGGAATTTGCCAGACCCAGCCCCGCTCTACCGTGAGAAAATAGATGTGAATATGGTCGCGCGTATCATCATCCCCTTTATCTAAACCTTTATACCAGGCGTGAACGGCATATTGATTAAAAACCGAGTCCTTTTCTTTAATACGAAGCTGTCGCCCCATTAAAGTGCCGCGACCACTGGCATCGACAATGACTTTGGCAAACATATCGACATCCTGATTGCCCACACCAAGCCGAACCCCAACAGCGCGATCTCCCTCAAAAAGAACTCTTTTTACTGCCACACCCTGCATCACAGTGGAACCTAACTCTTCCGCATGTTTCAGAAGTTGGTGATCAAACTTTCCGCGATCAACATGGTATGTGTAATCCTGGTCAATCCCAGGCTGAGGAAATTCAGAAAATTCAATCGAAAATTTCCCCCGGTTTGCCGGAGCATGCCAGGTCGCACCGTACTTTTTAACAAACCCAATATCTTCCATCGTTTTTAAAAATCCAATCTCTTCGAAGATTCGCGTACTGGAAGTCACCATCGACTCGCCAACGTGCGGTCGAGGGTGATTTGCTTTCTCAATAATCGTGTTACTAATGCCAGCCATCGATAAATAGCAGCCCATGGCTGTGCCAGCTGGGCCACCACCGATAATAATTACGTCGCTCATAATTCGTTACACCACCTCTGCCTGGATATTCGGTTTAATAGTTAAGCTCAGATTACATACTCCAAGCATCGCACAGTATTGAATGAGCGAAATTTTTCGTCAATCAGGTTTTGCCCTCAGATATCTGAGGGAAAGTACATGGCAGTTGCTGGTTAACCCTTAGCACATGTGTGATTTGCCCTCAATACGGCCGTTGCCAGATTCGTTTGGCATTTTTCAACCGATTTCCAAGAACAAATGAGGGTTTACCCTCAGTTGCTGCTGGTAAACCCTCAAATAAAAATGAGGGTGAATACTAAAAAACGGCCGTTTCACCCAATTGACGCCGCAATCCAGACACCTGCATAATATCAAGCGTAATCGGAAGAAAAATAGGTTGAGTCCATTACATCGCAGTCACATTATTAATTCGTACCGGCCGCGAGCCAAACCGTCTGTTTTCGCCAGTGAGAGCACGGTTGAGAATCGTTTAAGCCGGTAAATACAAACAATTGGAACAAACGAATGAATTCAACACGCAAGACAGAGGTTATCATCATTGGTGGCGGGCCAGGAGGAACAACGGCCGCCATGTACCTGGCCCGCGAGGGCATCCAATCCATTATTGTGGAGAAGGACCTGTTTCCTCGTTATCATATTGGCGAATCGATGACCGGCGAATGCGGCGCCATTGTCCGTGATTTGGGCCTGGGATCTATCATGCTTGAAGACAAGCATCCCCAGAAGTATGGGGTGAACGTCTATGGTGCCGAAGGTAAGACCAGGTGGCATATACCAGTGATGGCGCGGGACGAGAACAACAATTTGCAGGCCCAATTCACCTGGCAGGTGCGCCGCAGCGTCTTCGATAAACGGATGCTTGAAGCGGCCGTAGAGCGCGGGGCGACCCTGCTGCAGGCGACGGCCATCAAACCAAACATGAATGAAGATGGC
>JBGTCV010000139.1:0-3238 GCA_041748655.1 Promineifilaceae bacterium (SeqCode) | reverse complement strand
CGCGCATCGCGCAAATCGTCCAGCATCTTCCGGCTGAGGTGTAGCAATTGCTCAGGCGATAGGGAGGCTAGATATTCCTCATTGAGCTGCTTTAGGTCGTGATCAGTTAAGCGCATGCCTCTACTTTAGACCGATTTCCCTCGCATTGACTCAAAAATAATCTTACTTTGAGCGATTCCATTGCCTCAAATTAAACTCTCCGTTTGCACCATTTTAATGGCGCTAACGGAGGAACGATGAGGCATCGAATGAGCTTGAAATCAAAACGTGAATTGCTTGCTGTCACAGCCCCTCGCTATCAAGTAGCAGGTAAGAAACGGAAACAACAAATCCTCGATGAGTTCGTGGCGGCGACAGGCTACCACCGTCACTATGCAATCCCCTTGCTAAAACATTACCAGACACCTCCTGGCAAGGGTGCGTCACCTGGTTTATCTGATCCGAATCAATCGCCACGAGGACGGAAACCAGTCTACACCAATGAGGTCAAACAGGCGCTCATCATTTCCTGGGAAGCGGCTTGCCGTATCTGCTCCAAGCGCCTGGTTCCGTTTCTACCGGTGCTGGTTCAGGTGTTGGAAAATCACGGTTACCTGAACTTGTCTCCTGAGGTTCGGGAGAAACTACTGACAGTTAGTCCGGCGACTGTGGATCGCTTGCTGTTCAATATTCGGCATGGACGTGGCGGTCGGGGAATTGGTACCACCCAACCTGGTGGCTTGCTGAAACACCAGATTCCTGTAAGGACGTTTGCTGACTGGAACGATTTGCGTCCCGGTTTTATCGAGGCGGATCTGGTTGCCCATTGCGGCACAATTGCCGGTGGTCCACACCTGCACACATTGGTTTTACCGACGTAGCGACTGCATGGATGGAATTCAAGCCCCTGCTGTTCCGCGATCAGGATACAACCGTCAAGGCGATTGGCCAATTACGCCAACAACTGCCATTCGCCTTATTGGGTGTGGATACGGATAACGGTAAAGAATTTCTGAATTACACCTTGCTCGACTACTGCCGGGAAAAGGAGATCGCTTTCACCCGCTCCCGAGCATACAAGAAGAACGACCAGTGCTATATCGAACAGAAAAATGGTTCCGTCGTGCGGAAATTCGTTGGGTATGATCGCTTTGAAGGTCTGGAACCCTGCCGCATTCTGGAAGCCCTGTATGCTGTGCTGCGCCTCTACGTCAACTTCTTCCAGCCTTCAGTGAAATTGGTGGAAAAGAAACGGGAAGGCAGTCATGTCAGTTACAAATACGACAAGGCGCAAACGCCTTGCCAGAGAGTGCTGGCCGCAGACACTGTTCTAGACGAGGTCAAAGATAGTTTGAGAGTCCAGTTTGCCGCTCTCGACCCGGTTGTCCTTTTGGGTCATATTGACCGGCTGCAGGATGAATTGTGGCTCTATGCTTATCGGGAACGGATGACAACCGTGGCAGGAGCAGAAACAGACCCGGACGCAGCCAATGGTAAACGGCAAGGCATTTTCCAACGTCTGTCGTCATCGTTGCCGCAACATCAAATGGCTTGTGATCCGCAAGCCGCTACGCCAGTCACCGATCAGGTCTTATCTGACCGGCCGCAGCGCCTCTACCGCCAACAAAAGAACAAGTACAAGGGCCAGCGTTGGTGGCGCACCCACCCGGATGCTTTTGCCGAAATATGGCCCACAGTCGTTCAGCAATTAGAGCAAACACCAGATTTACAGGCGAAAGAACTCTTTCGGATGATCCAACGCCAATACCCAGGCCAATTCAAGGATAGCCAACTGCGTTCTTTTCAACGCCGTATGCGAGCCTGGCGGTGGCAGGAAGTCGTGTCAACAGGAGCTACGAAGGATGAGAAATAATAGCCGGACAGACTGGGACAATGGCTCATAGCGTGGGGTAACTTTTTGCGGAGGAAAAAATGGCAGCAAAGACACCGAAAGTACAGGACAAACAGCTTTATCTGGCTGGAGATACGAAACCTGTTTGTCAGATGGATACACCAGAATGGCTTGTCTGGCTGGAGGCAATTACTTCTTTCAGGTATCACACATCTCAACAGATAAGTGTCACTCGCGATTATACCCGTTCAATGCGGCCCATTTCCGTCCGCAAAGAAAAACGGCGACAGGGTCTTCTTTGGTATGCTTACATTCGCACGCATGGTCAGCTTTACAGACGATATGTGGGTAAAACGGCCGTGTTGACTCAAGACAAGCTGGACGAAGTGTCTGCCTGGCTGAATGACATTTGGTAATGGTCGTAGGTGAGCGCCTGGCCGGTCAGTCGGCCACCCGCTTCCCCCATAAACGTCCAGAATTATTGTTGTCGGCAATGGATTGTTAAAGTAAGATTTTTATCTGAGGCAAGACGGTAATTCTAGTTGTCGTTGACCGGGAATGCGCACTGGTTCCGCGGCAGCAGCTATCTGCAGATAGGCTGGAAATGGGTGAAGCGCACACTGGCGGTCGGCTATAAAAAAGGCTATGAACTGATAACGAAGCTCCGGTTATCACCTTTACCTGACCCAGAACCGGCTATGGCATCCCGAAAACAAGCCAAAGAGCGAACCAGTCTTCGTTTTTCGGTGCGCTTTGAACTGTTTTCGTTTAGTGCAAGTTGATTCTCATCAGTTTTGTCAGTCAATCAGGGCACCCCACTGTGTTTATGACATGCGTTTCTGGATTGAAACGCTATTTGGACAACAAAAATCCAGAGGTTTTGCCCTCAACCGCACCCAGATGACCACGCCGGAACACATTGACCGGCTGCTGTTGGCCGTGGCTATCGCCAGTTGTCTGACCCTCGGCTTGGGCACGCACCTGGTTATAATCAAACAGACCAAACGGGTGGACCGGTCTGACCGACGTGATTTGAGTTTATTTCAGCTGGGTTGGCGTTATTTGTTCCGTTTATTGGCTCTCAACCGCCTGGCGGACATCAAAATAAGGTTCTCATGGCAGTTTCAATTGCCTCCGCCTGGCTTTCAGGCGGCCTAAGCAGTAACAATCTATCGCTTTTTTGTTAACGTGCCGATGAAAGGCGGCGTTAACCTGCTTGTTCATCTGTAGGGCACTTGTGGGCCACTTGCCTTTTCATGTCGGGTACTAAGGGTCCGTTCGTTAACAACTTTGGATATTGGGTAAAATAGCCGCCAATCAATTTAGCCAATTGGAGGCCATATGACTGTAATCCATCAATGTGAATGTGCTATTTGTCAGCAATCTGAATCTCATCCAGAACAGGCG
>JBGTCV010000138.1:0-74052 GCA_041748655.1 Promineifilaceae bacterium (SeqCode) | reverse complement strand
TCCCTGCCCGCTGAATCAGTGTCTCAAAGTGGCCAACCTTACCGCCCTGCGCCTGACCATCCGTGGCGACAGGGTATCTGGCCAACTCACGAGGCTTGGCGCTGGAATTAATTCCCATCAACAATTTCTCCGCGCACCCCTGCCATTTTTAAACTACTTCCAAAGAAAAGGCCACATCGCAAGAAGTGGCCTTTTTTGTTTGCGGCCAAGATTGGACCAATCTACCGTCTCGTAGGCTTCAATGGGCAGGCAGGCGCAGACCAGATTGCGGGCGACGGCGGGCCAGAACTTGCTGCTGTGTACCCATTTGGTGGGGAGTACGGCCGTTCCCCACCACCAGCCCCAATTTATGCTGACCGGGAACTTTTCCCCACTTCGCAGCGTTTATCCTGTACACTATTCTTAGCATTTACCCGCTTTCAACTTTGGCTTTTGCTGAACGGGTAAACCTTTTGATCGTCAAGCAGAAAGGACGGGATACTCCATGTCTCAATCAACAAAATCAGGAAAAACACGGCAGCGTCGCCTTGTTGTGGGAATTGTTTCTTTAGTTGGCATCATCGCTTTGGCAGTAGGCGTCTGGCTGTTTCGTCAGCGCGACCAGGCGGATAATGGCTTTACCACGCCCACCATCCGCACCGAAACAACCGATGGTGTGGTGCGCGTGGGCCTGGAAACGGCCGCTTTCTCCCCCAGCGACGCCACTGCCAGTCTGCTCTTCCGCCTCAGCCAGGGCAAAGCGCTGCCAGATGCCTTTCAGACCAGCCCCCTGGTGACAGGCACGCCGCTGACAGAGGCCGAAATCGCCCAGATTTTGGCCCGCCTGCCCGAACTAACCGGCGAAATTGAAGACGAACTCCCCTTCAACTTGCCCGATGAACTGCTGCCGCCGCCGCGCCCCGGCAGCACCGTCAGCCAGACCTTCCCGCCACCCCCCACCGACGCCGAACCGCCAGCCGTGCCCGATGGCCCGCTGGAAGTCCTGCGCTACACGCCAGAAGGGGAAATTGGGCTGGCTCCCTTCCTCAACGTAACCTTTAGCCAGCCAATGGTGCCCCTGACCGACTTAACGACCTTGAGCGCCGCCGACGTGCCCGTCACCCTGACGCCTGCGCTGCCCGGCACCTGGCAGTGGGTCAGCCCGCAAACCCTGCGCTTTGAAGCAGACCTCGACGCCGTAGACCGCCTGCCGATGGCCACTGAGTTTGTGGCCGAAATTCCGGCGGGCACCCTCTCTGCCACGGGCAATGCGCTGGCAGAAACGGTGCGCTGGCGCTTCAGCACGCCATCGGTGCAGCTGGTGAACAGCTACCCGCAGTATGAGCCGCAGCCGCTGGAGCCGATCATCTTTCTCGCGTTTGACCAGATGATTGAGCCAACGGCCGTTCTTGCCACCATCCGACTGACCGCAGACAGAGACCCGCAGGCGATCCGCCTGGCCACGCCGGATGAGATTGCCGCCGATGAACGAGTCAGCCGACTGGCCGAATCCGCCCGTGACGGCTACTGGCTGGCGCTGCGCCCGGAACGGCCGTTGCCCACCGACGCCGCCATCGAGGTCACCGTTGGCCCCAACACGCCCTCCGCCGAAGGGCCGCGCCTCAGCGCTGAAGCCCAATCTTTTAGCTTCCACACCTACCCGCCGCTGCGCCTGGAGCGCCACACTTGCGGCTGGTGGCAAGATGAGTGCCCACCCCTGTCCCCTTTCATCATCGAATTTAACAACCCGCTCGATCCCGCCACCTTTAGCGAAACGATGATCCGCATCGAGCCGGAACTGCCGGGGGCGACGGTGCAGCTCAACTTCAGCAGCCTCACTATCCAGGGCCTCACCAAAGGGCGCACTACCTACCGCGTTACCATCGACGGCGGCCTGACGGACGTGTTTGGCCAGACGCTGGGGGAGGAGGAGACGGTGCGTTTTCGGGTGGATACGGCCGTTCCCTTTGTCAGCGGCCCGCAAGAAATTTTGGTCACCACCGACCCCTCCGCCAGCGACCCCAGCCTGACGCTGTACGTGATGAACTACGAAGAGCTGCACGTACGTCTCTACGCCGTCACCCCGGAAGATTGGGTCGCCTATACCGCCTACCGCCGCAGCTTCGACCAGCAGGAAGATTCTCCCACGCCGCCCGGACGGCTGGTGCTGGACGAGATGCTGGCGATTGATTACGAAGAAGATGTACTGACGGAAACGGCCGTTTCCCTCGCCCCAGCCCTCGACGGCCAAACCGGCCATCTCATCGTCGTCATCCAGCCGCCCGGGCCGTTCCGGGATCGCTGGCAGCAGCGCAGCCAGACTATCCACACCTGGGTGCAGGTCACCCAGATCGGCCTCGATGCCTTTGTCGATCAGCAGCAGATGGTTGCCTGGGCCACCAATCTGGCCAACGGCGCACCGCTGCCCGGCGTTACCATCACGGCCAACCAGAACCGCATCAACCAGACCACCGACGCCGACGGCCTGGCCCGGTTTAATTTGCCCGGCGGCGGCCTGAGGCTCCTCATCGCCACGCAAGGGGCAGACAGCGCCATCCTGCCCGCTACCTCGTACTATTGGGACGAACACGGCTGGCAGCCCCAGCCCCGCCAGGACGAGCTGCGCTGGCACATCTTCGATGACCGCGCCATGTACCGCCCCGGCGAAGAGATTCACGTCAAGGGCTGGCTGCGCCACATCAGCGGCGATGGGGGAGCGATCGCCCTGCCCGGTGGACGCGTCAGCGAACTTCGTTACCAGACCTACGATCCGCAGGGGAATGTGCTTGTGGAGGGAACGGCCGTTGTCAACCCATTCGGCGGCTTCGATCTCAGCTTCACCCTGCCCGAAAACAGCAATCTGGGCCACGCCTATATCAATTTTCAGGCGGTCGGCAGTATTGGGAACCTGGGAGGTGAATACGCCTCCCACAACTTCCAGATTCAGGAGTTTCGCCGTCCCGAATTTGAAGTGATTACTCGCCAGGAAAGCGTTGGCCCCTACGTCGTTGGCGACGCCGCTACCGTCGCCGTGAGCGCCAGCTACTTTGCCGGTGGCCCCCTGCCCAATGCAGACACCAACTGGCTGGTTACCTCCACCCCAACCTATTACTCGCCGCCCGGCTGGCCCGGATTTAGCTTTGGCAAATGGATCCCCTGGTGGTTTTTGGGTGGTAGGTATGGCATCGAAACCGCCTACTACGATTTTGGCTTCCCTGGCCCAACGGGGCAGGTGGCTGAAACGTTCACTGGCCTGACGGATGCGGGTGGCGAGCATTATTTGCAGATTGATTTTGAGGCGCTGGAAGGGAATCGGCCGTTCACCGTCAGCGCCGAAGCGACGGTGATGGACGTGAACCGGCAGGCGTGGTCGGCCAGCACCGGGCTGCTGGTGCATCCTGCCAGCCTCTACGTGGGGCTGCGCAGCCCCAGCACCTTTGTGGCACGCGGCCAACCGCTGGCAATCGAAGCGATTGTCACCGATATTGATGGCACGGCCGTTTCTGGTACGGCCGTTTCCCTCCAAGCCGCTCGCCTGGAATGGAACTATCGGGACGGCGCGTGGCGCGAAGAAGCGGTCGATACCCAAACCTGCGACATCACCTCCGCTGCCGAGCCGGTGGAATGCACCTTTACCACTGGCACGGGCGGGACGTATGAAATTACGGCCGTTCTCACCGACGCGCAGGGACGGCAAAACCAGAGCACGCTCACCCGCTGGGTCAGCGGTGGCAAGCGGCCTGTCCAGCGCAACGTGACGCAGGAAGCCGTTACCCTCATCCCCGACCAGCAAGAATACCAGCCGGGTGACGTGGCCCAGATTTTGGTGCAGGCCCCGTTTGACAGCGGCGAAGGGCTGATCACGCTCAGCCGGGGCGGCATCCTCTCCACCGAGCCATTCACCCTGGAAAATGGCAGCATTACCCTGCAAATTCCCATCAGCGAAGCCCATATCCCCAGCCTCTTTGTGCAGGTTGATCTGGCAGGTTCCGCCCCACGCACCGATGATGCGGGCGAGCCTGTGCCCGGCGCGCCGCCGCGCCCCGCCTTTGCCAGCGGCACCCTGGAATTGAGCGTGCCGCCCTACAGTCGTGAGCTGAATATTGCCATCGCACCGCAGGCAGATCGATTGGAACCAGGGGCGGAAACGGCCGTTTCCCTCACCGTCACCAACGCCAATGGCCAGCCCGTACCCAATGCTGAAGTTGCCCTGGTGGTGGTCGATGAGGCGATTCTGGCCCTGACCAACTATCAGCTCATCACCCCGCTGAACGTTTTCTACACGCCGCAGTGGAGCTGGATAGACAGCCGTTACGGCCGCAGCAGCATCATCCTGGTCAATCCAGAATCTTTGGCTGGCGCTGACGGCACAAAGGTCGAAGTGACCCGTGTGGTCACGGAAATCAGTGTAGCAGATGGCGAACCCATGGAAGAAGGTGCCATGGACATGGCATTTGACGAGATGGCACCAATGGCCACAGCGCAGCCAGGCCAGGAACAGGATGACGCCGCCCAAACACCCATCGACCTGCGCACCAACTTTGATCCCCTGGCAGTTTTTGCCCCCACCGGCCAGACCGATGCCGCCGGGCAGGCCCAAATCAACTTCACCCTGCCGGACAACCTGACGCGCTACCGCATCATGGCCGTGGCCGTGGCGGGCGACAATTTGTTTGGCTCAGCTGAGAGCAACCTCACCGCCCGCCTGCCGTTGATGATACGGCCGTCTGCCCCCCGCTTCCTGAATTATGGCGACCAGTTCGAACTGCCCGTGGTGGTGCAAAACCAGACCGATGAGCCGATGGAAGTGGATGTTGTCCTCTCCGTCACCAATCTCACCCTCACGGCTGGCGCAGGCCAGCGGGTGTTGGTGCCCGCCAACGACCGGGTGGAGGTGCGCTTCCCGGCTACCACCCGCAGCGCAGGCACGGCGCGATTCCAGGTAGCGGCCGTTTCCGGCCCCTACGCCGACGCCGCCAGCGGCGAGCTGCCCGTCTACACCCCCGCCACCACCGAAGCGTTTGCCACCTACGGCGTGCTGGATGAGGGCGCAGTGGCCCAACCGTTTGTCATGCCCGATGGCGTCATTGCCGGGTACGGCGGGCTGGAAATCAACACCTCCTCCACTGCCCTGCAAGCCCTGACGGACGCTGTGATCTACCTCACCAGCTCCCGCTATGATTCGGCCGACCAGCTCGCTTCGCGCATCCTCACTATTGCCGCTTTGCGTGATGTGCTGACCGCCTTTGAAGCGGAGGGTTTGCCGGAGCCGGGTGAAATGGAAACGGCCGTTTCCCGCGACATCGAACGGCTGCAAGGGTTGCAAAACCCGGACGGCGGTTTCCCCGTCTGGGAGCGCCACCGGGAATCCTACCCTTTCCACACGGTGCATGTGGCCCATGCCCTGGCAGTGGCCAGCCAGAAAGGGTTTGCCGTGCCCGCTAACATGCAGGCCAGTGTGCAGAGCTATCTGCAAAATATCGAGAGCCATTACCCGCATTGGTACAGCCAGCGGATTCGCTGGGCGTTGAGCGCCTATGCGCTGTACGTGCGCCATCTGGCGGGCGACAGCGACTTTGCCAAGGCGCGCGGCTTGCTGGACGAAGCAGGCATCGAAAACATGCCGATGGAAGGGCTGGCCTGGCTGTGGGAAATCCTGGCCGATGATCCCGCCTCGGCGGAGGATGTGGCGGCGATTCGCCAGCATATCAACAACCGGGCGGTGGAAACGGCCGATGCGGCCAACTTCACCACCTCCTACGGCGACGACGCCTATCTGATGCTGCACTCCAACCGCCGCACCGATGGCGTCATTCTGCAAACGCTCATCAGCCAGACGCCGCAAAGCGATCTGATTCCTAAAGTGGTGAACGGCTTGCTGGCGCACCGCACGCGGGGCCATTGGGGCAGCAGCCAGGATAATGTGTTCATCCTGCTGGCGCTGGACCGTTACTTCAACACCTTCGAGGCGCAAACGCCGGACTTTGTGGCCCAAATCTGGCTGGGTGAAACGTACGCCGGAGCGCAGGAGTTTGTCGGGCGCAGCACGGACCGCTACCAGACGGAGATTCCGATGAGGTACCTGGCTGCGGAGGAGATGGGGGATGTTATTGTGAGCGTGGAGGGGGACGGCCGTCTTTACTACCGCCTCTCCCTCAGCTACGCCCCCACCGACCTGACGCTCGACCCGCTCAATCGCGGCTTTGTGGTGCAGCGTACCTACGAAGGCGTCGATGATCCAGAAGATGTCTACCAGGATGCCGACGGCACCTGGCACATCAAACTGGGGGCGCGGGTGCGGGTGCGCCTGACGCTGGTGGCCGACAACCGCCGCTACCACGTCGCCCTAGTTGATCCGCTGCCCGCCGGGCTGGAACCAATCAATCCGGCGCTGGCCGTCTCCCAAAGCGTGCCGCAAGACCCGGATGCTGCCGTGCTGCCCTGGTGGTGGTGGGGCAGTTGGTATGATCACCAAAACATGCGGGATGAGCGGGTAGAAGCGTTTGCCACGCTGCTGTGGGAGGGGGTCTACACCTACGACTACGTGGCGCGTGCCACCACGCCGGGCACGTTTGTCGCCCCGCCCACCAAGGCAGAAGAAATGTATTCGCCAGACGTGTTTGGCCGCAGCGGCAGCGATTTGGTGATTGTGGAATAGGTTGAGGTCAGGTGATTAACGTCAGGCTGCACACCAGATTACCATCCTGGTCGGTTTCTTGGTGAAACCCCATGCGCTTGAGGTATTTTTCATGCGCATGGTTGTGCGGCGTACTCATCAGCTTGTGGATATTGTGCTGCTGGAAAAAGCGGGATTGGGCGTAGAGGTAATTGCCAATCTTGAAATCGCGATAAGAAGGAATGACAAAGTCCAAAAAGATGCGAAATTCGCCCTGCTCATTGCGCTGGCCAATGAACAGGCCCGCCGGAATCATATCGCGCAAAACGAAGATGATGAGCTGTTTGTCGCTGGGGGCAAAGCGGTAGTCGGGGATAAACTGTTCAATCTCGGTCTTGTAGAACGCGAGAAAGTATTGCAGGTAGGCGGAACGGCTGTCTACCTCCAGCAACTTGAAATATTCCTTGCTGGTAAAAATCCGGTAGAGAAAGTAGAGGTTGACCACGATGATGACGGCGTTGGTCACCACAATTGGATAGGCGCCAATGAGCAGGCTGTAAACAAGAAAGGCGACAGCCCCCACCAGGCTAATGAGCCGCAGCTTCAGCAGCGAGCTCATCATCAGCGAAATGACCACCAGCGCCGAAGCGAGGTAGCCTAACAGTTCAAGGTAAAATTGCATGAGTTAACCTCGTGGGGTTTTGGGGTGGGCATACGGCCGTTACCGGCAAACCAAGCAAGTGGAGCGGTAAGCGCAAATGACAGTAGCTACCAATATTGAGATATAAGTGATTTTCCCACTTTTAAATCTCCGCGTAATAGTCCCCTCGCTTTGGCGTGATCTTCAGCAAACAAAAAACCTAATCGCGCTGGGGACGGCGTCCCGCCGATCCGCCTATCTTATCTTAAGGAACACGCGGCTTGTAAAGCTCGTCGTCAATTCGCTCGCGCAGAAACACTTTAATGAGCGACTGGTAGGGAATATCGTGCTTGTTGGCCAGCAGGCGCAGTTCATTGAGCATAGATTCTGACATGCGCAGAGAGATCGTTTTAGTAGACGGCTTCAACTTGGGAAAAACCACCTTCTCCGCCTGGCTCCAATCAAGATAATCAGCGGAATCGTGGGTTGCCCAAAATTCCTGTTCTTCCTCTTCACTTTCAAATTCAGGGATTGGCTTTGGCATAGATTTCACGCTCCTTGCAGTTCATTACATTGTAAACCAAATTTTCTCTGGCTTCGAATATGTCATTCTGAATGAAGCGCAGCGAAATGAAGAATCCCTCTAATCTTTGCTAGCCGAAACCTTTGCTCCAGGACCAGGTATGCTCAATTGTTGCCCTATTAGGATTCTTCGCTTCGCTCAGAATGACAATTTTACAGAATAGTGAAATATTCTAGAAACGATGTATTAAATCTCCGCGTAATAATCGCCGAAGCAGTCTAGCAGAAAATCTTGCAGGTCGCCCAGGTTTTCCAGTTGGGCCTTGATGGCATCCAGGCGGTAGCGGATGCGCTGCTGCTGCTCGTAGCGGTAGAAGTTAGTTAGCTGGGTGGCGTCTAGCTGCTTGAGCGTGTCGTAGAGGGTGTCGTAAACGGCCGTAATCCCTACAGACCTCGGTGAAAACAGCTGCGCATACCCCAACGCCAGCACATACGCCTCAGCGGCGCGGTCCAGGTTGTGCTGGGCGCTGCGGCTGGCTGGGTCCGCCTCCGCAAAGTAGCGGTCGAAAGCGATACGCCCGTACAGGCTTTGCAGCTTGCTCAGCTGCTGGAAGTAGAAGTGCGGCTGGTTGTGCGTAGTGGGCGGCTGCTCTTCTGGCCGCAGATGCACATCCGGGGGGAATAAGCTGTCGGCCGCAGCCAATGTTTGTGCCAGGTTGTCCCAATCGTGGGCAAAATAGTGGGTCCAGGCCAGGTTAACCAGCGCATCCAGCTCAAAGCGAATTAGCCCCAGCTGCCGCGCCTCTTTGGCGGCGCTGTCTAAAAAGTAGATGGCTCGCCCCAACCGCCGCTGCCAGATGTCGGGAACGGCCGTTTCCGCCGTGCGCGTCAGCCAATCCCGGTACAAACAGCCCGTCTCGATGTTGATCTCAATCATCCGAATCGCTTCATTGCGGGCATTGCTGGCCATAAAAATTTCCTGCGCCTGGCCGATGGCATGTTCGGCCGTGCGGTAAATCTCAGCCACATCCGTCTCCGACAGCGACTGATCCTCCCGCACCAGGCGGCGCAGCCCTTCGGCAATGTGCATCATGCTCAGGCCAATGGCCCGCGAATCCCCAATTTCGGCGGCGATGGCGAAGGCAGTGGCGCTGGCTTGCAGCGCTTCCCGGGCGCGGTGCAGCTCGTTCATAATCTGCCCCAGCGTGTTGTATGATCCGGCAATCGGCAGCAGTTCACCAGAACCAATCCGCAGCTGCAAGCCCTCGTTACAAACGCGAATCGCCCGCTTTTTGCCCATCTCCACCAGCGCCCGTGACAAATTGTTCAGCGTCGTCGCCTGCTGATCGGTAGGTGGCAGCTGGCGCAGGTATTTCAACCCTGCGCCGTAAGCTGCCACCGCGCCCCGATAATCCCCCAGAATGGTGAGCCCGTAGCCTAAAACGGTGGTGCAGTTGGCAATTGTAAAAATAAGGCGCGGGTAAGCGGGATGCCCCACAAAGCCGTTCTCGCCCGGAAAAACTTCGGTATAGATATCGGCGTGCGCCAACAAGGTCAGGTCGTGTACGATGGTTTGCAGCCGGGTCACGGCGTTGGGGATGCCATTGCCCTGGTAAATGCGGGCAAATTCGCGCCAGCAGTGGCGCTGCCCACGGGCAAAGGTGTGCTGCCAGCTCCGCCGTTCGTGTTCGTTGGGCAGTTGGGTTACGGCCGTATCCACCGCATCCGCAAATTCCACCGCCCGCGGATACTGCTTCGTCATCCAAAAGCGCAAAATCCAGGTGGCGGCGTCATCCTGCTGGGCGGCGCGATTAAGCACCAGCGCCGGATTTTCGCCCCGCTCGTTGATCGAGGCGCGGGGTTCCATTTCCACAAAAGCAAAAGCAAACTTGTCTTGCAGCAGCCGCCACACTTCCGACTGCACGACCGCTCCGAAAGCAACATTGAGCGCCCGGTTTTGCTTGTTGGCCAGGCTGTAGTAGGTATCGTTGAAATGGGTGTCCGGGTTGAGCAGCAGATTGTAATGCAGATATTCCAAATCCAAATCTTGCAGCTCACTCAGCAGCTGGTTGCGCCGCAGTTCCTCCTCGGCGGTTGGTTTGGGCATGTGGGTGTTGAGGATGGTAGACGGCCGTTCCTGCCGAATGCGGCTCAAATCGTGGCGAATATAGGCCGTGCGCTGCGCCTGTATCCGCTGCCGATTGCTGTCTGCCCAATCGCGCAGCTGTCCATACAGCTGTTTTCGCGCTGCCATTTCCGCCTGCCGGTTCACCTCCGTGCTGTTCATATACTCGGCGTAGATGCGGTACACCTCATCCTGCAAGCCGGTGCGCCCGCCAAACTTCTGCTTGATGAGCGACATCGACTGCATCGCCGCCAGCTCTGCCTCAATTTCGGCCAGCCGCGCCGGATTGGGCCACCATCTATCTGGCGTGTCGCCTGGCTTGCTGTCCAGCACAAAATGGAGCTGCTCCGCCTTCAGCCCCCGCGTAGCCCGCACCAGCGCCTGCAAAATCTGGGAGCGCAGCCCTGGTTGGCTAAACAGCAGCCTTACAAACTCCCCCTCAATCTCCTGCCGCGCTCTCAACATTTCGTCTGAGTCAACGTCATCACCGCCGCCCACCCGCTCGTGTGCTTGCAGCAGCGAATCTTGCAGCGGCGCGGGGATGGTGCGCCCCTCGATCAAAATATCGGTGTAGAGCGACAGCCGAATGGGCTGCCCGCCGGTGTACAGGTGAAGCAGCCGCAGCTGTTCGTTGTCCTCGATAAGCACATCAAGCGTGCCGGAGACGTCCTGGGCCAGGTTGTTTTGCGGCCGTTTCTGCCAATCGTCACGCAAGGTTATAAAAAAGCTGCGGGTTTCGGCCTCACTAAACGGCTTCAGGTTCAGCACCGTCAGCTGGGTGGGCTTACGTGCTTTGGCTACGGCTTCGCTGAGCATCGTAAAATAAAGTTCGCCCTCTTCCTCTCGTCCGGCAATGAGGAGGGTGCTGTTGGGAAAACGGCCGTGTTCCACCTGATCCACCAACCATTGCTGCGTGCTAAAGGCAATCTCCTTCGGCTGGAGCAAATTCCGCTCCAACAGCCAGCCCGAACTGATGATCGACAGCTGCTCGGTGGTGTCCAGCGGCAGCACCAACCGGTACAAATCCGCCGCCTTGTGGTAATCCCGCCGGAAATCAATTTCGGCTGCTTCGGTGGCCTTTTCCACCAGCGAATAGGCAGCTCCGGCATCCATCAGCCGTCGCTGCCGCGCCCGGGCCATTTCGTGGCGGCTAAACTCTACCGCGCCGTTCCAGGTCTGGCTGCTGCCAATCGTCTCCAGGAAAAAGTCCCGCGAATGCAGCCGAATATCGCTAAAGTCCAGCAGATTGCAGGCAATCGCTTTATTACCAAACTGTGACTGCCAATCGTCGTGGGTGGAACGGCCGTACAGCTGCCGCGTCGGCCCGTGCCCCATGCGCCGCAGCGCCTCCTCAATCATGCGCGTTTTGCCCAGCCCCCCAGGGCCAGCAATCAGCACGATGTGGCAGTCGCTGCTCGTCTGGTAGATCGCCTCCCGAATCTGGCGCATCTCCGCGCTGCGGCTAACTAATTCTCTTGGTTGGTTGGTGGCTGCCAACAATGCTTCTTCACGCATCGGCAATCTCCTCGGAATATTTAACGCAAAGGCGCAGAGACGCAGAGGAAAAATTTGTGTAAATTCTGTGTCCCTTTCTTAAAAAAGGGCAGCACAGAGAAGAAAAAATCTGCGCTAATCTGCGAAATCTGCGGATAATCTTTCAACATTTTGGCTCGATGAGCTTTTGGCCTAGCGCCGCCCGCAAAAATTGGCGCAGGCCGTCAGTAATCTTGTAATTGGGTCCACCCACGTTGGTAATAAACCAGTGATGGCTGAGCAAATTGATCCAATCCCACGCCTGCGCCAGCGAAATATTCATCAGCTGGCCAATCGTATCAGCCGACCAGGTATCGCTCTCGTGGTGGGCCAGGCAGGCCAGCAGGCTGATCGTTTCCGAACCGTTTTCCGGCAGCGCTTCCAGCTCAGACAGCACCGTCGTCACCAGATCGGTCGGCAAAATCGGGCCAGCGGCGGACGAATCGGTGTGCAGATGTTCCGCCAGCAGCATGTTCAGCCCCGGGTGATCCCAGGAGTAGTCGGCCAAAACATATTCGCACTGGGCCAGATCGAGTTCCGGGTTGAGCTTTTGTACCTGCCGCAGCCCCAGTTCACGCCCTTGCAGCGTGCCCAGCTCCAACCGCTGCTCCCGCCGCTTCAGCAGAAACGATTTAATCGGCTGGCTGGTTTTCAGGGTAATGATGAAGCGGATGGCGGGCTGGCGGGCCAGCGGCTCAATCGCCTGCCGCTCAAACTGCCGCCATGCCGCCTGCGACAGCAAATCACCGCCATCAATGAAGAAAAAGATGGGCTGACCGGGCCAGCAGTGGTGGCACATGTCGTGGGCGAGGCGCTCCAGAAGGCTGCTGAACTCCTGCCCCAGCTCAAAGCCGTACGCCTGTGGGCAATCCTGGTTCAGCTCGATGAGCAGCTGGCTGGCCCAGCTTTCCAGCACAGCAGGCGGCAAATCGTTCTGGTCGCTGCGCGGGTCGGTGATGGGCAGCTCGACCAGGTAGGCAACCTGCCCCGCTGCCCGGAGCCGCTGGAAGCTGCTGTTTACAAACCAGGTTTTGCCAATGCCAGGCGGCCCGGTAATGGTAAGGAGCTGTTTGTCACCCGCCACCCAGCCGCGAAGATAGGTTTGCTCGGCATCGCGGCCAACAAACTGTTCCGGATTGTAGATTTTGCGCTTGCGAATTAACTGCATGTTCGGTTCCAAAACAGGTGATTGCGTAACTGGGTAATCAGGTAATTTTGCCAGGGGATCAATTACTCAATTACGTAATTACCCAATTACGACTCTTGTTTTATTCCCCACCGGACCAACATCCGCTGCCAGTCGGCCAGAGTAATGCGGAAGATATCTGGCGCGTGGTTGGCGTGGCTGTCGATGAGGCGGCTGATGGTTTGCAGCAAAAAGCGGGGCGATTGGTTCGCCTCTTGCCGTAATAATTGATTGATTTCAGCCACAACGGGCTGCTCGATGATGGTGTTGAGGTTACGAATCCAGCTTTCGGCGGTGCGGAAGCGGTTGGTGAGCAGTTGCTGAAAGGCGGCGGGCTGGTTCCAGTTGAGTACGGCCGTAAACAATTCCAGCGTCGCATTCTCTTCTACAAAAAGATATTCGGCATCTGGCTGAAACGATTGCGGGAGAAATAGTTTGTAGTAAATGGGTAGGGAAAGGTCGGTGAGGTCAAACAAAAAGCGGAGCAGCTCGGCAACGTCCAGCTCGTTGGGCTCGGTGCTGCCGGGCAGGTCGATGAGCAGGTAGAGGCGCTCGTAGCCGCACTTTTTGGCCCATTTTAAGCCTTGTTGGAACTGGAAACGGCCGTTCTCCACCCCCAATCTCTCCGGCTCGCCGACCGCCTGCTGCAAAATCGCCTGAATAAACGTCTTGCGCTCCGCCGTCAGCGGCGTATAGCGGATGACGGGCCGGTCCCAGACGCGCCACCAGGTAGAGATATCGGCGGCTTCGCTCTCGGTGCGCAGGAGCTCTCGCTTTAACGT
Source organism: Promineifilaceae bacterium (SeqCode) (assembly GCA_041748655.1). Taxonomy (GTDB): domain Bacteria; phylum Chloroflexota; class Anaerolineae; order Promineifilales; family Promineifilaceae; genus Leptofilum. The sequence continues at coordinate 60,669 of JBGTCV010000138.1, read as the reverse complement.
GCGGCGGAACTGGGGAATGTGCATCTGCCAAAAGCAGCCCAATTCTGCCACCAGCGCCGGTTTCAGAACCTTTTGCAGCTGGTCGAACTGCTCAATCACCTGCACAAACAGATCAATCGCCAGCGCCTCGGTGAGCCGCTGCCAGAGCAGCGTTTGATCCAGCTGCACCGGCTCCCCCTTGCCCAGCCCCAGCGAGACGACCAGGGTTTGCTCCGGAAAGGCGCGGCATTCGGCTTCTAGCATGGTTTTTACGGCCGTTTTCCCCGTCCCCCGCCCCCCATAGACACAGCTCGGCTGGGGCGCTTTTAGCCGGTCCAGCAGCGATTCCGCCACCTGCTCCCCGCCCAACTGGTACGGCGGATCGACAAAGTAGGAGAAGAAGGGTGAATCTTCGGGGTTGATTTGCAGCTCTAATTCGGCCGTGGGGACACAAAACGGATCGTGCGCCAGCCGCAGCGTTCCCAGCAAATAGTGGACGCGACGAGAAGTAAACCCGGCGGCATAGCCAGCTTGGGGTGAGCTCTCAGAAATGGGATCGGAATCAGCAATCATGAACGGTTCTCTAACAAGCGCGACAACATTCCAGCCACACTACGCGCCTGATGCAAGCTTACCAGCCCACTGGCTCACAAATCTGACACAAGTCTGACAGGGGGATTGGTGGGCGGTAATCGGTGGGCAGTAATCAGTAAACAGTGATCAGTGATCAGTAATCAGTAGGTCAATCACTTTTCACTTTTCACTCTTCCCTCTGCTAGGAAAAATTCTCCAGCCAGTAGCCCAAATCTCGCCTGTTCTGGATGTAGATATTGGTTTTGGCGATTGGTTCGATGATTTTGCGGATACGGCCGATTAATGTGTTCAGATTGGCCTGCGTGCCCGCAATTTGCAGCAGGGCGTCCGGGGCGGGCTGGCCTTGAAGGTCAAACAGGGTGCGCAGCAGCTCGAACGGCTGTCGGTCCAGCGTCAGCAGCTGCGGGCCGCGCCAGACGGCCATCTGGTCTGGCGCCAGCCGTAGGGGAACATGCCGCCGGTAGTACGCCAGGGCGACCGTTTTGGCGTTGGTGAGCGGGATCGGTTTGGGCTGAGCCAGATAGCAGCCAAGAATGGTTTCGGTCCAGTGCAGCCAACCCGCCACGGTAGGGGCGTTGTAGAGGGTGGCAATCTCTTTGCGGGCGTGGTGAAGAACGGTCGTATGCGCCAATTCCCCTAGTTCAGCCACCATGCCACCCGTCGCCGCCTGCAAATAGCGCCCCACCAGCCCGGTAATGTCCGCCTCTGCCAGGTAAATCGGGATGATGCGCAGATGTCCACCCACCCTGTTTTCGATCTGGGCCTGCTGCGCCACGCTGCGGGGCAGCGCCGCCCGCAGCATCACTCCTGGATTCTCCAGCAAATCCAGCTGAAACAGCTCCGCCAAATCTTGCCCGCTCAGGGAGGCTTCCTGTTCGTTCAGGTCGATGGTGATCATGACGCCATCGTAGCCCAGGGCACGCACCAGCTCGGCCAGCTCATCGATCTGACCCCGCACATCGGCGGTCTGGTCGTCGCTGGGGTAAATATCCTCGATGGCGTCTTTGTCGGGGATGGGCAGAGTGGCCTGGGTAGCCCGGTTGATCTGCTGGATCAGCCGCACCAGGGTGCGCCGCCCCAAATGCTTTTGCACCAGCCAGAGGAGAAATTCTTGCAGCAGTTCGTGGCAGCGGCCAAACCGTTCTGGCTCCTGCTGGAGCAGACGGACGATTTCGTTAGCCGTGGCGGCCATCATCTGGCTGACGTGGCGGCGACCGGGCAGCCAAGGACGCGCCCCTTGGGGCCAATTTTGTGCAGGGTAAGGGACGTGGAGGACCGATTCGGCCGTTTCATGCAGCAGCGTCTGCAGCGCCACCGATTTGCCCGACCCCGCGTCTCCGATCAGGATGGCGGAGCCGGAAACGGCCGTGAAATCCCGAATGGCATCGGTGCGTAAAAAGCAATCTTGCCACCAACGGGAAGCCTGGGCTGGCGTGAAGGCATTTGCCGGTAAAAAGGGCCACGGTTCGTACTGCATCATCTCATATCTACCCACTCTGGACTGGAATGGCATTGTAACAGAAAGACGGCCGTTCGTGAACAGTTGTGCCTCAAACTGAATTATGTTAATATCTTCCCCAGTGTAAAAATGCCATCTGTGAGAGAAAAACCGATGACCGAATTGAATGCAGAACGCGCAAAAATTTTGGGAGAGCTGGTGGAAAAAGCCAGAAAGCATTTCGGGCGTACCAAGAAAGAGTGTGCGGCCGTTTTAGGGTTAACTTCTAGCGCGTACAATCAAATAGAATCGGGCGAATATCCCATCTCCTTACCCCAATTGGAGGCCATCGCCCTCTACCTCAATATCCCAATGGGCTACTTTTGGGGTAGTGAACCGCTTAAAACAGAGTCGGAAATCAACTTCAGCAGCCTCATTGCCCTGCGGCACCGCGTCATTGGCGTGTTGCTCAGCCAGCAGCGGCTGCGCAGCCGTCAATCCCTGGCTGACCTGGCCAAAGCGCTGAACATAAACGAAAATATGCTCAAATCGTATGAAATGGGCGAAGAACCGATTCCCTATCTACATCTGGAACAAATTTGCCGCCAATTGGGCGTTTCTGTGAGCTATTTTTTGGATGATTTGCATGGCCCGCTGGGGCGGCACGAAGCCAAACAAAAGCTGGAACGTCAATTCCAGCGCATGTCGCCCGGTATGCAGGCTTTTTTGATTAATCCCGTCAACGTGAGCTATCTGGACACCGCTAAAAAGCTGAGCGAGATGGATGTGGCGCAGCTGCGACAGGTGGCCGAAAGCCTGCTAGAAATCACTTATTAAATAACCCAATTACATCCTCAGTAATTGGGTTATTGGGTAATTTTCCCCATGAATTCTTCCCCTTCTCCCCAGAACTTGAAAGCTGAAGGGATGCGCCTGTTTCACCAAGGCGCACATAGTGAAGCGCTGGCCACATTTGAGCAGGCTGCCGCCGCCTTTGCCGTCCAGGAAGATGTGGGTGAGCAGGCAGAAATGCTCAACAATATGGGGGTGATTCAGCGGGTACAGGGGGAAATGGAAACGGCCGTTACCACTCTCACCCAGGCCGCCAACCTCTTTGCCCAAATCGGCGACACCACCCGCCACGCCCAAACCCTGGGCAACCTGGCAGACCTCTACGCCAACCAGAAGAACTACACCGAAGCCGCCCGCCACTACAGCAGCGCCGCCGCCCAATTTGCCCAAATCGGCGACAAAGAAAAACAGGCCCAGGTGCTGCGCGCCCTGAGCCTGATGGAACTCCGCCGCGGCCAATATCTGGCCGCCATTATGCGGATGGATGAAAGTTTACAGGTCCGCCCCCGTCTATCAATTCACCAACATCTGTTTAAATGGCTGCTCCGCTTCGCCAGCAAGCTGCTGCGCGGCGAGTAGCCCATAGTCGGTAAGCCGTAATCCGTTATCGGTAATCAGTTTGCCGTCCACCGTTTACCGGCCACGGCCCACTAATTCCCAAGCGACAGCCGTTGAATCAAATTAAAACCCACAAACGGACCCAGCCAACCGCAGGGCATTACCAGCAGCGCCAGCCAGCCAAACGCACCTGCCTGCACAAAACGTTCGGGAGCCAACAGGGCGTCGCTGGGATTAAGGCCGGCGCTGGTGGTCAGGGAAAAGAAGAGGGATTGGCTTACAAGCAGCACCAGGAGGGTAACGGCCGTTACCAATGCACGTTGATTCCAGGTTTCCAGTCGCCAGACAGAAAAAGCGGCGACAATCACGATAGACCAGCAAATCATATAAAGTGTGGGCATCAGGAACCTCCTACAGGTGTTGTTAATCGGGTTTGGTTTCTGGTTACAGCTTAATGGTTTCGGCGAGGGCTTTGCTCAATGGTTGGGAAACGGCCGTCTAACGGCTGCCCCACGCTGTACCTCTAAAACGATCCCAAACCGCCAAAAGTTCCCGCTAATCTAAGCAAATCTTTAAGCCAGGTTGGAACCCAACGCCAAGCCCGGTAAAATTCAAATAGAGTGGTGCGAGGCACTGGCCGGACGGTTTGAGTCTTATACAACGCCTGTGGCCAGTGCTTTGCACCTGAGTAGTTACCACAACAGGAGAAATAAAATGACACTTGGCGAAATGGCCCCCGATTTTGAACTGATTTCTGACGAAGGTACTCCAATTAAACTGTCCGACTTGCGCGGGCAGAAGGTAGTGCTCTTTTTCTACCCCAAAGCAGATACGCCCGGCTGCACCACCCAGGCGTGCGGCTTCCGCGACAATTGGCCGATCATCGAGGCGGCTGGCGCGACGGTGTTGGGTATCAGCCCAGACGAGCCAGAAGCCCTGGCCAAATGGCGTACCAAGATGGGTTTCCCCTACAATTTATTGTCTGATTCCGAACATGAAGTGGCTGAAGCGTATGGCGTGTGGGGCGAAAAGAAGATGTACGGCAAAGCGTACATGGGCATCATCCGCAGCCATTTTGTGATTGATGAAGACGGCCGTTTCGCCGACATGCAGGTCAAGGTTTCACCGAACGATAGCGTGTCGGAGGCGGTTCGGTTTTTGCAAATGTAATTGAGCAATTGGGTAATTGAGCAACTGAGTAATTGAGCAATTGGGTAATTGGGTAATCAGTCAATTTCCTAATTACCTAATTACCACTATCGGCAGCACAAAACGGCCGTCTGGCAGCGGCATCCCGTCCCCATCCACCACCGGCAGACGGACAAACTGGTCTGGCGCTGGCTGGCTGTAGAAGCCCACCGCCAGCTGGTAGCTGCCCGGCGGCACATCGGCCAGCGGCAGGCTGAGGCTGTCTGGCACCACTTCCCCCAACGTCCATTGGCTGGTAGGGTAGCTGCCGTAGCGTGGCTGGCTGTCGCTTTGGGTCAGCGGCGCGCCGCCCACCACCGGATCAATCAGGTGAACAAAGCGGGTGTAGTCGGTCTGGCCATTGGCCAGCGCCTGCCAGACCAGTGTCAGTTCCAGCGCGGCGTCGCTTTGGTTGAATTGATACCCTTGCAGCTGAATCATCTCGCCAAAGACGGCCGTTGCCCCCACCATCTCCTCCGGCAGCGTAAAAACTGGTTCTGTCGGCCGGAACTGCCAACCAGATTCTGTCTCAACAAGCTCTCCCAGCCGCCGGGTGAGTACGGCCGTTCCCGGCTCGCTCACCTCATACAGCTGCGCCACCAGGACAAACGGCCGTTCGTGCTGTTCCTCCGGCGGGGGCAGCGGCATGGTGAGCCAATCGTGCACCCATTCCCCCGCAGGCCAGCCGCTGCTGGGCAAAAAGCCGTAGCCCGGCTGCACGTCCACCAGCCGCAAAAAGCGGCCCTGGGCATCCGTCAGGCGCAGGGCGACGTTGTAATTTTGGCTGATGGGCTGCGGCGTGAACCAGGCCAGCTGCACCGTCAGCCGTCCGGGGGCGGTTTGCCGGGCGTCAATTCCTCGTACCGTCAGCCGTTCGGCAGCGGGCGGCGCGGCAGTGGCTGGCGCCACGCGCACCGGGCTCAAAAAGAGAGCGCTGCGGCTGCTGCCCGCCGGGGTAAGCGGACGGCCGTTGACCACCGTCAGGCGGGGCACAAACAGTCCAGCTGGCGCATTGTCCGGCAGCGTCAGCTCAAAAATGGTTTGTGGCGAACCGCCTGGCACCGTTTGCTGCACGATGGGCGGCGGTTGGGTGGCAGCATCTGTGGGCCAGTTGATCGCCGGGGAAAAAAGTTCCAGGGTAATGTCTGTCGTGGGCGGCGTCTGCCACTCTAAAAATATGACGAATGCTTCGCCTGGCTGAACGGCCGTTTGCGGCAAAATTGCTTCCTTCAGCATCGCGCCAGAGCTGTAGAGTACGCCATCCGGGTTTGAATGCAGGTAGCCCATCTGGACAAAATCCCAGGTGTGCAAACTTTGCGGCAAACTTTGCGCGGGCCAAAGGCGAACCAGTGCCGCCAGCAGCAGCAAGCCCACCACACCCAGCCCGGTTTGGCGGTTTAGCCAGCTCTTGTTCGGCTGCAACAGCCAAAATGTGAGCAAAAGGGCCGCCAGCGACACCAGCTCTGCCCCCAGGCGCACGGGGGTGCGGCTCAAGCGCAGCACAACTTCATGCTGCCCCGCAGGCAGATCCAGCTCAATGAGACCGCTGCCAGCGGACGGCCGTATCGCCACCGCCACCCCATCCACCGCTGCCTCCCAGCCGGGCCAATGCAGCGTGGGGAAGATGAGCGTAGTGGGAACGGCCGTGACTACCTGCCAGCGTTGGCGGCTGGTGCGTTGGCTGGTCAGCTCAGCGGAGAGCAGCTCGCCAGTTAGCGGCGTCACCGTCCAGCGTTCGCCGCTGTTGAGCCAGGCGCTGGTATGGGGCCGAGGCTGCACCGTCGGCGGCAGATATTCAAAGCTGATGGTGGTGCCGATGTTGCCGGTGAACCACTCATACTGCACCAGCGATTCGGCCGTAATCTCCGCATCGGACAGGGGAAGCGTATCGGTTTTAAGCTGGCCCAGACTGCTAAACAGCAGCAGGGCGATCAGCGGCGGTGTCCACCAGGCGGGCTTGGGCAGGGCCACGGCCAACGCTCCCACCGCCAGCGCCCCGCCAAACGCCTCCACCGATAAAAAGCGCCAGGGAAACTGGGTAAACGAGAGCAGCGGCAGATGTTCCCACAACAGCGCCGACAGCGGCGTCAGCATCAAGCTGCTCACCAACACCGTCAATAAAATGAAGAGGGCGGGGATTGTCATCTGGCGGCGCTGCTTAAACCAAAGCCAAAGGAGCGCGAATAAACTGAGAAGGGTAACGGCCGTTTGCCCCAATCCCATGCGGAACGCTTCCCGGTTTACCACCCCGTAATCGAAAAAGAAGCTGGTTTGGCTGAGGGGAAATTCGGCCGTGCCCAAAAAATGGTTGCTGTAATGAAAATAACCGCTCGTCACCGTGCCCAGCTGTGCCAGGGACTGCTCCGCCAGCGCGGGGGCGAAGAACCAGGCGGCTAACGCCAGCGCCAAAAGCAGACCAAAGATGAGATTGGAGCTCTTGTCCTGAGCCTGCCGAAGAATTGAGGATTGGAGATTGGGTTTGTCACTTTGCGTCCTCTGCGTCCTTTGCGGTAAATACTCTCCAAACCAGCGCAGCAGCAGGTACAGCAGCAAAAAGGGGGAAAAGAGCATCGCCGAAATGTTGTGGCTGAGGATGAGGGCGGCGTAGGCCAGGCCAAACAGGGCAATTTGCCGCCGGCCGCCGCCAAACAACCCATCGGCCGCCAAAATCACCAGCGGGTAAAAGGCCATCGCCCAAAATTCGGCCAGCGAATCCCCCCGCACGTAGACGTTGACCAGATGGAACGGAGCCACCGTATACGCAGCAGCAGCCAACAGCGCGGCCCAGTTATAGCCTGGCCATAAATGGCCAGGATGCCCAAACCACCGCCGCACCAAAGCAAACGTGCCCCAGCCTGCCACCAGATAGCCCAGCAGGTGAGAGAGCTGAATGGCGCGGGCAAAGCTAAAACCAATCAGCCGAAAGAGAAATGTTATGTAAATTGAAAGGGGGGCGTAAAAGTTGTAGAACGGGTAGCCGTAGCCGTAGTTGGCGTCGGGCATCCAGCGCACGGGAAAATGACCATGGAGAACAGCCGTTTCCAACTGATGAAGTCTTTGCAGCAAAAATGGGCTGTCCCCACCGCCCCGCGTGTTCAGCAAGCCTGGCTGGGATAGTTCCGGCCAGGCTGCCACCAGGGCAATCAGCAAAATCGCCAGCAAAAACCAGCGCGAATGCAGCTTGTCATTCACAAAGCGTTACTGTTCAGGTTCTGGCTCCAGACGGCCGCCGCGTACCGTGCCCCCCAGCACCAGCCCTGCGCCAATCAGCACCAGGTTCTTGATGATGTATTGCCCCTCTAGCGTGAGGCCATAAGGGAACTGGGTCCAGACGGCCTGAGGCAGCACTACCAGCGGCAATGCCGTGCCGGGCATCTGCAAAAAGAGCAGCAGCAGCGTTAGCCGCATAAATTTGCCCACTATCAGCCCCAGGCCAATGGCCATTTCCCACAGGGCCAGCACGGGAATGAACCAGTCTGGATTAACAAAGTAGATGGTGTTGCGCACCAGTTCTTCAGCCGGGCTTAAACCTGGCACCAGCTTGAGCGCCCCAAACCAGAAGAAAACAATGCCCAGCCCTACCCGCATAATCGTCATGCCATACTCGGCCATCCAATGGGTAATGCGTTTGTCAATTTGATCAAGCTGTGTTTGTAACTCTTTGTTAACCGGAAGTTGTTTCATCTTTAATCCTCTTTAGGCCGTGCGGCGCAGCACCACAAACAGAATGCCTCCCAGCAGAATGACGGCCACAATGAGCAAAATCAGGCCGCTGAGCGAGGCCAGACTGCTGCCGTTATCCGAAGGGGTTACGGCCGTTTCCGTCTCATCCTCCACTGCTGCCGTCGGTTCTGCCACTGTCTGGCCTGCATCGGCCACTTCATCTGGCTGTTCGCTGGTATCGGTAAAGCTGTCCATACGAATGCGGCTGCCAAACTGAACCCCAGCCGTTTGCCCTGCATCAATGGTGACGCTGGCGCTGCCCGCCGTGGTCATCTCCAGCACGCCGGGCACAATTTGCTCTACCTGGTAAACCCCAGGTTCTAGCCCTTCAAAACAGACGGGCGTGCTGGTGCCATTGGAAACAGCTTGCCCCACCACCTGGGCGTTGTAGGCTACGCGGAAAGAGACGCTGCCCATATATCCTTCGTTGGCGTCTTGCTGGCCATTGCCGTTGTCATCGGCAAAGGCGTTGACGCAGAGGGTGGCCCCTGGCGGCGTTGTAGGTGTCTGGGTGGGGGCTTCGGTGGGAACGGCCGTTTCGGTAGGAACGGCCGTTGCTGGAATGGGTGTGCTGACGATCACAGGTGCGGGTGGCGGTGGTGGCGATGTGGGCTGCGGTACGGGTGTGTTGGTTGGCGGCGGGCCAACTTCAACCAGTTCGGCCGAATCAAACCAGACGTCCAGATGGGCCCGGCATTGGTTCACCCCTTGCAAGCCATAGTCGCCTGCGGTGAACACCGACACTTTGTCGCCTGTGGCCGTAATTTCTACCGAGGCTTGCTGCCACTGATCATGCGGCTGAATAAAGCCGCTCCACTTCACATCGGCATCGTTCCACAAGCCGCTGCCGTTGGGGTCGATACCCACCTGCACATCCATGCGCAGCCCACCCTCTGATGGCGCAGGATAGTTATCGTTGGAACCTCGTCCTCTGGCCCAGACGGAAAAGCGGTAGGTGCTGCCCGGCGTTACGTTGACTGTTTGCAGCACGCCCCCGGCCCAGGTATCCCAGGAGTTACCCACATGCTGCGAGGCAGAGCCGGAATGAATCAGGGGAGCGCTAACCGTCTCAGCGTTCCAGTGCGGCTCTTTGTGGTAGCCGTTGGCGCAATCATTAAACAAGTCGGCGCTGCTGTTGCGGAACCAGCGCCCCCAGCCGTTGGCGGAGCCATCGCTGTTGTACGGCAGTTCAAAGCCGGGGTTTTGCAGCAGGTTAGTCTGGGCCAGGCCAACCTGCGCCTGACTTCCCAGACCGAGCAGCAGCAAAACAAGTAAAAGTAGTTTTAGGCTAATATGTTTCATATCTTTTTTTCCTCGATTTTTAATCGGTGGCGGCTGATGAAAACGGCCGCTCCAACTAATAATATGCCGATCAGGAGACCTGTGCCAATGAGAAACGGCCGTTCCATCCAGCGCGATTCAGGTAAAACAGGTTCTTCAATCCGTGGCGCTGCTGCTGGGCTGCCAATAATGGCGTTCGGTGGGGTGGCAGAAACGGCCGTTGGCGCGGTTGAAAGCAGTGGCGCAGCCTCTATCAAACCCCCAAACCCTAGCATTACCTGGTCGCCTGCAGCCAAAATAACCGTGCGGTTGCCGCTGTTGGTTAACGTCTCGCCACGCCCCACCGAGCGGGTGATCTGATAATTCCCTGCTGCCAGATCTGTCAGACAGTATGGTTCGGAACGGCCGTCTGTCACGTAGTTGGCCACCACCCCATCGGCGGTGAAGACGGTAAAGGCCACCCCCGCCTGCAGCGGCTCAGTCGGTTCTCGCTCGCCGTTGCCGTTTTCATCCGTAAAGGCCACCAGACAGATGACGGTTAGCGGCAGCGGCAGCGGCGTTGGCAGCGGCGTTGGCGGTGGGCGGGTTGCGGCAGCGGTGGGCGATGCCTCTGGCGTAGGGGTCACTGGCGGCGTTACGATGGCCACAATCAGGCGATCACCCGGCTGAATAAGCGCTGATTCGGTTAAATTGTTCAGGGTCAGCAGTTCTGTCAGCGAAATGCCAGAGCGGGCGGCAATTCCCCACAGCGAATCATTTGGCTGTACGATGGCGTAAATGACCCCCTCGGCGTCTGGCGTAGCGGTGGGCAGCGCCTGGGCGTGCAGCGACGACAGCGATACGGCCGTTCCCAGCCACAGCAGCCCAATCAGCCAAATGCACCGCAAGCTACCCTGTTTTACGCCTAATTTCGTCATTTTCAACAACGCTCTCCACACGATTACAAAACGTTCCGGCTACCAGAACAGAATCAGGGTGTTAGCTGCCAGCCATCATCCACAACAAGCCCATCGCTGCCAATGATAGGCAGACGCGCCAACGTTTCTGGATCATACAAACCCACACGAATGGTGTGCAGGGCCGGATCAAATGGTTCCGTCAGCATCAAAATGCGCTGTTCTTGCACCAACTGCCCCGGCCGCCACCAATGCGGGAACCAGTAAATACCACCGGGCGGCGCATCCTGCTGCGCAACCAAACCTCCGGCGCTGAGCAGATGCAGGAAGGCAATCTGGTTGGGTTGTTCAACAGCCGTTTTTTGCCAGACAAGGTCAACCTGAATCGTTTTTTCGTCCAGCAGCGTAACCAGCCAGCCGTGCAGCAAAAATGTCTCGTCAAAGTTTACCATTTCTGCGGTATTGTTGGGAGCCAACTGATTAGCGCTGACTGCGCTGGCGTAGCGCACATAAAGCAGATACGGTTCTGGTTCCAGATCGCCCCGGGCGAGACGGCCGTTTTCCACCACCACCATCTCCTGCCCCGTTAACATTTGCGGCACAAAGGCCAGATCGCCATAAGGCCAGGCGTACAGGCTAACAGGCCGTCCGGCCGCGGCGGGTGGCAGGCCCTCTTCGGGGCGGTACATCTGCACCTGGCTCAAATCGGCTAAAAACGGAATGCTGGACCATCCTTTTTGGCTGGGTTCATCCCAAAAGCGGCGATCCAGGTAAACGGATGTATCCGCCACCTCCCCATTCAACCGCCCGGCCAACTCTGTGGCGGCTGCTTCAAACAGCAGGGCGGTATCTGGCTGCTGGCTGTAGTTAACATAATCCCGCACGGCGAGCAGCAGGCTGCCCGCAATCAACACGGCCACCAGCCCACCACCAGCCATTTTGGGCAGGCGGGGCCATTGCCACAGCCAGTTTAGCCCCAAGGCGGGCAAAAAGATGGCTGCGGGCAAAATGCCCACCGCCCGCAAAAAGTGGGGCGTATCCTCAGCTAAAATGGTGACGCCCAACATGGTTGTGGTCCAGAGCAGCGTGGCTGCGGCAGCCGGTTTGCGCCAGTGGCGCAAGCACCAGACCAGACCCAGCAAAAACGGCCCGGCCATGAGCCAGTCGAACAACGGCCGTCCCGCCGGATTATGGCGCAAAATAGTGTCGCCACGCCAGATAAACAGCCCCAGCGCCCGCCCCATGTGCCGCCACAGCGTGCCCCAAAAATCACCCTCGTTGATGGTGGGGCTTAAAATAGAAACCTGACCCGTGCGCCCCAGCAGCAGGTCCGGGTTTTGGGTATAAAAAAGGGCGAGAGGGAGCAGGGCAACGGCCGTTCCCAACAAAAACCAGCCCGCACCCTGCAGCAGCCGCTCCCGCTGCCCGCGCCACAGCAAAAACGCCGCCACGGCCAGCAGCAGCAGCGGCGTAAAGCGGATTGCCAGATAGGTGTAAAAGCCCAATCCGTAGGCCAGGCCAGCGGCCAGCCACCAGCGCCGGTTTTGCCTGCGGTACGCCTCGGTGCCCAACCAAAAGGCCAGCGCCAGCACGGCGGGCAGCAAAACAGCCCGCAGTCCCAGGCGGCTTAGATGCATTGGCCAGAGGGTGATGGCCCACAACCACGCCGCCAGCAGCCCTACCCGCCAGCCAAACCAACTGCGCCCCAGCTGGTACACCAGCCCGGTCGTGAGGCTGCCGACGACGGCGGCTGCCAGGCGCAGCGCCAGCACGGACCGTCCGAACAGCGCCACGCTGAGCGCCGTCAGGTAGATGTAGAGCGGTTCGCGCCCGTTGTTGGCGGTAAAAAAGAGGGACAGCTCCCCGTTGAGCACGCGCAGTGCATCCAGTCCGTTGAACGCTTCATCCCGGTACAGACCGGGTGGCCAATTACCCAAATTGAACAGGCGGAGGAAGACGGCCGTTCCCAGCGCCAATAGTAATAAAGCCCATCCAAAAGTGGACGGGCTTCGGTGGTTTTTATGGGTGGTATGCATAAGATGCCTGTTTGTCAAAACGTGGCAAGTATAGCAAAATAGCCCCTTGCGTCAACCAGTACACTGGGGGCGAAAAGACCACTTTCCAGAGAAGACAACACACAGGAAAGCAGTTCGCTTTACATAAAGAAAATCGCGGCTACACCGATACTACAGATTGTTTTCCTCTGCGCAATCGGCGTGACTGCGGAAATTTTTACGAGATAGAATGAAAGTTTTGATCCTCTCAAAAGCGTGTCTGGTGGGATCGTACCAGACCAAGCTGGAAGCGATAGCCCGTCACGACGATATGGATCTCACCGTTATTGTGCCGCCGGTTTGGTATGATCCATCCGGCCCGGTGACGCTGGAGCGGGCCTATACCAATGGCTACCGTCTGCTGGTTGATCCCATTCGTTTTAACGGCCAGTTTCACACCTACTACTTCCCCAGACTCAAGCGGCGCCTGACGGCCATTCGCCCAGATGTGGTACACATTGATGAGGAGCCGTACAACCTGGCCACCTGGCTGGCGCTGCGCCAGGCGGGGCGCGTAGGGGCCAAAACGCTTTTTTTTTCCTGGCAAAATTTGCGGCGCAGCTACCCTTTTCCGTTTAATCTGCTGGAAAAGCAGGTGTTGGCCAACATCGATTACGCCATTATGGGTAACCAGGCGGCGGCCGAAGTGTGGCAACAAAAAGGGTATCGCGGCCCGGCGCAGGTGATTCCCCAGTTTGGCGTCGATGAGACGATTTTCCAGCCGCCATCCCAGCGCGACCGGGGACGCGGCTTTGTCATTGGCTCGGCCAATCGGCGGCTGGTGCCGGAAAAGGGGGTGGACCTGCTGCTGCGGGCGGCGGCCAAACTGCCTGGCGTGTGGCGCTTGCATATTGCGGGGGATGGGCCGGAACGGCCGTTCCTCGAACAATTAACCTATCAGCTCGGCATTAAAGACCGGGTGCAGTTCGACGGTGTGGTCACGTCGGCGCAGATGCCAGGCTATTTGCAGCAGCTGGACGCACTGGTACTGGCTTCGCGCACGCTGCCCAACTGGAAGGAGCAGTTTGGCCGGGTGCTCATTGAGGCGATGGCGTGCGAAGTGGCGGTGGTGGGGTCCGACAGCGGCGAAATTCCCAACGTCATTGACGCGGCCGGGCTTATTTTTCCAGAAGGAGATGAGTCGGCGTTGCACCACCATTTATTGGCGTTGATGCAGTCGGAAACGCTGCGGGACCGGTTGGGCAGAAACGGCCGTAACCGGGTGCTGGCTCACTACACTCAAAGCCAGATCGCCGACCAAACCGTGGCAGTTTATCGGGAAATTGCTGCTGAAAAGCGGGTTGAGCAAGGCAGATAGAGAGAGAATCATTGGCCAGACGGACAATTAATTTATAGATAACGTTGGCCTGGATTGTAAACGGTCAGCTCTTAATAAGGTATACTACGGTTTATGAGTGACGTGGTACCCGAAGCGAATGACTCGATGGATCAGCCATCAATCCCCCCGCAAAAAAAACGCCGTCCTGTGCGTATTTTGGGGCTGCTGCTGATTATTTTTTCGGTGCTGGTTGGCTGGTTTTTGCTGGTGGCTTATTTGGGCTGGCAAAGTGGCCAACAGGCGCTTTTTGATAAGCAGGTGGCCCAACTGGAGCGGCAAATTACGCTGGCAGAGGCAGATATTGACCAGGCCAACTACCGGCTGGCGCTGACGCGGCTGGAGTGGGTGCTGGCCCGCGATCCAAATTCGGCCCAGGCCCAGACGCTGCGGGAGCAGGCTTTGAGTGGGCTGGGCGCTACCCCAACAGCAACACCGGTAAAGGCCGTTACCGTCACCCCCGCCTCTACCCGTTTGCCCACCGCCACGCCCGGCGCTATTGACAGCCCCAATGATGAGCTGCTGCGCATTCGCCGCCTGGTAACCACTAAATTTTGGGGCGAAGCACTGCTTGCGCTGATGGCGTTTCAGCAGCAGTTCCCCAACTATGAGCGTGAGGAAACAGACCAACTGCTCTATGATGTTTATCTTAATTATGGCCTGGAGATGATCAGCGGCAAGCGAGTGGAATTGGGAATGTATTACCTGGCGCAGGCGCAAAAGCTGGGGAATTTGCCCCAATCGGCCCAGGATTACCAGACCTGGGCCAGGCTGTACACGCAAGGCATCTCGTTTTACGGGGTAAATTGGGAAGCGTCGGCTTACTATTTTCGGGATTTATGCCTGGCGGCACCCTTTTACCAATCGTCTTGCCAGCAGTTGTTTACCGTGCTGGTTTCTTTGGGTGACCAGTATGCCTTCACCGAAGATTGGTGTCCGGCGCAGGCCTTATATGAAGAAGCGAGCCGGCAGCAAACAACGGCCGTTCTCACAGAAAAGCGTCTACAGGCCCAGGAAAACTGTCTGCTGGCTACCCCCACGCCTTCCGAACCGATCTTCGACACAGAACCTATTACCGATACGGAGCAATTTGACGAGTCGCTGCCATTTTTACTGCCCACGGCAACGCCATCTGCCCCCTAACTCATTGTATAATTTTCTGTATGGCTGAAAAAGGTGAAACGCTAAGTGATCGGGAATTGGAGGTTTTGCAATGCGTTGTAGACGGCGCAGGCAATAAGGAGATCGCAGCTGCCCTGGTCATTAGTCAAAATACGGTTAAGGTGCATCTGCGCAATATTTTCACCAAGCTAGATGTTGGCTCCCGCACGGAAGCGACCACTGTGGCGTTGCAGCAAGGGCTGGTCACGCTGCATGGCGTTGTAAGTACAGAGGCCAATGCGCCTCAGCTTGAACTAACCGGGGAAACGGCCGTTTCCTACCCCACTCAAACTCCTGAACCAGCGCTTGCGCCTCGTCCTGGCTTCTTCCCCAAACCAATTGTTCCAATCGGCCTGCTGCTGCTGCTGCTGGCGGCGCTCATTTTTGTGGCGTATCAGACATTGGTCGGTGACAACACGCCCGAACCCACGCCCGAGCCATTTGTAGAAACGGCCATCACCGATGATTGGTTGCAAAGTCGGCCGCTGCCGGTGGGGCGGGCCAACATGGCACTGGTGAGCAGCGGCCTTAATCTCTATTTGATCGGCGGGCAAACGGCCGTTACCGTTACCAATACCGTCTCCATTTTTCACACAGCGGATCGGGTTTGGCGGGAAGGTGCGGCCAAGCCAACGGCCGTTACCGACATTACCGGGGCAGAGCTGTTTGGCGAGATTTATATTCCTGGCGGCAAGCTGGTCGATGGCCAACCGACCAACGTGGTGGAAGTATACAGCCCAGCCAACGACAGCTGGCGCGTGGTGACCCCTTTGCCAACGGCCGTTTCCGGTGGGTTGGCTTTGTCTGACGGCAGCTTTTTGTACTTGTTTGGCGGCTGGAATGGGCAAACCTATCTGGCCAATGCGTACCGCTTTGACCCGGCGGCCAACAGCTGGCAAATTTTGCCCAGCCTGACCACGGCCCGTGCCTTTGCCACAGGGGGCGTGGTGAAGGGGAAGCTGTATGTGGTGGGCGGGTTTGATGGGGAACGGCCGTTAAGCGAATGCGCCTATTATGATCCCGCTACTCCAGGTAGCAGCGCCGAGATACAGGGTAGTTGGCACAATTGTGCGCCCACGCTGCTGCCTCGTGCAGGTGCGGGTGCGGCTGGCCTGCTCAACAAGCTGTACCTGTTTGGCGGCGGCGCTTTTAGCGAAGCGCCCATCACCTACAGCGAATCGTACAACCCCGACGCAAACCAATGGTCCGTGGTGAACACACCAGCGCTCGGCGACAGGCCAAGCTGGGCCCATTTAGGCGTCACCAATGTGGAAATAAAAATTTATGCGTTGGGCGGGCTTCGAGGGGAAGAAGTAGCGGACAGAATGTTTATCTACCAGCCGTTGACGTACCAAACCTATATTCCCATCGCTCCGGTAGACGGGAGCAATCGGTGAGATTGAAGATTTTTGGCTCTTCAGGAACCAGCAATTCCAATTATGGTGTAGGGGCGGGACGGCGCGGGATGGCCTTTGGAAAAACAAATTGGCTCACTGCCGCGCCGTCTCGCCCCAGACCCGGTGTGCCGCAAACGGGGCGAGACGGGCGGGATGGAAGGCCGTCAGTTTAGCGCACATCTTGGCCCGCCCGTCCCGCCCCTACCGCAAAAATTTCATAATTGGAATTGCTGTTCAGGAAGTCAGGGGGTTGACAAGCCGTGAAACGTGACCAGAGAGGCATCACGTTTCACGTTTCACGCCCAACCCTACGAAACCCCAAAGACCTGGATTTTTTTCTCTAATCTCTATCCAGCTGCATCTCCACCCATATCTTCCAAAAACGAATCGGCAAAAAACCAGGTGATGATTTTGGCTTCGGCCCAGGGCATAAGCGCTTCGATGAGCTGCACGCCAGTTTGGGTGGCCATGGCGGTCTCAAAGCTCGCCCGGGAGTCGAAGTAAAGTTCAAACATGAGGTGGAAGCGGGATTCGCCGCCGGGCTTGTGGGAAATGCGGCTCACTTCGCGCCGTGCCAGCCCTGGCAGCTTTTCTGCCAGCGGCAGGTGAGTCTGGCTGAAGAACTGCTCCAACAGCTGATCATCTTCAACGCGGCGGTAGAGGGTGACAAATTTGTACATGGGGGTTAATTCCAAACGGCCGTTACCAACCGCTTTAACTCATTTCGCTGTGTCTGGTAATCGTCCTCATTCAGCTCGCCCGCCTCATAGGCATCATCCAGCTCGGCAATGGCCTGCAGCAGAGCCGCTTTGTTTGCGTCGCGCTGGGCTGGTTTGGGAGCAGCTGTAGCCACTGCGGCCTGTTGAACAGAGTCCAACGCAAAGTCGTCCAGCGCGGGCGTACGCCACCGCTGCACCAGGAAAAAGCCAACGGCCAGCATGGCGGCCAGCCCAACACCGCCCACAATCAGCTCATTGGTTTCGTTGCGCACCGGCATCAGGTTCCCCTGAGCATCGACAATTTGGCTGGGACGGCCGTTCAGCGTCAGGCTGAGGGCATCGGCACTGGCCAGATTGGTGTTGAGATAGCTGACGAAGGTGCCAGTGGCAGCGGTTTGCGCCCCCTGCGACACCCAACCTTCATCCTGAATGGTTACGCCGGCATCGGCCATAATGACGCTGGCGCTGCCGTTAACCGGGTACGCCAGGGGATGGGCCAGCAGCAGGCCATCGTTGTAGGGCAGGTCGTAGCTTACCAGCAGGTTCAGGCTGCCAGAACCGGGACGCAAAGGCACAGTGTCGGCCCAGCTGGTATCGGTTTGAATCATATCGTTGACGGGAATAAAGCTGTCGAAGGAGGTGCTAAAGCCGCGCTGGAAGCTGATGTTTTCGGCTCCTGCAGGCAAGCCAAACTCCACAGTGCCCTGATCTAGATCACCACTTTTACCGATGAAAACGGCCGTTGCCCGGTTGCTAACCAGATACAGCTCAGAAACCATCAACCGATCCTGGGCAAAGGTTAAAATGATGTGCAGCCGGTCGATGGAAACGGCCGTTGGGTCTGAGGTGGTGTCGAAGACAAAAACCGGTATTTGGGCAGCGGGCTGTTGGTTGGAAACCTGAACCGCATTGCTGTTGAAGACGAGATCGCCATAAACCACATCTCCCAGAAAAACCCATTCCGCAGAGGCGTTTTCTACCTGAAATTCAAAGCTGCCATCCTCGTTAATGGGCACCGTTGCTGAATACATTTCTTGCAGCTGCACGGTAAAGGCCCGCAAACGAACCTCGCCTTCGGTGACAGATTCGCTGGTCGTGCCGTTGATCACCTGCCCGCCAATGGTGGCTAGCGGAACGGGGGCAAAAGCGGCTAATGGGTCGATATAGGTGTAATGAAGGGAACGGCCGTAATCAACTAAAGACAGCTTCTCCGCGTCGCTCAAACCACTTACATCAATTCCCAGCACGTCTTCGCCTGCCAGCTCTGCCAAAATTGCTTCATTGCTGCGGCTGAACCAGTAATCCAAACCTGGCCAGGTGTCGGTATCGGCTTCCAGCTCAGTGGCCAGCGCTTCGCCAGCGGCAATGTCGGTGGAGCGGGTGCTAAAGCTGTAAGCCAGGGCGACCAAATCCCAAATTTCGGCGTCACTAAGCGGGTTACTGCTGGCCGGGCCAAAGGGGGGCATACCGGCGGCTAAATTACCGCTGCTGATACTATCAAACATGAGGGCGGGAACGGCCGTTATCCGGTAAGTTGGATCTGCCAGCGTGGCCGGTTCCAGACCAGCCTGAAGCGCCTGAATCCCTTGCCCATCCCCCAGTTCGCCGTGGCAAACCACGCAGCGCTCATTGTAAATTTCCAGGCCGTTGGCCGCGTCTGGCGGGGTGGTGGGCGGTGTTGCATCCTGGGCTGCGGTTTGTCCAGCGGGCACAATCAGCACGCCTATAAAAAGCGCAGCCAGGGCAGCTAAAATTGCCAGCAAACGTCGGTTTGCTGGGCTAAATGGTTGGATATTGTTCATCATTACTCACGCACTATTTGTAGAAGTCGTTAGGGTTAGATTATGGCCACATTGGACGCAAAATTTATCGCCAGGATCGGTGGACATGCCGCATTGGGGACAAAAACGGGCGTGCCCATTCATTGGGCCGGGGACAGAGGCAGGTGTCTGGCTGCGCTGCCGCCGCATTCGGGCAATGGCGGCTTCAATTTCGCTATCTATCCCATCGATACTGCTTTCTGCTTCCAACACAGGGTGGGTGGCAGGGTCGCCCCCTGCCGCATCTAGCGCTTGCAGAACGGCCGTTGCCTGTTCCACCAGCCGCTCCCGCTGGAATGCATGGAGTTCCGTGGGCAGTTTGCCCGTATCATGGTCAAAATCCAGCAGCTGAATTTGGTCCAGCAGCGCTTCTTTTTCATTCAATAACAGCTGCTGCTCGGTTAGCACAGCTTCTTTTTCTTGGGGGCTCAAAAAGGGACGGGCAATAAACAAAGCCAGCAACACCAAAAGAGCCACACCTAATAAAATTGAACCAATTGCCATAGTTGTTTTATCCTGCTCATCCTCCGTCTGCCAAAAGTTGGCCGATCACGGCGTCCAGCGTGCTGCCTTTGATGGGGCCAATTTGCACATAGGCAATCTCGCCATTTTGGTCGATGATGAACGTTTCCGGTACGCCGGTAATTTCGTAACTGTTAGAGATGCGTGTACCCAGGTCGGGCGCATGGGGGAAGGTTACGGCAAACTCTTCCATGTAGGCGATAGATTTGGGTTCTACATCGGCGTAAGCCACGGCCAAAAAAACGACGCCCTGGTCAGCATATTTTTGCCAGGCGGCCTCTAGCTCCCTGGTTTCCACGCGGCATTCCACACACCAGGAAGCCCAGAAGTTGAGGACCACAATCTGGCCGTTCATATCATCCAGGGAAGCGGTCGTTTTGCCCTGCCATTCATACCCTTCAAAAAATTGCAGGGTGAATGCGGGAGCTGGCTGCCCGGCTTCGGGGCGGGGTGCGGTGCTGTTGATGAGCGCCCAGCCCAATATGGCCAGCAGGCCCAACACCACAACCCAAACGATGATGCTGGTAAGGTTGCGTGACGATTTTTGCGACTGCTCGATTGGATTTGCCATATCACTCATAATATTTACCTGTTGCGTAACTCATCTTCCAGCCTGGTTTTGTAATCATCCTGGGAAAGGGGCTGTATAGGGGGGTCAGGAACGGCCGTTGCCAACTCTTCATGATCACCAGCCGCCGAAGCGCGTAAAGCGTTCAGGTAACGGCTGAAAAACACACCGCCCACCACTATCGCTACGACTGGCAGCAGCCATAAAACAAGGCTAAAGCCGCGCTTGGGCGGGTTAGCCAGCACACCACTACCGTACTGCCGGGCAAAATATTCCTGCACCTCTTGCGGCGTGTACCCTTCAGAAAGCTGCTGCCGGATCAGATCGCGCCAGTCGGCACATGCCTGCGTGGGGCAGACATCCAACGGTGTGCTTTCGCACACGGGACAGAACAAATCTTTGGCTACCGCATTCACATCATCATCTGTTACAGGAACATCCTGGGCAGCGGCTGGTGTAACCAACAAGAAAAGGCCGAGAAGCAGGAAAACGGCCGTTCCAAAATGTTTAAATCGTAAAAAAAAGGGCACAATGAACCTCACTCAGTTTGGTAATCAGTCCGTAGGCACGGTCGCCTGGCGAGGCCGTCTCACCAACGAACGTTCTGCCACCGGGTCTGGCCAGGCCGCAATAAGCGTGCCAATGACAAAGATAAAGCCACCGGCCCACACCCAATTGATCAGCGGATTCAGGTAGATGCGGAAGGTTGCCTGATCGGCCGTGGTGGGTTCCCAATTGATCATCAAGACATAAAAATCTTCTGTGATGGTGGAGCGGGCGCTGGGAATCGTCATCGGCTGGTTGGTACGGGTATACAGCTCAGTGCGTGGTTTGAGCTGGCCCACGTAACGGCCGTTGTCATACACATCCACCGTCGCTTCCGTAATAAGCAAATCATCCGGGCCAGGGTAGCGAGTCGCGCCCAGGAACTGCATCTCGTAATGTCCTAAAGCGGCCGTTTCCCCCACAGCCAACCGAATCTGCGTCTGCTGCTGGAAAATCTCTACGCCAATAATGCCAAAGCCCATCACAATGACGCCCAGATGAATCCAGTAGCCACCATATCGCCGCCGGTTCCGCGCCATCAGGCCAGAGAAAGCCACCCACGCATTATCACCCCGCTTCATCCGCGCTCGTGTGCCTTTCCAGAACTCCAGCAGCGTTAAAATCAGTGAAAAAGAGACGACCCAGAAGCCTAACAAAGCGCCCCAGCCACGAATACCCAGGGCAAATAAAATGCCAATGAAAACCAGGGCCGCCAGCGCTGGCCAGCGCAGCATCATACCAATCCGCTCGGCGCTGGAGCGATACCACATCGTTAGTGGGGCAACGCCCATGAGCAGCAGCAGCACCACAAAGAGGGGGGCCAGCGCCTGCTCATAGACGGGCGGCCCCACAAACCCCTTTTCCCCCGTTACCAATTCAGAAAAAATGGGGTAATTGGTAAACAGGAAAACTACCAGCAAAATGGCCAAAATCAGGAAATTGTTGTAAAGAAAGGCCGCTTCGCGGGAGATAAGCGAGTTAAGCTTGTTTTCAGAATGCAGCGCCACACGTCGCTTGAGCATCCAGTAAGCTGAAAAGACAAACATGATGGAGATAAAGCCAAAGAAAAGCGGCCCGATGGCTGATTGGGCAAATGAGTGGACCGAAGAAATGACCCCACTGCGCACGATAAAGGTTCCGTACAGAACCAGACAATAAGTCAGCACGATGAGGAACATATTCCACATTTTAAACATGTTCCGCTTTTCCTGGATCATAACAGAATGCAGAAAAGCAGTTCCCGCCAGCCAGGGCATGAAGGAAGCGTTTTCCACCGGGTCCCAGGCCCAATAGCCGCCCCAGCCCAGCACGTCGTAGGCCCAACGGCCGCCTAAAATAAGACCCAGGCTCAGGAAGAGCCAGGCTACCAGCGTCCAGCGGCGCGTAATCTTGATCCAGACATCATCCAATTTGCCAGAAATGAGTGCTGACATGGCAAAAGCATACGGAATGGTAAAACCAACAAAGCCAAGGTAAAGCATGGGGGGATGAATAATCATGCCGGGATGACGCAGCAGCGGGTTTAGGCCGTTGCCATCGGCAGGCATAAAACCCAGGCGGGCGAAGGGGTTTTCCACAAAAAGGGAGATGGCGATAAAAAATATCTGGGTAAAGCTGGCGACCATAATGGCATACGGCATCAGCTCTTTATGTTTGTTCCAGTTACGAGCCATGGCTGCCGCAGTAAAGGCCGCCAACAAAAGGTTCCAAAACAGCAGCGACCCAGCCTGACCACCCCACAGGGCAGTGACTTTCAGGTAGGTGGGCATCTCCCGGCTGCTTACACGCCAGACATACTCTATTGAGAAATCTCCCTGGACCAATGAATAAATGATGATCAGGCAGGAGATGGTGATGAGGGGAAAGGTTGCGATGGTGGCATTGCGGGCGCTTTCTACCCAACGGGGTTGGTTGGTATGACGGCCGTAATAAGCCGCCGCCGCTGCATAAACGGCCGCAATCAACGCTAAAACTAATGCGATAAAACCTATGTCAGCGATCATGGCTCTCTCTTCCTAACAATCAATTCTCTAAACCCCCAAAGGGTTAAAATAATCGTGTGCTTTTGGGGAATAAAGAGAAAAAAACTGGAGAGTGGTTCATCACCACGCTCCAATCTTCTGAAAAATAGAAGTTAGGCTTTTTCGGAAATTTAATGATCCCATTCGTCCCGAAAAAGCCTCTAGCCAATTCCAGAAATACGCTCGATTTTTGGATCATTATTTTCTGGAATTGGCCTTATTCCTAGAGGGATTTTTGCTATCTGTAACTAATTGACACCCATCTCAACGTTGTCAGGGTGTCCGGCGGGGTCCAATTCCTCATAACGAGTGGGGCATTTCAGCATCAAACCACCCGAATTGGCAATGAACTCGCCATTTTCATTGGCGCTGCCTTCTACCATCGCCTGGGCTTCATGCTGTAAAAGGTCTGGTTTTGGCTCATTCATAGCCACTATGTGCAGCCGTTGGCTGGGATTATTAATGTCATCCACAATATCAAACGTCAGACGGGAAGTCGTGGCATCAATTTGAACATACTCAATAGAATCGCCTATAACAAAACCAGCTACGCGCAAATCACGCCCAACCAGTCGATCTTGCTCTGCATAAAATTCGCCAACCGTTTTATACAGCTGAGTGTTACCGCTCATAGCGGTTACGATTAAATACACAATGGCGGAGAAAAGAAGGGCACCCCCAACCACAAACTTGAGCCGGTTGCTCTTTGCTGGGAAAAGCGCTTCTTCGCCTGTATTTGTCCAGGTAGTATCTGCCATCAATCAACGCTCCTTATTGTTAGCCTTCAGCTTCAAAATCGTCCTTATCTAAATCACCGTCTAGTTCATCGAACCAATCCATCGGGTCTTCTTCATAATCTGTTCCCAGAATTTCCAGAGCCTGGTCTACATACAGTTCTGGCACAGCCACATAGCCCGTGCCCAGCAGGCCAACGGTTAGACCCAAGGCCTGCCCCGCTGCTTCTTGCCAGACGCGCACCGGCAGCCCTTCGGCTTGTAACCGACCGGCAATGATGGTTGCGGGCGTAATACCAGATGCCTGAGCAACAACTCCCCAGCGAACTTCCTGGCGACCGCCGGGAAAGCTGTTGTTTTCATGGGAAGGTAACGGTATAGCTGTTGAATGGCTGTCGCTCATTGTTAAATATTATCTTACTTTCGTTAAATCCTGTTGCAGGATCGATGTTTACTTAATTTTTTATTATACTGGTATCAAGATCAGGTGTGCAGCTTCTTTGGCTTTTTGTAAACGATGATTAACTTTTGTCAGGATTCTATCTTATCCTGCTGTTTTTTGCCTCAAAATCGGGGTTTGTATTAACAATACTTATTTTCTATGCACTTCATTTTCGTCCAGATCGCCCATTTTTACTATAGTTTACCGGATGTGTTCCTTGTTTTTGATGGTGGTATATCACTGATATAAAGTGATAGATGTCACGCACGGGTCATACGGCCGTTCCCCCAAAACGCACCACCACCTTGCCCCTGCATGAGAATCTTACCCGAAGCTGCGCCCCCATGATAAAATGCAAGCGATCTGGCATGAGAAATTAGAAAGTGGAGATTGAAGAATAATGACCGAAACGGTTGAGAAATTATTAGATGCCCTGGACAGTAGTCGCGAACGCTTGCTGGTAGCTCTGGACGAACTGCCAGACGAAGCTTTGCTGGCGCCCAATATTGTGGGAAGCTGGTCGGTAGCCGATTTGCTGGTGCAGCAAACGGCCTGGGAATCGGAACTGGTGACGGCGCTCATGCAGGCATCGCAGAATAAAAAGCCCGCCCGCCTGCTGGCTGCATTGAACAACCGGGAGGAATACGGCCGTCTCCGTCACGAAGAAAACCAGGGGCGCGAACTCGACCGCATTTTCGACGACTTGCCCCAGGTGCGTGTTCAATTGGAAGAGTGGCTGGAAGAGTTCTCTGAAAAACAGCTCAGTCAGAAAGGGCATTTCCCCTGGCTCAAAAACCAGTCGCTGGCCCAGCTCATTGCCCAAATCAGCTATGAGCAAGAGCTGCGCACCTTGCCCCAGGTAGAAGCGTTGGCCAAAAAATGGCAGGCTCCCGCCGACGACATGCTGCTGCTGCTTGCCCCAAAGGAGACACCGGATGAACCCAACTCAAATTGATCCCATCGTTTACCAGGCGGCGAGGGAAACGGCCGTGCTCACAGACCGCAGCGACCTGGGCATGCTCATCTTCAGCGGCGAAACCCGCTTCGACCTGATCAACCGGATGTCTACCCAAAAGGTGCAAAAAATGGCCAAAGGGGAAGGCCTCGCCACGGTTTTCACCACCGACATTGGCCGAATCATTGATCGGGTGCTGCTCTACCCCACCAGCAGCACCCTTTACGCCGTCACCGGCGAAAACAACAGCGACGCCATCGCCCGCTACCTGATGCGCTTTGTCTTCTTTCAGGATGATTTTCAGATTCAGGACATTAGCCGCGACACGGTGATCTTTGGCCTGTACGGCCCCCAAGCGCGGCAAAAAGCGATCCAGGCAGGCTTCACCGATGAAGAGCTGCCCCTGCACCATTGGCGGCAAAGCCAGCTGGGCGACATCACCGCCTACCTGCACCGCACCGACCCCATTCATGGCGACGGTTACTTTGTCATCGGCCAGGAAAAAGACCGGGAAGCGCTGTGGCAGCGGCTGCTCGACACAGATCTGTTTGTGGCCGATGCTGCCGCCTATGACTTTTTGCGCATCGAGGCGGGGCTGCCCCGCTTTGGCCGGGAGCTAACCAGCGATTATATTCCGCTGGAAGCCGATTTATGGGCCGATGTGTCGTTTAACAAGGGATGCTACATTGGCCAGGAGATCATTGCCCGCATGGAAAGCCGGGGTAAGCTGGCCAAAAAACTGGTGAAGCTCACGGCAGACGGCCCGCTGGAGCCGGGCAGCACGATTCAGGCTGAGGGTAAAAACGGGGGGACGGTGACGTCTACGGCCGTTGGCCCCAACGGCGCAATGGGGCTGGGGTATGTGAAGACGGCCGTTTTAGAAGCCAATTCACCGCTGTTTGTAGGGGATACGGCCGTTTACCTGGCCAACTAAATACGGCCGAATTCCCGCGCCAACTGCGCCACCGAAAGGTAAATAAAGGTCGGCTTTCCCTGCGGGTCTGTAAACGGGTCGGCGCATTTTTCCAGGTTGTGGATGAGCTGCTCCATTTGCGCCTGCGTCAGCGACTGGCCCGCTCGCAGAGAGATGGTCTGGCAAACGGCCGTTACCAAGCCCGCTTCTTCCACCACTCCCTTACTTTGTTCCAATACCGCCACCAGTGCCACCAACAGCCGGGCCGGATCGCAGCTGGCGGCCATTTTGGGCACGGCCCGCACCATGAACGTGTTTGGTCCAAACGCCTCTACCTGCAAACCCACCCGTGCCACGGCGTCCTGAAACTGGCCCAGCAGCGTGGCCTGGGTAGGGGAGAGGGTAACGGCCGTTCCCGTCGAAAGCGTCTGGATAATGACGCGATCTTCTGCCCACTGCGCTTGCAGCTGCTCGTGCAGTACCCGCTGGTGCGCCGCCTGCTGGTCGATCAAAAACAGCCCCTCCGGCCCCTCGGTGATGATGTACGAGGCCCCTACCTGCCCCACCACACGCATGATGGGCAGCTGGGAACCGCTCGCGTTTGATCCAGCTCCGGCTGAGTCCGAATCATGGTTTGAAACGGCCGTTTCTCTCCCATTGTCCAAATCATCCAGCCAGCCCAGGGTCAAATCCGCCTGCTCTGCCTGCGGCGAAACAAACGCCTCCTGGTCGAGCGATCCCATCCAGCCGGGGCTGCTGCCTGGCTCGTTGCTGCCCAGCGCCCAGGCCGACATTTGCCGCGTGGGCCCATCCGCCACCAGCGTCTGGCGCACCGCCCGCTGCACCGTGCCAAACGGCGCCTGTCCCTGCCGGAAGCGCACCTCGGTTTTGGTGGGATGCACGTTGACGTCCACATCTTCTGGGGGCAGCTGCATAAAAACAAGCCCTAGCGGATACCGCCCGGAGGGCAGCAGGGTGTGGTACGCCTGGATGACGGCGTAAGTCAGCTGGGTATCTTTGACCCAACGGCCGTTCACAAACAGCGTAATCTGCCCCCGGTTGGAGAAATGGACACCCGGCGGGCCAATAAATCCGGTAACTTCCAGTGGCGAGTGGCGAGTGGCGAGTGGCAAGTGGCTAGAATTCTCCCTTTCAGTCTCCAATCTCAAGTCCTTGCCCTGAGCGGGGTCGAAGGGCCCAATCTCTAACAGCTGCCTGGCAATTTCCGGCCCATAAATCCCCACCAGCACATCCTGCACCTGGCCACTGCCGCTGCTTTGGAAGGTGATACGGGCGTTGTGCGTCAGCCGGAAGCGAATTTGCGGGTAAGCCAGGGCATATCGGGTGACAAATTCATCGATCAGCCGCTTTTCGGTGGCGGCGCTTTTGAGGAATTTCAGCCGGGCGGGCACATTGAAAAAGAGATTCTCCACCGCAATGACCGTGCCCTGCGGCGCGCCAACCGTCTCCCGGTTTTGCAGCACGCCGCCGCTGAGCGTCAGGCGGGTTCCGGCGTCGGCTCCCTCAGCGCGGGAGACAATCGTCACCTGACTGACGGCGGCAATGGCCGCCAGCGCCTCGCCGCGAAAGCCCAGCGTGCGGATGGCGTTTAAATCGTCAATGGATTGCAGCTTGGAGGTGGCGTGGCGCAAAAAAGCGGTCTCAATTTCGTCGGCGGCAATTCCCTGGCCATTGTCGGCAATCTGAATGCTTTCCCGCCCGCCCTGGCGCACGTCGATATTGATCGTGGTGGCTCCCGCGTCGATACTGTTTTCCACCAGCTCTTTGACCACGGAAGACGGCCGTTCCACCACTTCCCCGGCGGCAATTTGCGAAGCGAGCTGGTCAGATAAAAGATGAATCTTCATGGCGGCAATTGTACCACAGCGCCGCAGCAGAAATAGGACGCGGATGAACGCAGATAAACGCGGATTTTTTATTTTATCAGCGTCATCCGCGTTCATCCGCGTCCCATTTTTATTGTGGATTTGATAGATTGTCTTTTAGCTGGTCGATGGCGGCGCGGGTGGAGGCAAAGGCGATTTCAGGCAGGGCATCTGGGGCAAAAAAGGCGGCGGCATCGGCATCATCGCCCGCTTGCAGCCTGCCTCCCAGCAGCCGCGCCCGGTACAGGATGAAGATCGACGCGCCCCCCTCAGCCGGTGGGTTGTGGTAGACGTCAACCAGGCCTTCGATGGCCACGTGCAGATTGGTTTCTTCGAGGGCTTCGCGCACGGCCGTTTCCGCCGGATCTTCCCCCTGATCCACAAAGCCAGCCGGGATACTCCACTTGCCAATTTCCGGGTGCATCGTGCGGCGCACCAGTAAAATCTGCCCCTCATGCACCACAAAAACACCCACGCCCACTTTAGGATCAGTGAAATGAATGAAGCCGCAGCCGGGGCACACCCGGCGCGGCCTATCGCCGACGATCTGCGTTTCCATTAGCGTGGCGCAGCGGCTGCAAAATTTCACGTTTTCGGGGGCAGAGGGGACGGTCATTTTGGTTGCAGTAGGGTCAAGGCGTACCTTGACCCTATATCGTTATCTTTGGCGGCGGGCGTAAACCGTGAGGCCAACCAGCAGGAGCAGCAGCGCGCCCAGGCCAATTTGCAGCCAGAGCAGCGGGTTCATCGGCCGGGCGGCCCGGGTTTCACCCATCGTCTCTTCGGGCAGAACGGCCGTTGTCTCCACAGATTCCGTATCGCGGCCCCCGTCCACCGCCTCCGCCAGCTCAGCATTGGTCAAATCCCGGTCAGGCAGCGGTGTGGCCAGGGTGGATAGGGTCCCTTCTGGCACTGGCGCAGTGCCATTTTCTGCGTCATCCTCTTTAACAGAATCGATGGTAAGGGGAACGGCCGTTTCAACAAGGGCAGGTGGGGCTTCCTGCTGTGATGCGGGTTCTGCCGCTTCCATCGCGGCTTCGTCGGACGCTTCTTCCACCGCAGCGGCAGTATCGCTGGTGATAAACTCATCAGCCGAATCGCCTGCCTCCGCATCAAACTCCAGGGTCGTGACCTCCATCTGTTCCATTTCGGCCTCGACTCTGCTTTCTTCAGAGACAACTTCCACCTGAGCCACATCGGCTGCTGGGGCAAATGGGGCCATTTCACCGGCACCAAAGCTGGTAAACAGCCCAGCCACCACGGCAAAGATGAAGAAAAAAGCCGCCATCGCCGTGGCGGTACGCAGAATAGGATACGCCTGCACCAAGGGTTGGCGGGCGGGACGGCCGTGTTTGGCCGGGTCCAGAATAAAGTTACGCGGCACCGACCGCTGCGGCAGCTGGCGCAAGCTCTGCTTAATCAGCAGCAGCTGCTCGACATGGACGCGCAGCGCCACATCTTGAGCCATTTCCTGCTCAAAGCGCTGCTGCTCACGGCCGTTCAGCGCCCCATCCAGGTAAGCTGCCACCGTCTCCTGCCGTTTTTCCTCGGCTGATTTTGTTAGGTTCCGCAAAAAGTCGAACATGGTTGTCGTAATTGAGTAATTGGTGTAATTAGGTAATTGAGTGATTGAGCAATTACTCAATTACCTAATTTCCTTTCATGGTTATCATTCACTCTGTAAACGATAATTATCTGGTAAAAGTTCCTTGAACCCTTGCAAACAGTCGCGCAGCTTGGACCTGGCCCGGCTGATGCGGGATTTAACGGTGCCCAGGGATACGGCCGTAATATCCGCAATCTCGTTGTAATCGTACCCTTCCACGTCGCAGAGAACGGCCGTTACCCGCTGATCGTCCGGTAAATTTTGCAAACATTCTTCGATGGCCTGAACCAGCTCCAGCTGCTGCTGCCGCTTTTCTGGCCCAATGGCCGGATCGCGCAAAAAGGCAAACGATTCATCATTGTCGTCGGTAATCCCTTCCAGGGAAGATTGGGGACGGCGCTTGCGGCGGCGCAGCTCGTCGTAGCAGCCATTGGTGGCAATGCGCAGCAGCCACGCCTTAAAATTGCCGTCCTGAAACTTGTTCAGCGCGTTATAAGCCGAGATAAACGCCTCTTGCGTGGCGTCCTCAGCCGACTGCGGCTCCCCCATAATGCGGTAGGCAACGTTGTACACCACCTGCTGGTAATGCAAAACCAGCGTGTTAAACGCCTGAATGTCCCCTTTTTGGGCCTGCGCAATTAGCTTAACTTCATCCATTCAGTTAGATTGCAAAAAGGAAAGGAGGAAAGAAGTAAAAAGTGAAAAGTAGCGGTCAGACTTTTCACTTATCACTTTTTACTTATCACTTTTCACGCCCTCCATCGTTATTGACAGAAAAAAAACCATGAACTATACTCTCGCACGTCCTGAAATCTGGCCGAAGTGGCGGAACTGGCAGACGCGCACGACTCAAACTCGTGTTCCCCCGGGAGTGTGGGTTCGATTCCCACCTTCGGCACTGGTCATCCCCAAAAGGATGAATTTCCAGCAAAGCAGCTGGATTATAAGCCCCGCTATGGGGCAGGGCAAATTCAGAGGGCTGCACCAGTATGGGCAGCCCTCTTTTTATGTTAATCAGAAATCATAGACCCCCTCCTGGGGTGAGGGTTTCCAAGACCATATGAACCGTCTTCCCACCCCCATTTTCATTTTGCTTGGATTGGCCATTGGCCTGGCGCTGGGGCTGGCCATTGGCTGGGTCTTCTGGCCTACGGAGTTCACCGATGCCAATCCGGCGGTGCTGGATGATGGCTATCGGCGGGATTATGTGCTGCTCATTGCCGATGGCTACGCGCTGGACAACAATCTTGCCGCCGCCCAGCAGCGCATTGGCGACCTGGGCATAGACGGGCCGCAATACGTGCTGTCGGTGCTGATCGATATGATTTTGCGGCAGCAGGATGAAGGCTCGATTCGGCGGCTGGCGCGGCTGGCCAACGACATCGGCCAATACACCCCGGCCATGGCCCCCTACCTGCCTGCACCGGAGGCCACCCCATGACGCCGCCCCGCAGACGGCAACGGCCGTTACCCTTTTGGCGTCGTTTGAGCGGTACCGGCTGGCTGCTGCTCAGTTTACTCATTGGGCTAATTGGCGGCCTGTATTACGCCTGGATCATCGATCCGGTTGTCTTTACCAACGCCAGCCCGGCACGCTTTAGCGAGCGCTACCGGGAAGAGTACATTATTTTGGTGAGCCAGAGCTACGCGGTAAACGACAATTGGCCCCTGGCGCAGCAGCGGCTGGCGGCCCTGGATGATCCGAATTTAGGCGCGACGGTGAATGGTTTGTTAGAAACGGCCGTTCGCCAACAGCGCCCCGCTCCTCTGCTGGAACAACTGGCCGTGGTAGCTCGCCAGCTGGGCGCGGAAGGACAGGCGATTGCCCTGTTTGCCCCCACGCTGCCTGCGGCCAACATCCAGCCAACCCCCACGTCTGCCTTCGTGACCACCCCCACGGCAACCTTCACCCCATCGGCCACCCCAACCAACACACCCAGCCCCAGCCCTACCGGGACCGCCACCCGCCCAGCCACCGCCACCCCGCAGCCCAACTACCGCCTGAACGAACAAACTCGCCTCTGCGCGGAGGATGGCGCGATCAGCCGAATTGAAGTTATAGTGCTGGATGCATTTTTGAATGATTTGCCGGGGGTTGAAATTGAGGTGAGCTGGCAAAACGGCCGTGATCGCTTCTACACAGGGTTTAAGCCAGAAAACGGCCGTGGTTACGCCGATTTCGAGATGTCGCCCGATATTTCCTACACCGTGCGCCTGCCAGACGGCAGCCCAGAAGTCAGCGGCCTGCGCCTGGAGACGTGCGACAGCGGGCTGAACGGCGGCTGGCGGCTTACCTTTCAAAACCTCCGCAACGGTAGCCCCGCGCCGCCCGAAGAAGACGAATAACCTCTTGCGAAACCATCAGGGTGAACAAAGCCTCGGTTTCGGTAAGGTTCTTGTCATGGGTTCCTTGCGGGATTCTTCACTTCGTTCAGAATGATAGACGGTTATTCGATGATCGGGTCGTCGTAGTAAAAGGGGACGACCTGGAACCAGGTGTTGCCCACTTGCAGCGGCACGGGATTCCCGGCGTTATCGACGAAGGTGAACATATCGCTGCGGTTGCGGCGCAGCCAGGTGACATCATACTTTTGGCTGTCGCGGATGATCATGGCGTAGCCGCTGCCCCAAATCTGGATTTCAGTAGTGTACAGGTCGCAGCCGCCATCTTCGCGGGAGTAGACGCAAATAGAACGGTCGAACTGATGCGGCGCGTAGAGGATGATGACGTTAGCGGCGCTCACCTGCTCGTTACTGTTGCCATCGACAAAGGTCTCATCATCAACGGTGCGGTAGTAACGGCCGTTTCCCGCATCATATTCCCACACCACTTTGGTCCAGGTAGAGTAATTAATTTCTACGTAGCTGGCCGGATCGCCCTCCGCTGGCGGCGTGGTGTCGAAGGCCATCGTGGCGCTAAAACGGGGGGCGCGGTTGTCGTGGCCCCATTCTACCGCTTCCCACAAACCGGCTGTATCGGCATACAGCGTATGCTCAAACGGAATGCTGTCGTCATCTTCCTTGCGATAAAAGCCGGTGGCCGTCTCGCGGTAAATGCGGTCGCCGATGTCGGTTTGGGCAATGGCGTTGAGAATGAGCGGGTGAGAACCAGACATAAAAATGGCGGCGTCGTACATGGCAGGCAGCTCTTTGTCGATGAGGCGGGCGCTGCGAACGGGACCAACATCGTCTGGCGTCTGGCCATAAAAGATGGCGGTAAAGCGGGTGATATTGGTTTCGGTGACGTGTTCAAACACAATATCGGCCTGGCTAATGCCGTGCTGGGGGCGGGTGAAGCTGGCCGGGTTATTGGAAATTTTGATGGCAATCGGCCGTCTTTGCAGCACAGACGGGTCGGCCATCAGTTCGCCAGTCAGGGGATTGCGGTCGGTGCCAAAATCGGCGGCAGTGTAGAGGGCCACCGGTTCTGGCATGGCTGTTGGCGTGGGCGTGAGGGTAGGGCTGGGCGCTTCATCCACAATGGCGGGGGGCGGCAGAGTGTTAGTGGGTGCGATGGGCGGGGGCAAGGTAGGGATGACGGGAACGGCCGTTCCCACCATCGCTATTACCGTGGGCAAAGCTTCCTCAGAACTATTATCTGGATTGGCTTTTGCTTCCCCCCCACAGGCCACCAGGGCCGTGGCTACAATGAACAAAATGATCAGCTGTAATGTATGTTGGAATGTTTTAACCATTCCCCTATTTTATTCTTTGTTGCGCGTTGCAACCAGAGGAGAAATGGGTCAGTGAACGGCCGTTTTCGTTGAGAAACGGCCGTTCACTTCTCACTGATTACCGATTACCGAATACTGATTACTGAATACCGAATCACTGAATAACCGGCAGCGCAATCCCCTCCACCTCCGGCACCAGAACCTGGCGGGGCGTCTGGTTCTTCCGGGTGGGTACCGGCGGGCATTCCCACGCCTCTGCCACCGTTTCACGGCGCAAATCCTTCAGCTTGGGCAAAATGCCGCAGGCAAAACATTGGTGACGGCAGTCGATGCGCGTCTCCTGCTGCTGGCTCATCAAATAATCCTGCGTCAGAAATTTCTTCGTCACGGCAATGTCAATATGTTCCCAGGGGAAAATCTCATCAATCGTCCGCTTGCGGTGGGTGTAAAAGCGCGGGTCCAGCCCCACTTCAGCCAGCGCTTCATTCCAGGCATGCTCAGCATAATGCTCATGCCAGGCATCGAACTTGGCCCCTTTGCGCCAGGCCAGCTCCACCACCTCCGCCATGCGCCGGTCCCCCCGGCTCAACGAGCCTTCAAACAGTGACTCCTTCGGCTCGTTCCAGCGCAGCTTCAGGCCCGCACTGCGCATTTCACTGCGCAGCAGATCGATCTTGGCGTACACCTGCTCCACCTCATCCATCGGTTCCCACTGGAACGGCGTCTGCGGCTTGGGAATGAAGGTGCTGACCCCCACGTTGACGCTGGCCTTGTTGCCGTGGAACCGGCGTCCTTCGGCCAGCACCTGGCGGGCCAGATCGGCAATTGCCTGAACGTCTTCCATCGTTTCCATGGGATGGCCAATCATGAAGTAGAGCTTGATGCTGCGCCAGTCGCGTCGGTAAATTTCGCGGGCGGTTTCCAGCAGCTCTTCATGCGACACATATTTGTTGATGATGTTGCGCATCTTTTCGGTGGCTGCTTCTGGGGCCAGGGTGAAGCCACTGCGACGGCCGTCTCCCAAATTGTCCATTAGCTGGGTAGAAACAGACTCAATGCGCAGCGAAGGCAGCGAAATATTTAGCCCCAGATGGCCAAACCGCTGCCCGATTTTTTCCGTCAGCTCCAAAACGTTGGTGTAATCGCTGGATGAAAGGGAGAGTAGGGCAATTTCTTCGTAGCCGGTGCTTTCCAGGATTTGTTCCATGGCCATGAGCACCTCTTCCACGGGGCGTTCCCGCACCGGGCGCGTCACCATGCCTGCATGGCAAAAGCGACAGCCCCGCGTGCAGCCCCGCATAATCTCGATGGGTGCGCGGTTGTGTACCAGCTCCACAAACGGAATGATGAAATCAGTAACGGGCGGTGGCAGCACCGACACGATGGTTTTTAGCACCTTTTGGGGCGCTTCGGGCATGTTGGGCGTAATCGCTTTGACGGTGCCGTTGTCGTGGTAGGTCACATCGTAAAAGCGGGGTACATAGCATCCTTCAATCTGGGCGATGTAGCGCAGCTGGGTTTCGCGGTCCAGGTGAGCAGCGGCGCGCATCGTGCCAATGATCTTCAAAATCGCCTCTTCCCCTTCGCCAATGACAAACACATCAATAAACGGGGCCATTGGTTCCGGGTTGTAGCAGGCGTGCCCCCCGGCAATCACCAGCGGGTAGCTGGCGTCTCGGTCAGCCGAGCGCACCGGCAGCCCGGCCAGATCGAGCAGGTTGAGGGCGTTGGTGTACAGCTGCTCATATGGCAGGCTGATGGCCAGCAGATCAAAGTCGCGAATAGGGTGCCTGGTTTCCAGGGAAAAGAGGGGGAGTTCGCGCTGACGCATTACCGTTTCCATATCGTCCCAGGGGCAGTAGACACGCTCAGCCAGCAGGTTTTTATGCTTGTTGATGATGTCGTACATGATCATTAAGCCCAGGTTAGACATGCCCAAATCGTAAATATCGGGAAAGGCGAGGGCGACTTTGTAATCAACTTCGGCCCATTTTTTGACCACCTGGTTGTATTCACCGCCGGTGTAGCGGCCCGGTTTACTAACGCGGGGCAGGATGCGTTCCAGCATCGTTTCAATTTGGTCGGGTGTTCTAATTTTCATAGGTAGCAGCCTGAATTTTCTAGCTTAACTTTTAGCGGTTAAGGTGAACGCTTGTTGAATCGATTGCCATTATAGCAAACTTCATTAAATTGTCGGTTGGGCCACCGAATAAAGCGCTTTTTCTCAGGCAGCGCTCGACTTCGTAGCTTGATCGTTGAAATCACCTCTTTATTTGCGCCAACAGCGTCAAGTTGTTTTAGAGAAAAAAGGCTACACTACGCGACAATATTTGGAAAACCTTGCTGGTAAGGTCGGTTTGCAAACTACCCGTACTGGCACAGAAAATAAATTCAGAAAGGATTATTCTGCATGAGCGATTTGTCTGTTTCAACCTATGAAGCGGGCGGGCGCTGGCGATTTAACTGGGTCTTGCCGGTATTGTTCAGGCCGCGCCGCGCTTTTGCCAGGATGGTGGAGTTGGATACGGCCGTTTGGCACACCCCCATCCTCATTCTCATCCTTACCGGGCTGGTGCATACCCTGGTAGAAGGCGGCCTCAAAGCCGCCGCCGCCGCCAGCGGGCAAATCAGCCTGCCGCCCGGCTGGGAATATTACACGCCGGAACAGCAAGCCCAGTTCCAGCAAGCGATGACCGCCACCAGCGGCCCAGTTTTCACCTACCTGCTGCCCGCCGTTATCTCCGTTTTGGGCGTCTACCTGGGCTGGCTGCTGCTGAGTTGGCTGCTGCATCTGGGGCTGACCCTGCTGGGCGGGCGCGGCAGCAGCCAGCAGGCGCTCAACATCACCGCCTGGGCGCTGCTCCCCTTTGCCCTGCGCGATGTGGTGCGCACCGTGGCGATGTGGAATAGCGGGCAGATGCTCTCTGGCCTGGGGCTGTCTGGCTTTGCCCCCGGCGGCGAAGGCCCCTCCCTGATTTACGCCGCCGCCCTGCTCACCTACGTCGATATCTACCTGCTGTGGCATTGGCTGCTGCTGGGGCTGGGCCTCAATGCCGGGGCCAACCTGAGCAAAGTAAAAACGTGGACAACCGTTCTGCTTACCGTCATCATCCTCTTCCTGCTGCGCGGCCTGCCCGCCCTCATCTCTGCCCAATTTAGCGATTTGACGGTGATACGGCCGTTCTTCTAGTATTCAGTATTCAGTAGGTCAGTAATCAGTAACTGACCACTGACCACTGACCTACTGATTACCGACTATGTCCTTCATCACCATCACCAACCTGCGCAAGACGTACCAGATGGGGCGCGAAAAAGTTCACGCCCTGGCTGGCGTCAGCCTGAGCATCGAGCCGAACACCTTTTGGGCCGTCATGGGGCCGTCGGGTTCTGGCAAAAGCACCCTGCTCTACCTGCTGGGCGGGCTGGACCGCCCCAGCAGCGGCGAGATTGTGGTCGGCAAGCAATCTATTAGCAGGCTGGATGAGAATGGGCTGGCGATTTTTCGTCAGCAGACGATTGGCTTCATCTTTCAATCGTTCAACCTCATCCCCAGCCTGAGCGCCCTGGACAACGTCGCTTTCCCGCTGCGCTTTGCCCGCGTGCCGCGCCAGCAGCGCCACGCCCGCGCTTATGAGCTGCTCCAACGCGTTGGCCTGGGCGACCGCATCCACCACAAGCCCACCGAGCTTTCCGGCGGGCAGCAGCAGCGCGTGGCCGTGGCCCGCGCCCTGGTTAACAACCCGCAGCTCATCCTGGCCGATGAGCCGACCGGGAATCTGGACACCGCCAGCGGCAGCAGCATCATGCAGCTGCTGGCTGAACTGCACCAAAACGGCCGTACCGTCCTCGTCGTTACCCATGATCCGCGCATGATGGCTTACGCCACCGATACGGTGCATATGCTAGACGGCCGTATCGTAACCAACGCCGAATATGAAGCGGCGACTAACATCCAGTTACCTGGGGTTCAAACCCCAGGCTAGAAGGCAATCTGATGAAACAATCTCGTACCCAAAAATTGATGCTGATTTTGTTTTTACTATTATTTGTGGCCGGGTATCTGGCCAGCAGCGCTGCCCCAGCGCCGGTGGGTGCCCAGGCAGACACAGCCACGCCCACGGCGACGGCCACTACCGCCACATCGGTTTCGGTTACGGCCGTTCAGCCCAGCAGCGTCAGCAACCTCACTGAGACAGAACTGGTGATCACCGGCAGCGGTTTTGCCGATGGGGCGGTGGTCGTCCTGTCCGGGCTGGGTGGGCTAAACACCACCTTTGTCAGCGCCAGCCTGCTGCGGGCCAACCTGCCTGCGGGCACCGCCACCGGCAGCTACAGCCTCACGGTCATCAACCCCAACGCGGCTGCCGCCACGCTGGCCAACGCCCTCACCGTTACCGCGCCGACTGGCCCCACGGGCACCCCAGAACCGACCAATACCCCCGCGCCGACCGCTTTTATACGGCCGTTACTCGTCGTCAGCAGCTATGGAGCCAGCTCGGCCGAAATTACGCCGGGTGAAAATCTGGACTTCGAGATGACCCTGGCCAACGCCGGGCAAAGCCGTGCCACCAACGTGGTGGCCACCTTCGTGGCGGGCAGCTTCACCGCCCGCAGCACCGGCGGCGTCCTCGCCCTGGGAGCGCTCGATCCGGGGGCGACCGTGCGCTTCTGGCAGCCCCTGGCGGCCAGCCGTGACCTGTCTGGGCAAAGCATCGGCACGCTGGAAGTGCGGGTCGATTACACCGATTTCAACGGCACCAGCTACAGCGAAACGTTTGCCCTCACCTTCCCGATTGTGCGGCCTGCCAGCGGTGGCGCAGCTGCCACCGCGACACCCACCGCCACAGCTACGGCCACCCCCACCAACGGCCCCGTCCTGCGCCCCCAACTGCTCGTCACTGGCTACGACATCGACCAGGAACAGCTGCAGCCGGGCATGGGCTTCTTGCTCAACCTGACGGTGCAAAACCAGGGCAACAGCGAGGCCAGCCGGGTGACGATGATTTTGGGCGGCGGCAGCACCACGGGCGGCACGGTTGACGGCACGCCCGTTCCGGGTGGCGGGCTCGATGGGGCGGGTGGCGATTTTGGCAAATTTGCCCCGGTGGGGACGTCCAACGTGCAAACGCTGGGCGATCTGGCGCTGGGCAGCACGCTGCAAACCAGCATGGCCCTCATCGTCAACGCCGCCACAGAACCGGGTGCCTATCCGGTAAAGGTGTCGTTTGTCTACACCGATGCCCAGAACAACAGCTACGTGGATGATCAGGTGATTACGCTGCTGGTTTTCAAACGGCCGTCTGTCGAAATCAACTTCTATTCCCCTGTTTTCGACTTTTTTGTGGGTCAGCCGGGCAGTTTGCCGTTGCAGTTGGTGAATAGTGGGCGGGGAACGGCCGTTTTTGGCAATTTTAGCGTCACGGCCGAAGGTGCTTTTTTGGAGAACAACAGCGCCTTTGTGGGCACGCTAGACCCCGGCGGCTTCTTCGCCCTCGATGCGCTTATCTACCCAGACCTGCCAGGGCCACTGGACCTGCTCCTGAGCGTCAACTACACCGACGACTTCAACCAGCCCCAGGTGCTCACCCAGACGCTCACCATCAACGTCACCGAAGCATTCTTCCCGGAAGAACCGTTTGAGCCATTCCCAGAAGAGCCGTTTCCAGAAGTGGTGGGAGAACCGGAAACGTTTGGCCAAAAAGTGTGGCGCTTCATTCTGGGTCTGCTCGGTCTTAGCAGCGCCCCACCCCAGCCTGCCCAGCCCGATTTTGGCGTCCCCGGCGGGGAGTTCCAGTTTGATGGGCCGATCGATGCGCCGATTGAAGGGCCGGTCTTTGGGCCGTAGAGAAATTAACCGCAAAGGACGCCAAGAGCGCAAAGCTTTTTTTTGTTTTCTTTGCGTCCTCTGCGTCCTTTGCGGTAAAAAAGGTTTTAAAATGGGCATTCTTGATTTACTTTCACTTGTTTGGGAAAACCTGGCCCGGCGCAAGGGGCGGGTGGCGCTAACGGCCGTTGGTGTCATCATCGGTACGGCGGCGGTGGTGCTGTTGGTGTCCTTGGGCAACGGCTTGCAGCAAAATGCGGCCAGCCAGCTGGGCGGCATCGGCGACCTGACCAAGATTCAGGTGTGGCCCAACTACGGCGAATGGAACCCGGAAACCGGAGAGCCCAGCTCGATAACCATTATCAACGACCAATCAATTGCCGATATTGGCACGATTCCGGGGGTAACGGCCGTAATCCCCCAGGAATATTACCAGGGCTGGGGCTATATCACCGTGGATCGGCTGGAAGGAGGCGGGCAGCTGCTGGGCATCGGCACGGATGATCTAACAAATCTGGGTTTGAAGCCCCAGGCCGGGACGTTGCAGCTGGAACGGGGCACGATGATTATCGGATCGGCCGTACCGCAAAACTTGTACAACCCGCGCCCCAGGCCAGGCGAATCGATTGAGCCGCTGACAGCCGCCGACCTGCTCGACAAGCAGGTCTCCCTGGTACTGGTGAAATGGAACAACGACGGCACCGAAACCCGCAAAACGGTGCGGATGCGCATCGCCGGGGTCATTGCCGAATCCCGCGACGAGCCAGACTGGTCGATGTACATCTCCCTGCCGGAAATGACCAGCTACAACACCTGGGCTCAGGGAAAACCGATCAACCGCAATGAGGTTGGTTATCCATCGCTGGTCGTCCGGGCTGCCGCCATCGACAACGTCATCGACATCACCGACCAGATTGTGGCCCTGGGCTACCAGGCATTCTCGCCCCAATCGTTTGTGCAGGGGATCAGCGGTTTTTACACCATTTTGCAAATCATTTTTGGCGGCGTAGGGGCGATTGCCCTGCTGGTGGCGGCCATCGGTATTGCGAACACGATGGCGATGGCTATCCTAGAGCGCACCCGCGAAATTGGCCTGATGAAAGCCGTCGGCGCAACCAATCGGCACGTTTTGGCTGTCTTTTTAGGGGAATCGGCCGGGATTGGCTTTTTGGGCGGCCTGGGCGGCGTGCTGCTGGGCTGGGGGTTGGGGCAGGTGGTGAACGTGCTGGCGCTGGCCTATCTGGCCGGGCAGTCGGTAGAAACTGGCGCGCCACCCCCCACCGTGGCTGTGGCTACGCCTAGCTGGCTGCCCATCTTTGCCCTGGTCTTTGCCACCATCGTGGGCCTCATTTCGGGGCTGTACCCGGCGCTGGGTGCGGCAACGCTGTCGCCAATTAAGGCTTTGAAGTACGAGTAACAACCCCCACCCTAACCCTCCCCCTGGCAGGGGGAGGGAATCA
Organism: Promineifilaceae bacterium (SeqCode); assembly: GCA_041748655.1. Lineage (GTDB taxonomy): Bacteria > Chloroflexota > Anaerolineae > Promineifilales > Promineifilaceae > Leptofilum. The sequence goes on along the minus strand of JBGTCV010000138.1, from coordinate 20,522 downwards.
GGCCCTCAGCTCCACTTCACGCCGATGTCCATTACAATATCGGCTGCTTTGTCCCCCTGGTCGGCGGCGTTGGAGAGGTGGCGCAGCACTTCGCGGCATTTAAGCATGTGCATGATATGTTCAGAATCTTCTGGCCCCTGGAACAGCTGTGCCAGGCTTTGCCGGTAGGCACGTTCGACTTGATTTTCCAGCTTTTTTACCCGGCGGGCATGCTCGTTGGCTACGCGGGGGTGGTCTATCAGGCGCTGCATGGTGAGGTGCAGTTCGCGGGCCATTTCCAGTAGCAGGTCGGCCAGTTCGGAAACGGCCGTAAACGGCTCCAAATTAAAAATCACCATCTCTTCAATCGTGTCATACACATAATCTATAAAATTATCCAGCGCCCGCGACAAAGCAAAAATATCTTCCCGATCCAACGGTGTCACAAAGCTGTCTTCCAGTTCATGCACCAAAATGCGGTGTATTTCATCTGCATCCTTTTCCACCTGCCGCGCCTGTATGCTGCGCTTTTCGTTGGGTTTTTTCAGGTACGCCTGCAACGATTCCACACTGACAATCGTGTAATTGCCTTGCTGAATGAGGAGCTGCAAAAAATTACTTTGCTTTGGTTTAATGAATCGTTTCAGCCATTCCATACCATCACCTCTAAAAACCTACTTTAAAACCGCATTTAATGGAAAATAAAACAACGCCGCCAGCAGGCCAGACACCGGAATAGTGAGCGCCCAGGCGATGAGCATTTCATACCCAACGCGCCAACGCACCTTGGTGAAACGCTGCGCCGAACCGGCTCCCATAATGCTGGAGCTCATCACCTGCGTGGTGCTGACGGGGCCACCCAGCAGCGCCGCTCCCAAAATAATGGCAGCGCCGGAAACCTGGGAGACAAAACCATCCACCGGCCGAATTTTATAGATGCGCCCGCCCAGCGTGTGAATGAGCCGCCAGCCGCCCAGCGCCGTACCCAGGGCAATCGCCCCGGCGCTGACGGCAATGACCCAAATCGGCACCACAAACTCGGTAATCATGCCTTCCACTACCAGACCCAGCGTGATGATACCCATCGTTTTTTGGGCATCATTGGCTCCGTGGCTGAGGGCAAGCCCAACGACTGTTAACACCTGTGCATTTTTGAAAAAGATGTTGATCCGGGGTGTGGCTCCCCGCGCTAAAAACAAGGTCAATTTCATAAGTAGATAGCCAATGAGCAGCCCCAAAATGGGCGACAAAAAGAGGGCCACCAGCACAATAGTTAGCCCGCTGGACTGAATCGCCCCAAAGCCGGAAGCCACCACCACCGCCCCCACCAAGCCCCCCACCAAAGCATGGGACGAGCTGGCCGGAATGCCCAGATACCAGGTTGCCAGATTCCAGATTACCGCTGCTGCCATGGCAGCAATGACCACTGGCATGGTGACGTTGATGGGATCGGTTAGCCCTTTGCCAATGGTTTCGGCTACGGCTACGCCAAACAGAAACGGCCCCACAAAGTGGGCCGCCGCTGCCAGCAGCAGCACCCGGCGTGGGGCCATTGCCCGCGAAGCAATGGGAGTGGCCACAATATTGGCGCTATCATGAAAGCCGTTGAGGAAGTCAAAAATCAGGGCGGTTAACAGTAGAAGGAGGAAGGGAAAGCTCATGCAAAACTCTATGCGACCTTGATTGGCGGATTGTTAACAAGTTGTTAACAGTATAGAAGCATCCCCAAATTCCTGCAAAAAACGGCCTGGTTCAACGGCTCTATCCCATCGGCAGCCGCATTTTCTTGCCGCGCTTCTGGAACACGGCAAGAAACCGCGACTACAGGGCGTAGATTTAATCGGCAGAGGCAAATGGGGGGATCAGTTCGTCGGTGGGGTGTTGGCAGAGAGTGACTATTTTTTCGGCGAGCAGGTGGGGGAGAAACGGCCGTTCCTCATCCGGCAGCAGCACGTGAACCCGAAGCCCATACAGGGCATACTCGCGGGCACATTCGCGGCTAAAGCCAACCACGCCCGCCTTGCTGGCACAGTACGCCGCCCGGCTTTCCAGGGAGGTTTGCACTCCGGCGGTGGAGGCAATATTAATAATCACCCCGCCCCGCGCCTGGTTTTCATCCGCCATGACCCGGCCACAAAACTGGCTCATAAAAAAAGTGCCCTTCAAGTTTACTTCCAGGCAGCGATTCCAATCCCATTCATCCAGCTTTAGCAGGGTCGAGCGGGGCATGACGACGGCATTGTTCACCAGAATATCCAGCTGGCCCCACGCGGCGCGGGTGGTTTCTACCAGGTGGGCACATTGAAACTTGTTGGCCACATCGGCGGCCACGGCGATCCCTTCCCCCCCGGCAGCGCGAATGGCCGCGGCCGTTCGCTCCGCGCGGTCTGGATTGATGTCATTCACCGCCACGCGCACCCCGGCAGCGGCCAGGGTCTGGGCAATAATCGCCCCCAAACCCTGGCCCGCTCCGGTAATAATTGCAACTTTGTTCTGTAGATTGTTTTCCATGTCGTCCAGTATACGTCAATCAAACCGGGTGACAACGGTTAACCATCCAAATCATCCGTCACTTCGGTGATGGGCCAGCCCCAATCATTGGTGGTGGCAATGCGCCACAGCCGGTAATTTATCTGACTCAGCTTTTGCTGAAACCGGGCCGATAAGCCGTCCAGGCTGGCGGGTGTGTGCTGCTGCTGAGCCTGCAAGCTTTGCCGCAAGGCGTTAGCTGCCTGCACCGCCGCCGTCATCCCCTGCGCGTAGATGGGGTTCAGCGCGATGGCCGCATCACCACATACCAGGAAGCCATCCAGATAATCGGGCAGCTTGTCGTAGCGCCGCACCCGGTTTTCTGTCTGCTGAAAGCCGCTGGGCTGGGAAAGCGGCTCGGCGTCTTTAATGGCTTCATAAAAGCTGGGCGAAGGCAAGCTTTGGGCATATTCCAGAAAACCGGCTTCGTCGTTGGGCGGCACGTCACCAGCGACACCAATGAGCGTGGCACACCAACGGCCGTTTTCCAACGGTACAATGATGCCGCCACGAGTGCCGCGTGGCGGTTCTGGCTGAATGTAAAGCGTCTTCCAGCCACCATCAAAATCTGCTGGACGTTGGTACAGTCGGGAGGTATAGGCCACAAACGAATTGATCCGCCACTCTTCTGGCGGGGTAAAACCGAGATCTGCCAGCCACTGCGGTGCTTTAGAGCTGCGTCCGCTGGTGTCTACCACCAGATTGGCAACAACCTCGTTTTCGGTCCGCTCAGCGTCGCGTCGGGGTCGCAGCCGCAGGCCAGTAACTCGCTTGCCTGCCGCATCGGTTTTTAGCCCCACCACGTTGCAGCTGGTAATGACGGAGACGTTGGGCAAAGCCATGACGCGCTGCCGCATGATAGATTCCAGCAGCGGTCGGCTGCTGGCGATGCTGGTGGTGCGCCGCTGAGGGGTTTGCCAACGGCCGTTATGAAAGTAAGCGATATCGGTTTCTGCATTGATTGCCACAGCCCCGCTGTCCGCCATTTCTGCCAGCAATCCAGGAAAAAGCTGCTCTAAAATAGCCTGCCCGCGCGGTATCAGCGTGTGGGCATGGCGACCCTGTGGCACGCCCCGGCGGTAATCGTGTGGGGCCTGCAGCCTGTCCCGCTCAATAATGGTGACCTGGTTGAAGTAATCGCTTAAGACACGAACGGCCGTTAAGCCAGCAATCCCGCTGCCAATGACCACCGCATGATCGTATGCATTTGTCGTTTGAACCTGATGAATTGTGTCGAATTGAACTGTTTTCAGCACGGCGGATCCCTCGATTTAGGTATTGATCAGCCACAACGCGGTCTGGTTAACCGCGCAGCTGATGATGGAATACTGCCTTACATGATGTATGAACAGCCGTGCGCTGCCATCTAACGAAGGTTAGGGATTACTGATTTATTTTGTCAGATGGGATAGCTATCTAAGGGATTCTGTATGGGGCGGGGTGAACGGCCGTAACCAGCTGTTTGGGTAGATTATGCTTCTTGATGGGACAGAAAACTGTATCCGGTGCCCCAATCAGAAATGATGTAATGGGGATCCTTCGGGGAAACTTCAATTTTGCGGCGGAGGCGGTAAATATGGGTGTGCAGCCGATCCTCAAAGGCATCGTCCATCGGCCAGACGCGACGCAGCAAAAAGCCGTTGGTCACCGTGCGCCCGGCATTGCGCATGAGGATGTAGAGCAGTTTGGCCTCGGTAGGGGTAAGCTGCACCGGTCGTTCAGCCACAAACGCTTTGCGATTGGGAAAATCGACCTGTAAATTGTCATCTACTTTGATAAGTGGCTCCAGAGTGTAGGCAAAATCCCCCATGCGGCGCAGCACCCGGCGTACCCGTGCGATAAGCTCGGCGGGGCGAAATGGCTTTACAATGTAATCTTCAGCATACCGATCCAGACCAAATACAACCGTTTCTTCATCGTCGATGGCGGTGAGCATGATGATGGGTAAATCGGAAAACTCGTGGAGGGCTTCGCACAGTTCAAACCCATCCATACCAGGCATATTCAGGTCGATGATGGCCAGGTGGGGCAGCCCTGTACGGGAAATAACAGCCAGCGCTTCTTCGCCAGAAACGGCCGTATGCACCACAAACGCTTCACGCCGCAGAGCTAACTCTACAGCCCGTAATATAGAGATGTTGTCATCAACAACCAATAACTTAATAGTGGCATCTTCAGCATGGCCAATCAACATAACCAGAATACTAATACAGCAGGAGGTAGAAGGCAACTAGTTTGCCTATCTTGGCTCATTTCAGGTCTGTTCCGGCAACTTTTGTTAAGCCCAACCTCACGCCGGGTACGCCGTCGCCTCGGCGCTTCGCGCCTGGCGACGTTAAATGGGCGGGGTTTTTTCACTCATATAGCCTTTCTCTTGGTTGATGGGGTATACTGCCAGTTGGCAAAATCTCACGTTGTGAACCAGTGTTGACGGGTTAAATAGCCGCCCCGGACACTGTTTAATCGCTGCATAAGGACGCCTATGGCTGAGGCAATCCCCACTTTGTTTTCCATTTTCCCCTACCTGCTCGGCGGCGTTGGTTTATTTCTGGTCGGGATGATTTTAATGTCCGACGGGCTGAAGGCGGCGGCGGGCCGCTCGTTGCAGGCTGTTTTGGAGCGATCCACGGGCACCACGGCCTCTGCCTTTGCCTCTGGCGTAGGGTTGACAGCGCTGGTGCAATCTTCCAGTGCCACCACCATTACCACTATCGGCTTTGTCAGCGCCGGGTTACTCTCCTTTGCGGCGGCGATTGGGGTCATCATTGGGGCCAACGTGGGCACCACCAGCACCGGCTGGATTGTATCACTGCTGGGATTTAAGCTGAACGTCAGTGTGATGGCGCTTCCTTTTATTGGGGTTGGGGCGCTGATGCGTTTGTTGGGAAACGGCCGTCGCGCTCATATAGGCATGGCGCTGGTAGGCTTTGGCCTCATTTTCATCGGGATCGATTTTTTGCAGGAAGGCATGGGAGACCTGGCGCAGGATATTGACCTGACGGGCTTTTCCCATGCCACGCTGGGCGGCCGCCTTGGGCTGGCGCTCATCGGGGCGCTCATGACCGTGCTGCTGCAATCTTCCAGCGCGGCGGTGGCATTGACGCTGACGGCGCTGCACAGCGGGGCGATTGGGCTGGAGCAGGCGGCTTACCTGGTGATTGGGCAAAATGTGGGGACCACGGTAACGGCCGTTCTCGCTTCAGCGGGGGCATCCATTCCGGCCCGGCGCACCGCGATGGCCCATATCCTCTTCAACCTAGTCACCGGGCTGCTTGCTTTTGTGAGCGCCCGTGCTTTGCTGACTTTGGTCGCCTTTCTGGGCAGCGTGTTGGATGCGGATGAACCCGCCATGTTTATTGCCCTGTTTCACACCATCTTTAACCTGGTGGGGGCGCTCCTCTTTTTACCCTTTACCGCCCCCTTTGCCCGCCTGATTGTGCGGCTGATTCCAGACCAGGGGCCTGTACTGACGCGCCATCTCGATAAATCGCTGCTGCAAATTCCAGACGTGGCCGTCGAAGCAGCGGCCCGTGCCCTGGAGGAAATTGTGCTGGTGACTTTGCAAGCAGCTTTGGCGCTGTTGCGCGATGGCTCGCAAGATCGGCAAAATCGGGAACATCTGGCGACGGCTCAGGCGGCAATGAATGAAACCAGCCGGTTTTTAGGGAAAGTCCATTTACCTGGCCATCAGCCCGGTGTGTATACTCGCCGTTTGGCGCTGCTCCATGCCGGGGACCATGTGGACAGGCTGCTGGAAGCCTGTTTGGAGTCGGACCAGCCCATTTATGGGGGAGAGGTCAAGGCGGCGGCGGGGCGTTTGGCTGATTTGCTGCAAACGGCCGTTACCCAGTTACCGCAAAATGGATCTGAGACAGAGGCGCTGGTGTCAACGTTAGCCCAGGCATCGGCACAGCTGGCGGAAACCCGCCGCCACCAGCGGGCACAAATGCTGGCGGAAACAGCAGCTGGCGAGGTGCAGCCAGATGAGGCGCAGCGCCAGCTGGAGTCAATGCGCTGGGTTGACCGTGTGGGCTACCACAGCTGGCGCACCCTGCACCATTTGACCGATTTATCTAGCAAGGAAGAGATGTTAGAAACGGCCGTTTATGAGGACCCAGAACCAGCCCATGAACTCTCCGGCGTCGCTGAGCCTGAATAAGCCTGGTTACTCCGGGGCAGCGCTCCAGGCGGGATAAGGATGCAGTTCGGTCACCAGGGCGATGAGGGTGGAAACGGGTGTATGCTCCGTTATCAGCGGCGTAATCAGTAAAAGTGCCAGGCAAACAAGCGCCATACCCACAGCGATCCAATCACCCTTGCCCCAGTTCTGCCGCCAGCTAGGCACAACTGCCCCACCAGCTTCAGGCTCATCCCCGGAATCGTCTGTCGGCTGATCATTGGCCTTGCCCCTGGCCACAACCCGCGCCACCTGAGCCACATCATCCACCGACAGCATGACGCCCCGAATGAGACGCTGCCAGGCGGCAAAGCGCGCCCCACCGCGCAACCCCGCCTGCGCCGCCGAACCCGCCCGCGCCGCCGACTGCAAGCCAACCACCCCTAAAGCCAAATCCATGTACAAAGAAACCACCAGCGCAAACAAAACCAGGGCAATATCCAGCTTTAGCTCCCAGAGCGCCTCGCCCCAAATGCGTCGGCGGCTGGCAAAAAGGCGACGCTGGCGAATAAGCTCAAAGATAAAGTGGACCAACACCACAGCCACCAGCCAAAACAGGCTGATCCAGATGCTTAGCACTACGGCCAGGCCAATGTACAAAACAACAAACAGCCAGCTCTCATCATGGTTAACAATCCATTCGTGAACTGCCTCTAGACGGCCGTTTGATAGGGGTGCTTTTTCTGACATTTACCTTACTCCTGATTGAGCAGCTCAAAGCCCGAGATAATGTCCATTAACTCGCTGGTGATGGCATTTTGCCGCTGATGATGGTACAGCTTGTTTAGCTCGTCCAGCCGCTCTTCAATGTTGCGTTCGGCCGCCTGCATGGAGACAAGGCGGGCGGCGTTTTCGCTGGCCAATGATTCGGCAAAGGCCCGGAAAAGAGAGACAAAAAGGTGTTCGCGCAGCAGCGCAGAAAGCAAAGGCTGCCAATCCATGCTAAAAGTGGGCAGAACCGGGGTAGGCCAGGGCTGCTTTTCCAGGTGGCGCAGCTGCTTCAGGTTGATGGGCAGCAGGCGATGCATTCTTGGCCGGTAAGCAACGGTCGATTGCAGCTGGTTGTAAAAGAGGAAGATTTGCTCGATGCGTGGTTCGGTGGTCTGGCTGCGCCATTCGTCACTGCGCAGCAGCAGCTCCTGCACCATCGGCGTAATGGCATCGACGCTGCCCGGTACGCTGAACAGATTCACCACGTCCAGCCCCTGATCAGCCAGCGGCGGCACCACGCGAGCGCCGCTGGCAATGATGTGCAGGTTGTGCTGCGGAATGCCCAGACGAGTCAGCTTTTCAGCCGTGTAGTTGGCGATCTGTTCGTTGAGCTGGCCACACATGCTCTGGTCGGAGCCGAAGACAAGAATGGCGGTTCCTTGCCGGGCCACGGGTTTGCGGGCGGCGGGCGGCAGGGCGTACCCTTCCCGTACGGCCGTTGTCAACACCACGTTCAACCCCATTTCCGTCGTGCGGTAATAATCCGTCAGCGATTCTACAGCCCGCTCGTACTGGCGAATGCTGGTCATGGCTAACGCCCGCATCGTGCGCACAATGGCGTGCAGATCCCCCGCATTTTTAATTCGCCGCCGAATCTCTTCGATGCTTTCCATGCTACCTATCGTTCATTTGCAATTGACAATTATCCGCCACTCTTTTACCGCTCACTGCCCACTGATTCCTGCTCACTGATTACTGATTCCTGCTCACTGATTACCGCTCCAATCCGCTGCAAAAGCGTTTCCCGGTCGGCATCGCTCAATTTTTCACCCTGTTCAATGCGTCGGCAAACGGCCGTTTCCTCCCGCACCACCCGTTCCCGTACCCGCTGGCTGATCGACTTGATGTCCGTTAGCGGCAAATCGTCAAACAAACCAGCCGTCACCGCCAGCAGCACCGCGATCTGTTCAGCCACCGGCAGCGGCTCAAACTGCGGCTGCTTCAGCACCTCGCGCACCCGACGGCCCCGCTCAATCGCCTGGCGCGTAGCCTCATCCAGGCGCGTACCAAAGCGGGCAAAGCTTTCCAGCTCCTCAAACTGGCTGTAGGCTAGGCGCAAATCGCCAGCCACGGCCCGGTAGGCGGGCAGCTGCGTTTTGCCACCTACGCGGGAAACTGAGCGCCCCACGTCTACAGCGGGCAGCACGCCTTTTTGAGCCAGGTCGGGCGAGAGATAAATCTGGCCATCGGTGATGGAAATGATGTTGGTAGGAATATAGGCTGAAACGTTTTGTGCTTCTGTTTCCACAATCGGCAGCGCCGTTAGCGAACCGCCACCTAGCTCCGGGCGCAGCCGGGTAGAGCGTTCCAGCAGCCGGGCATGGAGGTAGAAGATGTCGCCGGGGAACGCCTCGCGGCCGGGTGGGCGGCGCAGCAGCAGCGAAAGCTCACGGTAGGCCCAGGCGTGGCGCGTCAGGTCGTCGTAAACGATCAGCACATCGTGGCCCTGCTCCATGAAATATTCGGCAATGGTGGTGGCGGCATACGGGGCAATAAATTCCAGGCCGGGCGGATCTTCCCCAGCGGCCACCACGACGGTGGTGTACGCCATTGCCCCGCGCTGGCGCAAATCGGCGATCACCCCGGCTACGGCCGAACTGCGCTGGCCGATGGCGCAGTAGACGCAGCGTACGTTTTTGTCGGCCTGGTTGAGGATGGTGTCGAGGGCAACGGCCGTTTTCCCCGTTTGCCTATCCCCCAAAATCAGCTCGCGCTGGCCACGCCCTACCGGAATCAGGGCGTCGACCGCTTTCAGGCCGGTTTGCAGCGGCACCGTCACCGGAGCGCGGTCCATAATGGGCGTGACGTCTCGCTCCACCGGCCAGCGTTCAACGGTATAGATGGGACCACCACCGTCTAACGGCCGTCCCGTGGGGTCCAGCACCCGACCCAGCATCCCCTCGCCCACCGGCACATCCAGCACCCGGTGCAGCCGTCGCACCTCATCCCCGGCCCGCAAATGCTGGCTACCGCCCAGCAAAATGACCCCAATCTCTGTCTCATCCAGATTAAAAGCCATGCCCGTCAGGCCATCGGAAAAGCGAATCAACTCCTCGGCCTGTACTTTGGGCAGCCCCTGCACGCGGGCAATGCCATGCCCTACGTAGCTGACGTGCCCCACTTCCTGAATTTGCAGCCGTGGCCGCGCCTGTTCCTGAGCCTGGGCCAGAACGGCCGTTGTGTCGTGCAGCAGGGTGTGTAATAAGCCACCGTCAGCCATCTGGCTCTCCCTCTCGGGCAACCTCGTTCGGGGCGGCAATCTCCAGCAAAGCGCTGTCCAGCGCCTCTTCCAACGCATCCAGATAGCTGGCCAGGCTCCAGGCCAGCTTGTGCCCTGGCACCACCAACTCCAGGCCGCAGATTAAATCTGGCGTATTTTGCACCTGAATAGGCTGGCCCACGCCAAACTGGGCAAAGATAGCCTGACGCAGCGCCTGCCACTGGGTTTTGTCTAGCTTGAAGGCGCTTTTCAACGTCAGAACGGCACCTTCCCGGCGCAAAGCTTCATGAAAGACCTGGAGTTCAGCGGAGGGCAGCTCCGCCAGCCGCGCCAGAAAAACCTGCAAAACGTGGGCTTCCAGCTCAGCATCGGCCAGATCGCTGAGGGCGCGGCGGATAATGTTGTACGATTGCTGCCCCACCTGCTGCCGCGCCAGTTGCAGATAAGCTTCCTTTTCTTCTGCCAGCGCCTTGTGCCAATGGGTGCGCGTTTCGTCGATTTCGGCGCGGGCCTCTTTCAACCAGGCCTGCCGCCGTTCGTCTACATCTGCCTGGGCGTCGCGCATGCGCTGCTCCCGCTCCTGGTCGAAGGCGCTGTTTTTCTGGCGATAGGTTTCGATTTCGGCAACGGCCGTTTCACGCTCGGCGGCCGCCTCTGACAACCTATCCGCAATTTTCTGCTCACGTTCGGCCATGGCGTTCAGGATGGGTTGGTAGAGGAAGCGGCGCAGCAGCAGCACCAAAATCAAAAAGTTGATGATTTGGGCGATGACCGTGAACCAATCAATGAGCACGGTTAACCTCCAGCCAGCGCTGTGGCGTAATTCCAAAACGGGTTGACGAAAAGCAAAATGATGGCAATGACGAAACAGTAAATAGCTGTTGACTCAATCATCGCCAGGCCGACGAAGAGGGTACGGGTGATGGTGTTGGCCTCGTCGGGCTGTTGGGCAATAGAGCCAAGCGCCTGTGCCACGGCACGCCCCTGCCCCAAAGCTGGGCCAAGGGAGCCAAGGGCGATGGTGATGCCAGATGTGGCAATTGAGATCACGGCAATCCAGCCGAGGTTGTCCATATTGAACTCCTTTGTTCAGCAATTCTCAATTTGGCGGCGTCGCCTGGAGATAAATCCCCAGGCTATGGTTTTTAACGTGCTATTGCAGTTTAAGAAAATAATCAGGTAGTTGTCATTACTTCGGCAAGCTCAGCACAAGCCTGAACGAAGTGAAGAATCCCGCAAGGACCCCATGGCAAGAACCTTACCCATACCAAAGTTTCACTGGTTATCAAGCGGGCGGGATGCTTCGGAGGACCTCAGCATGACAAGTTTATTACCCAAATAAATTTTTAATCCACAAAAGCAGGTTTTTTACCGCAACCTCCGGTTTCAACCGGGGGTAACAAGGCTAAATTCATTCTAAATTAAGAATTGCTGTCCTTTGTTTATAAACCAATCAGTGATCACTGATTACCGAGCACTGATTACTGACCACTGCTCGCTTCCTTCCCCTGCACCTGTGTGGCCGAAGCAATGTAAACCATCGCCAAAACGGCAAAAATATAGGCCTGGATCAAGCCGGTAACCAGCCCCAATACCTGCATGATGATGGGGAAAAAGAGGGGCACAATAGAAAGCAGCACCCCGGCAATCATCGTGCCGCTCATGACGTTGCCAAACAGACGCACCGCCAGGGCCAGGGTGCGCGACAGTTCGCCGATAAGGTTGAAGGGCAGCATGATAGGCGTAGGCTTGGTGTATTGCTTCAGGTAAGTCCATAAACCCAGCTGGGCAACGCCGTAAAGCGGCACCGCCACCAGCACGCAAATAGCCAAAGCGGCCGTTGTGGAAAGCGAACCGGTGGGCGGCTGGTAGCCAGGCACCACGGCCAGCAGGTTGGCCGCAGCAATAAAAATGAAAAGCGTGCCAATAAAGGGCAGATAGCGATCTGGCCGCTGCTGGCCAACTTCCCGGATCTGGTCGTACAGCGTCTGCACCAGGACCTCCAGCAGGTTTTGTCCCCACGACATATTTTCGTCGCTGGTGAGACGACGCGTCACGAGCCAGGAGATGCCTACCAGCAAAGCCATCACCACCCAGGTGAACAGAATGGTTGCGTTCAGCTTAACAGGACCGAAAGCGTAAATGATATTGTCAGGGCTAATTTCCATAAGACTCCAATTGATGATTGTTTGTCCGCTACACCCCTATTCACTTTTTACTTTTTACTTTTCACTTTTTACTGCTCACTTCTCACTGCTCACTCTCTTCCCCGGCCCCAACCGGCGGATAAGCAAGGTGCGGGCCAGCAAGATGCCAACCAGGGCGCTGAGCAGGTGGCTCCAATGGGCGCTGGCGAGCAGGTAAACGGCCGTTAAAAGCAAGCCCAACCGCAGCGCAAAGCTGCCAATGAGCAGCAGCGTGGGGCGGTTGGCACTGGGCAGCTGGCGCACGGTGTACCAAAGGCCGCCAAAATAGAGAATGCCCGTTACGCTGCCAACCAGAAAGCTAAGTAAAAGCTGTGCGGTGTTCATAAAACGACCCTTAAAGCTCTGCGTCTTTTGCGTCGCTGGGGTTTGTTTTTTCAGCGGGCGCATCTTTGTCTAAAGGTTCCTCTGGCAGCAGCTCTTCCAGCTCTTGCTGGATGAGGGTCTGTTCCTGACTGATCCAATACCAGGCGTTCCAGCAGCCGAGCAGGATACCACCCACCAGCAGCATAAGCGTCCAGGAGTAGGGGCTGGGCCAGGTGGCATCAATCCACAGGCCAAGCGCCAGCCCCAGCAGGGTGGGAATGGTGACAGACCAGCCCACAAGGCCAAACATGCCCAGGCCAAACCAGACGCGCTCTTTTTGGTGGCGGCGGGCCCACAGCTTGCGCTGTTCTTTGCGGGCGACACGTCGTTCCAGTTCTTTGTGAGGGATACGGCCGTTTCCCCCATCACCACCGCCATCCTCATCTTTCATCGCTACAACTCCAAGAAGCGGCGCACAAAATCCGCCTCAATCTTGGCCAACGCCGAGCGGGTCTGCTTTTCCCGCTCATCCAGCTCGGCAAACTGCTCGCGGATGAGCGCCTGAAGCTGGCCCAGATCTGCCCCTTGCACCGCATTGCGGGTGGAAACCAGCACTTCAGCGCCGCACTTCACCAGAATGCCTTCATCTATTGCCAGAAACGCTTCGTGGCCAACGGCCGTTTCGTATTCCAGCAGCCCCGGAACCAGCGCCGATACAAAATCAATGTGGCGCGGCAGCAGGCAAAAAGAGCCATCTTGTCCCTCTACCACCACCTTGCGCACCCTTTCTTCTACCAGCACTTTCTTGGGCAGCAGCACTTTTAGCATCATCGCTTTGCCTCCGCTTCGCTGATGGCGCCAATCATGTACAGAGCGCTTTCCGGGTGGTCGGTAAATTCATCATGCAGAATGCGTTCGCAGCCGTCCAGCGCATCTGCCAACGAAACCAGCTTGCCGCTCATGCCGGTAAACTGCTCTGTGCTGAAGAAAGGCTGCGTCAGAAAGCGCTCCAGCCGCCGCGCCCGCTCCACCACCCGCCGATCGTCGGGCGACAGCTCTTCCAGCCCCAGCATAGCAATGATATCTTTCAGATCTTCATACCCGGCCAGGGTACGGCGGATTTCCTGGGCAATCTGGTAATGGCGCTCGCCGACAAAACGTGGCGTGAGCATCTTGGAGCTGGATTGCAGCGGGTCGATGGCCGGATACAGCCCCTCGCTGGCTCTCTTGCGCGAGAGGACGATGGAGGCGGTGAGGTAGCCGAAGGTATGGATGGCGGCTGGATCGGTGAAATCGTCGGCAGGCACGTAGACCGCCTGCACGGAGGTGATGGCTCCGGTGGCGGTGTTGCAGATGCGTTCTTGCAGTTCGGCCAGCTCAGTGGCCAGGGTGGGCTGGTAGCCAACGCGGGAAGGAATCTGGCTCATCAGGCCAGACACTTCAGACCCGGCCTGAATAAAGCGGAAGATGTTGTCTATCAGCAGCAACACATCCTGATGGGCATCGTCACGGAAATATTCGGCCATCGTCAGGGCGGCGTGCCCTACGCGGAAGCGAGCGCCGGGCGGTTCGTTCATCTGGCCAAAGATCATAACCGTGTTATCCAGCACACCCGCATCTTTCATCTCCCGGTACAGCTCTTCGGCTTCGCGGCTGCGTTCGCCAATGCCACAAAATAGGCTGACGCCCTCATATTGGCCCACAATGTTGTGGATGAGTTCGGTGATCAGCACGGTTTTGCCCACGCCTGCGCCGCCAAACAGCCCGGCGCGGCCGCCGCGCTCCAGGGGAGCCAGTATGTCTATTGCTTTGATGCCGGTGTGGAAAATTTCTGAGCTGACGGTGCGTTGGTGAAGGGGGATGGCGGGTTGGTGAATGGAGCGCCATTCACCGCCGCTGAGCGAGGGAAGTTTATCCAGGGTATCGCCGAAGACGTTGAAGACACGGCCAAGAACGCGGGAGCCAACGGGAACTTGCAACGGCCGTTCCTCGTCCACAATCGTATCCCCCCGCGCCAATCCCTGGGTAGGCGTCAAGGCGATGCCGCGCACGCGGACGACGTCTAGATGGGCTACGACTTCAATAACGATAGGCCCATTGGGCCCAGCTGCGCTTAGCCGATGGTACAGATTCGGTAGATATTGGGGAAAATGAGCGTCTACCACGCTGCCACGGACGGCCACAACTTTGCCGATATTTTGAGCAGTTTCCGCCTTTTGCTGCTTCATCTTCCTGAAAGTATAGCGATAATCAATGCGACTTGCCAGAAACGGCCGTTTCCGCATCTCCTTGAATTAACCCAAAAACCTGTTGTTCAAACTAACCAAATGGAGAAATTACGGATTTTTCCTTTTTCTCTTTTTTAGCCTGCTTTTTTTCCTTGGTGGTTTTTGTCGGTTTGTTTTTGCTATTTTTTTTGCTGTCTTTATTTTTACTCATGATTTTCCTTACTCTGTACTAGTCAGACGATTTATTTTGCTCTTCTGCTTGCTTTTTGAGCGCTTGTTGCTTTTTTAACCAGAGCAGAAAATCATCTTTGGTTTTAGGCGTATAGCCGACCGGACTCGTTCGTTTTTTAGGGGTTTCTTTTGATTTCATATGATAGCCTCACTTGAAAAAAAACGGCCGCTTTGGTACCAATCAGGTTCCAAAACGGCCGTTTCAACAGTCATTAATAGATGCGCTACGCACACATTAGATAGAGAGGTGTCTTAACGGGAACGGCCGTAACCGCCACGGTTGTTGTCGTTACCACGAAAACCACCGCCGCCGTTACGCTGACCACCACCGCCACCGCTGCGTTCTTCACGCGGCTTGGCTTCATTTACTTTAAGGCTGCGTCCGTCTAGTTCTTGGTTGTCTAACGCGCTAATCGCCGCATTTGCAGCGCTGGCTTCCATTTCGACAAAACAAAATCCACGAAACTGACCACTCATGCGGTCGGTGATCATACTAATTGATTCTACTGCACCATAAGGGGTAAAGAGGTCACGAACTTGTTCTTCGGTGGCCTGGAACGACAAATTTCCAACATACATTTTCTTCGACAATTGATTTTCTCCAAAACTTATCCAAATTGGGGGGCACAACAAGACGTGACATTACCAACGTGGGCTTAAATATTAAACGTAGCATAACGTGATTTGTGAATAAGTCCAATGAAATCGTTGTTTCGAGGCAAGCACTCAGAAAGAGGCGGCAGGTTGGCCGTCTGCATCCTTAAACCATTCACCGTCAATGTGCAGCATAATTTCACGAATTAGTTTTGCGCTTGTCTGCGCCTTTGCGTTAAAAAATCTGGTCAGGAACGGCCGTTCAAATATTGCTTCAACCATTGCCCGGTGTACGACGCCTCCACCTGGGCCACTTCCTCTGGCGTACCAGCCGCCACAATTTCGCCGCCCCGGTTGCCGCCCTCCGGCCCCATATCAATCAAATAATCCGCCACCTTGATGATGTCCAGATTATGCTCGATGATGATGACCGTGTTGCCCTTATCCACCAGCTTGTTCAGCGCCACAATCAGTTTGGCCACATCATGCGAATGCAGCCCCACCGACGGTTCGTCCAAAATATACATCGTGCGCCCCGTGGCGATTTTGCTCAGTTCCCGGCTCAGCTTGATGCGCTGCGCCTCGCCGCCGCTCAGCGTCGGGGCAGGCTGCCCCAGTTTGATGTAGCCCAGACCGACGTCCAGCAGCGTTTTCAGCTTGCGCTTAATGGTCGGCACGTTAGCAAAAAATTCCAGCGCATCCTCCACGCTCAAATCCAGCACCTCGGCGATGTTCAGCTCCTTGTAGCGCACCTGGAGCGTTTCCCGGTTGTACCGTGCTCCGTGGCAAACGTCGCACGGCACGTAAATATCCGGCAGAAACTGCATCTCGATCCGGTTTTGCCCCTGGCCCTGGCACGCCTCGCAGCGGCCCCCCTTGACGTTAAAGCTGAACCGCCCCGGCTTGTAGCCCCGAATTTTGCTCTCCGGCAGGCTGGTAAACAGGTCGCGGATCGGATTAAACAGATTGGTGTACGTAGCCGGGTTGGAGCGCGGCGTACGGCCGATTGCGCTCTGATCAATCTCAATCACTTTGTCCAGAAAATCCAGCCCTTCAATATCGTCATGTTTGCCCGGCACCGTCTTGGAGCGGTAAAAATGCTGGTTCAGCTTCTTGCTCAAAATCTCGATGAGGAACGAGCTTTTGCCGCTGCCGCTGACCCCGGTGACGCAGACAAACTTGCCCAGCGGAATGCACACATCCACCGCTTTCAGATTATTTTCCCGCGCCCCGCGAATGATTAGCGTCTCACCGGTGCCCTTGCGCCGCTTTTTGGGGATAGGGATGCGCTGCCGCCCGCTCAGATACGCCCCGGTCAGCGACTTTTCATTCGCCGCTACCTGCTCAGGCGTCCCTTCGGCAACCACTTCGCCGCCGTGCGAGCCAGCACCTGGTCCCAGGTCGATCAGCCAGTCAGCAGCTCGCATCGTGTCTTCGTCGTGCTCCACCACCAGGACGGTATTGCCCAGATCGCGCATCCCTTTCAGAGTGTGAATGAGCCGCTCGTTGTCCCGCTGGTGCAGGCCGATGCTCGGTTCGTCCAGGACGTACAGCACGCCCATCAGCTGGCTGCCAATCTGCGTCGCCAGCCGAATGCGCTGCGCCTCGCCGCCGCTCAGGCTGCCAGCGGTGCGGTCCAGCGTCAAGTAATCCAGCCCCACGTTCACCATGAAGGAAACCCGGTCGCCAATCTCTTTAAGAATCGGTTTGGCAATGGTGGCCTGACGCGGCGTTAAGGGGCTGTTTTTTTCATCACTGAGTTGGGTTACCCAGGGCAAAATGTTGAGCACGGGCATCTTCACCACCCCGTTGATGGTGGTACCTTCAATATCTACCGCCCGCGCCACGGGCTGTAAGCGGGAGCCGCCGCATTCCGGGCAGGGCTGGTTGACCATGAACTCTTCCAGCTTGTCGCGCACGTAGTCGGAGGTGGATTCGTTGTAGCGCCGCCACAAATTGGGCACGACCCCTTCATAGTTGGTCAGGTAGCGGCGGGGGGTGCCCTCCCGGCTCTGGTAGGTAACGATCACCTGCTCGCTGCCGCTGCCATGCAGCAGGATGTACATTTGGGCCTCGGTCAGCTCGCGGACGGGGACGTTGGTGGGGATTTCGAAGTGAACGGCCGTTGCCTTCAAAAGCTGCCAGTAATAACCCGCCTTATCTTCCGTCGGCCAACCGGCAATCGCCCCATCTTCCAGACTGAGTGATTTGTTTGGCACCACCAGATCGGGATCGATCATTTTGGTTGTGCCCAGCCCCTGGCAAGCGGGGCAGGCTCCGTGCGGGCTGTTGAAGCTGAAGGTGCGCGGCTCAATTTCGGGGATGCTGGTGCCGTCATACGGACAGTAGAGATGCTCGGAGTACAGATTGTCCACCGGGTTCTCCGGGTCGGTCACGTCGTTGATGATGACCAGGCCGCTGCCCAGCCGCAGCGCCGTTTCCAGAGAGTCGGTCAGACGAGATTTGGCAGCCTGAGCATCTTCACTTTCGTCATGTGGCTCGTGCCGCACTACCAGGCGGTCTACCACGGCCTCGATGGTGTGGTTTTTGTACCGATCCAGCTCGATTTCGTCATCCACCGAGTGGACTTCACCGTTTACCCGCACCCGCACAAAGCCAGCTTTGCGCACGTCGTCGAAGATGCCCTGGTGGTGCCCCTTGCGGTCGCGGATCAGCGGCGCCAGCACCTGGATGCGGCTGTTTTGCGGCATGTGCAGCACGGCATCCACAATTTGTTCAGCCGATTGCGGCCGTACCGGACGGCCGCATTCCGGGCAGTGGGGTACGCCTACGCGGGCATACAGCAAGCGCAGGTAGTCGTAAATCTCGGTAACGGTTCCCACCGTCGAGCGTGGGTTGTGGCTCACCCCTTTCTGGTCGATGGAAACGGCCGGGCTGAGCCCCTCAATCTGGTCCACGTCCGGTTTTTCCATCTGCCCCAAAAACTGGCGGGCATAGGCCGACAAAGACTCGACATAACGTCGCTGCCCTTCAGCAAAGATGGTGTCGAAGGCCAGCGACGATTTACCGGAACCAGACAGCCCGGTGATCACTACCAGCTTGTCGCGGGGAATCTCGACATCGATATTTTTCAGGTTATGGGCGCGGGCACCGCGCACAATGATTTTGTCCAGAGACATCTGTTTTTCCGTTTTGGCAACCTCTGCCAGAGAACTGCGTGACAGAAAATGCCATAAATGACAAACGGTACATTGAAACAGTAAAGCAATCTACAATTCTACCATGTCGGAAAAACAGTGACCATTAACGTTTTGTTATCGCGCAAGGAAAACCTCCCGCAGGTTTCAAGTAGAAGTTACCCGTGGACGAAACCTGCGGGAGGTTGGACAGCAAACAAGATGCAAAGAGAGGGTTAACTCATTCAAATAAATAGTTCTGAATATCTTTCGGTAGATTGTCGTTTCCGCGAAGGTAATCCAACACAAATTCTGTGTAGCTTTGCCTTTGTGGAAAATATGTATCTACAAAATCATGATCGACCAGCGTGCCAGGCCTCTCTTTGATCCATTCCAGATAATTGGAATACGGCCACTCTTCTAAACAAGTAACCAAGCCTGCTTTGACCGGATTGGCATGAATATAGCGACATAAATGAATCAAATATTCCTCTCGGTCAACGAGTTTATGTTTGAAGCGCCCCTCGAAAAGTGTACCCGAACGGTTTTTCTGGTTGTTGACAGCTTGTACATAGCCATTAAACAGCACATTAATAAACTTTGAGATCGAGGTGTGTCCATCCTGCCGCAATAAAAAATGGTAATGATTAGGCATGAGGCAGTAGGCAAGGAAGGCGATTTGATATTTCAAGGCGTATTTTTTGATGAGGCGTAAACAGTAAAGGTAGTTTTCTTGGTCGAAGAAAATAGGGGCGCGATTCGCACCGCGATTGTAAATGTGATAGATGTTGCCGTGGCTAAAGGTGCGTCTGGGCATGATTACTTAACCTCCCTAAACCTCCCGCAGGTTTGTATCAGGAGGATCGTCCTGGCGGGAACCTGCGGGAGGTTAGGCGTCTGGGGCCAAAGCCGCGAAATACTCAAGCAAGGTACGATGAATGAAGACCCAGCCCCCGCCTGTCCGTCGTAACAGAATACGTGAGGACATGTTATCCAAAATGTTTACCAAACGTGAGCCGCTTAAAGAAAATGGAATGATTTCATTGCGCGATAGTAATTCTCGTAAGACAAAGTGATTTATTGCCGCCATGCCACCATATTTTAAGAATCCAATAGTCAATCCGGTAATAAGCCAGCTGAAAAACCTACCAAATGCTCCGCCTATCAGTAAACCTTGAACTCCAAATATCATACCCATAAATAAACCTCCAAACATGCCAATCCTAATAGAGTTAGTGAATGAAGAGTAGACTCCTTGATTAGGAGTTTGAGGGAAGTCATTTTCATTACTTTTTAAGGCTTCTTCTACATAAATTGGAAACCCAAATCCCAGTAGCGTAATGAAACCTATCAATAGACCAAATAATGGATCCCTAAAGAGGATGCCAACAATAAGCATAATAAATGCCATAATAAGTATGAACCAAATTTTCTTTATAGCGCCAATAAGAGTCAGATTGATCCATCTTGCATCTTCGGTTAGTTTTATAGAGTTTTTTAAAGCATCTCGATAATAAGACCGCCCTGTAAATATTCCAAGGATAATTCCTAAAGGAAAAGTAATTATCAGACCACTATATCCAAAATTTAATCTACTCAGCATTTCTCCAGCCAGAATTGTCATCCAAAATCCGATCTGCCCAGCTATCCAACCAACTCTTATTGCATACTGTTTACGCAGTGTGTTAGTTGGTAACCAACTTGGTTGAAGTCGTTCAATGTAAAAGATGGATAAGTTAACCTAAGGGTCCGTTCGTTAACAACTTTGGATATTGGGTAAAATAACCGCCAATCAATTTAGCCAATTGGAGGCCATATGACTGTAATCCATCAATGTGAATGTGCTATTTGTCAGCAATCTGAATCTCATCCAGAACAGGCGCAACATCAACGAATGAACTTGTTTATGAGCCGCCTCGATGAACA
>JBGTCV010000137.1:0-86221 GCA_041748655.1 Promineifilaceae bacterium (SeqCode) | reverse complement strand
CTCCTCTTCAGACTCTTGGTACCAGTTAACAATTCGACCTCAGACCAGTGTGTCCATAAGTTTAGCGATTAATACCCTCGGAGGTAGGCCATATTTTCATTCATGGTGGTCGGCGCAGCCGGTGAAGTCTCCTTAGAAAATGGAGCGCCAGCATCTTGCTGACGTGGCCGCCTGGAAGGCAGCGCTCCGTTTTCATTTTTTCATTTATGGTGTTGAGCTTGCGCTCATGTCGAGCATCCCTGCTTGATATTGGTTTGGGTCGTGCTACTCAAATTGCCAGATCGGGGGTGGGGGCCAGATGTTGCTGCTGCGAACGGCCGTATCCAGTTCATACACCCCATACGCCGACGAGGCACACTCGCCGCTGCTGTTGCAGCCAAGCAAGCCAGTTAGCCCAATAATGCCATCGGAGGCGGCCAGACGTTCCCGCAGCGCCGCCCGCCCAATGACCAGCGTGCCATTTTGCCCCACGACAGCCACATCCTCAATTGCCATGAGCAGCAGGTGTGTGGCGTCGTAAGCATAAGCAGGGGCTGGCGACTCTGGCGGCATTCCATAGCGAATCAGCCATTCTTCTAAAAAATTGGCGTAAGCATCGTTGTTAAAGACGGGGCTGGTCAGGAAAATGGTTGCGGAACTGCCAATTCTGCTGGCAAAATCCAGACTGAATAAGGTATCACCGCCCAGCAGCGGAACACGGTTAAGCGGGGCTGTTTCGGCCAAACGATTGATCAGCAGATTGGCTTCTGGTTCAAACATGGCCAGATAGATTAGCTCTGGCCGATTGCTGGCTGCGTCGGCCAGCATCGCTGGCAGCTCCACTTGCCCTGCTGTCAGGCTGCTCTGGAAGCTGACACTGCCGCCAAGCCGGGTAAAGGTGTCGCTGAACTGTTGGGCGAGCAGACTGTTGTACGACGTTTCATCATGGAAAACGGCCGTTTGCCGCACCCCCAGCTGTTCATAGGCAAAATGAGCCGCCACGTTGGCCTGGTGCAGATGGTTGGGTACGGTGCGAAAGAACGCCAGTTCGCTTTGGTCTTCGCTGAGGCTGGGGGCGGTGCTGGCGGGTGAAATGAGAAGCCAGTTGTTGCGGCGAATGGTGGGGAGAACGGCCGCTGCGACATCGGAACAGGCAGCGCCAATGACGCCCAGCAAGGTTTCATCGTTGTTGACGGTTTGGATGGCTTGCTGCCCCACAGCGGGGACACAGGCAGAATCCAATGGAATGAGTTCGATGGTGTGGTTGAGCAGCTCGCCCCCCCGGTCGGTTACGGCCTGAGCAATGCCACGGGTGAGTTCCTGGCCCCAAACGGCCGTTTCCCCCGAAAGCGGCAGCAGTGTGGCAATTCGTATTGGGTTATTGGGCCGCACCACCACACAGCCCAGCAGATCGTCACAGGCCAGCGGGCTGGGTTGGCAAGCCGTCAGCAACAAAATCAGGCCCACTCCACCCAACACGATGTAATTCTTCAGTTGGAAGGCAGTGCGATAACATATGAATACAAAGGCTTCAGACATCGTTTTCTCTCTGCGCCTCTGCCCTTCTGTGTTAAAAATCTACTCGATTCCCAGATACGCTTTTTGTACCATCGGGTCTCTTTGCAGCACGTCGGCCCGATCGGTGAGCACAATTTTACCCGTTTGCAGCACGTAGCCCCGTTTGGCCACTTGCAGCGCCATGTGGGCATTTTGCTCTACCAGCAAAATCGTCATCCCTTCCTGGTTGATCGTTTCGATTGCCTCAAAAATGACGTCCACCAGCACCGGGGCCAATCCCATCGACGGCTCATCCATCAGCAGCAGACGGGGTTTAGACATGAGCGCCCGGGTGACAGCAAGCATTTGCTGCTCCCCACCAGACATTGTGCCCGCCAGCTGGGTGCGCCGTTCGCCCAGGCGAGGAAACATTTGGTACGATTTTTCAATATCGTCCTTGATGCCGCTTTTGTCATTCCGATGAAAAGCGCCCATTTCCAGGTTTTCTTCCACGGTCAGCTTGGCAAAAACGCCGCGCCCTTCTGGCACCATCGCAATGCCCTTGGAAACCCAGGCGTGGGCGGGATGCTGCGACACATCTTCACCATCGAAGATGACACTGCCGCCACGAGGCGTCATCAGGCTGCTAATGGTGCGCAGCGTGGTGGTTTTGCCCGCCCCGTTCCCGCCAATGAGGGTAACAATTTCCCCTTTTTCAACGGTGAGGCTAACCCCTTTAAGGGCGTGGATGTTGCCATAGTAGGCATGAATGTCGTTTACTTCAAGTAATGGCATGATTTTTCTCGTTGTAACGGTGACAGTCACGTTTTGAAGTGATTGTTATCGTTATGGTTTAGGCTTCTTCTTGCAGGGCGGCTAAAGCGGCCGTAGCCCCCTTGCCCAAATACGCTTCAATGACGACCGGATTGGATTGAATTTCGCGGGGCAGACCTTCGGCAATTTTACGGCCGTAATCCAGCACCGTTACCTTTTCCGAGATGCCCATCACCACCTTCATATCATGCTCAATCATCAGAACCGTCACTTCCATCTCATCGCGCAGCTTTTTAATAAAGTCGGTGGTTTCGGCCGTTTCGCGAGGATTCATCCCAGCTGTGGGTTCGTCTAGCAGCAGCAGCTTTGGCCGCGCTCCCAACGCCCTGGCAATTTCCAGACGGCGTTGGGCACCATACGGCAAATTTTTAGCTAATGAATCACCCATCCCCCTCAAGCCAACAAACTTCAGCAGTTCTCGGGCGCGGGCCTCGGTCGCTTCCTCCTCACGCCGTACGCCGGGCAAGCCAAACAAGGTGCCAATCCAGGTGGATTTTAGGTGTGGCTCTTGCCCTACCATGATGTTTTCTAGCACAGTCATGTTGTTGAACAAACGAATATTTTGGAAGGTACGGGAGATTCCCATATGGGCAATCTCGTACGATTCACGCCCCAACAGCGATTCGCCATTAAACTCAAGCGTGCCTTCATCGATCTGGTAAAAGCCGGTAAGGCAGTTGAAAAAAGTGGTCTTCCCCGCGCCGTTTGGCCCGATGATGCTGGCAATAGCGCCGCGCTGTAGTTCAAAATCAAAATGGTCTGTGGCCACCAGGCCACCAAACCGTTTGACAACTTGATTTGCCACCAGAATGTTATCGCTCATGGTTGTTTGTCCTATGTTTTGGGTGTAATGGGAACGGATGGTTCAACATCGCCACGAATTTCACGCCGGCGTACTTCTGAAGGCCATAATCCTTCCGGGCGCACCAACATCATGACAATGAGAGCAATACCGTATAGCAGCAGGCGGAACTCGGCGAACTCACGCAGCAGTTCTGGAATGCCCACCAAAGCAAATGCACCCACAATCACGCCAGGGATGCTGCCTAACCCGCCCACAATAATGAGGCTCAACACATTCACCGAGATGAGCAGTTGAAAGCTGTGGGGAAAGATAGAGCCCAGCTTGGCGGCAAAAATCGCGCCCGCCAGCCCGCCCGAAGCGGCGCTCAATGTAAAGGCTATCACTTTGGCATTGGTGGTATTGATCCCCATCGCCGCTGCCACATCTTCATCTTCACGGATAGCCATCCAGCGCCGACCGGTACGGGAATTATTCAGCCGATGGGAAACGAACAGCATGAGCAGACAGGCTAAAATGAGCAGATAGTAAAGCTGTGGTGGCGTGCCAAAGGTAATTTCGTCATTGGCCGTTTTCAGAATACTCAACTCAAATGGCTGTAAAAACTTATTGATGGGATCCAGAATGTAACCCATCAACTGCGCAAAAAAGCCAGAGATTTTTGCCTGGGGAACTTGCAGAATGCCCTGCGCCCCACCAATAAACGCTTTAAGGGCGTCGGAACGGGCCAGCACACGGACAATTTCACCAAAACCCAGCGTGGCGATGGCTAAATAATCGCCGCGCATTTTTAGAACGGGCAGTGCAAAAATGAATCCGGTAGCCATGGCGGCCAACACACAAATTGGCAGCGCCAACCAAAAGGAAACAGGTTCACTTAAACCAAATTCACTGGTAGACGTAAGCAACGCCATAATGTAGGCGCCTACGGCAAAGTTGCTCACGTAGCCTAGATCCAGCAGTCCCGCCAGACCAATAGCAATGTTTAGACCCAGCCCCATGAGTATGTAAAGCCCAACGGTATTGAAGATTTCACTCAGGTAAACGCCCAGCAGGGAGGGCAAAATAAGCAAAAAGATCACCAGCAGGGAGATGCTGATTCGGCGCATGTTCTTTTGTTGAACGGGGGTCAGGTTTTGGCGGGTGGTTTGGTAGCGGGCTTGCCCACCTTGTTGCCAGAGGAAGGAAACGGCCGTAATCACCACCAGCGCCACCAAAAAAGGTACAAGCTGCATACCCGTACTGCCAAACAAGTTGCGTATCGTTGCGGTACTCATCCGGGGGCGTAAAATACCCACCAAAATTTCCGACATAACCCCGATGCCCACAGCCCACGCCAGACCGGAGGTAAACGGCCGTCGTAACCGCAGCGGCAGCAGCGAAAAGCCATATCCAGCGAGGCCCAATACCCCAAACCAGACCAACAGCAGCAGCCCACCCACAACCACACTTTCATTTTCCAGCGTTAAAAAGCTTATCAATGCTGGTTTGACATTAATAAATGAATTCCGAATAGTTGTCCAGGCCAATGTCAGTAAGAGCAGCAAAAAAGTTGGCACGCCAGACAAAAAACCAGCTAACGCCCCATGTAGCGCCCCTTCTAATGAACGATTTTTCAACCGCGACGTGGCGAAATACCCGGCAACCAGCGCCAACCCAAAAAGGAGAAACTGTGCCAGCGTTAAATAATCTGTCACAATAAAACGCTTGTTAAAGGCATCCAGAATGCCAATCATGCCCAGACTCAGCGTGACGCCACCAACAATCAGGCCAATATTTATGGTTTGTTGCATTTTCTGATTCATCACGCCTTCTTCTCCGCCAACCGCTCACCAATAATGCCTTGCGGCCGGAAAATAAGCACCAGCACCAGCATGGTGAAAGCAATAACATCCTTTAGCTGATGAGATCCAGCAACGCCCAGACCTTCAAGAAACAGCGGTGGCCCAATGGCCTCAATGACCCCCAGAAACAAACCGCCCAGAGCCGCGCCAGGAATACTGCCAATACCCCCCAAAACAGCGGCCGTAAATGCTTTAATACCGGGAATGAACCCCATGATAAAGTTCAGCTGCCGGAACACAATAGAGTATAAGACCCCGGCAACCCCGGCCATAGAAGCGCCAACCATAAACGTAATGGTAATGGTGCGGTTAACATCAATGCCCATCAACGTAGCGGCATCTTTGTTTTCTGCAACCGCGCGAATTGCCCGACCTGTTTTGGTGCGCTGTACAAACTGCTGCAAACCAAACATTACCACCAGCGAAGTAACAATCACCGCCACATCGGCCTTTTGAATGCCCACTCCCAATAAATTTATCCGTCCCCTGAACATCTCAAATTCAGGAAAAGGGATCAACGAAGAACCATACAAGCCACGAAAATAATATTGCCAGAAAAAGGAGGCACCAATTGCCGTGATAAGCGGCACGAGCCGGGGGGCATTGCGCAGTGGTCGGTAAGCTACTCGCTCTGTTAAAACGGCCACCCCCACAGATACTAAAATGGCGCTAACAAAAATGGCCAGCAAACTAAGCAATGGGTACCGTTCAGTCAACCCCGCGTTGGCCAACGGCAAGGCAACCAAAACTGTTGAAGACATGGCACCCGCCATGAAAAACTCGCCGTGCGCAAAATTAATCATGAACAGCACACCATAGACCATGGTGTAACCCAGCGCAATAAGTGCATACAGGCTTCCCTGAGACAAACCAGAAATCAGGAAGCTAAGCCAATCAGATGCTGTGTAGGTGTTACCAATACCCAGAATAAACTTCCCGGTCATCCCCCAAAGCACAACGCCAATGATGCCGATACGAAAAAGCCAAAGAACGAGGTCGATGTAGTTGAATCGTCGCAAGATTGTGTCCCCTTCTTCCGAGCACGCCTATAACTTGTGGCACTGCTCATTTCAGCTATAAGTAGCAAACAGCCTGTGAATTGCTTCACAGGCTGTCAAGAACTTTAAGCGTTATCCTCTAAACTATCACCCAACGTATTATTGTTCATATCCGTTAGATTCTGTTTGCATCAGGTGGCATCTTATCTTCATTCATAAGATGCCACCTGACTCCTATAAATGCTTACTCGTTCGCGAAATTCCAGACTGAGGTGAAGGCACCATCCTGAACCTGGCTCACAGCAATTTTGGGGTCGGCACAGTCACCATTGGCATCGCAGGTGATGGTGCCGGTGATACCAACTAAACCGCTGGTGGAACCCAGTTGGTCTATAAGAGCCTGACGGCCGATTAACAAAGAACCATCTGCCCCAACCTGAGCCACTGCCTCAATGGCATTCAGCAGCATGTTGGTGGCATCATAAGCGTGTGCATGGAACGGCGCTGTTGGCTCACTGCCATACTCGCTCTGATAAGTTTCCAGGAATCTTACGTAGATTTCGTTGCCGAAGCCCAGGTCTGGCCCGGAAACATACATGCCCTCAGCCGCGCCACCGGAAGCAGCAATGAAGTCCGGCGATTGGACACCATCAGCCGCAGCCAGAACAACGCCTTCCAAACCGCTGATTTCTTGAGCAGTTTTGGTGATCAGGGAGCCCAACGGGATGAACACGGGGTAGTAGATCATTTCTGGTCCAGCCGCAGCTACAGTGGTCAGCAGCGGTTCAACATTGGTGGATTCGGCGGATTCTGCTTCAAAAGCGACAATCTCGCCACCCAACTCAATGAAGGAATCTCTAAAGACCGTGGCCAAACCTTCGGTGTAGGGATCACCATCATGAATGGCGGCCGCTTTGGTTAGGCCCAGTTCGTTGAAGACATACTCAGCCATTGCCCGACCCTGCACCTTGTCATTGTGCGCGGTGCGGAAATAGCAAGATTGGCGAGTTGCCTCATCTGTAAGAACGGGAGCGGTATTGGAGGGGGAGATCATGGCGATGCCTTGCGCACAAACAATTTGCGCCATGGGCACACCAGCGCCAGAACAACTGGAGCCAATCACGCCAACAATCGAGGGATCGGAAGCGATTTTCTGACCAGCGGTTTGACCACCTTCGGCGCTGCAGCCATCATCTTCGGTTTGCAGCTGAACGGCGTGACCGTTGATTTCGCCACGGTCGGCGATGGCAATTTCAACACCATACTGGGAATCCAGACCAAGCGATTCATTGGGGCCTGTGATAACCAGGGCAGAAGCAATGCGGATAGGATCGCCAGCATCAACCGTAACACAGCCGATGGCGTCGTTACAAACCAGTTCATCCATTGCTTCGTCACTGGCGGTATCGCCAGGGTCAGCAGCGGTGTCGCCAGGACCGGCTTCTGGCTCGGCATCGCCACTGCCGCCACAGGCAACCAACACCATTGCCAATAACAACATCAATAAGGTTAACCAACTCATACGTTTCATGTAATTCTCCTCCTTACGGAAAATTATGGGTTTCGTACCTGCTCGCCAATCAGTCTCGTTAACTAGGAGAGGACTCATCATCTCCTGAATCAACTAAGCTCTATGACGAACAACTACTCAAACAACCGATTGACTTAACGCAAATAATTTTGCGCCTTAAACGGAAAAAAGGGTGACAGAAACTGTCGTGGTTCTTTATTTGGCTGATTATTGGGCAATTATCACCTCCTCTTCCCGAGCATAGGGTGATATGCACATGTGCGAGTTCAATGGTTAAAAATTCTATTGACAATGTGATGAGTTGTCAACTTTGCTGTTTTACCGGTGTTTACTTAATCGAGGTTTGTTGGCGTTTCGACAAATTCGCCAGTACACATAAAGATAACCCGTTCTGCAATATTGGTGGCCCGATCGCCAATTCGCTCCAGGTTATGGCCTGCCCACAAAAGGAAAGTGGCGCGACGAATATAGCTGTCGTCTTTCATTTCTTCTAGGGCTTCACGGAAAAGCTTGCTATATTGCCTGTCTAGCTTGTCATCTCGCTTGATCATTTCCAGGGCAAGGTTGGGGTCTCGTTTGATGTATGCCTCCATCCCTTGCTGGAGCATTTCGCCGGCGCGTTTGGCCATTTTGGGCAGCTTGTGAAGGGTGTCTATTTCGTCTTCACCTTCCATGCGTTCTACCAGACGGGCGATGCCTGCGGCGTGATCGCCAATGCGTTCTAGCTCTACAGCCAGGTGAATGGCAGCTATAACGGCCCGTAGGTCTGAGGCGGTAGGAGCCTGTGTGGCAAGAATAAGCAAGGCTTGCTCTTCCACTTTGTAGCGTAATTGGTTGATAGATTCGTCATTGGTAACGACCTGCTGTGCCTGGACAACATTGCGTGTTTGTAAGGCAGACATGGCCTGATCAATGCTTTCGTTGGCCGCGCTGGCAAGGCGGATGATGTTATCTTTTAGCTGGTTTAGTTCTTGATCCAGAAGCGTGCGGCTTAGAAATGTCATGATTTACCTCATTCTTCGCGTAAAGTGTTGAAGATATACAGTACACAGGACAGGACAGTGCGTCGCACCTGCATAGAATACAATTCCTGGCAAATTACTCGTCTGTATCGGTGAGCGGATTCATTTCTGCATCTGCCAGCAGGTGAATTGCTTTTTTGTCAAAAGCGGCCTGAATCGCCTGGAAATCAGCCTCTGGGATGGGGGTTTCGCGCTTTTGCTGACGTAAATACCCCTTTATTTTGGTGTAATGCATGGCCGGCATGGTCGAGTTTTTCAGGTCCAGGTTTTTATTGCCCTTGCTTGTAAACACAACCATTGCCCCAATTGGAACTTCTTCTACGGTGGGGGCATGCTTGTTCAGGTAGCTGGCAACAGCTTCCACGCTCATGGCCGCTTCACGGGTTGGATCGCCAAGCCGTTCTTGACCAAAAAAGCGACGCAATCCCATGCCGGTCTGTTTCCATTTGTCCCCTTCAACCGTAATATTGCCGCTTTGATATTTGGCAACAAACACAATGATGCCGGTAGGAATCAGCAGGACGTGGGCAGCGGGGAGAAGGTAATGGTAGATACGGCCGTTCCGCGCCACCTTCCGCAATACTTCATCCAACACCTCATCCGGGCGCGGCTCACGCAAATAGCGATGTCCCAAATAAATACCAATTTGCGACAGCATCCAGCCTGTAAACAGCGCCAGCAGCTGGTAGAAAAACAGATTTTCCGTATTCGGTAAAAAAACTAAAAACAAGCCAGCCAGCAGCGCCCCCATCCCCACAAAACTGGTGACTTGACTGATGCGCTTCAGGCGGGCAATTCGCTGATCATCTCTTAAAATTATCATAAACTATCAACTTCTTACTGGCTCTCCAGCAAACGTCTCCTCAGAATTTGCCCCATTTGTATCATAATTTCCCAAAATGAGGCAGGCATTTTGGCCACCCAAACCAAAAGAATTGGACATTACGACCTGAAGCGACGCCTGGCGCGGGCCGTTTGTCACATAATCCAGATCGCACTCCGGGTCCGGCGTCTCATAATTCCAGGTGGGCGGAATAATGCCCTGATTCAGCGCCAGGGCGCAGAAGATTGCCTCGATGGCCCCCGCACCACCCATCGCGTGCCCCAGCACCGATTTGCTGCTGCTGATGGGCAGCTCATAAGCCCGCTCGCCAAATACCGATTTTACAGCCAACGTTTCGGCCGAATCGTTTATTGGTGTGGAGGTACCGTGGGCATTGATGTAATCTACCTCAGTGGGGCGCAGGCAGGCGTCTTGCAGCGTCCACTTCATGGCCCGCACTGCGCCAGACGCCGTTGGATCTGGCTGAGCCACATGGTAAGCATCGGCCGAGGAAGCATACCCCTTTAGTTCGGCATAGATACGGGCCTTTCGAGCCAGAGCATGATCCAGCCGCTCGATGATCAGGATGCCCGCGCCTTCACTCAGCACAAAACCATCCCGATCCTTGTCGAAGGGGCGGCTGGCTTTTTCAGGCGCGTCGTTAAAGCCAGTGGAGAGGGCACGCATCGCCCCAAAGCCAGCAATGGCGGCCTCGTGAATCAATCCCTCCACGCCGCCGGTAATCATCATGTCGGCACGCCCGTGCCGAATATATTCCATTGCTTCGCCAATGGCCTGAGTGCCGGTGGCGCAGGCAGCAGTAACCGTACTGATTGGCCCCAGCGCCCTGGCCAGCAGGCTGACGTGGTGGCTGGGCATGTTGGGCAAAAAGCCGGTCATGGCAAACGGGCTCACCCGGCTGAACCCGTGGCTGCGCAAAATTTTCAGGTTTTCATCGGCTACTTCAAAGCCGCCGACGCCAGTGCCCACCAGGGTACCCACCCGTTCGGCATTGGGCACCGGTTCGGGCAGGCCAGCATCTGCCAGGGCCATACGGGCAGCGGCCACGGCCAGCTGCGAAGCGCGGGACATGCGCCGGGCTTCTTTGAAGTCCATATATTTTTTGGCAGCAAACTCTTTTACTTCGCCTGCAATGCGGCTGGGGAATTCAGAGGCGTCGAAGTTGGTGATGGGGCCGATACCGGAACGGCCGTTCAATAAACTATCCCAGCTCTCTTCCGTGGTGTGGCCTAATGGGCTCATCACCCCCATGCCCGTAATGACAATACGGGGCCTGCCTTTTGCGTCCAGAAAATGGTTGTTCATTCATTACCTGCTTGGTTTTCGGTAATCCGTAATCGGTGATCAGTTATCGGTGGACAGTAAGCAATTGCAAACTGTTTACTGTTTACCGATTACTGTTTACCGACTCACTGGCAATGCCAGATGTAATCGCCTCGACGACCTGGTTTTCTACTACGCGCCGCGCCTGGCCGATGGCTTGTTTGATAGCAAACGCATTGGAACGGCCGTGGGCAATAATGACAACCCCGTTTACCCCCAACAGTGGCGCGCCGCCTACTTCATCCGGGTTTAGATGGGCACGCACCCGCTTGAAGGCCGAGCGCGTCAACAGCCCGCCCAAAATCGTGAGCGGGTTGGCCATCAGCTCGTCCCGAATGGTGCTAGACATGTAGCTGGCAATCGCTTCGGCCGTTTTCATGACCAGGTTACCGGTAAAGCCATCCGTCACACCCACATCAGCCGCCCCCTGCATAAACTGTTTGGGTTCGATGTTGCCCACGTAGTTCAGGCCGCTGGCCGCCAGCAGCGGAATTGTCTCTTTAATGAGCAAATTTCCTTTGCCCTCTTCCTCGCCGTTGGAGATGAGCGCCACGCGGGGCTTTTCAATTTTCAGGACGCGCTCCACGTAGAGGCTGCCCATCAGCCCAAATTGCAGCAAATATTCCGGGCTGCAGTCGGTATTGGCCCCATTGTCGATGAGCAGCGGGCGCTGTTTGGTGGGGAAAATAACCCCCATCGCGGGCCGCTGAACGCCCGGAATGCGCCCCAACCCCACCTGCCGCAGCATGGCAACGCCCAAAATGGCTCCCGTGTTTCCTGCCGAAACAAACGCATCGGCCTGGCCATTTTTCACCAGCCCCAACCCCACATGCATGGAGGAATCGCGCTTGCTTTTGACTACTTGCGATGGCTTGTCTGTCATGGTGATGGCCTGACTGGCGTGGACAATTTCCAACGATAGGCCAGCCGTCTTTTGGTTGGCCAATTCTGCCTCGATTTTGGTTTTGTCGCCCACCAAAATAATCGTGTCGCCAAATTCGCGGGCGGCCCAAACGGCCCCGGTAACGTCTGGTGTTGGATGATCATCACTGCCCATTGCATCAACAACAATTCGCATATCTGTCTTCTCGCTTGGTTGAGGTAGTTGGCGGATTCTATCGGTGGCAAATGGTTAAGTCAAACAGGGGGAACTGCCGCTTGACAAAATCAATCTATCATTTATAATGCCGTCATATTGATGATCTTCGATATGAATGAGAGAGCGATGACAGACCCGATTACCTTTGGCAAAGCGATTGCCGACGAAACCCGACAAAAAATTATGAACCATCTTTGCTGCAACTGGTTGTGCGTCAGTGATGTGGTCGATTTGCTTGGCGGTGTTTCGCAGCCGACGGTATCGCATCATCTCTCTATTTTGCGTGAGGCTGGGCTGGTGCACACCCGGCGCGAAGGCAAGCAAATCTTTTACGCATTAAATCAGGAAGCGGTGGCGATTTGCTGCGGCAACCTGATGCAAAAATTTGCCCCAGAAGCGAGCATCTCGTTTTTTGCCACTGACAGAATCGAGGTAAAAGGGACGTAGCGTTGGCTTGTGGCGGCTTTTTTTTGCCAATATATATAGACCAATATCAATATGAGGTAAACAATGACAACTCAAACTCGTTCAAACAAAGAAATTCATGAAGCAGTGCAGGATCGCTACGGCCGTATCGCCCAAAACTTTAGCCACGAACTGACGGTCTTGGGCCAAAGCGCCAGCTGCTGCGATCCGGCCAATGGCGAGGATTACTGCGGTGCGGAGCTGTACGATGTTGATCTGAGCCAGCTGCCCGTCGATGTGACCGGCTTGTCGCTAGGCTGCGGTGATCCCATTGCCATTGCCAGCCTGGAGCCGGGCCAGACCGTGCTCGATTTAGGCTCCGGCGGCGGCATCGACTGCTTTTTGGCGGCGGATCGCGTGGGGCCAACCGGCCACGTCATTGGCGTGGACATGACGCCTGCCATGCTGGAAAAAGCGAACCGCAACAAGGCCAAGCTGAGTGTAGATCATGTGGAATTCCGCCAGGGGCAGATTGAAGCGCTGCCGGTGTCGGATGCCAGCGTGGATGTGATTATTTCTAACTGCGTCATTAATTTGAGCCCGGACAAGACGGCCGTTTTCCAGGAAGCATTCCGCGTGCTAAAACCAGGTGGTCGATTGGCAGTGTCCGACATGGTGACGCGGGGCCAATTTACGCCGCAGGAGCGGGCCGACATGTCTGCCTGGGCGGGCTGCATCACCGGCGCGGAGGATGTGGCGGAGATGGCTGGCTGGATGCGGGCAGCGGGCTTTGACCAGATTTCTATCCAGCAAAAAGAGGCAGCCGGGGTGGAGCTGGCCAATGTTGAACCACACGCGGGCCAGGCCCAGATTTTTAGTGCGCGGATTACGGCCGTAAAGCCAGAAACGGCCGTCTAATTTTGCCTCTGGACAAGGACAAGAATCGTATTATCCTGAGGTAAAGGAGGCAACATGGCAAAAACAAATGACATGGCTGTTTTCATTACCTCAGGTGAAGCTGTTTGCAGCGAATGTGGCGAAGATTTGGGTCGTCGTGCCTGGATCGCTCTGACAGAAGAAAAGAACGCCTTGTGCCTGGCCTGCGCCGATCTGGATCATCTGGTATTTTTGCCCAGTGGCGATGTGGCGCTGACGCGGCGGTCTCGAAAATATTCCACCCTGGTGGCGGTGGTGCTGCAATGGAGCCGTGCCCGAAAGCGTTACGAGCGCCAGGGGCTGTTGGTTGAAGATGCGGCTCTGACTCAGGCAGAACAGGAATGTCTGGCCGATGCTGATGCCCGAGCCAGACAGCGGGAACGGGCTGCCGAGCGGCGGGCCGAACAGGACACCCAGTTTGTAGCGGCGTTTGCTGAAAAAGTGCGCGATCTGTTTCCCAACTGTCCCCCCGGTCGGGAATTCATCATTGCCGAACATGCTTGCCTGAAGTACAGCGGGCGTGTGGGGCGGTCTGCGGCAGCCAAAGAGCTAAGTGAACAGGCTGTTTGGCTGGCGGTAACGGCCCACGTTCGCCATAATGAGACGGCTTACGACAAATGGCTGGCAAGGGGCTATAC
Organism: Promineifilaceae bacterium (SeqCode); assembly: GCA_041748655.1. GTDB lineage: Bacteria > Chloroflexota > Anaerolineae > Promineifilales > Promineifilaceae > Leptofilum. Next base: position 72,469 of record JBGTCV010000137.1, on the reverse strand, counting down.
GCGAGGGCTGGCGCGGGCAGAAGTAGAAGATGACGTGCGGCAGGTGTTGGAGCAGTGGCGCGGTAGGGAATAAAAAACGGCCGTATCTTCACATTCAGGATACGGCCGTTGCACATTTATCTAAACAGCTGCGGGCTAGAACGGAATATCGTCTTCTTCCTGCGCCGGAGAGCCGCCAGAAAAGTCGCCGCCGCTGTAGCTGCCGCCATCTTCCCCTTTGCTGCTCATAAAGCTAAAATTATCGGCCGTGATTTCAAAAGAAGCGCGGACCGTTCCATCTTGAGCCACCCAGGTGCGCGGCCCACCGGTAGCCATATCTGGTTTCAGGCGTCCTTCTACCAACACCTTACTCCCTTTGCTAAGATATTGATTAGCTGCTTCCGCACGGCGACCCCAAACGCTGACGCGGAACCAGGTCGTTTCATCAACTGGCTGGCCGGTTCCCTTGTCTGTCCAGCGCCGATTGGTAGCGACACTAAAGCTGGTAACGGCTGACCCATCTGGCATATAGCGCATCTCTGGATCTCCGCCCAAATTTCCAACAACAATTATCTTTTGGTACATGAAACACTCTCCTTAAATGAATAAAATTTGGCACGAAATTTGTTTTTAGCAGAAACTGCTGGAATTGCTAAATAGTACCACGTTTTGGATAAATGAAAAACAAAATTCCATACCTTGCGCCCTTAAAATTATCCGCCAATTATAGCACAGTTGTTCTAATAAATCAATTTATTTTGCACTGGGAATAGCAGCAAAATGTTGACGTGCCTGGGGGAGTATGCTACCCTGTTGGTAGTTGATTTACTGACCGAAATTTTTCTAAACAAGATTGGTTGATCACCAGTTTATAAACCGTTTAAATAGCTTAATTGGAGTCATTCATTAGGAAATCTTATGATGACAGATTACATGTTTGCCCAACGATTACGAAATGCACAACGGCACTTACTTGGCAGCCGTGTTTGTTGCGTTGCTGGGGCAAACCTCGCAGGTCGAATGAATTAGGATCAACTCTTTCTAAACTTTTCAGGCCACAGGTGCTTCAGCCCTGTGGCCTTTTTTATTGCCCAGCCACAGGTACCCCTGTGGTTTTTTGTTTCACCAACTGCACAAACTGGCTTAGCAGGCAAACGATTTGTGGAGGAAACAACGTGAAACAAAAAAATTTAACAACCAAAAATCATGACCCTACCACCAGTTGGGATGATGTGGCTGACTGGTACGACGGCTGGATGGGGCAGCAAGGCGGTGAGTATCATCGGCAGGTGGTCATTCCCGCTTTGCTGCACCTGTTGGACCCTGAGATGGGTGAGACGGTGCTGGACATTGGCGCAGGCCAGGGTGTTTTGGCGCCCTACCTGCAAGAAGCGGGTATGGACTATTTGGGTTTGGAAGCCAGTCCAAAGCTGGTACGGCGGGCTAGAAAACGGCATCGTCTGGGGCAGTTTGTGCAGGGAGATGCACGAGCGTTGCCTGCGGTTGAGGGGATTGAGAAAGCGAGGTTTGATACGGCCGTTTTCCTCCTCAGTATTCAGGACATGGACCCACTCGACGTTGTGCTGCACAATGCGGCCTGGGCGCTCAAGCCCGGTGGCCGCCTGGTGATCCTGATGACTCATCCGTGCTTCCGTATTCCCCGGCAAAGCGGCTGGGGTTGGGATGAACAGCGCAAGTTGCGCTTCCGGCGCATTGACCGCTATCTGACGGCGCTGCGGGTGCCGCTGAAGTCCAGCAGGCGGGGCAAAGGGTGTGTGACCAAAAGCTTTCATCGTCCGCTGCAAGCGTACATCAACGGGCTGGCAGACTGCGGTTTGTTGGTCGATCGCGTGCAGGAGATTCCGGTGAAGGATGTGGCGCAGTTGGCCAACGGCCGTCTCAAAGCAGACCAACGCGCCAGCACTGAGATACCATTGTTCCTGGGCATTCGCGCCCGAAAAGTTGAAATTTCATCGTAATTGAACAATTGAGTAATTGGGTAATTTGCCAGTCTGGCAGCCCATTACTCAATTACCAAATTACCCAATTACATGCAATAAGAGGACAAAATGACAAAACAAACCAACAAAACAAACGGCCGTTACCACCCCCACGCCGTCGAGAAAAAGTGGCGACCCATTTGGCAAGCCCAAAATCTGTACCAGACGGGCAGTGATCCCGACAAGCCAGACGTGTACATTCTGGACTTCTTCCCATACCCCTCTGGGGCGGGGCTGTCGGTGGGGCACTGCCGCAATTACGTGCCCACCTGCATTGCCAGCCGCTACCAGCGGATGCGCGGCTGCAATGTGCTGCATCCGATGGGCTGGGACGCCTTTGGCCTGCCTGCCGAAAATTACGCCATCCAGCACAAGATCCATCCCCGCGACAGCACCCAGCTGTTCACCGACACCTACCGGCGGCAAATGCAGCTGGTGGAATGCTCCTACGACTGGTCGCGGGAGATCAACTCTACCTTTCCCGATTATTACCGCTGGACGCAATGGTTTTTCCTGCTGCTGCACCGGCGGGGGCTGGCTTATCGGGCGCTGGGCAGCCAATGGTGGTGCCCCACTTGCCAGACCATTCTGGCCAATGAGCAGGTGGAGCAGGGCAAATGCTGGCGCTGCGACAGCGAGGTGACCAAAAAGGAGCTGGCGCAGTGGTACTTCAAAATCACGGAATACGCTGACCGACTGCTGGCTGACCTGGAAACGGTGAACTGGCCAGAAAATATCAAGACGATGCAGCGAAACTGGATCGGCCGTTCAACAGGCGCAGATGTGATTTTCACCGTTAAAAATCCGCAGATTCCACAGATTTCGCAGATTGATACGGCAAAATCTGTGGAATCTGCGAAATCTGCGGATAGTTTTTCTGAGATAAGAACATTTACCACACGGGTGGATACGCTGTTTGGGGTGACGTTTATTGCCATCGCGCCGGAACATCCGGTGATAAGTCAGATTGTGACGGCCGAACAGGCAACGGCCGTTTCCCACTACACCGAACAAGCCAAACGCAAATCAGAGATGGACCGCACCGCGACGGACAAAGTGCAAACCGGCGTTTTCACCGGGGCCTACGCGGTGCACCCGCTGACGGGCAATCCAGTGCCGGTTTGGGTAGCGGATTATGTGCTGCCCGGCTACGGCAGCGGCGCGGTGATGGGGGTGCCCGCCCATGACAGCCGCGACCACGCCTTTGCCCAGGCGTATGATCTGCCCATCGTGCCGGTTGTTGAACCGGAGGATGGCAGCGCTGGTGAAGGTTGTTTTACGGGCTACGGCCGTCTGCTGAATTCCGGGGAGTTTTCCGGACAATCTTCAGCGGAGGCGATTGGGGCGATAACGGCCGTTTTGCAAGCCCAGGGCAAAGGGCAGCCGCAAGTCACCTACAAACTGCGCGACTGGCTGATTTCGCGCCAGCGGTATTGGGGCGCCCCCATTCCCATCGTCCACTGCCCGGATTGTGGCCCGGTGCCCCTGCCGGAAGATCAGCTGCCCCTGCTGCTGCCGGAAACCGATAATTTTGCGCCGTCGGGCGACGGCCGTTCCCCCCTGGCCCATATTGACGAATGGGTCAACACCAGCTGCCCCACCTGTGGCAGCCCGGCCCGGCGCGAAACCGACACGATGGACGGCTTTGCCTGCTCCTCCTGGTATTTCCTGCGCTTTGCCAACCCGGACTACGACGCAGGACCGTTTGACCCCGATGCGGTGCGGCGCTGGCTGCCGGTAGACACCTACGTCGGCGGGGCGGAACATGCCGTGCTGCATCTGCTGTACGCCCGCTTCTGGACCAAAGTGCTGGCCGATGCCGGGCTGATCGATTTTGTGGAACCGTTTACCCAGCTGCGCAATCAGGGGGTGCTGTCGTCGCCGCTGGACGGCCGTCGCATGTCTAAATCACGCGGTAACGTGGTGACGCCAGACGAGGTGATTGCCCAGCACGGCACCGACGCGCTGCGGCTGACTGTCGTCTTTCTGGGGCCGTTTGAGGCAAACGTCACCTGGGACGACGGCGGCATTCGTGGGCCGGTGCGGTTTATCGAGCGGTTTTGGCAGCTGGCGAGGGAAAAGATTAACGCAGAGGGGCATGCAATCCCGGATTGCCGGCGCGGAGATAAGGCTGCTGAGGCGGCGTTTGAGCGGGCGCGGCATAAGGTTGTGCAGCGGATGACGCAGGAGATGGCGGATTTTCGCTTTAATACGGCCGTTGCAGGCCTGATGGAATATCTGAACAGCCTGTACGATGCCCGGGAGCAGCCGATTGGCGCTGAGGCGTGGCGAGAGGCGATTGGCACAATGGCCCTGCTGCTGGCTCCATTCGCCCCGTTTATCGCCGAGGAGGTGTGGCGGGATGCGCTGGGCAACCAAGAATCGGTACATGTGCAGCCCTGGCCCAGCTACGATGAGGCCCTGACTCGGGATGAAGAAATCACGATGGTGGTGCAGGTGAATGGCAAGGTGAGGGACCGGCTGATGGTGGCCGCAGATGCTTCGGTGGAGATGTTGAGGGAAACGGCCGTAGCCTGCCCCAACGTCCAGGCGCATATCAACGGCCAACCGATCCGCAAAATCATCGTGGTGCCGCAAAAGCTGGTCAATATTGTGGTGTAAATGGGTATGAAAGATTGGGCCAATCTCTGAAGATTGGCCCAATCTGCTTAACTTCGTTTAGGGAATGCAGAGCGATTGCCCGGTGTAAATGAGGTTGAGATTGTAAATATGGTTGGCTTCGGCGATGACGTAAGGGCTGCGGGCGTACCAGCGGCCAAGGTTGATCAGATTATCGCCAGGCCTCACGGTATGGTAGTAGCGGCAGTATCGCTGCTGCGGCGGGGCAGGCGGTGGGCTGGGCGGTGTGTAATAGTGCGGAATGAAAATGACGGTGCCGTAGTAAATCAGGTTGGGGTTCACGATGTGCGGATTGGCCACCAGCAGCTGATGAACTGTCACGCCATAGTTCACGGCAATCCGCGAAAGCGTCTCGCCATAGCGCACTGTGTGGTAAACGCCTGAGCTTTCAGCCGGGGCTGCCTGGGTGGTGGAGACGGTTGCCCCAAGAAGCAAAAGCAGCAGGAGCAAAAAGAACATGATTCTGCGAAATGGAGAAAACAGACCTTTTTTCATGGAGACCTCCTGAAGTCGCCGGGCGGCAGGGTGTGGGACGGCCGTTTATTTACTCATTTTGCCCTCTTCACCACCTGCCACAGTTTAACATAAACCTTGCTCGCACTATAGCATAAGCGCCTCTGGAATTGCAAGATGCAGCCACAAAAAAAGCGCTTTGGAATTGTTAAAATCCCAAAGCGCTCAGTATAAATCGCCCATCTAAAATCACTAATTGCCAATTAAACGCGGGTAATATATTCGCGGGATTCCGTGTTCACGCGAATTTTGTCGCCGATGTTGACAAACAGCGGGGTTTTCACCTTCAAACCGGTGCTGGTGAGCACTTCTTTGGTTGCGCCCGTAGCCGTGTCGCCCGCTACGGCATTTTCGGCGTCCACTACTTCAAAATCCATCGTTTTGGGCAAAACGTAATCCAGCACTTCCCCTTCGTACATCAGCAGTTCCAGCTCCATGTTGTCGATGAGGAAATATTTATCCTCTTCCAAAACATGGTGGTTTACCTGTTTTTGTTCGTAAGTGGCAGTGTTCATGAAGACGTAAAAGGTGCCGTCATCATAAAGATATTGGAAGTTTTGTTTGTCCAGCCGAATATCCTCCACGCGGTCGCCGGAGGTGAAGGTGATCTGGAAGTTGGAGCCAGAGCGCAAATCGCGCACGGTGACGCGGATGGTGGCTTTGCCCCGTCCTGGTTTGCTGTGGCTGTATTCGGATACTTTGTAAAGATTGCCGTCCTGGGTAAAGCTTACCCCGCGACGGAGCTGATTGACATCGATCATGGTTTGTTGCTCCTAAAAACAGGGGAAAGAGGCAGTAATCAGTGATCAGTAAACAGTGGGTTGTGATTACTGTTGGGTCTTGCCAACCAGTTCCTGTTTTATTTTAAGACATAAATGTGGTTAAGGTAATAAATATTGTGAGATTTAGTTCTTGACTGGCAAGTTTATCATAAACAATTTGGGCTGGGTAATTTGTGGCCAACAAGATTTCTCAAGATTGGCTTGCGTCTTTTTTTATCTTTTGAGTACAATGCGCCTGTTATGAATGAATTCACCGCAGCTTCCCCCGACAGCCAGATTTTATGCCATCAATGCGCTGCTGTGCTGCCCGTAGAGCAAGGTTCGCAGTTTGTTACCTGTGAATTTTGTGGCGCGACGAACTTTGTAGACAAGAGCGGCGCGGTTTTGCATTACGCGGTGCGGGCGACGGTGGATGAAACGGCCGCTTCCGCCGCCCTGCGCCGCTGGATGGGGGGAAACGCCACGGTGAAAGATTTGGACAAAAAGGCGGTGCTGGAACGGCCGTCTTTTCAGCTGTTCCCCATGTGGCTGGTGCGTGTCAACCAGGATGGCCAGGAAAAAGTGATCCTGGAACCCGCCGCCGCCCTTTCCATCATTGCCCTTACCGAACTGCGCATTCCCGCTTCCGACCTGGAACCCTATGATCATACCATGGACGGCGATGCCATTGTGCCAACGGTGCCCATCGAAACGGTGCGCAAATGGCTGGCGGAGAACCAGAAGATCGCCGCCGCGCAAATCAGAGAGAGCTCGCTGGTGCATCTGCCGCTGTATGCGTTTAAGTACAAATATGAAGGGCGGGAATATACGGCCGTTGTCGATGCCGCCAGCAGCCAGGTATTTGCCACCGTATATCCGTCCAAGCGAGAAGTGCCTTACGTAGCCATTGGCTCCGTAGGCTGTGCCCTTTATTTCTGTGCCGCGCTCATTCCCGTCGTCAGCTTCTTCACCGCCGATATTACGGGCCTGATTTTTGGCATTTTGGGCTACATCGTTGTCGCCATTATGCTGGCAGTGCCCATCTTTGGCATCGCCGCCTACATTTCGTCCCGCGTGTAGAAAAGATATTGAGTAATTGAGTAATAGGGTAATTGTGCTTGCTTCAAAATTACTCAATTACTCAATTACCTAATTACTTAACATAACATGATACAATCAACCAACAAAACCCAAGGTCTAATCTGCCCCGAATGCAGCGGTGTGGTGCCCATTGCCGAAGGCGAACGCATCGTGGAATGCCCCTACTGCCACACCCATTCGCTGGTGCAGGGGGACCGGGGCGTGCGCCGCTGGCAGGTGCCCCAAGTTGTGGAGCGCGAACGGGCGCTGCAAACGGTGGGCAACTTCTTCCGGGGCATGAAAAAAGCCCGCGATCTGGCCCAAGAGGCCCAAATTAAAGACACCTTTCTGGTTTACCTGCCCTACTGGCGCGTCGAAGCGTTTGTGGCGGGCTGGATGTTTGGCCGGGTGAAGTCTGGCAAAGACAGCACCCGCCCCGTCGAGGTGCAAATTAGCGAGCTGATGCATTGGAACGATGCGGCCGTTGACGTGGCTGAATATGGGGTGCATCAGGTGGCCATCTCCAAAGAGCAGCTGCAACCGTATGACAGCGACCGGCTGCACGCCGAGGCGATGGTGTTCGAGCCGTCGGAATCCCACAGCGACGCGCTGGACGAGGCGGGGCGGCATTTTACCTATCGGGGCCGCCAAAAGCAGAGCTTGCGCACCAAGTTTTTCGAGAAGTTCCACTTTTTGCGTCAGCGGCTGTCGATTGTCTATTACCCGCTTTGGGTATCCCGCTATGAGTACCACAAGCGGAATTATCAGGTGGTGGTAGATGGGGTAGACGGCCGTATTCTCTACGGCAAAGCGCCCGGTAACATCTTGTACCGGGCGGCAGCGCTGGTGGGCGGTCTGGCGGCGGGTAACTTCATTTTGGTGAACGGCACCTTGCTGGCAGGGACGATCATTGACAGCAGCGATGATGGGGATGGCCTTGCCTTGATCTTTGTGCCCATTGCCCTGGGAATTGGCCTGATTGCCGCCGGGTACCGCGCCTTTCGCTACGGCGAAGAGGTTGAAGAGATTCAGAAAGGGGCACGTAAGGCAGCTTTGGCGGGCGAGGCTGACAGCGGGAAGCTGATGTCGGCGTTGACGGGCGGCCTCCTGGGTGGCTCCAGCGACGTGCAGGAGCTGATGCGCTCTGGCATGAGCGTGTTGGAAGAGCTGTCGGAGGGGAAGCGATGAAGCTGTTGGCCCTGCGCTGCCCCACCTGTGCCCAACCGTTGACGCCGCAAAGCCGGGAGGTGGTGGCGCTGCGCTGTGTGAATTGTGAAACGGCCGTTTCCCTCAACGACACCGGCCTGCAAACCATCCCCCTCCACTTTGCCACCGCCGCCGTGGAATTGGGAAAAATCGATGCCTGGGTGCCGCTCTGGCTGTTTAACGGCCGTGTCAACATCCAAAGCCGCCAGACCCAGGGCAGCGACAAGCGGGCCAAACAAGATTCCGAGCAGCTGTGGGGCCACCCGCGCCGCCTTTATGTGCCCGCCTGGGAGCTGCCCACCGAAGCCCTCTGCCAGCTGGGCGGCGACCTGGTGCAGCATCAGCCCGCCTTCCAGCCCACCACGCCCCCGCCGCAAACCACCTTCATTGAAGCCGTCATCCCCCCGGAAGATGCCCTCAAGCTGCTGGAATTTATCGTGTTCAACGTCGAGGCCGCTCGCTCCGATTGGCTCAAGGAGCTGCACTTCACCATCGAAGCCACCGCGCCGCAGCTGTGGGCCATTCCCGCGCAAAAGGGGGCGGGCAGCTGGCGATTGCAGCCGTTTCTGTAACTACTCAGGTGCAAGGCACTGGCCGCAGCCGTTTCAATTGGTTGGAACCGTTTGGCCAGTGCCTCGCACCACTAGCTCTTTTCAAGGAGAACAAAATGAAAACAATCATCCACACGGAAGACGCGCCGAAGGCGATTGGCCCTTATTCACAGGCAGTACGGACGGGAAATTTGCTGTTTACGGCCGGGCAGGTGGCGCTAAACCCGGCCACTGGCGAAATGGTGGACGGCGATATTAGTGCACAGGCGGAACAGGTGATGCAAAATTTGCAGGCGGTGCTGACGGCCGCTGGCACCAGCTTTGAGCATGTGGTCAAGGCGACCGTTTTTTTGATCGATATGGCTGATTTTGCGGGGATGAATGCGGTATACGGCCGTTACGTTGGCAGCAACCCGCCCGCCCGATCTGCTTTTGCCGTGCGCGAACTGCCGCGAGGCTCCAGATTAGAAATTGAAATGGTGGTTGAAATCCCTGAGGGGGTCTAATGCCCAACGACACCATCCTCGTGGTGGATGATGAGGCCAATATCCGCGATCTGGCCCGGCTCTATTTGGAGAAAGAGGGCTACAAAGTGATCTTTGCCCCAGACGGCGCTCAGGCGCTGCGGCAGGTCAAAGAAAACGAACTGGCCCTCATGGTGCTGGATTTGATGCTGCCGGAAGTGGACGGCTGGGAAGTATGCCGCCGCGTGCGGGCAGACAGCAACGTACCCATCCTCATGCTCACCGCCCGCGACGACGACATCGACAAAATTGTAGGGCTGGAGATGGGCGCGGATGATTACCTGACCAAGCCGTTTAATCCACGCGAGCTGGTGGCCCGGGTGCGGGCGATCTTGCGCCGGGTCAGCAGTTCGGCCAGCGGCGGCGCGTCCCACGAGGCGCGGCAAGTGGGCAATGTCACCATCGACCCCAGCAGCCGGGAAGTAACGGTAGCGGGCCGCCGCGTTCCCCTGCGCACCAAAGCGTTCGACCTGCTGCTGACCCTGGCAGATCATCAAAACATCGTCATGTCGCGGGACCAACTGCTCGATCTGGTCTGGGGCTACGAATTTTATGGCCAAACCCGCACCGTGGACGTCCACATCGGCCACCTGCGGGAAAAGCTCAGCGGCAGCAGCCTGGCCATTGAGACGGTGTGGGGGATGGGGTATAAGTTGGTTGGTGAGCAGTAACCAGTGCGTCAGTGAACAGTTGACTGACCACTGACCACTGATCACCGATTACTGTCCTTACTTTTAACTATGTTTCGATCCCTGCGCAGCCGGCTGCTGCTTTCCTACTCGTTGATCATTGTGGTGACGCTGTTTGTGGTGTCGCTGGCGCTGCTGGCGTTGGGGGCACAGCCCCGGCTGCGCTTTCAGCCAGCCTTGCAGCGGCTCGACATCATCAGCCGCACCAGCCGGGTTGACCTCATTCGGCTGCAAGCCAGTAATGCCAATCAGAACGTCTTTTTGCAGGCGCTGGCCGATACGGCCGAAACCAACAGCGTGCGTGTCCTCATCGCCACCGCCGAAAATGCCCAAATTATCTTCGACACAGACCCCTCTCAAAGCTGGTTGGGCATTACCATCCAGGGCGAAGAACTGCCGCGCGACCTTCTGCCTACCACCGATCCCAACACAATCGCCGCCCGTTTTGCAGACCCAGACGGCAATCAATGGCTCATCTACACCCGGGCGATCTCCAGCGCTGGCTTTGGGCGGCAGGTGGTGGTCTACGCCGTGCCCGAACCTGGCCCACTGGCCCTGATGCGCGAGCTGGGGTTTGGCACGGCTTTTGTGCGGGCCGGACTGGTTGGGCTGCTCATTGCGGTGCTGCTGGCCTGGCTGATTTCCCGCTCCGTGGCCCGACCGCTGCAAGCGATGGCAGGCGCCGCCGAAGCGATTGCCCAGGGAGAGTACGAACAGCAGCTGCCGCTGCAAGGGCCAGAGGAGGTGCAGCGGGTGGCGGGCAGTTTTAACAGCATGTCGGCCCAGGTGGCGGCAACGCGGCAGGCGCAGCGGGATTTTGTGGCCAACGTCTCCCACGATTTGAAGACGCCGGTGACCTCGATTCAGGGGTGGAGCCAGGCGCTGCTGGACGGTACGGCCGTTTCCCCCACTGATCAGTCTCATGCCGCCCACATCATCAACAGTGAAGCGGAGCGCATGGGGCGGATGGTGGCCCAGCTGCTTGATCTGGCCAAAATTGAGTCTGGGCAGTTGCAGCTGAATCGTACCATGCTGGATCTGGCCGATGTTTGTACGGCCGTTTGCCAAAATCAGCGCCCCCGCGCCCAGGCCAACCAGATTGCTCTCACTTTTGAGGCGGAGCCAGCACCGCCCGTTTGGGGCGACTATGATCGGCTGATGCAGGTGGTGTCTAACCTGGTGGAAAATGGGCTAACTCACACGCCTGCGGGCGGACGAGTGCATCTGGCGATACGGCCGTATGGCGACAAAGCGGTAGAGCTGACGGTGCAAGACAGCGGTAAGGGGATGTCGCCGGAACAGCTAAGCCGGGTTTTTGAACGGTTTTACCAGGCGGACAAATCGCGAGTGCGGGAAGATGGGCGTACGGGTACGGGGTTAGGGCTGTCGATTGTGCAAGAGCTGGTGCTGCTGCATAACGGCCGTATTCAGGCCCACAGCGAGGCAGGTAAAGGCAGTCGTTTCATCATGCACCTGCCCATCTCGCGGCCTGAAGAAACGTGAATTTTTTTTTAATTACCCAGGCTCACGAGAAGAAGTTCAACTTTTAGCCGACAAATCATTTATTCAGCCAGAGAAAAAGTTGAACTTCTGGCTTGGTAGTTACGAATTTTTGGAGAAATCAGGTAGTTATCAGGCGCAGTCGTTCCAGAAATTCGCTGATGAGGATAGCGGTGGCCCCCCATACTTTGTGGCCGTTGATGTTGTAGTAGGGCACAGTGTAGGTAGCGCCGCGTACGGCAATTGGCCCCACTTCGCGGGTGTTGGGGTCTAGCAGTTGAGGCAGGGGCACTTCCAAAATTTCGGCCACTTCGCGGGCTTCGGGCATAAAAGACGGCCGTTTCCCCCCATTCACCCAACCCACAAAAGAATGTACTTCATAATCCGACGGTGGGATGTAGATGCTGGTTAGTTCGCCCAAAATGACAATCTCTGCTGCGGGCACGCCAATCTCTTCTTCCGTTTCGCGCAGGGCGGCCTGAACGGCCGTTTCGCCCGGTTCGCGCCGCCCGCCAGGGAACGAAATTTGCCCGGCATGGGAATTCAAATCCTCCCGCCGCCGGGTCAGCACCAGATGCATGGTTTGCTGGTAGCAGTAAAGCAGCAGCAGCACGCCACCCACGCGGGGTTGCCCCAACAGCTCCGGTGGGCGCTCCCGGTTCCGGTCGGTGGGCAGCATCTGGTAATGGGCCGAGTAGGCGTCAAAATCTGGCAAAGAGAGCGCCTGGCGAATAACGGCCGTTGTTAACTTCATGGGGGTCACTTCCTGAAACTCAGCAGCCGGCATAATATTTCGACAACCGATCACCGCTTACTGGTTTATTGGTCGGTGATGTGGCGAAAAGTGTAGCCGACACCCCGCTCTGAGGTAATGTAGCGCGGGCGCGTTTTATCTTTTTTATCCTCAATTTTGCGGCGTAGGCGGTGCATATGCACATGCAGCCGATCTTCATAGGCTGGTTCCAGCGGCCATAGGCGGCGCAAAATGAAGTCTGTATTCACCGTATGCCCGGCGCTGCGCATAAGGATGTAGAGCAGCTTGGTCTCTGTGGGGGTCAGGCTGACGGGTTGGTCGTTGATCACCGCCTGCCGCCCTGGAAAATCAACCACGAGCCGTTCATCAACGCGGGTGAGGGAGCGCAGCGGGTAGGCAAAATGCCCCATGCGCTGCAAAACGCGCTTGACGCGAGCAGTGAGTTCCCCAGGATTAAACGGTTTGATGATGTAATCTTCGGCGTGTTCTTCCAGTCCTTCTACCACGGTTGATTCTTCGTTAACGGCCGTAAGCATAATCACCGGCAAATCGCTGAACTGGTGTACCGTGCGGCAAAATTCAAAACCGCTCATGCCAGGCGGCATATGAATATCTACAATGGCCATGTGGGGCAACCCATGCTGAGTAATGACCGACAAAGCCTCTTCGCCAGAACCGGCAGTCATCACCGTGTATTCTGCCTGTTGCAGCGCATGGGTCACAATGCGCAAATTAAACGGGTCGTCATCTACTGCTAAAATGCGGTGGGAGGTGATGGTGGAATCACTCATGAATAAAGCCTCGAATTGTATAAAAGTCGCTGAACCGCCTGGATTATATAGCTCCGCGTTCAGCTAAATATTAACGGTTTAACAAAATGGTTCCAATTAGTACCAAAGAATACAAAAGCAAAACGCTGTATTTTTGGTCAGGGGTTTAGGAGGCTACTTGTCTTCCGGTAAAAATGCATAACCTTTACGCCTTTTAGAGACAATGTAGCGTGGCCCCGCCTGCTTGCCTTCTATTTTGCTGCGCAGGCGATGAACGTAAACTCGAAGTCTGTCTTCATCGGCAAAATCGGTGTCGGCTGGCCACAAGCGGCGCATCAGAAACTCGGTGCTAACAATATTCCCTTTTTGGCGCATAAGAATATAGAGCAGCTTGGTTTCGGTGGGCGTCAGGCTAATCTCTTTGCCCTGAATAACGGCCGTTAACGTCGCAAAGTTCACCTCAAGATTATCATCTACCTGCACAAAAGGGGTGAGCGGGTAGGCAAAATTGCCAATGGAGCGCAGCACCCGCCGCACCCGCGCCAGCAGCTCGCCCGATTTTACTGGCTTGTTCATGTAATCTTCGGCATACCGGTCGATAGCTTCCACAAGGGTGCTGGTTTCTTCAACGGCCGTTAGCATGATGATGGGCAAATCACAAAATTGCAGCACTTTTTCGCACAGTTCCAGCCCATCCATGCCCATTGGCATATTAATATCAAACAGCCCCAGATGGGGCAGCCCCTCAATTTCCATCATTTCCAGCGCCTGCTCGCCAGAATCGGCCGTCATCACCTGAAAGCCGTGATGGTTGAGCGTAGAACGCACAATTTCCAAGATAGAGTGGCTGTCGTCTACAACTAAAATGCGGTAAGATTCTGGTGCAAATGTGTCCATTTGTTTCATCCAGCTAGATGGATACAATACCAAATATTGTCGTAAGTGGTGCCCGGGTATTGTAACAAACCCGATTCTTGAATTCCAAATTGGCACTCGTGCCGCCAAACAAAGTTTATTACTGTTTCAGGATAATTGCATATGTTGGTTGTTTACCTGGGAATTGCCTGGTTTTTAGGTCTTTGGCTTGCCTCCGTCGTCACGCTGGATTGGCAGATTTGGTTGGTTGTGGCTGGGAGTGGGTTGGTTACGGCCGTTTTCCTGCGAAAACAGCAAAAATTCAGCTGGGCGGCGGTCTGTGTGGTGGTGTTGGCATTGGCAGCAGTGCGGTACGGAACGGCCGTACCCACCATCGACGAAACCCATATTGCCTTCTACAACGGCACGCGCAATGTCACCATCACCGGGTTGGTTGTGGGGGAACCCGACGTGCGCGACCGCTTCGTCAATTTGCGCGTTGAGGTAGACAGCATCCAGGTGAGCGGCGGCGCCCAACTGCCCATGCAAGGGGTGGTGCAGGTGCAAACCTACCGCTTCCCCGTCATCAACTACGGCAGCCAGCTGCGCGTCACCGGCATTCTGGAAGCCCCGCCAGAAGGCGAAACGTTCAGCTACCGCGCTTACCTGGCCCGGCAAGGCGTCCACAGCCTCATGTCGCTGCCCAACGTCATCGTCCTGGCCGAAAATGCAGGCAATCCGCTCTACCAGGCGATTTTCGCCTTCAAGGGCCGCGCCCAAACCGTCATTGCCCAACTCATTCCAGAACCGCAGGCGGCGCTGCTCACCGGCATCTTGCTCGGCAACGACAACGGGATGCCGCCCGAACTAAACGAGGCGTTTCGCGTAACCGGCATGACGCATATAATCGCTATATCGGGCTAGATGTAAACCCAAAATCGCCAACAGCCACGGCCCCACCACCATTCATGGGGCCAGGTGGTTTTCCTTCTTCTTGGTCGTCTTCAATTGAAAAAGTTCCACTGATTTCACCTTCAATGATAAAGGTCTGTTCATGGGTATTTACCCAAACGACATCGACAATGAGAGTCAATATTTTCCGTTTTAGTTCAAATGGAATTTTCGGCGAAGTTTGGCCGTTTTGCCGGGTTGCATCAACTTTCGAACGGAGCTTTTCAAGTGCCTTAATTACCGCCTTCTTTTGTTCTTCGAGTGAATGGGATTCTGCTAGCTTTGCTTCAACGCCGGAACGGGAAATTTCCAATGCATTTCTTTTGAAACGCATATCTTTCATTTTTTCCTCAAACTCATCGAGAGTGTAAATATCGCGCTGATAAGCAACTTCGAACTTTTCTTGTTCTTTAGCAAGCTTGGCAAGTTGGTTATCAATAAAAGCTAGTTGTTTTTGGAAGCCTGCAACCTGTTCCTCTTGGTTTTTTTCTTCAAGGCGACGGATGATAATGGCAGGATCGTAGATCAGGTTTTCCACTTCTTCCCAAACGCGCTGTTCCAGAACATCAGCATAGACATACGGTGATTTACAGACTGTGTTCAACCCCCTTGCCTTTTCTGAATACCAAGAATTGCACTTGTAGTATCGAATACTACCTTTGGTTCCACCCCTTTGTGCGGTGTATCCATATTCCCGACAAACGTCACATTTGACCAACCCCATTAGCAGCCACGAGGATTTTTTTCCATTTCTTGTAGACAAGGTCGCATTATTTTTCATGACTTCTTGGGCCGTTGCCCATTCCTCTGGTGTGACGATGGCTGGAACAGGAATATGAATCCATTCCTCTTTTGGCCGTGTTTTCATGATCATCTTTGGTTTACCGTCTGCTCTGTATTCACCAGTTTTTACACCGTAGTTGCAGTTGGCATAAAAATCACCTTTATAAACGGGTGATTTCACAAGCTGGTACAGAGTTGAAGCTGTCCAAAACTTAGTTTTAAATCGGGTTTCGATGCCCCAATTGTTTAGTGCCTTAGCAATTTTATACAGCGACAAGTTGTGGTAGATTATCTTTTCGTACACCCATCGCATAACCTTGAATTCTTCTGGATGAAGTTCGTATTCACTGTCTTTAGTCAGCACATATCCATAACGCGGTCGTTTGGCTGTCACTTTGCCTGACATGGCTTTATAAACGTTTCCCATCCGCATTCGCTCTTTTGCCTTTTTCATTTCTTCTTGGGCCATATATCCGCGTATGTAGCGTTCTAGTGCTGAGCCTGGGTTGATGTAAAAATGAACTTCGATTTTGGAACGGTACAATTCCTCCAACAAGTAGCCTTGCTGCCAATCGGCATTCCGGGAGAGTCTGTCAATATCTTCAATTACAAGGTGGTATGCTCTGGGCTTGGTGTGTATCTCATGTCGAAGTTTTAAGAGAGCTGGTCGGTGTTCGAAGTCAAAGCCTGTAAAGCCATCGTCAAAAAAAATCAACTTAAAAGGTATGCGCACTTCATCCCGTAGGGCTGCGCGGTGAATGCTTTCAAGTTGACGAGTAAAGCTTGAACCTTCTTCAACTTGTCGCTCTGAGGAAGCACGTAGATATGCATAAGCATCTTCACCACTTGGGTTTCCAAGATAACCGTCACAAGAAAGTGCCTTAAACTCTGCTTTTAAATTGTTCATGGTAAAACCTCCGTATGCGCGTCAAAAAATAACCCTAAATGGGGAATACATCAGATAATTTGCTTTACAGGGAAGGAAATATTAGCTCTTGCCGAAGACCCGGAAGCCCTGGTATTTGGCATGAAGAATGATCAAAGATAGAATGCCGATGTTGAAGATGAAATCATCGTCATATATGATAATAAAAATGTATAATGTTGTCAAATAATGTCAAATAAGAATAAATCAGAAACCCCTGAACAAGAATGGTACACTCCAGCTGAAGCTGCTAAATATCTACGTGTCACCCGCCAAACCATTTACAATTACATGGATGATGGCTTACTAGAGTATTTTGTTCTAAAAGCAGGACGGGGAAGACGCATTCAGAAATCTGCACTTGATGCCCTGCTTTCCCCTCCAGATAAAACCTAACTAGGTCGCTGGGATTGAGTTATTGGCTCGTTAAACACAAGGGGGTTGGTGTCGTCTATCTGCGCACCCTGCTTGCCGGTACCCTTCTCTACTCCGCTTAAATTATTCTCCATTAAGAAATCTATAAATAAGTCGATTGCAATATTTAACCGGTCTGGTTTTTTGTCTGGTTGATCCCTATTTGCGTTCATTTCGTGCTCCTTCAGTTACTGATCTTGAAAGGCAGTTAGTTGTTCCTCAAGAACAACCCAACTGCCTTTCAAGGTAGAACATTCCCGCTGTCAATCTCAATAACGCTGACCGTCAAGGAGCCGTCAATATCATTGCCATTTAGTGTTTATCTATACGCCTCCACTGGAAAACGGTACACCACCGCCCCCAAGCTGTCGCTTCACTGGCTCCACAAGTTCCGCCGAGACTTCAACAGCTTGGTGACCCCTTAGCGGTGGTTAGTGGGAGTGGCAACGAAGTTGCCTTTCGCGCATAAGGATACGACAGGCGGGCTATGGAACGGGCTATCGCCCTAACTTTCACAACAGAACCTTGTCAAGAGACTTCTCGATAATTTTTTATCTGGCTGGCGCCGTTTCACTCAATAAAAAATTACCTCCGCTTCCTCTTGACAAGAACCTGTCGCCTCTCGTGCAAATGCGCTTGCAAAGGCAACCTGATACTCCCACTTATCACAAGGGGGAATGGCGGAGGTAACGACATGGCAAGCTTTGGAGATTTACTTGGGCAGCATCTTAGTCGCAAGCGTGGTTTAAGCCAGAACAAGTTGGCGCTGGATATTGATGTGGATCCGTCTGTGATTAGCAAAATGTGCAATGGTAAGAGACTTAACGGCCGATATTCCCGTGAGCGTGTTTTGAAAATAATCGCCTGGCTGCATGACAAAGGCGTGTTGGAATATGTGGGCGAAGCCAATGCCTTCCTTGAAGCGGCAGGCATGACGCCATTATCGGAATCAAGTGATGATGATGTATTACTTTTGGGTAGACTGGATCGGCAAAGTGAAATGGCTCCCCAAGAATTAAGATCATCCAATCAAGAACAGTTGACCATTCTCTTTCTTCTCGCCATCCTGTTCATTCACATCTTGGATAAAGTGGCTCTTATTTTGAAACAAGAACAAACTGTGATTGTGGTGTGTTACAAGTGCCATGAAGAATAGCTTTTAAGGTCGTTAGCGTGCGTTTTTCGGGGTTTTCCTCTCGTAAACAGGGATTATTGCGGCTGCGCTCTTTTGAGGGCGAAAATTGCCGGAGGATTTGTTCTCATTTTTTTTCTTTGTGGAAACATCACAACTGGCAAATTCTATCTGGAAGAACACCCCCTAATCTCCATTTAGTGACACAAAAACGGCCGTCAAACCCGTTACTTCTTGCATACCTGCCTCCTTCAAGTTTTGTATTATTAGCTGGTCATATTTAGTTTTCAGCCAATTACCAGCTACTTTGTTGAAACAAGCAAACGTGGCTACCCCATTCTCTACCTTGAGTAAATTGCAGTTCTGGAGAACGCTTTGTAGCCGAAGTGATTTAGGATCTGTCTGCAAAATTTTTCCCTTAAGACGTTGCCATTGCTGACGCATCTCACTTGAGTTGTTATGCTCTTTTTCTAGCTCTTTAAGCTTCTGCGCCACGAGTTTTGCCCTTTGAGATTCGCTTTGCTCCCCTGCCAGGGTTTCTGCCTCAATGTGTTGTTTTTGGGCCT
This sequence comes from Promineifilaceae bacterium (SeqCode), assembly GCA_041748655.1. Lineage (GTDB taxonomy): Bacteria > Chloroflexota > Anaerolineae > Promineifilales > Promineifilaceae > Leptofilum. The sequence continues at coordinate 53,876 of JBGTCV010000137.1, read as the reverse complement.
CAAGGGTCTTTCTTGTTTTTTGTGCGGCTTCGCGCTCAACGGCTAGTTGTTCTGGTGATTTATAACCATCGGGGGTAGCAAAATCCTGCTCGATAGCACTTCGAAGCCATCCCTTTGGATTTTTGACCTTTTTGGGATTTGTCTCAACCAAAAAATCGAGGAAAGCGATTTTTTCTTCGATGTAATCTTTGTTGAACTGCTTGGCGAGTTTTTTAGCTGCACCCCCGGAGATGCCTTTCTCAACAAGTAAACTCGCAACAACATGTTGTTGTTCTGTTTCTTGTTCTACTGTTTCTTGTATGTCCCATTTTGGGACAAGCCTTGTCTCATTTTGGGACAAGCCCCCCCTTGTCCCATTTTGGGACAAGGGTCTACTGGGTTTATTTCCATTTCCAGAGGTGGGGGCTCCATTATTTTCCTCTGAGTCTTTGATATTTAAAGTGTACGTTGTAGCCTTATGACCCTTTTTGGCGTTGCTGCGACGTGTTCTGGTAATAATATTTTTCTTTTCAAGGCTGGTGAGTGCTCGTGTCACTGATGATTTGCCAAGACCGGTACCACCGTCTAGAACTTGGCCGTCTTTGGTCATGATGCCGTCTTCCATCTGGCTCAAGGAGATGTTGTCTTTCTGTTTTTTAAAACCAAATGTTCGTCGAATGATATACATGAGTACCTTAATCTCTGCACCAGATAGAATGGGAAGTAACTCATCGAAAACAACATCGGGAACTTGGGTGTAGTAGGGGCCAGTAAAACCAGGGAATCGATATGGTTTTTTATGGTTTGAATGATTGGACATACGAGGTTGAACGGGCCTTTCTGGAACGCGCTTTGTTGTCTGTTTTTAGTTTCGGACAACTGTCGCATGAATAGCTAATCAAATTAAAAAAGGCTTGTCAAGTCGGGCTTTTTCCGTTCGGTTTTCCGTTCGGTCGAACGCTTTTCCGTACGTAATTCCGTTCGATTTTCCGAACGCATTTCCGAACGGTTGAACGGCTATTCTTTGAGTTTATCCTTTAAGTATTCGTCCATAGCTGCTCTTGCCATTTCGGATAAACTCAAGCTTTCTCCGTCCATTTCCGCCTTGACTTTAAGCTGTTTTAGTTGCTCGATTTGGTCTGTGTAAAACTCAAAACTATACCGTTTAGTGCGCCGTTTAAGTGGTAAGTTAGCCGTTCGGTTTTCCGAACGGAATTCCGAACGTTCGGTTTTCCGAACGCTTTTCCGTTCGGTTTCTCCACTAGCATCGTCATACACAGTTTTGGATTTAATGGGCACAATCCCGGCCATATTTACATCTTCCGGTCTTGGGCCGTTAGATTTTTTGTAGTTCGGATCAAAGTCTTCTGGTCGTGTTTTACGCATGATCAATTAGCCACTGAGCAACTTCTTGATACGCGATGGCTCCCGCGTGATTGGGTGAAAGAAAGGGAAGGGGTTCGCGCTTATCAAAAGATCGGGGAAACTCGATGGTTTCTGGAACGAGAATATCAAGTACGTTTGCTCGGTAAATGCGCTGGGCAGCCTGGACGACGCCAGGGGAGTGGGTTGTTGTTGACTTATATTTTGTAAAGAGGATGCGGATTTCCTGATTCTTGAGTTCTTCTCTGAACTTGTGCCAGAAAATCTCCTGAACGTGATTAACAAGGTCAGAAACGCCGTCAATGGACATTCGCTCGGCACTGGCCGGGACTAAGAGAACATCGGCCGCAACAATGCCGTTGAAAGCCAAATCCGCCTTTCCTGGCGGCGTGTCTATCAGTATGAAATCATACTCTTCTTTAAGGGGGGCTAATCGTTCGCGCAGAATTAGCTCGTCTCCAGGTTCAAGGCTGGCTTCTATGGCTGCCATGAGGGAAGAGGAGGGGAGAACATCAATGCCAAACTTGGTCTTTTGCCTGACCACACTGGCCGGTACGTTTTGATAAAAAACGTGATACAGATTGTATTGTGGCTCATCGGGATTGATACCCAAGTATCTGGTAGCTGATGCCTGCTGATCGAGGTCAACGAGCAGTACCTTTTTGCCCAACTTGGTGAGTGCAGCGGCTGTGTTGACAGTGGAAGTTGTCTTTCCGGTGCCGCCTTTGTAGATCGAAAATGAGATAACCTTAGCTAAATTCATACGCTCCCTTCTTCCTGCTCAATTGTCTGTACGTTTTCTGACCACCACTTTTTAAAGCTTTCATGGGGGACTTGATATTCACTACCAATTTTGCGTACTAGGCCGAGTTTCCCTGCCTTAATCCAGCGGAAGACGGTAGAGCGTTCTTTGTTAGTAATCTGGGCAATGTCTGTGATGCTCAAGTATTGTTTCATGTTGCCTTTGTTGCCTTTGTTGCAAGTGTTGTTGATCCTTATCAAAACATAGGAGAGAAGAGCGGTCAACTAGGAAAAGACCCAAAGTAACTTATCCAGAGAGAAGTTGTAGATGATATGGTTAAGGAGGGCAGTATTGTTTTTGAGGAGTAGAAAACAGACAATATTGATGTTCACTACACATACATCATACTACTTGACATACATCTTATGGCGGTTTAGGATAACATTATTATGTTAAGAACATCTCTTTACCTACCATATGACCTGCACTACAGATTGCAGATGGTATCTGAGACTAAAAGTACGTCTATTTCCGCTTTGATTCGCACTGCCATAGAAAAACATCTGGATAGAGAAGAACAGGCCAAACTTGATGAATTGTATGCCGCAATGGACAATGCTAGGGGAATTTGCAAGGACGATGTTACTGATGCTTCCACAACAATAGATGAAGTCTTATACGGTGAGAATGGAGTTTGGAGGGGGAGTGCGGAGTAGTTTTCACGTTTTAGTTGATAGTGACGCCTTTGTGGGGTGGCTATATGAGAATGACGCTCACCATGAAAAGTCAGAGCAGTTGTTTAATATGATTAAAACCAGGCGGTTAAAATTGGTAACAACAAGCCTGGTCATAGGGGAGACTGCTACTGTTCTGAGCAATCGCAAAGGACAGGATTTGGCAAGGAGGTTTTTCAAATTAGTTGAAAAGTATCCCACCATTCACATCACGGAAAAAATTCATAAAGAAACCACATCCTATTTCAATACTCAAGAGGCAAGAGGCACAAGTTTTGTAGACTGTTCCAATGTTGTAACCATGAAGATGCTGAAAATCCCTCAAATTTTCAGTTTTGACAAGGCATACTCAAAGCAATTTGGAGTTGAAATGGTTACCATGTAATAGAGCAGAAAGCGAAATGAGCGCGAAAAGGGGGAGCCTGCACTGCTTAACGTGGGAAGATGAAGACGTTTTGGAAGCAACGCTTGAAGAATTATATCAAGAATACTATGGTAAATCGCCAGATCAAGAGAGTCCTTCAAAAAGAAGACTCTCCTAATCAAGGATAAGAGTACACCTGTTTTCTATGCACGAAAGAGAATCCCGCCAGGAACAGTGGTTTCAATCGGCCCTGGAGCAAGAACTTCAAGCAATCGAAGGATTACCTTCCGACCTCAACATTAGGAAACCAAACAACCCATTTTGGCAAAGCCTTTTTAGGATCGCTGGAATCGCCAAGACGGGCTTTATTTCCAAAGATGATGCATTAAACAAAATCAAGTGGGCATGTCGGCACATGAAGCTACAGGGCCGCGATATTGAGTATCAGTGGAACCGAGCATATCAAAGGGCTACCGCACGCTATCTTAATGATTAGCAATGAAACAAAGCAGCACAGGATCTCCCAGGCTGGGATTACTCAGCTTTCGAATTAGGTTACCTACAGCGTCAAGCTCGAGGAGAGAATTCGTATTCTATTTCGGAAGAACTTGCTAAAATTGCCGCATTCGTCAGAGAGCATTCTACTTAATTCTATTTTTCAGGCTGATTTTTGGAGGCTAAACGGCCGCTATGGGCAACAAGTAAAGTGAGGAATCTTTAGCCAGGCTAAAAGAAAGTACGCTGGAAGCTCAAGTAGAAGCTGCTTTAGGCGGGCATGAACTGGCCAACGTCTTGGAGCCCGAGTCTCTCTATTCTCTAGAAAGCTTGATGTGCTCCTAAAAGCGGCTTAGTATATCCTGCACGCGTTAGAAGATATGCGAAACCTTATTCCGAGTGACCTACTCTTTTCTCATGATTACTGCTTCTTCTTACATGACCTATTAGCAGGTCTTGTAGTTGTTGGTGAGCATGCGGGAACCTTTAACCACCGCATGCACATTGAGAAGGAAGTGGCAACGAAATTCAAGGAGAAATCGGGGGAAGAGCTTTTTGTATTGCTTGAAAATAATGGCTATGAAGATGACCTCAATTCGATTATCTACAAGCAAGTTACCATTGCGCTTCTTTCCGACTTCTGCCACTTTCTATATGAAGCTCTTGACTGTTCAGCAAAAGGGAAACTCACCGTTACATTCGCGCTGCTAAGGAAGCCCCTAAAAGAGAATCTTCTTTATTTCGAGTGGATGCTCGCCGATCCTAATGATTTCCTTCAGAAGTTCCGTTCCAAAATTCAAAACCAAAAGTTGCGCCCATTACCCTATGCACCGAATGTTCCACCAGAGCGCCGGCTCGAGATTATTACAGATGCTATGGAGAAGACTAAATTGGGAGGGTTTATTGGGCCAGACTTTATTCACGAGCTTCGTTACGACAAGCACTGCAATTATGGATTTGAACAACTTTTCCAGCGAGCTAACCATCTAATTACAACGCATACCGCACCTACTGAAGAGCAAAACCTCAACTTCATCTTCTCTGGAGACCTGGACCACAAAGCTCAATGGGAAGGGCTGTACTCGTTTCTCCCTCTTTTGCTCTATCACGCCACACAAGTAATTACCTCTGTGATCGATACTTTTGCCCCGGACTTTGTCAAGGACTCTGCTATAACCGAGCTCAGAACTCAACTTGGATTGCTGTTATGGATACAAGAAGGGCCTTGGAGAGATTCACCTTGGCAAACGGGCCTAGCTGAAGAGATTAGCAATCTCCTTCTAACGTTACAAGAAATCTCTATGGAATGTTTGAACTGTCATGCTCCACTTGAGATTAATCGCAAAGACATGTATCAACTCTATACTGAGGGAGGGGTTGACTGTTCCCAATGTAACTACCATATTCATTTTACAACAGACCGAGATAGACTTTTTCTCAATCACCTGCGACAGGGAGGAGTTACATGTCCCGAATGCAGTGAAGTGGTTCAACTTAATGAATCGAACATGGAATTATTTTTGAAGAAACGGGTGATTGTCTGTGACGCCTGCAAGGAAGAGATTGAGATAACCTCGGGCTAATGACGGGAAATTACGGTTGATCTGCCGGTGTTTTTGTTTTCGGTCCCGGTCGATTATCGCGGGCTTGGTATGCTCTGACTGCCTGCTCGGTCGTCAACCAGATGTTACCTGGCTTAATGGCCCAAATTTCGCCATCTCTGGCTAACCGCCGGAGGTGGCTGTATGACAGCCCGCAGAGCTTGGCAGCCTTTTTAAGGGAGATCAGCTTGTCAAGGCTTGGCTGTTCGCTACCCTTGTTATCACTGCCAGACATTAGGCGTCAGAACTTATAGAAAACAAGTCCTCTTATGTGGTTCCTCCAGAAAAGTATCCATTCATAACTTCACATCCCAGATCGGTGACTAGTAGGCCGTCTAATAAGTCATAATAACTTTTTATGACACGTAACAGGCCCATATTTACGTTTTTTGAAGTGAAAATGGTGCCTAGAAGTTGAGGGAATTATGATCAAAAATCAACCGAAGAGCCAAAGAATAAGCCAAACGTAGGGGTTAATCAAAAACCCTAAGTACATAGTCTTTTTATCTGAAGAGTTTACAAAATAGCCAACGAATTAATCGCCGCCCACCAGCGATCAGCCGCATCTTGTAACTCAGAAGCTGTATTAAAATGTAAGCCAGACGTTACACGCGTTGGACTATCGAAGTTTGGTCCTGCTAGTACATTTATATTGTCGCCTTCTGCTTCAACTATCGCACCATTAATTTCATCAACGTTCTCCTGTGAAGTGCTTGGAGCACTATCCCACTTATGAATTTTCGCAGAGATCAGCTTGACATTCAGGTCTGTAGCAATCGCGTTAGCCAATGTATCTAAACGACTATTATAGGTGGTTGCACCAGTAAAATTATTAATTGTGGCATCTGATTCTCCTTGATGCCATAAAATTGCCTTTACTCCACCAACTTGTAATGAGCGATAAACCATACTGCCATACAGTGTTGTACGGTCTTGGTGATCTGAACCTGGTAACCATGGCAAAATAGCCGTAGCACTTTTAGCTGTTGGTACGAAAGCTACTGGTAGACCAGTTGATGCCATAATGCTTGTTGCAAGAAGTGGCCAGTATGAACCATTTGCTGCCATACCTGTGTCATCGCTAACACTGTCGACCTGTCCAACTGCTGAATCTGTTGGATCAACAAGTTCCCTCCAATGGTAATCATTACCAAATAACCCAGCCTTGAGAGTTGCGTGACTGTATGTCTGTAATGCAGCACTTGTAACGCCGACTGCATTGGATTGTCCCGCAATAACAAATACATCACCAATGCCGACGTAAGCTAAACTATAATTTTTGCTAATATCATCAACAAAACGTACTTCAAGTGCTCCTTGCCCCACCGCTTGATTTGAAAGCGTTCCACTAAACCCCGAACCATTAGCAGCAGTTGCTATTGTGACCCAAGTTCCACCATTAAAACGTGCTTCTATGTCATGTGTTGTACTGGCAACAAATGTGCCAGTGATAGAAATATTAGCTTGATTACTTCCATTTCTTTGATAAATCTGGTAAGCAGAGGGCGATGTAAGTGAGAATGGATAAAGAGGATTGGCTGGTGGTGTACTTGTCCCTCGCCACATAAGAAAATCGTTAATTATATCTGGTACATTTGAGGGTGGGTCAAAAGCCCCATAAATACCAAAAGTGGTTGCAGTATTATTATGAGTTGCGCTTGCGTATTGAATAGTAGTTGCGCCAATTGTGGCAGTAATTGTATTGCCACTGAATGTTGCACGCATGGTGTATTCTGTGTTTAAAGCTATGGTAGGATTGGCAAATGTGCGAAGTGTTTCTGTTCCTGCGTTAATCTCATAAATTCGAAAACCATTACCAGTTCCACTTGATTCAACTCTCCAATAATTACTTGAATCTGTCCATCTACCAACAATTCCAATTTTTCGTCTATTTGAGTTTTGTTGCGTGAACTTAATTTCAATTGATACGTCTACTCCAAATGGTGATGTCAAAGTAGCAATCGATACATCTCCACTTAAAATTCCTTTTACTCTTGCTTGATTGTTATTTATTTCGAAGTTATTACTTTGAGCAGTCCAAAGCTCACCGGTATCCATTGATCGCGCTGTGATGAGAGTACCATTTACACCACTAAATTGATCCAACAAATATGAATTTATTTTTGCAGAAGCTAGTAGTTTTGTGGAAAGCATATGCGGTTAACTAAAATTCAGCCCAGACAAAAAACCTCTCCAGGTTGTTCCTCCATCAGTTGTAAATAATTGAACAATATCGACTGCACTCGGTGAAGTAGATAAAGTAGGTTCATTACTATTTGCCCAAGTTACACTTGCAGGCCAAGTAATCGTGCGACTTCCAGTTGCATCCTGATGCAAGATAAGTGTAGCAGAGCCAGCTTTTCCAGTGGTAGGGGCGTTTGAGAAAGAGAGTGTGCAGTTATCGGTTAAAGTTAACTCAAATATATTCCCATTAACTAAATTAACTGCGTATGTGCTACCGGTGTTAGCTATTACTACGGTTTCACTGTAATCTTTAATTTCTGGTTGAGAAATTACATTATCAGCTGCATCTACATCCCCAGTTAATGTTCCACCCGCCAAGGGCAAATAATCTGTTTTGAGAGTACCATCGGAGTTGTGTTCAACCTCCAAAAACTCATTAAGAACTGTTCCCCAGTTTCCCTCATCGCCTCCCGGTGTTGGTAGTCTTGGCATACTCTAGACTTTCTTGGCTCCCCCATATGTTCCAGAACCGAACCCGGAAGAAACGTGTTTGTGCGCATTTAATAAATTGGGATTTGCAACTGTACGGAGTAACCCAGAGATACCAGTAATCGCCAGCAGCAACAACCCCAAATGCAATAAAAACTCTTTGCGGGTCATTTCTTTGGCTAGTAGTTGTTCAAATAACGTATTTGGCACGATTTGTAAACAAGTAAATATACTTTCATTTAGCCTACGGCTATTTCCGGGCAGTGTCAATAACCGCTGGAGTGCTCCTCTTATTAACAATCCACAGCAAGACTATGGTTAGCTGGTAAAGAATAATGAGCGGGACTGCCATGAGCAGTTGGTTGAAAATGTCTGGGGTAGGTGTCAAAACAGCCGCAATGACAAAGCTGCCCAACACTACCCATTTTTGATACTTCATCAGAGTTTTTATCGAAATTCTTTGTATGGTATTGATCACCAGGAGGATTAGGGGTAATTGAAACAGCAAACCAAACCCGAAAATGTAACGTGTCACAAAGCTAAAATATTCGATAGTCGAGATGAGAGACTGAACCCCTGCATTGCTAAAGGTATCTAGGAAGTACAGTGCGGCCGGCAAGCTGACAAAATAGGCAAATGACATGCCCATCAGCAACAGTAAGCAGGAAGCTGCCAACAGGCTCAAAAGAGAGTGTTTGAGCGAGCGCGAGAAGGCAGGTTGAATGAACTCCAGCGTTTGATAGACAAAAATAGGGATAGAGGCCAGCATGCCAAAGAAAAAGCTCAATCTGAGGGTGAAGTCAAACCCACCGGCCGGGGAGGAGTAATACAGCGGCTGATCCAGTGGCTTTATGAGGAGTGTCAGAACTTGGTCATGCAAAAAGTACCCAAAAATGGTGCCAATGGTCAAGCAACCCAGAATGAGCAAAAAGCGGTATCGCAGTTCATTCAGGTGGATTCTAAAGGGTAGAGGATGGGTAGATGCAGATGACACACGGGTATCAATGCTAATCTTTTAACTTCTTCTTGGCTGACTTTTTATCTGTCTCGTCGTCGGTAAAACCCTTGCGAATTTCTTTAATAGTCTGACCAATACCCTTGGAAAGTTCGGGTAATTTTTTGCCACCAAAGAAAACCAGCACGATTGCCAGTATCACTAATAGTTCTTGAAAGCCCAAACCAAACATTGTAATTGCCTTAAATATTATCTATAGTGATTGTAAGCACAAAAAATACTCAATTACAAGCAGAAGTTCCGATGAGAAAATTTCTCCCACTAATACTTTTTGCCTTGCTTCTCATTCTGGGGCCAGCACGGGCATTGGCAGCTACATACGGTGAGGGCAGTTACGGCGGAGGAGAATTTAACGTCGGTGAGGTTGCTGACTCTCCAACACCCACACCGAGCACGAGTCCAACATCCACCTCATCTTCAAATGGCTCTACTTCATCAAGTGATAATTCTTCTGGCGTTTCGACTCCTTCCTGCAACGATCAACCTCCTGGCAGTAAGGCTCCCTGGCTCTACGGCGCGGTTGCCCGCAGCGCCACATCGGTTGAGATTTATTTCACCGATGCTGATGAGCCATATGATCACTATGTGCTTGAATATGGTACAGCCCCCGGCAACTACCAATGGGGAGCAACTAATATCGGCGGCAAAGGCACCAGGACATATGTGGTCTCATGGCTGATACCCAACAAAACCTACTACTTTAGAGTTCGGGCTGGCAATGGTTGTGCTACTGGCACTTGGTCAAATGAACTAACTGCCACTACAAAAGGCTGGCTGTCGGTTTTTGCCACAGATTCTCTTGATACCGAAAGTATTGATGCTGAAATGACACGCAAGGATGTTGATGCAAAGGTGGAGCAAACAGGGGCATCAGGCGAAAATGTAGATACTGATCAGGGAAAAGATGGTGAAACTAATGAGGAAGATCGTGTAAATGAAGATGATCAAGTAGTGGTAGAAAAAGATGGCTATAACGTAAAAATCAAAGTTATTGATGAAAACAACGAAGCAGTCCTAGGAGCCTCAGTTACACTTCACTCTACCCCCAGAGAAACCGAAACAAATGAAGATGGAATTGCTTATTATGAAGACGTAGAGCCAGGAGAGCACAGAGTTGTTGTTGCTTTCAATGGTCAAACTGGTGAGCAGAAAATCAATATCCCCAGAGATTCAGACGTGGAGGAGATTTCCTTTGTTATCCAAATGAAAACCACCAATCCGTTTCTTAACCCTTGGGTAATCAGCGTAATAGGTTCTCTGTTACTGGTGCTGATTGTTACCCTAATCTTGCTTCTGAGAAAAAGAGCGCGTCGTTGATCGTCAACCCAACTTGAAACCGAGTTTACCCACTGCAAAAAGAAAACAGCGCAGGCTCCCCCAGATAAAAGAGCAATTACAAAGCCAAATTCTGCACCATCTGAATCTGCGCTTTCTTTGCCAGTTCCAGGTAGCCCTGGGTGGTTCCCAAATTGGCATGATCTAGCATCTCTTGAATAGATTTAATATCTCCACCCTTCGCCACGTAGTGGGTGGCCATAGTGTGCCGAAGTGTATGAACCGATGCATCTTCAATTCCAGCTTGCTCCAGATATTTTTTGACCATGCGCTGAATAGAACGGGCTGAAATAGACTCTCCAAACTTATTCACAAACACTGCTTGCGTTGATGTGGCTTTTTCTCTTAATTTGTTTCTGCGCTCTACAAACCAGGCTGTGAGCGCTTCACACGCCTTCCAATTTAGCGGCAAATACTCCTCACTAGCATCCTTGCGTTCAACTTTGATCACGCCCACGTGTTCTGCGTCCTTAGCGACCTGATCGGGAAGCTGAACGTCATCCATTTCTAGTTTGGCCAGTTCCGACAGTAGTAATCCCGCTTGGAGAAACAGCATGACAATAGCTCTATCTCTGGTGTCGGTTATCTGATCGAGTAAGGCAGTGTATTCTGATGTACTCAAAAATCTTGGTTCTTGCTTGGGGACTTTGGGCGGGATCAGCGCCTCGGCCGCGTTGTCTATTACGTATCCACCTCCGGCCAGGTACTTGAAAAAAGTTTTGATGGCATACGCCTTGCGGTTTCTGGTGGTAATTTTGAGTGCCTGGCCCTCTAAATAAGCCATATATGCTTGCAGGTTTTCAAGTCCAACCTGGCTCCATTCCTCAATGCCCTGATTTTTCAAAAAACCAATTAAGTCTTCTACATCTCGTGTGTATTCCTCCTGGGTTTTTTTGGCCAGATTACGGGACGGCATGTAGAGGAACCTAAATTGAATTAACCCGGTGCCTAAAGAGAGGGGAGGGAGTTGATTCATGGCACCCTAATTATTAAACGTCGCCTAATAACCGTCAATCCCCACTTTCCCTACAGGGTTCCCCCCGAAGACTGCGCAGCTCTGGTTGCTAAGTTGATTGTTAGGCGACGTTAAAGTTTTCTTGTTCATAAAATTGTGCTTTCTGTATCTGGAAGCGGAAACGTGATGAATGGTAAGCTGTATTAGGCAAAAAAAGCCGATTTATTTGATTTGATCGGCTTGAGAATTAACAACTTTCATCGCTTATGAAAGAACGAGAACCTCGAAAAGAAATCATTGGCAAGGGAGAACTCTTCTTCCTGACGCATCCTGGAATGAGTGACATGTTTTCTGGCTATGGCTTGACCATGACACCGGGGAGTAAGGAGTTTCTCGTTGGGCTGCTCATGGTAGATCGGCCTCAAATGGCCGATCCTGCATGGCTTCAGGAGCTGGAGGCCGCCTTTGGTACCTACGAACTGCTGCCGATGACAGCCGGGGGAGAGCGGGGCTTAGTTTGTCAAATGCAGATTGAGCCGGGCAGTCTCCCTCATCTTCGCCAGTACCCTGGCCAGAAAGCTGCCTCAATCCAAAAGGCATTGGAACCACTCTTGGAAAATCCGCCTCAAACACTATTGACGCTGCAATGGGATGCCAGTGGGCGAATGTGGCGCAGTCATCCGGCCCGCCCAAACGAACTATCCCCGGAAATTCGTGAAGCCTTTGAGTGGGGAGGTTATGGCTGTCTGGCCGCGGAAACTAATATGGGAGTTATTCACGTTTGTCATGCTCCAGATACCGATATTGACGGCTTTCAAGGGAAACCAGTTGTGTATCAATGGCAGCTGATCCCAATGCCCACCGCGCCTATTATCCGACTGGAAATACGAGTGCTGGATGACCCCCATCACCCTTTCCTGTTTGAATCTTTTTTGAATGTTGCTGAGACAGACCAAGCCAAAGTTCTCGCATTGCTGGTTAGACAAAACAAACTTAATTTAGCCTTTTATGGAGACGGGCTAACTCATCGCTTCACGAAAGTTGTTCCTCACGACGAGATGCAGCAAGAGCAGTTGACCGACCTTGTACAAAGAGCCGCTGACTACTGGGCTACATTGCCTCCTGAATGGCGTGATTTTGATAGAGCCAAAGCCGAATTCATGCGCCGATTTCTGTAAAGCAGTTGTGGTATAGTGAACCGCGTATGCGGGAGCGATTTCAATATGAAATGGCTAGCGGCTTTGCCGAACTAATGCTGATGGTCATGGAATCCGAATTTCAACAAGGTAAGCGCGATCTAGATGCTATGATGCGCCGACTTAAAGACCTTTCAGCTTATTCATTAACCCATGCCGAAATTTTGGACCAAAGTGAAGGGGTAGAGCTAATGGCATTGGGAATGTTTTTCGGCATGACTGGCAATTCCCACCTTCGCAATAAAAACCAAGGCCGCTTAGCACTTCTTTCGGGTGAAACTATTGACTACCAAGGCCAAGCCGAAGTCATTGTGGAAGAAGTAACCAGGCGAAAAAAAGGCGGAACTTCCTCAGATAAAGATGGAGTTAAAAACCCGTTGCAGCCTCGACTCCTGTAAGGTACTATAATCCTCTTTAGTCAGAAGTGTTCAATACTCGCTCAGAAAAATTCCATGGAAAGAAAAAATAGGCCAGTTCCGTTTGAATTGATACAAAACGAAGAGTTGAATCCGCGCCATTTCTACGCCGTGTATGCGTTTGAAAATGCTGAAACTCGTCAACCTCAAATTACTCAACTGGTGCATAAAGCGTGGCAGATGGGTTATCCAGTCCGCTACTGGTGGTTATCCGAGGTAGCCGATCTAAATGGCAATCAGGATAGGCTGATCATTGGTGTACATCATCCTTCAGAGGCTATAGACGCCGGTTTGGAGTTGTGTGCGGCACTTGCAGATGAACATGGATCCTTTTGGGATTCGTGGGATAGGGTAGACGCTAGAGAATACACTGCATTTGGCCTACCGGTTGAAGATATAGCCACAATCAGTAAACCAGACGAAACACCTCTTTTTCCTGATTCAAAGTCATCGACTATCGGGGGTGATGATGATGGCTTATAATATTAGCAGCTCACATTATTGGTGGTTATTTTAAAATCGCTGGCAAATATATATGGAGAAAACAACATGGAAAGGTTGCTCGTAACGAAAAGATAGTTAAAATATTTAGACGCTGGCTGGTTTGGTATTGGCTAAAAAACTCCTCCCCCAAACTGGCACGAGAGAAACGCGACTGGAACAACCAGACGGCGTAAGGGACGTCTGAAACTCCCTCAGCCAATACCTAGACGTGTCCGCTCAAAGAGCCGCCGCCCTCCTGGCGGCTCTTTTTTTGGGCCTCGTTTTATCCTCATTCCCCACCTAATTTCTTTTACATTTCCAGCCATTTAATATCCTTGTTTGCTCAATTTCACGTCCCCTGGATAATAACGGACGAAGAAATCACTGAATACCCTAGAAACCCACATTCCGCACCTGTTTTTGCGTTTTTGAATAATTATTGGGTTCGACCGTTTTCCGGCCGAAAACCTGTTGAAAAGCGTCAAAATCATGGTCTTGTGAATGCAAATTTACATGGATCTCACCGGAAGCTGAGTTGCGTTGGTTTGTATTCATGAAAATTGGCCGAAACAACCTCAAAAAATGGCAGGCAAGCTGCAAAATTCGGTATTTTGGCGCGAAAAACACCCTCAAAATCTAATTATTCAAAAGCATCGTTTTAAGGTGCGGAATGTGGGTAGAAATGGTTCCAGGCCCCCTTTCTTGTAAAAATGGGGTACACATAGACGCTTATTTTGCGATTTTTTGCAGAAAGGCTAGAACCTCAAATACAACACTACATTATAGGCAAGAGAAAATGAATGAAGAATTTCGCTACATGGTTATTGAGGCATTGCGTCGAGGTGACGAATTGCCTACTGAATGGGCGCAGCTGCTTTTTCCACCAGAAAAGAGAGAATATGAATTAGTTTATTACGGCAAAGAGCGAGAAGAAGATATCTTAGCTAATACATTAGGTGTTCCCCTCCAGCCAATGAATATCATAGGTGATATAGGTGAAGGTTGGCATAACATGCTAATTTTTGGGAACAACCTTCAAACACTAAAGACTCTTCTTGAACGCAAAAATCAAGGACTATTAACCAATTCAGATGGATCTCCCGGTGTACGCCTCATTTATATAGACCCTCCTTTTGGTACAGGTGATGAATACGGCGGTGCCGGTAAAGATGAGATTGCCTATTCCGCAAAAATGAGAGGCGTACAATTCATCGAATTTTTACGCAAACGATTAGTATTGCTTCGCGAGCTTTTAGCGGATGATGGAACTATTTGGGTTCGTCTGGACTATCATTTTGGCCACTATATCAAAGTGATCATGGATGAAATATTTCAAGAGCAAAACTTTCAGAACGAAATTGTTATTAACCGTGTGCCTAGGCGTCTCCGTAATCTCAATAAGTTCAATGTTCGTACAGAATCTATTTTTCTCTATTCAAAATCAGGTAATTTCTTCCTTAACACGCCGGAAATGCCGCGCGTTTGTAATTATTGCGGGCGGGAAACAGAACCTATTTGGGACGACTTAACTTCGCCCGGATTACGAAATCCTCCGGAGCGAACATTTTTGGGGACAACCTTGCTTCCTAGAAGGGGAAGGCATTTTACATACACACAAGAAAAGATAGATGAAATGATCGAGCACGGCAGAATTCGTATGAATGACGATATACCTTATTTTGATCTAAATGGACAAAAAATTGAGGCACGGCCCGAATACCTTCAGACTGAGGGATTTCCTGTTGATACAAACTGGACCGACTTGCGCGGCTATGCTTTTGGCACCGGCTATCCCACGGAAAACCATGAGGAGTTGCTGGAACGAGTAATCCTTTCTGGCTCAAAAGAAGGGGACATTGTTCTCGACGCCTTCGCTGGCTCCGGCACAACCGGAGCAGTTTCAGAAAAACTTAATAGGCGTTGGATTTCTATTGATGCAGGAAAATATTCCGTTTATACGATACAAAAACGAATGCTGAACCTCAGGGCCTCTATAGGTAATCGTAAAGGGGAGAGATTAATACCGAAACCTTTCGTATTTTATAGTGCTGGCTTGTATGATTTCTCTACTTTACGCCAGCTACCCTGGGAAGATTGGCGCTTTTTCGCTTTGCAATTGTTTGGCTGCAAAGATGAACCACACACTATTGGTGGAATGAAACTGGATGGTAAACGACAAGGTTCTAGTGTACTGGTGTTCAACCATTTAGCACATCCTGGAAAGCTCGTTGATGAACAAACTATCAGTAGTATTCACACAGCCATTGGCCAACGCATTGGCGCTAAGTTTTTTATTATTGCTCCTCGAAACACTTTTGACTTCCAGCAAGACTTTATTGATCTAGAAGGGGTACGTTATTATGCTTTGCGGATTCCCTATTCCTTTATAAACGAACTACATCATCGAGAATTTACCGCACTGGAACAGCCAAAAGACGAAACGGCCGTAAACGAAATAATAGATGCTTATGGTTTTGATTTCATTCGACCACCCAAAGTGACATGGACTCTAAAATTAAGCGGAAGAGAGAAAAAGACCCCTTATCTATACATTGAAGCATTTCAAAGTCGTGCCTACGTTCGTGGTAAAGACACCCTTGGAGCGATAGAAACTCTCTCTATGGTTATGCTTGATTTCGACTACAACGGAAATGTGTTTGATCTTGACGCGGTTTTTTATGCACAGGATTTAGAAAAAGCAGATTGGCGACTTCACATACCGCTCCAAAAGTGTGGCCGTGAGCTTCTGATTATTTTCATCGACGTATATGGTAACGAAGCGCGGGAGCTCATAGCACGAGAGCGATTTGACGAGCTTTTAGGATCATCTGGCCCAAAACAGAAGGAGTTCCCAAACTAAGATGGCTGCCAATAAAGACCTACAACAATTTCGTAACGAAGAACTGTTACTGCAAGTAACCGCAGCCGTTGATCGAAGCCGATGGAACGAAGATCGCTACGAAGCATTTATAGACGAACTCTGTGGTAACCGTGAATATCAAAAAGAAGCTATTCGCACCGCGTTACGCTATCTCTTAAGTGGCGAATACAGTGACCTGCGGGCACTAGCAAAACAAAACTTTGACCAAAACCCTACTCTTGGAGCTCGCTATGGATCGTGGGCAAATATGCAGAGAAATTTGCAGTTGCCGGATCAATTGTCTGCTTCTCTAGACTTGGCTACCGGAACTGGCAAAAGTTATATCGTATATGGTTTGGCAGCAATTTTATTGTCAGAGGGGGCGGTGGATAGGGTATTAGTTCTATGTCCCTCCAACACGATTGAGTATGGTCTATTAGAAAAGTTTCGCGAATTAGCTAGCAATGCCGATTTGCGTGAACTACTGCCCGCTGATGCCAGAGTTAAAGCCCCAAGTATTATAAATGCTACCCAAACCATTACTGAGGGCTCCATTTGTGTAGAAAACTACCATGCTATTTTGAAGCACGTTGGATCTTCGATCCGGGATAGTTTATTGGGAAAGGGAGCCAGAACTGCTGTGCTTAATGACGAAACTCACCACGTCGCTAATGAATCCCAAAGTAACACAAAGCGATGGAAAGAGTTCCTTACTGATCCAGAGTACGGTTTTCGCTACGTGATTGGTCTCTCAGGTACTTGTTATGTGGAAGACAACTATTTCGCAGATGTCATCTACCGTTTCTCTCTTCGTCAGGCGATGGAACAACGCTTTGTCAAAAAGGTAACATACGTTGCCGAAATGCCTACGACTCGAAATGGTGCGGAAAAGTGGCAACTAATCCACAATCGCCATGAGGACACTCGGCGCAAACTCAAATACCACAACATACTTCCTCTGACTATCATCATCACAAAAACAATAAGCCGTTGCAAAGATATAGCTGAGCAATTAAAAGCCTTTTTACATGAGCAGGGGGTAGAGCCCGATCTGGTTCAGAATCAGGTGCTGACTGTTTATAACAACGCGCCCGATGTGCTGAGATTGCCTCATGTAGACAATCCAGGAAGTAAGGTGGAATGGATTGTAGCCGTTTCTATGCTGAACGAAGGATGGGACGTAAAACGTGTCTTTCAAATTGTACCTCATGAGGAAAGAGCTTTTAATAGCAAGTTGCTCATTGCTCAAGTTTTAGGTAGAGGCTTACGTGTTCCGATCAACTGGACTGGTGAACAGCCAGAAGTTGTCATATTTAATCATGATGCCTGGGCTGGGCGAATTCGACATTTAGTTAATGAAATTCTAGAGATAGAAAAGCGGCTGTCTTCACAGGTTATACCTGATTCACCATATCATTTTGATTTGGTCAATATTGATTACTCGCTGGATTCGACTGTTGTTACTACGCCCATGATCGGAGAGTACACGCTCTTTGCTAAGGGGTATATTGACATTGCCAGTGAATCAGCTGCTGAAGACGTCAACATTGAATTTGAACAGGCCGGAACTGGTGATATATATCGTTGGAAAACCCAAATACACCATAAAACATACACGCCAGAAGAAATAGCTTCAGATATGTACCGTCGATTAGAAGAAGCCGATGAACCAGATTTTCAAGAAATACGACCAACCACTCGTTATACTGACACCTGGACTCCTAGCAAGTTAGAAAAGCTGATTCGAGATTCACTTGCAAGGCGCGGCTTAGAAGTAGCAACTGAAAACATGAAACAAAAGTTTTTACAGGCGCTCGGCACGTTGCGACGAACCGAAGCTCAGGCCGTTCGTTATACGCCCAAGATTGACCAGTATAAAATCATATCTACGAGAGAACGACAAGCAGACAGCGTAAGTGCCGCCGACCTGCGCCGTAACAAAGCTGTTTTCTATAGTGAGATCACTCGTGATTTCTTGGTTGATGAACAAATAGAATTTTTTGATGAAATCTCCGATCAATTCACTGGCTTTCGTGCAGGTGAAGTGAAGAATCGGCATGATTTCAAAACACCACTCAATCTGGTAATTGCCGACTCAGAGAACGAACTTAAATTTATACGTGGTTTGCTTCCCGCAGATACAAACCCGCATTTTAATGCCTGGTTTAAGTCAACAGCAGTTCGTTTTTATGAAATTGATTATGCTTGGAAAAAAGGAACTACACCCAAGCGTGGTAAGTTCAGCCCTGACTTCTTTATTAAAATTGATGAGGACATACTGGTAGTAGAAATTAAAGGGGATGAGGAATTAAAGGAGCCCTCAGAAGAAAATCGCAAAAAAAATGAATATGCTCTGGCTCACATTGAACGAATTAATGCTTATTTTGAAATAGAGGGTATTTCAACAAGATACCATTTTCATTTTCTTTCTCCCATCAACTTTACAACGTTTTTTCAGTATATTAGATCAGGAAGAATAAAAGATTTTCGCTCTGATTTAGATGTCATTCTTTCACAAGAGTCTTAGATACAGAAAAGCTTTATCATTCAGGTCAGTCGGCCTTTGAATTGACAAATCAACTAGCACTAAGTTCGTTAAATGTTTCAAATTAAGCCTTGCTCCAAGAGAAATGACAGGCTGATACCAGTCACGTATGACACAAGTGTTAAAACTAATCCGGACGAATCCATTTCCCTAGCGACAAAAGAATTTTCTGTGATTCATACAAAACCCTTCAATATCGGCGTTTTTTTATTTTCCGTTCCTATTCCCGTAGGTAGTTATAGAGCGTCGGTTTGGAGATACCAAACATCTCGCACATTTCCTTGATAGAATGTTGCCTGACTTCGTAAGTCTTGATGAGCAGCTCGCGCTTGTTTTTATCTAACGCTTTGCGTCGTCCGCCTTTACGGCCGCGAGCGCGGGCTGCCTCCAAGCCAGCCATAGTGCGCTCACGAATTAAATTGCGCTCAAACTCTGCCAATGCTCCAAAAATATGAAAAATGAGACGGCCGCCGCTGGTGGTTGTATCAATGGACTCTTGCAAGCTCTTAAACCCAATCGCCCGATCATCCAATACCTTCATTGTTTCAATCAGGTGTTGTAGTGATCGGCCCAGCCTATCCAAACGCCAGACGACTAACGTATCTTCCTTATCTCGCACATACTCTAAAGCAGCCAGCAAACCAGGTCGCTCTTTTTTAGCGCCGCTGGCTTTATCACGGAATATTTTATTGCATCCTGCTTTTTCCAAAGCGTCAATTTGGAGGGATAAATCTTGGTCGTCAGTGGACACACGAGCGTAGCCGATGAACATGATCTCAGTATATAGGCAAGAAACCCAACATTGCAAGAAGTTTTTTAACTTAGATTTCTTAACGCAATTTCTTAACTTGTGGCACCAGTGTAAGAATAAAAATGGGGAAGGGGAGAAAGTAAGTAAAGAAAACGGGGGTTTTCTAAACACGTTTGATTAGTAAGAAAAAGGACCATTTTCCAAATAGGTTAAATCAGCCGATATGAAAAAGTCGTCTCACTCTGATGAAATTATGGGGGCATTATACTTCGTACATTCCCTCATCAGCCAGTCCCCGCCAAAGTTTCTTGGCTAACTTCCATACATCCGCTGTAATTTCCAGCCACGGCCCACCCACTGCGGCTGTTAAGAGCCGGTTAAGCAAGGAATCATTGGTGTTGTAACGATTGTCAGTCATGTCTTTGGAAGTACAAAGACAATATAGCAAATCGTGAAGGAGCTATCGAGTCTTTTGAGATTTTGAATGGGTGGGTTTCGCAAAGAGTAGTAATCTGTTGAACATATGGTAATCTTATGCCATTCAACCCATTATTTCATGTTGTAGCTAAGTTTCCCCCTGACAGGAGTAGGTTGTGCAGACTGACTTAATAGGCAAGGTAAACAATGTTACTTTGTCATCCAGGCAGGGACTATTCCCGCTGTTTGAAGCCGTTGTAAACTCAATTGATGCTATTAATGATTCTGATAATCCTGGCGGAAATATCAGAGTCGTTGTTCATCGAGACACTGGAGTGTTAGCACTCGATGAGGAGCAGTTTAAAATTGCTCCTATAATAGGCTTTGACGTTATTGATAGCGGCATCGGCTTTGATTCGGGCAACTACAAGTCGTTCAACACTGCGGAATCGACTCGCAAGATGAGTGCTGGAGGAAAGGGTGTAGGGAGATTTGTATGGCTCAAAGCATTTGATAGTGTTCATATAGAAAGTCGTTTCAAAGAAAACGGGCAAACGTTAAGCCGTGTTTTCGATTTTGTGTTGTCAAATGAAGAGCCTATACAAAATCATGTTCTGACACAGGATGGAATAGTTGTTCGAACTAAAGTCAGCTTGCAATCCATGAAGGAAAAGTATGCAAGTAACGTTCCATTGCGTCTGGATGCAATCGCAAATCGAATTGTCGAGCATTTTCTAGAATATTTTGTGTTGAGGCGTATGCCAGACATCCTCTTAGAAGATAAGTTTGAGAGCATAGACCTAAAGCAATTATATTTTGAGCGGGTTTCAAACGAAGAAAAATGCGTATTTAAGATTGATGAGCATGAGTTTACACTGTTTCATTTTTTGCTTGTGGCTCGTGCGGAAACGGCTCATCGTGTCAATTTTTGTGCTCGGCACAGCGTTGTAACTTCTGTGAAGTTAAATAGCAAAAATGTACCTAATCTGCCTAGCAGAATTCAGGAAGTAGAGGGCAATGGTTTGTTGGTGTACATGGGTTATTTGTCCAGTCTGTTTTTGGATAGCCATGTAGATAATCAGCGAACAGGATTTACCGTGTTTGCCGAAGGTCAAATGAGATATTTAGGCGAGGTGCTCTGGTCTGAGATTGAAGATCAGACTATTAAAGAAGTCCGAAGCTACTTGGCCCCCATCACTGCCCCCATTAGAGTAGATAAAGAAGAGAAAATTCAAGATTTTGTTTACAACAATGCTCCTCAATACCGCAGTGTGTTGAAACACCACCCTGATGCTTTGGACCAGATTCCCCCTGATTTGAGTGGGGTAAAACTTGAGGTTGAGCTATTTAAAGTCAAAAGACAGGTTGAAGAACAGTTGCGGGAAAAAGCAGATGCTATTCTAAATGCGTCAAATGAGAAGTTGCTTGATCCCGACGACGAAATAAATCAAAAGTATGACAAGTTTCTTGAGGAATGGAACGATTTCAGTAAAGCTGCCTTAGCTGAGTATGTGGTTCAAAGACGAAAAACTCTCGCCCTTTTAAAACGATACATGGAAATGGGTGAAGATATGAAGTTCGCTCAGGAAAGTGCGATCCACAAACTAATTTTCCCGATAAGGAGCACCTCGGACGATATTGACTACGAACAACAGAATTTATGGATTATTGATGAACGGCTGTCATTTCATCGTTATCTATCCTCTGACAAGCCATTAACACAGGTTGAACCTATTGAGTCTGACTATAGCGATAGACCTGACCTTCTGTTCTTTTTTGACCGACCAATAGCCGTTATTGAAAGTCAACCAAAGGATAGTGTGACAGTTTTTGAGTTCAAAAGACCAATGAGGGAAGATAGTGATCCTGTTGAGCAAATGAATTTATATGTAAAAAAGATGCGTGAAGGCAAAATCCAAACGAACAAAGGGCGAGCGATCTATATAGATGAAACCACGCCATTTTACTGTTATGCCATATGCGATTTGACAGAAAAGCAACGCGACAGGTTTACGTATACCCATAAAATGATCAAAACGCCAGATGGCGAGGGCTACTTTTCGTTTCACCCGGCTCTTAATGCTTACGTGGAAGTTATTGGCTACGATAAATTGCTACGAGATGCAGAACTCAGAAACAGGATTTTATTCGACCAAATGAATATCCATGACTGATGAATTAAGAACGAAACTGGAACGCCGCAGAATATCTACTGGATGCCAGGACAAGTGTTTGCAAGAAGGCTGTACCTCAGGCCATTCATTTTCACCCACGTAGTAGACTGGCAAAGTCGGCATATGGCCTGATAACCATTCCCTGTCTGCTCCCATTCGGCCAAGTCATGACCTCCCAAGGCAGCTTCTACTTGAGCTTCCAGCATACTTTCTTTGAGCCTGGCTAAAGATTCATCATCGGACTTATTGTCCATAACGGCCGTTTAGCCTCCAAAGCTGAATCCTTGCCGCGCTACTAACCAAGTCATTCCAAACCCAAATAGAATGAAAATGGCAATTGCCCCAAACTGATTTGCAAGCCTTCGGCTTCTGTTCCAGCGACCAAAGTAGGCTAACCTATTCAAAAAGATCAAACCCCGCCTCGCTCAACGCCTCGTTAGCAGCTTCGGCCGACGACGCTCCGTCTTGAAACATTGAGTAAAAATCATAGTCTGGTAGGTCATACACGCTGCATAAGGCTATCTGCCAAACGGCTTCATCTACTTGCTGCATCCAATGGGAGAAATCTGGACCCTCTTTGGCGTAAGGCTTTGCTGTCCAGTCGTGCCGCTCTGATAAAATGCGCTGCCCTATCTCTTGCACTGTGTACCAGAATCCAGGATCGTCCGTAAAACCAATCCCCACTTCCTCTGCAATCTGAGCAATCTCTTGGTCGGTAAACTGTCCCATTTCTTCAGCTGTGAAGAACCGCTGTAAGTCGCCGCGGCTAATTGAAATAACTGGAAATGATGGCTGAAAATGCTTGATTGCTTCTATTGGCATACCGGGTATAAGCGGAAAATCCATTCCGAGCTTACCCTCACGCCATAGTGCTACTGCTCCTCTCAGCCATTCTCCCCACTCGCTCCGGAGAACCTGGGTTGTAAGAACCATTGTCACTGTAGCCTGGTGTTCAGGAGGCAAAAAGGCCCAAGCTGTGAAAATTGTATCCTTCAGTTCTTGTAACACTTTCGAATCAAACTGTGGGCGCTCCCCTTCTTGCTTTGATGGCATGAAAATGAGCCTAGCATGTCTTTTTGTCTTTTACAATGGAGTTTGATGATCTAGAAAAATGGCAAGTCTTTTATTTTTCAAGATTTTCCCATTCGTCATATACCTTTAGAATTGCCTTGTAAGGTGACGTTACTCCATCAAAGCGCTCTCTATATTCTTGGTTTTCAACTAACTGCCTGATTTCTCTTTTATACGTTTTTACAAATCGTTCACGGTCAGCTTTGCCATCTAAATACTTGGCACATACTTCCTCGTAAGCATTCAGGTTGTTCTCTATAGCAAGTTTGAAGTTGCGCTCATAAATCTCAAGCATCCTTTCATCCTCAGCTGTTCTACTGTCTTTTGTTAGTAAAGGGGCCATTCGAAGAGTAAGATCACTCACACGCTCTTTTGTAGCAGTTATTCGCTCATTCATAACGAACTCAATTGAGGCTATCGATGTTTTGTTTGACTGACGTGCCATATAAATCGAAATGCCAGAAGCAATAAGGGCAATAACTGCTACTACCAGACTAAGGATCTCATAATGAATTTATAGTGACGATCAAGTTCGTAATCAAAACTTACGAAAACTTTCTTTAGAAACACGACTATCTCCTTAAAGGTATTGTTGTATTACCCCGCACGTATTGTCGGCAAGTATAGCTTAATCTCTATTAAAAGTGAATAAGATATAGAAATTTCGTTCTATATTCGGGCGTCTTTACACGCCTTGTATTGAAATTGACTCATGACTATTCAGTATCATCAAACCCCACTTCACTCAGCACCTCGTTAGCAGTCTCGGCCTGTTGGGAGGTGTCTCCACTTTTTTCTTCTAGTATCCCATTAGCAACATAGGCTAATTCAGGCCAAAACACATCATGTATATAGTGCTCACGCATTGTTTGCGAAATTGTGCGCAAGTCCTCATCTGTAAGCTGGGCAACATCGTCCTCATAGATGTGTGCCTGTACCAGATCATCACGAGTGATCTGAATACGCGGGAAAGCTGTTGCCAGCAATTCTGTTTCTATTGGCCAGCGCAGGCCAATAGTCTCCTTTATCCATGCCCGATAGTTGCTCTCCATTAGCTCTTCTAACAGCACAAGAAGCGCTGTTGCTTGATGTTCCGGTGGTAATTGTTCCCATGCCTCAAAAAGCCCATTTTTCAACGTGTGCAGGCTTTCTGCGTCGAAACCAGGCTTATCTAATTCTCGTTTTTGCGGCATGAAAATGAGCGTAACATACCGCATTTTTCTTCTCAAGAATCTCAAACCAAACAAAAAAAGCCAGCCACCGATTAGGTGATTGGCTCTAGATTTGTCCTTGACTACTTCTCTTCAAAATCTGTAGTCCACTGGCCCTGGTCGTTCAACACCATTGGCGGTGTGGTATACCCTTCCTGGTGCAGTTGCTTCATAAGCTCTTGGCCACGCTCGCTCTTGAATTCAATGAACTCTGGGAGCTCGCCAGCTTCAGCTTTGCGGAACTGGCCCAGCTTGTTATCTACTGTGTACCCTCTAAAAGCGGGTAGTTTCTTCAAGGACATGGTGTCCCTTTCTTTGAAGTAATTATTACACGCAGGTCTATTCATGCCTGCTTGTCCAAAGCAGAACAGCCGGATGCCTTGAACAGTCAAGCGCCCGGCACGGCCGTGCCGGGTTCATCTTGACGCTTGACTGTTCAAGGTGGCTGACACAATACAAAAATGCAGGCAGAAAAGACCACAACTCTAAAAATGCTTGGGCGTATAGTAAGTGTATGGACGGACTCTTGAACTTTGTTACAGATCAGTTTGGCAACCGGGAAATAGCAATCGCTGTTTGGTCGCTCCTCCTGTTGATGTGGGTTCTCTTCAAGGCACACAAACCAATTGGCAGGAGTGTTTATCAGCTCCTCAAGCTTTTGTTTGGGAAGAAAATCTTCCCCATCTTGCTAATCTTTTTGGCCTACATCTCGTTGTTAATTTTGGGCCTAGCAAAAATAGGAGTATGGAACGCTTCGGATCATCTAAAAGTTACGATTGCCTGGACAATGACCGTGGCTTTAGTGATGTTTTTTAACTTATCAGAAGTATCAAAAGAGGGTTTCTTCCGCAAGAAAGTAAAAGAGGCATTTGCGTTCACAATTTTGCTGGAGTTCATTATCGGTTTTTACCCCTTCAGCTTGCCCGTTGAGCTTGTGATAATGCCCATCACTATGGCGGTTGTGTTACTACGTGCGTTCTCTGAAACAGATCAAAAGTATTCAGCCGTCAAAAAAATTCTAGATGTGTTTCTTGGAATAATTGGACTTATATTGCTTGGGCAAGCCGTGCGTGGCCTGGCGGCCAATCTCAATGATTTCGCCAACACCACGTGGCTAATCGATCTGTTATTGCCACCCGTCCTGACAGTATTGATTCTTCCTTTTATCTACTTCCTTGCTGTGTACTCAGCGTACGAACTCTTATTTGTGCGACTGAACTTCTTTAATCGTGATTCTAAGCTGCTGTGGTATGCAAAATTTAGAGCCTTTATACGATTTGGTCTAAATGCAGCAAAACTTAACAAGTGGTCAAAGCAGACTCATAACTTGAGGGTCAGTAGCAAAAGGGACGTTATTGAGCTTATTGGATAGCCCTCCCCTTTCACAATATGGCTACACCAAAATGAGGCCGGAGACTTTTGTCTCCGGCCCGCGCTCACTGAAACTTCCAGCTACAAAGCGTAGCCCTTTTCATCGTAGTGATCTTGCAACTCCTGAAGAGATTTTGGCTTGAAGTGCTCGTCGCGCTCGATGGGCAATCCCATTGGCCCACGAACTTGCTCTAGCTCAGAGAGGCTAAAGTAGCCAAGCTCGGCCACAAGACCAATAACAAACCCAAAGAAAGTGTCGGTGCCATCAAACTCTGTGGCGTACCATGTCCAGTTACTATCTGGGGTGAAGAACTTCACCACGGCAACGGCCGTTAACCCCAATTCCTCGGTTGCATAGAGCTCAGGGAGTTGCTCTCTTACTTCTTTTGGCAGCAGTGACATGCTGACCCTTTCTACTTGCTCTCGCAAGTGAAACTTATACTGAAGCTGCTTCCTGGAGCAGCGGCAAGCGATATGAGCAGTTGAGCGTTAGCCTGTCATTATCAAGCCGTAGGCGTGACTTGACGGGCGTCAAAACGTCAACTGCTACGATTGTCGGCAACGCTCCAGATGCAAAGCAATCCGCTACCAGGCATCAAACCCTAGTCCCCTTTCTTTGAGAGAAACGTACCTACTTTGACAAACAATTAGGTGATCCAGCACCTCGATGCTGAACAGCTGGCCAGCCTTCACAAGCTCTGCTGTTAAAGCAATATCCTGGGGAGAGGGAACAGCCCCCTCCTCTGCCCGATGATTGTGTGCCAGGATAACAGCGGCGGCGTTTGCCTTGATAGCTAACTGGAAAATTGCTCTGACTACCTGGCGCACGCCAAACACTGGCGACAAGGTAATCGTCTCAACCGCTATCAGGTTATTGCGCGTGTTCAATAGCACAATTTTGAGTATCGGTTCACTGATCTCTCGCATATCTGGGATTACTAGATCGGCAGCAACGGCCGGTGAAACAACTCTCGGCCTATCATCTTCCTCTTGCTGCTGCAAGCGCCACCCAAGCTCTGCTGCTGCCCTAATCACTGCGGCCTTGTCTGGCCCTATACCCTTTATCTTTTGCAGATCGGCAATGGCAGCATGGGCCAGGCCTTTGATGCCGCCAAACGTAACAAGTAGCCTCTCTGCCAACCTCAGCGCGTTTTCTTCGCGGGTTCCGCTGCGCAGCAAAAGTGCCAGAATCTCTATGCTTGAAAGCGCACTCTCTCCAACACGAATCAGCCGCTCTCGCGGCTGATCTGATTTCGGTAAGTCCTTTATTCGAATAGTACGTCGTTCTCCAAAGGAAATAAGCTCCTTGCTGTTGCAAATTTCTACCCAGAAAAAATGACAATACTACAGAAGTTTGTACTCAATCAACAATGGGATTCAATGGGATTTAAAGTATTTTCAATTCCTCTTGATTAAATTTTTGTCGCTTACCTGTAAATGGGTCGGCAACAACGAATTCCCCATTTTCAATAGCTGCCAGGTAAAAAATTTCGCCTGTATCTTTTTTAGCTAACCGATACGGGCCTACAACAAAATCCCCATCTTTTTCGACAAACCGCAATTCCCAACACTCAGATTCCCATGACCATACCCATCGCTGGGGATACAATTCGGTGTTTTTCCATTGCCGGTATTCCTTTTCCTCTACCAACTGCCACGGAACAAACTCATCGACGATAGCTCCTAACTTTTCCCGAAAATATTCAATACTCTTTTTGACAGTTTCATTCAATACTTTCAACGATTTATCGAGGGGAGGCTTAACGGTACCAAGGCGTTTTGCCTTCTTGCCAGCAAAAAGATACGCCTCTACGGGTTTATTATCTTTGTATTTCATGCGTATCCAATAAAAATAGCGAACCACACCGCCCTTTGGCCAGTAAATATCAACAGGTTTAATGGCATGATCAGCAAAGTGATACCGGCTTTCTTCTCGCTCGCGGGCTGCCCTTTTTTTACAGTCAACACATATCCATTTTGGTAGCTCTGCAGAACATCGCTCTACTACATACCAGGGCAAAGGATCAGCAGCTTGCCAAACTTCATCGCCCGTGTATAGAGATTCTCGTCCCTTTACCTCTATCCAATCTATTCCTTGCTTCTCAAAGTAGTCTGCTTTAGATTCTTCAACGGCATGTGTAACGTGCACCTCGATGGCCACAATTGTTTTTTTGTCTTTTATTAGCGCTACATCTGGACGAAAATTGTGCTCCAGTCCATACTCCACTTCTACAGCATCCCAATCCTGAACCCATAGAAATGGTTTGGAATCAAAGCACCGTGAGCATCTATTCTCCAGCAGGAACTGTTTATTCCTACGCAGCTCCTCAGCAATGTGCATTTTCAAATTGAGGTGAAGTGCTGTCTCAGAATTCGTAACAGCGCAAATATCATCTGATTGATGCGCATAATGATGAACGCGTACGCTGCCCAGCTTCATTGTCACAGGTCGCTTGCATACTGGGCAAAATGCGGAGGGTCGGTCTCCAGGATCTAAATGTGCATAATCTGATACGTGATGTACTTCATCTTCTATCAACACCCACTGCGGTCGGATCATTGAAACACTCACCCCCTACTATTTGACTGCACGATTCTTCCTCTACTGAATTCGGAATCTATACGACCCCTTGAGATTTTTTGTCTCACTTGGTATGCTGCCAACGTGACAACCCTCATCTACTTTTTGCTTATCCCTCCACTAATTTATCTTTGGGCTCAGTCTGATCCGGACACATTTCTAAGTTGGGTAGCTAAACTAAAACGCGCCTGGCGCTCTTACTTAATCAATCGCCACGGTCGGCAAGCTGCTGATAGCTTTTTTGTGGAATTCCGCAAAAAAGCTATCCAACAAGGCTACTCCTCTGAAGCCATCGATTCTGTTTTTCGTAAATACGATGATCACATCGTTGAAACTCTTGGCACCAAAGCTGCTAATGACTCTCTAGGTGAACCAACACCTACCGAGTTCTATTACTAGTTGCACAATCGGGTGGGAGGGAACCGCTGCCCACAGGGGCAAGATGGGACGGGCGTCCCATCTTGCCCCTAGTTAGCTTTTGCGCCACCTTTTTTCTAGTTTGCTCATGGTGGCGGTAACTCCGTTTTCTATCGAATTCTCCAGGGTTCTCAGCACCAACCGGATACCCTTTTCCAGCAACTCGAACGGGAGTGCACTCAAGGAGTTCCGCCGTCCTGATTGGCGACTTAATTCCTGAAGCATCACCCTAGCTAACTCTCTTTGCGACTTACTTGTTCGCATATACCTCCTTTTCGCAGACTTACTACTGATTGCCTGCACCGCCACCGGCTCAGCCGGATGCCTTAAACAGTCAAGCGCCCCGCGCTTTACGGTTTAAGGTGGCTGGTACACTGAAGAACTCAGGCAATCAGCGGCCCAGGGCAGCGGGGGTACAAATAGCACCCAGCCAGGCCTTGGCCTGGCTGGGTTCCTCAGCGATTGTGCATTAGGATAGGTATGTGAAACCGTGGTATCGCAACACCATTAACCAACAAACTAATCTGCGCTTGCGGCTGCCAACGTTTCTCCTTTTGAGTTCAATAGTCGATCAATCCGAAGCTCATTCGCAGGCCGCCAGCCAAGCATATATGGCACCGCCGCATCATAGAACTTGAACTGCTCCAGGTGCTCAATTAACTGATCTCTCAACCCCAGGCTGGCCACAAATGCATCAGCTTTGTAATCTGCTTCCCGAAAGTGCTTGGCCCATTGCCAACTCAGCAGCCAAACACCTATACCGCCTCCCAGGCGGGCACACCAGAAGAAAAGAAGTTTATTCGCCAGGAAAAAGAATACCTCCATTGCCTCAAACTCTTTGAGTTCCGGCTTCGGATTTGGTCTGTTCGTTGAAAACCCCCTAACCCCTGCGAGAAATAGTTGAAAAGGAATAAAAACCAGGCGACGTAAGGCCAGCACCATACGGCCGTCGCCATTGTTCAAATGCCCTATCTCATGGGCTAAAAGCACCGGCAGGTCGTTGCTTTGAACGGCTCCAGAAGAAATGTAAAGCGTGGTGCCTATAAGGTTAACTTGATCGAATGGCGAGTCAATGATGAATACGGTCGAAAAGCCTTTGACTGGCCCCTTTACATGCCGAAAAACAGCGTTAAGCGTATCGTATATCTTATGCCGTTCTCTACTGCTTGGCGACCGCGCTCCTAGCACAAAGCGTGTTATGAATTGGCCTCCAGCGATAAACGCTTGTAAGGAAAAAAAGATGTTCAGATAGCCCAACATGAGCCCAACACCCAGGGAAAAAAACAAAGGGGGTATGACCCAATCATCAACAAAAGAAGCCCATCCGTAATTGCCAAAACGCTGGTATGCAAATGAGCCAAAATAGTAATCATAGTTGTTGAAAAACGAGACGATTACTATCACGAAAAACAGCGGTATAGCTATCATAAATACGCGCTGTAGCCCAAAGATAAGCTCTAAAACCAGGGTTGTTAAATACAAGAAAAATCTTTTCATGTTTCACCTTTTACTGTGTATTCCTCTACAGTACCGTTACAGTTTCGGGGGACGCTTATCCTTCTCTTTTTGAAAAATTACAACTCGCTCTTGAAGGGATTAACGCAAAATAAAGCCTTGAACGCAGTTTGCTTCTTCCTAAAAATGAAAAAATAAGGTTCTATAACTTGGGTGGCTCCTCCTTCTTGGCCTTCTTGCTTTCAATTCGTCTTTTTTCTTCTGGTTGAGGATCGGCTTGGACAACTTCTCCAATCGCCTTGACTTTAACTTTGATGGCGTGTCTTTGACGAATGACAAATGCTTCTCCCGCCCTCAACTTGGCTGCTTCATTCATGTCAATTTTGAAAGCGTGCTGTATCCGGGCACTGCCTGAGCCGGTTAGTTCTCCGTCCTCATGTTGAATACTTGATTCAAGTTGGTAGCGCGTTCCGGCAAGCTCTGCGATTTCTTCGGGAAAATCAGAGGCCATTAAGATTTTGGTTCGACAGTTGGCCAACACGTTTTTCTTGGTCGTTTCATCTTTAAGACTGGCTGTGTCTTGGGTAGCCAAAATCACGCCCATTTTGGCGCTTCTAGCAAGCGTTAACAGGGAAATAATGTTGTTGTTACTAAACTGGCCAAACTCATCAATGATCAAAACACTTGGTTGCTTCTGACGCTTGCCCACAAAGTCTTTTAAATCTTCAACAAGAAAATCAAGGAATCGTCTGGCTGTATCCCCCACACTTTGTACCCGCATGGAAAAAATTGCACATCTCGTATCTTCTAGCGCAAACCCATCGTCACCCACACATGGGTAAAACACTCTAGCTAGCGGTCTAATTCTTCTTGAAAGTCCCTGGATGTCTTTATCTTCGAGCTCATCAATGTCTTGAAGTTCAATCGGGTTGTCTTTGTAAGCATTAAGTAGCCAACCTTGCTTGAGCCTGGCTCTAACCTGCTCAAAGTTTCTTGGTGGGCCACCAGGTGCATAGCAGATAAGCTGCAAGAGGTCGCGGTTTAGATCGGCGTAATACTGCGCGTCCCCTTCTGCTTCAGAAACTCCCACCAAAGCGCACAAGCGGTTGTAGATCGTTTCAGCCGTGCCTCTGAAACCATTGTAAATCGCTCCATACGTGTTAAAACCCAGTCTAAATATGGGAGCATTACCACGGCCGTAGTGATGCGCTAGAGAGCGAATATCCATAGCTAGCTGCTCGTCCCCCTTGCCGTCCACAAAATAGATATTGCGGTCGGTTTTCGTTAGAACTTCGCTGACGAGTCTTTTAATGGTCTCGCTCTTGCCAGCTCCAGTTGTTCCCAACAAAAAGATGTGGTGATCAAGGATCGATTCTTCAAAATAAACCCTTTGGTTCACCTGGTGGATTTGGACGTAAGGGGGGATAATGTCACCCTTGATTTGCGCCCCCACCATCAAATAACCTTCGCCAACGTTTTCTTCTGTCAGTCTGGCCGCATAGTCGGCCCTGCGCTCGTTTTCAAGGCGTAGTCGTTCTTCTTCTTCAGCTAACTTTTCATGAAGTGACTTAGGCTTTGAGAATTGCGAAAACATGTATGCCCCTTTCAGCAGCAGGCTTGCAACCGGAAACAGCGGAATCGAATAGCGCCAAAATTCTAGAATTTCAATTTGAGAAAAGGAGAAACTTCTGCTAACGACGAGTAACCAAAAAAAAGACCCACTTAAGAACAAAGCATAGGTTTTGCGTCTTACAGCAAATCTTTCAAAAACAAAAGCAGCAATCGAGGTAACTGGCCCACATGTTCCGATAAATAACAGATACAGTAGGACATTGTAAACGGCCCACTCAAAATAGTTGAGGTTGGATTGATCAAGGGTTGGTTGATTATTCATCCCCCTTCAGAATCTTTGATAAGCTATATAATACAAACGTCTCCTGATGATTGGGGATACTCTCGATGGCCTCCTTGACATTTTGATAACATTCGTCCGAGGCAAAGTACCAAATGTACTTGTAATCCCGCTTAAGCTCCCTGACTATCGAAGAGAGACGCCGCTTGGATTTCTTGGATATTTCAATTTCAATGGCAATCGTTGCTCCCTCAAGTAAAAGCTCTCCATCTACAATGTGCTTTTTCTTCTCGGCCTTGCGCTCCACATTAACCAATCGGTCACTTATCCACTCAACTGCGCTGCCGCGTCGTTTTTCAATGTAGAGCCTGACGGCGTTTGCGTAGTAAATGTGATTCAGTCTGGCAAGACTCGGCGCTCTATAGGGATACTCCAACTCCATTTCTTGAAGGCCGTTTTTGCTGAGCCATACCCATTGAGGTTGGCTTGCAAGCAGTTTCCGTTTTTCAATCCAACCGGCTCTTTCCCAGCGGATACACAGTCGTTTTACTGTGGCGTCGCTCAAGCTCTCCCCCTTGACCATCTCAAGCAATTTTTTGAGATGGTTAAGACTAACTGCATACTGCTCTCCAATGTACGTCATTATTCTGAGATCACGTTCGGTGGCACGAACCTGGCCCTTGTCGCTTCTTGATTTTCGTTTCCTGTTTGATTTTCGCTGTCCGTCCATGGTCGGTAATTATGGGCGAACATGGCCCTAAATGCCATGTTCGCCCATGCTTGCTGGCCGTCTCCCCATCCCCCACCTCACCACCTCTCCTACCTACTCTACATACCTATCCTATCTCTCCTCTTTCTTTTTTTTCTTTTTTTTCTTTATCTCTCACTTCCCACCACTCACCCTCCTCCACCGTCCTTTGTGTGTCTTCGTGACCACACCTAAGTAGTTACGCGGAGTGGGTGTGGTCACGAAGTTTTCAGCTATGCGGAAAAAGCACAAAACGGCGTTTTTCAGGAGGGTGAGTGGTCTTAAAAAGCCAGGTATATCGCAATAAACCCCTAACTATTGCTATATAGGTTTAGCTATAGGGATAGGTATATGATTTTCGTCCCAAATCATTTTATAGTTGGCTCAACTGTATCCCAAAAGATCGTTGTTACAGTGACCAGTTTTGTGTTTGTTTTAGCAAGAGTTTGCAAAAGAGATTTCGTGTGATTCAAGTCTCTTGATAAGCGATCAACGTGTTGAACCAGAATTGCTTCAATCTCGTTCTTTGCGCATATCTCAAGTAGCTTCTGTAAACCCTTCCTGTTTGGATCTATTCCACTGGCTATTTCGGAGATTACTTCTACGACTTGATAGTCGTGTTTTCTTGCGTATTGCAAACATTCCCCTTTTTGCCTAGAAAGTCTTTCGTCTGTTTCCTGGTCTTCACAAGCCAATCGACAGTAAATAATCGCCTGTTTCATAATCTCACCTCCGAATCACCAAGATGCCAAATGACTTAACTTACCCCAAAAATTCGCAAATTTAAAGCAAATTCAGGATTCAATCAACACGAGAGTCTTTTTGGTATCCTTCAACGACTTGCCACCCTTCTGAATCTTTTCTCAGCATGTTGTGCGCTTCCAATTCCGCAACATAAGCTCCAGCTGTCGATTTCGACCGGCCAATTACTGTGGCCATTTCGGACAAGGAAGCGTTCGGGCTGTTACTCAGAAAAGTTAATAACTGCTGCAGAGCGTCTGGTTTTTTTACCGTGCGACCGTGTTCTGATCGCCCGTTTTTGACAATGTTGGTTGATAATGTGTTTTTGACTACCTTATTCTTTTGTCTAGCTTCTTCCTTCAAATTGGACATCTTATCTTCCAGTTGCTTGATTTCGGTATCCAGTTTTTCCAGGAGTGCCTTTCGTTCATGAACGATACCATCCAACTCGGCAGTCCGACCGACAATCACATTGCTCAGTTCAATCTGTTTTTCTTGGATTTCTTTATCAATTTCAGTCAGGCTCTGGATGGCTCGTAATCGGACAGCAACCGCCTTCAATTGACTCGTTAACAACTCGAAAGACAAAAATAAAGCTACTGGTGGAATAGCTGCTAAAAACCGGGCTAGGAAATCTTGCTCCGCATGGATGATGTTTAGCGCCACGCTTAAAACCGTAAACAGGGAAACCAAAACCCAGGGATACAAAACATTTTCTCGGTTAAGATTTGCGCGTAAGACACTTAAGCTAAAGATAATGATCGCGCCGTCGATGATGGCAGGATACAGCCAGGCCATTTGCTCCGCAACACCTGCGTCCTTGGCTAAATCTTTCAGTGCTTCAAAGGAAAGTACAAAAGCACTGCTTGCTAGAAACAGAACCAGTAGCGCCGAAAAAGCGGAAATGTATTTATTGGCGCGCTGCATCATGCACCCCCTGGTTTTCTGTATCAATAGAGTAAACCAACTTGAAGGAGACACTGGTTTTGGGTTTATATTTGCGGGTTTAACATCGCAGTTTTGGTCGCCATTCTGGTGCGGCTGGCCGAACTGTTCCTGTCTCAACGGGGTGCGGTTATTTTTGCCCTGGTAGGCATCTCACTCTACACCGTGCTGGTAGGGGCCGAGGCTTCCGTGGTGCGGGCGGCGCTGATGGGTGGTATCTATCTGGTGACCAACCGCTGGCTGGGACGGCCGAATTTCGCCTTTGCCTCCCTCTTTCTGGCCGGGTTGGTGATGACGGTGATACGGCCGTTTACCCTCTGGGACGTCGGTTTCCAGCTCAGTTTTGCTGCCACCCTCAGCCTGATGCTCTATGCCGACCCGCTAACGCAGTGGACGCGGCGCGGCTTGCAGCGCTGGCTGGAACGCGACTGGGTGGAAAAGGTGATGGGCGTGCTGTCTGAAGCGGTCATCCTCACCATTGCCGCCCAAATTTTGACCCTGCCGCTGATGATCGGCTACTTTGGCCAGCTGTCGATTATCAGCCTGCTGGCCAACGCACTTATTTTGCCCGTGCAGCCCGCCGTCATGATTTGGGGTGGATTGGCCACGCTGGTGGGGCTGGTTTTGCCCGCCGTGGGTCAGCTGCTGGCCTGGATCGCCTGGCTTTTTCTGGGCTACACCATCTGGATGGTGCGGCTGTTTGCCGCCGTGCCGGGCGCTGCCATCCCCCTGACCGTCTCTGCGACAGGGGTTGTGGCCATTTTTGGCGTCATTGGTGGGCTGACCTGGCTGGGCCAACAGCCCACCGAGCGCCGCAGCCGCATTTTTACGGCCGTTCGCCAAAATCTCACGCAGCGGCTGGCGGTGGGGGTTTCGGGAGTAACGGCCGTTCTCGTCTTCGGTTGGGGCATGACCCAGCCAGACGGCCAGCTGCACATCGTTTTCATGAATGTGGGGCAAGGGGACGCCACCTTCATCCAAACCCCCAGCGGACGGCAAATTTTGGTCGATGGCGGTCTCTATCCCAGCGTTCTCAACGACCAGGTGGGGCGGCAAATGCCGTTCTGGGACAGGGAAATCGATCTGCTTGTGGCCACCCATCCCGATGCCGACCACGTTTCCGGACTGGTGGGCGTCTTTGAGCGGTATCGGGTCAACATGCTCATCACCAACGGCCAAGGTTTTGGCGAATCCCCCATTTACGATGAGGTGCTGGCGGCGGCGCAGAGCCAAAATACGGAAATTCGCCCGGCGCAGGCGGGGGAGGTCATTGAAATTGAGGATGGCGTGCGCCTGGAAGTGGTCCATCCTGGCCCGGTGCTCATTGCCGACAACCGGAATGAGAATTCGGTTTCTATGCGGCTGGTGTATGGCGATTTCACCTTTTTGTTTACGGGGGATGCGGAGCAGGCGGGGGAGGGAGAGATGTTGGCCAGGAAACGGCCGCTAAACGCGCTCGTGTTCAAAGCGGGGCATCATGGATCTAATTCTTCCAGCAGCCTGCCCATGCTGCAAGCCGTCCAGCCGCAAATCATCGTTGTATCGGCGGGGGTGGATAACCGCTTTGGTCATCCGGCTCCAGAGATGTTGGAGCGGGCAGCGGCCGTTGGCGCAGTTGTACTGCGCACCGATCTGCTGGGTACCATCACTGTTACCACCGATGGCACAACGATGGCCTGGCAAGCGTCTTCTCGTCCCTGAAATAAAAAGAGCCGGATGTTAACAACCGGCTCTCATTCTCATCTCGTTTCTGATTAAAATGACAATATCGCAAAATAAATGGTTTAAGATTTGTCGTTGATGAGAATTGCTACGCTTTTTTCAAGGGGCTTTCGGCCGTGCCGCCGTTCCACATACTTTCTAGCAGACCCGTTATAGCTTTCTTTCGCTCTTTAACGTCGTGAAGTTCTGCCAGAGTGTACTCTAGAGCCTCTTCGCAAAGCTTCAGGTGGGTCCGAGCTGATTGTAAGCGCCGGGTATCTTCAGCCAGCCGCTCGTGCAGCATCTTTTCCTGCTTTTCTAATTCAATACGTTTTGAGATTTCGTTACCCATGATCTTTTTCCCTCACAACACTACATATCACAAATTTCTACGCAAGCGATTTGTTTGTTAAGTTTTCTCCTTACTTCTCAGATGCAAAATACCAACAAGCACAATAAAGTATAGTATCACAGTACTGCTAATATTATACACGAATCTTAAGGGAGTAAACATCCGTTCAGTGTAAACTAGGTAACAATTTGAGATTTTTAGCATCTACCCTACAATCCCGCTCGCTTGATTGGTACTTGATTTGTATTGGAAGGAAGCAGGAAAAGTTGAATTGAACAGCTTATGAAGAAGAGAATGAAACTGATAAATCAGGTCTGGTGGCTGGGGTTATTTTTGCTGATGGCTGTCGCCTGTGCCAATGAAAACAACGCCACGGCCACCCCAACCCTGGCTGCCGTGGCTAATGGCGAAACGGCCGTTGCCGACCTTCCGCCTTCAGCCACAGCCACCCCCACTCCCACTGCCACCCACACGCCGGTCCCCACCCCGGCTGTCCCCCGCATCAACGCCGCCGATCAGCCGCTGACGGATGAGGGCACGCTGCAAATCGCCAGCGTCATCTCGCCAGAAGATGGCTGGCTGGTGCTGTACGCCATGTCTGATGGTGAATTGGGCGAGGTGCTGGGCTTTACGGCCGTTGCCACCGGACTCAACCCAAACGTATCGCTTACTATCGATCCCCAGCAGGCCACGCCTACCCTGGCAGCCATCCTGCACAGCGATGCAGGCCAAAGTGGCGAATTTGAGTTCCCCAACGGGCCAGACGAGCCGCTGGTATGGGAATCGGCCCAAATTGCCACTACCTTTGCCCTGGATTTTCAGCTGTCTGAACCAGTCATCGAAGTGGTGGCACAGGCAGTGGGTGAGGATGGGGTAGTGCGAATTGAGAATGTACTGCTGCCAGAAGATGGCTGGTTGGCGATTCATGCCGGGGTAGACGGCCGTTTGGCTGACCTGTTGGGCTTCATTCCGCTAACAGCTGGTCGCCATGAAGATCTGGTTATTACTATTCCCTGGCGGGAAGCAACGCCAACTCTGTACGCCGCGTTGTATGCCGATTACGGCCGTCCGCTCCGGTTCGACTACCAGGCCGAAGACGAGCCGCTGCTGGCCAACGGCGAACCGGTTGTGGCTGAGTTTGCCGCTACTTTTCCCGTCGATATTTTTGTGCTGGATCAGCCGCTGATCAATGGCGTGTTTGAGGTGGAACGAGTTATTAGTAATGGGCCTGGCTGGCTGGTGGTCTATTTTGATGATGGGGGGGAACCTGGGCTGATCATCGGTTCAGCCCTGCTGGTGGATGGGCTGAATGAGCGGGTGAAGGTTCAGGTGGTGGAATCTGCCGCTACGTCTATTCTCCATTTGCGCCTGCATGAGGATACCGTCTCAGGGGATGCCTTTGATTTTCCGCGTGTGGATCAGCCGGTTTATTATCAGGATCGTTTGCCCAATACGGTGACGTTGAGCCTGACGCCGGGGAATTATCTGGTGGTTGAAGATCAGCCGCTGCCCAAAACGGGCACCGCCTCAGCCGTCCTGACGGTGAAATTGGTGGTGGTGAATGCGCCCACCTGGGTGGCCATCGAGGCCGATGAGAATGGAGAACGGGGTGAGGTGTTGGGGTTTACGGCCGTTCCCCCCGGCATCAGTCACGACATCGCCATTTCCATCGACCCGTCCCTGGCCACAGACACGCTGTACGTGACGCTCTACCTCAACGCGGGTGAACCAGACGAATTTGACCCCGACGGGGCCGACGTTCCCCTCCAGCGCAACCGCAGCCCGATTTCGGTGCCGTTTTTCCTCCTGACGGAGGAGCAGTAATGGGTGGTCGGTAAATGGTAATCGGTCGCCATTGAGCGATTACCATTTACCGATTACCGCTTACCGCTCACGAACCAGCCCAATCATATCCCCCAAAACGCCTGCGGCCGTCATTTCCACGCCCGCACCCTTGCCGCCAATGAGCAGCGGCTCGTCATTGTAGTAGCCGGTGCGGAAGCTGATGTACTTCATGTTGGCCAGCGGGCTGCTGGCCGGAATCGGTTTCAGGCCAACGGTACCGCGTCCTTCGCTGAGTTCGGCCACGTAGCGTAGTACCTGGCCGTTGGCGCGGGCGTCGTCCACCCGCTGCTGCATCGCTGCATCCAGCTGGCTGGCGGCTTGCAGGAATTCCGGCACGGTCAAATTGGCCAGGTCGGGTGTGTAGAGCGACTCTACTTCGATGTCGCTGGCTTCCAGCGGCCAGCCAGCCATCCGCCCCAGAATCATCACCTTGCGCATCACATCCTGCCCGCCTAAATCTTCGCGTGGGTCTGGTTCGGTGTACCCTTTGGCCTTGGCCTCGGTGATGGCTTGCGAGAGCGGCACACCGGCATCGAGCTGGGTGCAGATAAAGCCCAGCGTGCCGCTGAGCTGCCCTTCAATCTGATAAATCGGGTCGTTCACATCCAGCAAATAACGCAGCGTGGCAATGACGGGCTGGCCACCGCCCACGGTGGATTCGTGACGCAGGCGGAGCTGGTTGTAGAAGGGTACGGCCGTTTCCCACCTCCCCGCTAATGGTTTTTTATTCGCCAACACCACGCTGTGTCCCAATTTCAGCGCCTGCAGCAGCGCTGGCTCCATCCCCTCGGCGGCAGTCACATCGACAAAAATGGCTGGCCCCAGCCCGGCCTCCGTCACCTGCTGCACAAGCTCGATCTCGCTGGGGCGTACGCGTTCAGACGGCCGTTCCGTGCGGTAGGCCGGATCCACTGGCAGACCCTGCCGTTTGGCGGCAACTGCTTCCAGAAGCTCAGCATCGCTCAGGCCGTCAGGGTTCCACAGCATCGTCTGGCTGTCGGTGATGGCGATAATTGTAAAGTGGCATTGATTACGGCTGGTGTGGTGGGAACGGCCGTTCACAATCTGCCGCAGTAACGCCGAACCAACCCCACCCGCGCCAAACAAAATCACAGGAACTTCTTTCATGTTTCTTCTCTCTTAGATTGACAACAACGAATTAGAGCAACAAACGAATTAGCCACCCCATAACAAACAAGAGCCTTGTCCGAAGACAAGGCCCTTGTGTGCACCGCAGCGCTACTTACTCATCCGAGAAGGTAGCGCTGCGGTGCGGTTAGATAAATTACTATCCATAAGCACCACCTCCTCATCATAAAGATAGCGGGCCAAAATTTGGCCTATCAATAAATTGGAAATGATGGGCGCATTATGGCATACATGATCAGACGTGTCAACCATTGGCTTTCAAAAACCAGAATTCGTTAACCACTTTGCAGCCATTCTCGTTAGAAAGTTTGTGCTATAATTTTTGCTTTTCAAGCCAAAAAAATGGGATTGTTCCTTATGAGTGCCACAACTTACGTCGTTGTTGACGTGGAAACGACGGGGCTGGACCCCCAAACAGACAGCATTATTGAAGTGGCCGCCATTACCCTGCGCGGCAACGATATTCTGGACGAATTTTCTTCACTGGTGAATCCGCACCGGCCGATTCCACCCTTCATTACCCAGCTCACCGGCATCACCCAGGCGATGGTGGATGAGGCTCCCACCATGTTTACGCTGCGCTCCCAACTGCGCCCCAAAATTGGGGACCATGTGCTCGTAGGGCATAACATCAGCTTCGATTTGGGCTTTTTACAGGCAGAGCGGCTGGGCGTGGGCAACCACCGGCTGGATACGGTGACGCTGGCCTCGATTTTGTTCCCTGACGCCGGGCGGTTTAATCTGGAATCGCTGGTGCATTATTTGGGTCTGCCGAACCCCAACGGCAGCCAGGCTCACCGCGCCCTGGAGGATGCGGAGCAGACGGTGGAGCTGTTTCTGGCGCTGCGCGAGCGGGCGCTGCAATTGCAGCTGAGCCAGATTGATGAGCTGGTGGAAGCGGGGCGGCGGCTGGCCTGGCCCGAAACCATCTTTTTCGAGGATATTTTAGCCGAGCGGGTGCGCACGGCGTTTGAAGGGCAGGATTTGCGCCATCGCGGGCGACTGCCCCGCCTGTTCAACCCCCGCAAGCTAGACGGCCGTCCCGCCATCCCCGCCGAAAAGCCCCGCATGTTAGACCCGGAGCTGGTCGCCAGCCTGATCCTGCCGGGGGGCAACTTTAGCCAGCTGTTCGATTCTTTTGAATACCGGCCGCAGCAGGTGGAGATGCTGGACGCCGTCGTGGGCGCGTTTAACGACGGGGCGCACGTGATGGTGGAAGCAGGCACCGGTACGGGTAAAAGTATTGCCTACCTGATTCCGGCTGCGTTTTGGGCGGTGGAAAACGGCCGTCGCGTGGTCATCTCCACCAACACCATCAACCTGCAAGACCAACTCATTCACAAAGATATTCCTGAACTGCAAAAGGTGCTGCCGTTTGAGCTGCGCGCCGCCGTGCGCAAAGGGAAGCGCAACTACGTCTGCACCCGCCTCTTCCAGCAGATGCGCCACAGCGGCCCCAGCAACGCCGACGAGATGGCTCTCTACGCCCGCATCCTGCTCTGGCTGCCCACCACCGCCACGGGCGACGTGGCCGAGCTGAACCTGCGCACGCCGGGGGAGCGGCTGGCCTGGGGCAAGCTGAACGGCGAAAACGCC
This sequence comes from Promineifilaceae bacterium (SeqCode), assembly GCA_041748655.1. Taxonomy (GTDB): domain Bacteria; phylum Chloroflexota; class Anaerolineae; order Promineifilales; family Promineifilaceae; genus Leptofilum. The sequence goes on along the minus strand of JBGTCV010000137.1, from coordinate 12,723 downwards.
TCCTGCACTTCGGAGCATTGCGCGGCGGAAAACTGCCCGCTGCACGTGGCCCGACGTCGGGCAGAGCTGGCCCATCTGGTCATTGTCAACCATTCGCTGCTGCTTTCCAACGTCTCTAACGAGAATCAGGTGCTGCCTCCGTTTGTTGATCTGATTGTAGACGAGGCGCACCATCTGGAAGCGGCCGTTACCGACGGTCTCAGCTTCCGGGCCGACAAGCGGTTTTTGGAAGCGATTCTGGACGAGGTGAACAAACCCCGCGCCGGGCTGCTGGCCGATTTGCAGAGCCGCTTGGAAGCTGCTTTACCGCCGGATTTTGTTGCCAAATTCAACGAGATGATCAACCGGATGCGGCGCGAGGGGCAGTCGGCTGTCATTCGGCTGGATGAATTTTTCACGACGCTTACCTTCTTTTTGTCTGAGGCGATGAACACGCGCAGCCAGTTTGCCCAGCAAATTCGGTTGACAACGGCCGTTCGCACCCAACCCGGCTTTGATGAGGTGGAACTGAGCTGGGATAACCTGAGCCGTCATCTGCGCGCCGTTGTCGATGGCTTTGGCAAGCTGGCGGGTGGCTTGGGGGATATTGCCGAGCAGTTTGATCTGGCCGATGGCGAAGATTTGAAGTTGACCTTGATGAGTAACGGCCGTTCCCTCGAAGAAACCCGCCTCAACCTGGACGGCATCATCATCGATCCAGACCCGGACATGATTTACTGGGTGGAAATTTTCAAGGAGCGCATCTCGCTGCACGCCGCGCCGCTGCACATTGGGCCGCTGGTGCAAAGCAACATCTTCGAGGCGCTGGAAACGGTGGTGCTTACCTCCGCCACGCTGCGCACTGCCGGGCCAGACGCCCGCGAAGAAGCCAACTTCACCTACATCCGCGATCGGCTGCACGCCCACGATGTAGACGAACTGGCTGTCGGTTCCCCGTTCGACTACAAAAATGCCACCCTGCTCTACCTGGTCACCGACATTCCCGAACCGAACCAGCCCGGCTACCAGCGCATGTTGGAGGATGCCATTGTGAATGTGGCCATGTCGCTGGGTGGCCGGACGATGGTGCTGTTTACCTCGTATGGCCAGCTGAATCAGACGGCCAAAGCGATCGAAGGGGCGCTGGCCGATGCCGGCATTACCACGCTGGCGCAAAGCTCCGGCGGTTCGCGCCAGCAGCTGCTGGCGCAGTTCAAGCAGCCCGGCAGCCGGGCCGTGCTGCTGGGCACCCGCTCCTTCTGGGAAGGGGTCGATGTGCCGGGCGAGGCGCTGCAAGCGGTGCTCATCGCCAAGCTGCCGTTTGATGTGCCGTCTGATCCCATTTTTGCCGCCCGTTCTGAAACGTTCGACAATGCCTTTTTTGAATACTCTGTGCCAGAGGCGGTGCTGCGCTTTCGGCAGGGGTTTGGCCGCCTCAACCGCCGTCAGACGGATGAGGGAGTGGTCATTATTTTAGACAAGCGGGTCATCACCAAGCGGTATGGCCAGATGTTTGTCGATGCCTTGCCAGAATGCACCGTGCTGCGCCAGCGGCTGGACCGGGTGGGCGAGCTGACGGTGCGCTGGCTGAACCGGGATCGTTGATAGAGCCAGCTCCAAAAAGTCAGGAAAATTGAGATCGATTTCGGATCGTTGAGGGTATATACTGCTTTACAGTTGCAGGCTGATTTTGGCTGTATTCTGTGCGCCGTGACATCAAAATGAATTTGGTTACGGCCGTTCAGATTGACAGAAAGAATTGCAATCATAATGTGAAAGGATGCACCCATCTAGACCTAATAACCTATGGTTAATTGGGTCTCCTCCATTACCATTAGCAGTTTTCAAAGTAGTTTAAAAGACGCCCATTTTAGAAGAAAAACCATCTTACAATATTAGGAGAGATTTTATGAAAAACCTGAACAAGCACCTCATTTTTATGCTGTTGGCAGCCCTGTTGTTTGGCGCTGTATTCACAGCCTGTGGCGTCAAAGACCCCACGCCAACCCCTCGCCCGGCCAGAGATGACAGGGATGATGACGCGCCCCCGCCAACGGAAGAACCAGAACCAACTGAAGAACCAGAACCAACCGCAACGCCAGACCCCACGGCCAATTTTGTTGATTTTTCCAACGAAGTTTTAGGCGTTTCCTTGTCTCATCCTGCCGATTGGGCCATTGAAGTTGATGAATCCGCCGATGAGCTGCGGCTGGCCAGCAGTCGGGATATTTTGGATGATGGCGAGGATGATATCAAGGGCGCACTCTTGAATATCTCCTTTGTAGACAAAGAATTTTTGAGTTTTATGGTGGGGGATGATGTAGACACAAATTCCCCGGTGGAGTTACTCAATGTTTTTGTTGAGTTTTTTGCTGAAGGTGACGCGGAAGAGGAAGGCATCCAGCTAACTGTAACCGGAGAGCCAACGGCCGTTACCATCAATGGCCAGGCCGCAGCGCAAGTAACAGCTGACGCGACTGATGCCGAGGGCGATACGGCCGTTATGAAGCTGCTCATCATCATGTCAGATACCCGCGCGGCCATTGTCCTTTCTGGCTCCGAAATATCCGAAGAAGCCACAAACCGCCCCATTCTGGACGCAATAGTTAATTCCATCACCCTCTCTGCCCCCGTTGGTGGCGCCACCCAAAGCATCGATATTCCCGAAAGCTCAGGCTTCTTGCTGTACGGCGACACGGTTGCCGGTGTTGTGGATGCCTCTGGCCCCTCCGTTTGGGAGTTCATTGGTCTGGAAGGGGAAGTGGTTGACATCATTGTGGCACCGGAAGGCGACTTTGATGTTGTGGTGGATGTTTTGGATGACAGCGGTAACTCCATTTTGCCCGATGGTGAGGTGGATGATTCCTTTGGAACTGAAGAGTTACCAGGGGTGACCATTCCCGCCTCAGGCAGCTATGCCATCCTGGTGCGCGGTTTTGCCGATGCCACAGGTAGCTACTCATTGACAATAGCGGAAGCAGGAACGGCCGTTACTCCCGTGAGTGGTGGTCCCGGAACAGCAATCGCTTACGGTGACGCTGTTTCTGGAGCTGTCAACAGCGCCAACCCGGTTGCCGCTTTCTCTTTTGCCGGAGCCGCTGACGACATCGTTGGCATGGTTGTTACCCCATTTGGCGACCTGGACGTCGTTGTTGACGTAGTTGATGCCGCTGGCAACTCCTTGCTGGATCGCGAACGAGACGCTTCCTTTGGCCTCGAAAATGTCATTGTGGCGCTGCCTGAAGACGGCGTCTACACCATCAATGTTTATGGCTTCGATGGTTCTGCAGGCAGCTTCGATATCCAGTTAAGCACCCCCCTTACCAACGTCGTGATAGCCTCTCCAGACTTTCTTGCCGCTGAGGATGAAGGCCAGGGGCATTCCTTCCCCTTCACTGCTTTGCGTGCGGGCGATATGGTTGGCATCTTTGTAGAGCCATTTGGCGATTTAGACATCGCTATTCAGGTACGCAAGGGTGGCGAGCCGATTTCTGGCCTGGGTTTCGATCCGGAACGCGGTTTTGATTTCTCTATTGACGTAGAGGAATTTGTCATGGTCATTCAAGAGGCTGGCTCCTACACGTTCCGCATCGTGAATTCGCAAGACGATTTCGGTGCCAACACGGGCGACTACGAAGTGGTGCTGTTTGGAACCCCAGAGATTATCTTCGAGCTGGCTTATGGCGATCTGGTCGATGCCCGCACCAATGAAGAGGGGCTGGTCGATTACGTTATCAGCGGCCTGGTTGGCGAATCCATGATTATCAATGTCGTCTCCGATGATGATTCGGTAGATATGGTGATTGAAATTCTAGATCTGGATGAAAACATCCTGGCTAGCGCTGATAATGGCTTCTCTGGCGAAGCAGAAGAGCTTATTTACACCTTTACCAGCGAAGAGCTGGTTATCATCCGCATCCGCGATTTCTTTGGCGGTGAGGGTGGTTTTGTCATGTCGGTTGATGCTCAGTAGACAGTACAGGTGCGACGCACTTGCAAGTGCGTCGCACCTCTGAGAACAACTGCTATAAAAAAGAAGCTGGCAATCTTTGCCAGCTTCTTTTTTTTGCGGTGCGCGGTACGGCCGTATCTTCATCCGTCAGGTTGGGTTATAGATGGTTGAAGTTAAGAAGATTGTGGAGGCAGAATGAATCAACAAAAACGACGGGTGGTCGTGACCGGCCTGGGCACCATCAACCCGCTTGGCAACGATGTAGGCATGACCTGGCAAAAAATAAGCCAGGGGGAATCTGGCATAGATACCCTTACCGCCTTTGACCCTAGTGAATACAAAACCACCTTTGCTGGTGAAGTGAAAGGGTTTGATCCCCAGGACCATTTTGATCGTAAAGAGGTGCGGCGCATGTCGCGCATGACCCAATTTGCCCTTTTTGCCGCCCAGCAAGCGATTGAAGACGCCAACCTCACGGTGACGGCGGCCAACAAAAACCGCATTGGCGTGGTCATCGGCAGCGGTATGGGCAGCCTGGACCCCATTGTAGACAATGTGAACCTGCTCAATGAGCGTGGCCCGTACCGCGTCAGCCCATTTTTTGTGCCGATGATGCTGGCGGATACGCCCGCCGCCACCGTTTCCATTCAGCACGGCCTGGCTGGCCCAAATATGTCGGTGGCCACTGCCTGTGCCACCGGCAACGACGCTATTGGCCAGGCGGCCCGCGTGGTGCAGCACGGCGCAGCCGATGTCATGATTGCTGGTGGCTCGGAAGCGTGCCTGATGCCCATTGCTTTTGCCGGGTTCAGCGTGATGAAGGCGCTCTCGACCCGTAATGAAAGCCCGCAGACGGCATCACGGCCGTTTGATCAAACGCGGGATGGCTTTGTGGTGAGCGAAGGAGCGGCTATCGTGGTGTTGGAGTCGTTAGACCATGCCCTGGCGCGTGGTGCCCGCATCTATGGCGAATTTTTGGGGTATGGGGCCAGCGCGGATGCGTACCATATCTCTATGCCCGCTGCCGATGGCTCCGGCGCTATCCAGGCGATGCGGGCGGCATTGGCCGATGCGGAGGTGGTAGCAACGGCCGTTCATTACATCAGCGCCCACGGTACCAGCACCCCGCTCAATGACCAGGCAGAAACGGCCGCTATCAAAGCGGTCTTTGGCGAAGCCGCCTACGATGTGGCCATCAGCTCTACCAAGTCGATGCACGGCCACTTATTGGGCGCCTCTGGCTCCCTGGAGGCGATCATTTGCCTGCAAGCCATTCAGCACAACCTGCTGCCGCCGACGATCAATTACGAAACGGCCGATCCCGACTGCGACCTCGACTACGTGCCTAACACAGCGCGGTCTGCCCCGGTGGATATAACGATGTCGAATGGCTTTGGCCTGGGTGGACACAATGCCACCCTGCTGATGGGGCGTTATGCTGCATAACTGATTAAGCGATCAGCCCCTGAAAACGTGGGGCATAGATGGCGCAAAAAAAAGAGCCAGCCCTGATTGTTATGACAGAGCTGGCTCTTCCTATTTTGTTTTGATGAAAATCGTATCTATCCAGCTTTTCTGGGATTTACCCGCAAAGAACGAAGATTTTCTCTTTACCTTTGCGCTCTCTGCGTCCTTTGCGGTGAATAGTTTACGAAAAATCAGGGATTAGGCCCAGCCTTGACCCTTGACAAAATCGGTAATCACCGGAATGGTTACTTCTTGACCCTGATATGCCTGCCAACCCCAGTAAACACCAATACCCCACATGGCCAGCGAAGGAATACCGCACAAAAAAGTGCTTAACACGGTACCAATCACCATATTAAGAATACCCCAGGCCAGCGCCTGCCCGTTGTGGGCTTTAATAAACGGCCGATTTTTCTTATCCTCCATCAACATCAAAATAATGGGAATAAGGGGTGTAAACACATAGGCCAACAGCGCCCACAGCTTATCATCATCTGACGGACCGGTAACCTTCATATCATCATTTGTAAAATCAATGTCATCACTCATTGGAATTGCCTCCTAATGCAATTTGGTTGATTTGGTCAAATCAGGCGATATTGACCAAACCGAATCTCATATAACTTATTGGATTGTAAGGGGCTGAGCATATTACGTCAATAAGTTTGCAAACAAAAAAATCGTGGTTAGAATGCCGCTATGTCAAACGTTGTGTTTATGGGTACGCCTGAATTTGCCGTACCCGTCTTGCAAACTCTAATTGAATCCCAAACGGTAGTGGGGGTTGTAACGCAGCCAGACCGGCCTGCGGGGCGCGGCAAACAGCTGTGGCCGTCTCCTGTCAAAATCGCTGCCGAAGCGGCCAATATCTCGGTCTACCAGCCCAAATCACTGCGCAGCGAGGACGCAGCCCAGCCGCTGCGCGCTTGGCAGCCGGACATCATTGTGGTGGCGGCGTTTGGCCAGATTTTACGGCCGCATGTGCTGGAACTACCGCCGCACGGCTGCCTCAATATCCATGCCTCGCTGCTGCCGCGCTGGCGAGGGGCAGCTCCTATTCAACACGCCATCCTGGCCGGAGATGCCGAAACGGGCGTCTGCCTGATGCAGATGGATGTGGGGCTGGACACGGGTCCGGTGTACGCTTGTATGCCGACGCCGATTTCGCCCACAGAAACGGCCGCTTCCCTCCATGACCGCTTAGCCAGGCTCGGCGCAAACCTGCTGGGCGTCCATCTGGATAATATTGTGGCGGGTAAGCTCACCGCCACGCCGCAGGACGATGAACAATCGACCTATGCGCCGATGATTAGCAAGGAAGACGGCCATCTCAACTGGCAGCAAACCAGCGCTGAACTCGACCGGCGCATTCGGGCGATGACCCCCTGGCCAGGCGCTTTTACCACCTGGCAGGGTGAGATGCTTAAAATACAGTCGGCGGCAGTGGCAAACGGCCGTCTGCCCGCAGGCAAACCAGGACAAGTCGTGGCGCTTGACACAAGCCGGCATGAAGAAGGCGCGGCCGTCCTCACCGCCGATGGCGGGTTGGTTTTGGAACAGATTCAGCTGGCAGGGAAGCGAGCAACGGCCGTTCCCGACTTTTTACGCGGTTACGCCAACTTTATCGGCAGCACACTCGGCGCAGAATAACGGATTGCCACAGAGGTGCGACGCACTTGTTAAAGTAAGTGCGTCGCACCTCTGAGACCTGAATAGTTACGCGGAAGAAGCTTATGGATATTTTGATTTACGGCGCTGGCGCGGTGGGGGGCTATCTGGGCGCTCGGCTGGCGCAGCAAAAGCATAACGTTACCCTCATTACCCGGGATGTGATGGCCAAGCTCATTGGCGAAACGGGATTGGAACTGATCGAAGGGGGCAAACGCATCGTTACCCGGCCAACGGCCGTTACCTCCGTCGCCCAGGCATTTAAGGATGGCCAGAGCTACGATCTCATCATCCTGACGATGAAGGCGTATGATCTGGCAGCGGCGGTTAACCCGCTCATCGCCTTTTGTCCGCAGCCCAACATGATCATTACCACCCAAAACGGCATTGGCATCGAGCAAGGGCTCATCAAGCAGTTTGGGGCGGAACACATCATTGCTGGCACGTTTACCCTGCCCATCCGCAAAGAAACCACCACCCAGCTGGTGGCCGAACGCACCGATGGCGGTCTCTGCCTGGCCCCAACCCAGCCCAAACAAGAGATTAAGCAGTGGCTAAATCTCTTCAGAGAGACGGGCATGGAAACCAAAAGGTACAAAGATTACGAGTCGATGAAATGGTCTAAAGCGTTTGTCAACATTATCGGCAACGCCACCTCCGCCATTTTGAACCGACGGCCCGGCCTTATCTACCGCTCCGACGCTGTTTTTGACCTGGAAATCAAAATGCTTCAAGAAGTCCTGGCCGTTATGAAAGCCGCCGGGCACAAAATGGTCGATTTACCTGCTGTTTCCACCACCAAGCTGGCCTTTTCCATCAAGCGGCTGCCCCGTGCCCTGCTTAAGCCCGGACTAACCAAGCTGGTGGCCGATGGGCGCGGCGACAAGATGCCCTCATTCCACATCGATCTAACAGCAGGCAAGGGCAAAAGCGAGGTGGTGTACCACAATGGAGCCATCGCCAAAAAGGGCAAAGAGTTGGGCATTCCAACCCCTGTCAACACCGCCCTGACCGAAATTTTGTGGAAGTTGACGGTGGAAAAACTGGATTGGCGGGAGTTTAACGGCAAGCCTTCACGCCTCATTCAGGAAGTAGCGCGGTATGAAGCGCTTCTGGGAGGCAAAAGCGGATGAGGCAAGATGAGCAGGCGCTGCGGGAGACGTTTGTTAAGATCGGCCGTTTGATGTATGAAAAGGGGTTTATTTGCGCCAGTGATGGCAATATTTCGGCCCGATTAGCCCCAAACCGTCTGCTCATCACCCCGTCTGGCCTGCACAAAGGGCTGCTGGAACCAGAACATATGCTGGTGGTGGATGAGGCTGGCCAGGTGGTGCGCGGGCAATACGGCCGTTCCACTCCCCTCAAACCGACCAGCGAACTACCCATGCACCTGGAAGCATACCGCCAGCGCCCGGATATCCAGGCCGTTGTTCATGCCCATCCGCCCATCACGGTGGCTCTCTCCATTGCCGGCGTGCCCATGGCCGACTGCCTGCTGCCCGAAGTAATTGTGATGCTGGGCATCATCCCCACCACCCAGTACGCGACCCCGTCCAGCGAAGAAAACGTGCGTGCCATTCGTGAGCTGATTCGCCACCACGACGGATTGGTTTTGCAGCGGCACGGCTCGCTCACGGTGGGGGATTCGCCCATGCAGGCGTTTATGCGGCTGGAATCGCTGGAGCAAAACGCGCGCATTGGCTTTATGCTGGCCCAGCTGGGCGTGCGCAGCCCGCTGCCCGCCGACGAGGTGGAAAAGCTGCTGCGCCAGCGGGAGCAGTTGGGCTGGAGCCACCCCGGTGAGCGGGATGAGTTTTGCCAGGTTTGCGCTGCCTGTCATCCTACCAACCAGCCCCATTTAGCCACATTGCGGACGAACGGAACGGCCGTTTCCACCCCCACTGCCACCTCGTTCAACCAGACCGAACTCCGCGAACTGGTCGCCCAGGTGGTGCAAAAAACATTAGCCCGTTAACGGTGAAATTGTTGTGTAAAGCGCAACCGTTTTTAACGCAAAGACGCAGAGATGCTGAGGATTTTTCCACCGCGCCTTTGCGCCTCTGCGCGGGAAAACAGGTTCTGGCTTGTCAAGTTTAGAGAGTGAGTATGTTTGAATTAAGACGCGAGAAAAACGGCCGTCCCCTGCTTGTTGGCCATCGGGGTGCCATGGACGTGGCCCCAGAGAACAGCCTGCCTGCCTTCGAGGCGGGGTTGGCAGGCGGGGCCGACCTGCTGGAGCTGGATGTGCAGCTCACCGCCGATGAGCAGGTGATTTTGTTCCACGATACAGATTTGTTTTATAAAACGGCCGTTCGCGGCCAGATTGGTAATTTTACGGCCGAATTTCTGCGCACCCTGGACATAGGCAGTCACTTCGACCCCCAATTTGCCGGGCTGAACATGCCACTGCTAGATGACATGCTCGCCTGGGCCAAAGATCGCGTCGCCCTGATGATTGAGCTGAAGCACGGCCCCGTTTTCGATCCGAGGTTAGACCAGCACGTCGTTCGCCTGATTGAGCAGCACCAGATGCAAGACCAGGTTGTCATCATCAGCTTCGATCAGTTTGCCCTGCGGCGCGTCAAGCAGCTCAACCCCAACCTCACCGTCAGCCTCATCTACGTTGGCCGTTTTTGCGATCCTCTGGCGCTCATCGCCGATGTCCCTGTCGATGCCCTTAGCCCAGCCACGGACTTTTTGACGCTGGCTGAAGTTCGGCTTATTCAAAAAGCGGGCTACGCCTGCACCCCTGGCGGCTTTTACTGGGATTATCCCACTTTGCTAGAGTGGGGGGTAGACACCATCAGCACCAACAACCCCGGTGCATTCAAATTCTAATGGCCTTTGGACGGCAAATTCGGCCGGATGCGAGCTGGCAGTTAGATGTTTAGTGGCGCGTAATAGCTATATCTCTTCTACGAATCAACATCTCGTGGCGCAGTAAGAAGCTGCACGCCCGCCACAATTTGGTGTACACGTTCGGCGGATAGAGAGCCGATTTTTTCTATCAAATCTGCTTTGTCAACTGTAAAAATTTGCGAGATATTGACGACACTTTGCTTAGGCAAATTCGCCTCGCCTACCTCTAGCAGCACGTTGCCAGGTGCGCCAGCACGCTGCAAGCGCGAAGTGAGCATACAGACGACCACCGTATTAATTCGGCTGCGATTGAACAAGTTGTTTTGCACAATCACGGTCGGGCGCGTGAACCCGGGAGCGGACCCAGAAGGCTCACCCAACTCTACCCAATAAACATCCCCCTGATTCATTACCACTCATCCTCAAGCATCTGGCGATATTTTGGTTTTGCCTCACGAAGGATCTGCTGCTCAGAAGCATCTGGGCCATCCTGATAAACTTCGTTTAATGCTTCCAGCATCTTCTGATTTTGGTGGCGCTCGATGAACTCTTCTACGGCAATAGAAAACAACTGACTCCGGGAAATATTCATTTCTTCGGCAAGCGCATCCGCCTGCTCAAATAAAGATTCTGTTAATGAGATTGCGGTTTTTGTCCTGGTCATAATCATACCTTTTAGAATACTAAAAGTATAACGATTTGGTTCGCGAGATGTCAATCAGGAAAATTGCATAAAAGTAAAACGGCCGTTTCCTCTCAAAAACGGCCGTTTGCCAAAGGAGAATCACACGAAACGTTTGATCAGCCGCAGCCGCCACCGCTGGGGGCGCGTTTTAGCTGTAGGATCACTTTGGGTTCGTAAATAAAGGCATATTTGTGGGGATCAGGCTCCGACGGGAACTGCCGAGCGCCCAGCGCCGCCGGGAAGGCAAACGCCAGCTGGTCGTCGGCATGGGGCACACGCGGATGGGTCGCCAGGAACTCATCATTGGCAAAGAGGGTCAGCCAATTGTTCATCCCCCCCTCCAAAATGTAGACGTTGGGTACACTTTCAGCCTGCAAAATTTTCCACGCTTCGGTAGCGGCCGTTTCGTCATTGCTCATCAACACAAAAATGGCGTTGGCCGGTTCCAGGTGCAGCTTCGGCACCATCTCAGGAATCGCATCCAGCGGCACCCGCTGGGCATCCAAAATGTGGAACTGGTTGTAATCCGCCTCGCTGCGCACATCCAGCATCAACACCTTGATGTTGGCATCATGGAGGTAGTGAAGCAGTTCAGCCGGATGTACCTGCACGGCACGATCGGCCAGTACGGCCGTTTTCTCACCCGCAATCCGCTCCCAGCGGTCCAGCGTGGTGGGTTGGCCAATGATGATCAGGCCAACGGCGGCCAACGCCAGCCCGCCCCCTGCCCCAACGCGCCATTTTGGCTCGGCAGCCGCATCTTTACCGCCAAAATATTGCTCCAGCTTTTCTGCCCCCCAAAACATGAAGAGCGCCATCAGCACCACCAGCAGCACCACGACGCCAGTTGGCAGGCCCAACCACTCTTGTAAGGTATAGCGGCCCATGTCGGAAGAGTTCCAGAATTGATTGAAGCCACCAACCGTCTCGCCAAAGAGGAAGATGCCAAAAAAGACGCCCAGAACAAAGAAGGCGCCGTCGATCTTGAGCGTGGCGGCCGCCACCAGCGAGGTGCCCGGGCAAAACCCGCCAATGATGAAGCCCACGCCCATGATCAGCCCGCCCACAATGCCTGGCCAGAGGTAGGTGGGGTTTACCCAGATCAAGTTGTAATCCAGCAGCCCCAGCCCAGAGGCCAAAAAGATGAGCACCATTGCCACCACAATGGCGCTAAACATCACCTTGAGCACGGTCATCTCTTTAAAGTAGAACTGAGCCGCCAGCTTTTTGGAATTACCAAAACCGGCAATCTCCAGCACGTAGCCAAAAGCAAACCCAATGATTAAATAAACAACGTAAGAACCCCAATGTCCTAGAAGTTCCGTAAGTGGTAAAGGAAAAGCAGCCATCATTCACCTCAAATAATTAGCCACAGAGGGCACAGAGAAAAAAGAGAAATCTGTGAGCGCAATTTGTGCACATCTGTGTAAATCTGCGTCCTATTCGTCAATTCCAAAGTTTGCGGACGAAGTAAGCCAGGGCGTAGCCGCCGCCAAAGACGGCGAACATAAAGGCCCAGCTGCCCACCGAAAGCACCGCCCCGCCCGACAGCGCCTGCCCGGAGGTACAGCCACGGGCAAGCCGCGCCCCGTAGCCCATCAACGAACCGCCGATGAAGGCCATAAGCCAGCGCTGGCGATTAGAGATTTGGGGGCCTTTGTTGGTTTCTAGCTTGAGACGGCCGTTCCGCCACCCCGCCACAAAACCACCCATAATCGCCCCAATCGTCATGAACACCAGCCAGCTGTCCAGCGGATTGCGCGCGCCGCCCGCCATCGTCAGCAGGTAAGCTGTGCGGTCCACATGCTCCGGGGCGATGGCGTCTTGCACCACCAGCAGCAGCCGGTTCAGCCCGCCAGACGCGCCCAGGCCGTTGCCCGTCAGGAAAAAGGCGGCAAACAGCACCACGCCCAGCAAAATACCGGCGTAATACGGATTGACATAATCTTTGGTCGCGTGCTGGCTAAATATCCTTAACCCTTTGCGCGTTTCCGTCTTGGGTGAACTCAAGGTTGTCATAATTGCGATCTCCTCAACGTTTAACCCTCACCCCAGCCCTCTCCCTCATAGGGAGAGGGAGCCAGTTCCCACCCCCAGCCCGGGGGAGGGGTAG
>JBGTCV010000136.1:0-68883 GCA_041748655.1 Promineifilaceae bacterium (SeqCode) | reverse complement strand
CAGGCCCGCCGCCACGGCCGCCGCGCTGCCGCCGCTGCTGCCACCCGGCACCCGCTCGTGGTCCCACGGATTGCGCGTCGTGAAGTAGGCGGAGTTTTCCGTGGAGGAGCCCATGGCAAACTCATCGGTGTTGGTTTTGCCCAGGATGACGGCTCCAGCCGCTTTCAGCTGCTGCACCACAAAGGCGTCGTACGGCGGCACAAAGCCATCCAGGATTTTGCTGCCGGCCGTGGTCGGCACACCCTCGGTGCAGATGATGTCCTTGACGGCGATGGGCACGCCCAGCAGCGGGCTGCTTTCACCGTGGGCCAGCCGTTCGTCGGCGGCCTGCGACTGTTCAAGCGCCATCTCATCCGTCAGGGTGAGGTAGCTTTGCAGATCGTTGTCCTGCGCCACAATGCGGTCCAGCATCGCTTCGGTCACGGCAACGCTGCTCATTTCGCCACGCCGCAGCGCAGCCCGGAGTTCAACTAAAGAAAGATTTGAAATATCCATTGGTGTTTTGGGGAAGTAATTAGGTAATTGAGTAATTTTAATGCCCGCTAATTACCCAATTACCTAATTACTCAATTACGCACTACCTCCATCATCCAACACCGCCTGAACCACAAACTGGTTTTCTTTTTGCTGCGGGGCGTTATGCAGAAGGTCTTCCATGGGTAGAGATGGCTCGGCCACGTCGGGCCGCATGATATTTTGTTGGGCAATGGCGTGGGAAGTGGGGGGAATGCCGGTCAGGTCCAGCTCGTTGAGCCGTTCGGCGTAATGCAAAATGGCGGAGAGCTGTTCCAGGTACTGCTGCTTTTCGGCTTCGGTTAGCTCCAGGCGAGCCAGATGGGCGATTTTTTCAACATCGGCAAGGGTGAGAGACATGGCACATCCTTGAGAATGGTTAATGGTTAATTGTAAATGGTTATTTTACCGCAGAGTACCAGACATGTTCTGCGGTAAAAATTATTCGTTGGGTTCAGGAACGGCCGTTGCTTCTACATCTTTTTCCGCTTCTTCAGATTCTTCCAACTCTTCCTGGCGCATGTTGTAATACGCCTCGTCGGTCCAGAACTTTTCGCGGTCGGTGAGCTTGTCGATGTAGAGAACGCCATTGAGATGATCGATTTCGTGCTGGAAGATGCGGGCGGTCCACCCTTTCAGGCGCAGCTTGAGCGGCTTGCCCCGACGGTCTTGGGCACGAACCCTGATGGCATAGGCGCGTTCCACCTCGCCCACGTAGCCCGGAATCGAGAGACAGCCTTCGATACCGTCTATCACATCCCGCGATTCCCACACAATTCGCGGGTTGGCGATGACAAACAGCTCACGAGAGTCGGGAACATCGTTGCCCTCGTCGTCTATTTTGGGCAATGTCTCGATGACAGCCAACTGAATCGACCTCCCGATTTGCGGGGCCGCCAGCCCCACGCCGTTGGCGACACGCATCGTCTCAATCATATCGTCGATGAGGGTTTGCAGCGCGTCGTCAAATTTGGTGATAGAGCGCGCTTTCTGGCGCAGGAGTTCATCGGGTAGCTTTACAATCTGTAATTCAGTCATAGTGCCGTATTATCTGCGGAATTGGGAAAAGGTTCAAGCTAATTTTGTGGGCGAGTGGCGGGTGGGTGAGTGAAAGGTGAAAAGTGAAAAGTGGCAGGTTTTGACTTGCACACTCGCAGACTTGCAAACTCCTTTACTCAAAGAGGTGGCACTTCGCCAGGCGTGCGGTCGGGGATGCGATCTTGCTCCACCGTTTGCTTGTAGACGTCCATCAGCAGGGCATACTCTTTGTGGCGAGTACCGCGCTGGCCGCGCTGCTGCTGCTCTAGCATGTTTTCCAGCTGGGCAAAAATGTCGCTCTGGATCACGCTGGGGTAAGGAATATCTTCAAAAACAAGGTTGCTTTCAGCCCCGGCCGTTTCAATTTCCACGCTGCCATAGTTAAAGATGGTGTGGATCAGACCAGGGGTGTAGGCGTTGACGTTTTGGATATTGCTCAGCAGCGCCTGTTTCCGACTTTCACCGAAGCCAAACGGCCGTCTATCAATATCTATAATCAACCGGTCCGTCAGCTGGAACATATCGTTGCGCCAATCCTCAGCCCGCCAGATAAGCCACAAAATATCGAGCGAATAGCCCAAAATCAAAGCGGGCAGCAGTTGGCGAAAGGTAAATTGAAAATAACGGATGAGGACAAACGTTATAACCACACCCAGCACCGCTAAACCCAAGGGAATAGCTGATTCAATAATCAGCACCAGGAAATGTTTACGGTAAGTGATAGAGTCTTCTTCCTCCACCCGCCAGTAATAACGATCACGAAAGCGGAACCAGAGGTTGTCCTTGTGCGCTGGCTTGAGCGGCGGCAGCGGCGTCGCTTTTTCGCCGATCGGTTCATACTGTGGCTGGACTGCAAAATGTTCGCCAAACGTCTGCCGCAGCAGCGACTGTTCCCGGCTGGCGTCCAGCGCTTTTACCAGCTTGCTAAATCGATCCAGCGTCTCTTTCACAATGATCGGATTGTCGATATTGTCGAAATAGATGGTGCCAAAGGCCGACGCTGTGGTAATGCGGGCCGTGCCGAAGTTGAATAAATTGGTGATAAGCGTCGGTTTGGCAATCTCGACACTTTGCACCTGATCAATCCGTGCCGTTTTTATGTCAACCCGAAAAGTGCGCAGATCAAACTCGCGGTGTACCACACGCTTGTTGGTGATGAGAAAATAGTCATTGGACCAATCCAGCACCAAAAACAAAACAATCAGCAGCAAAATGATGAATATGAAGCCCGGCACACCAAAGCGCAGTCGGTAAATGAAGCTGTCTATGGGCTGAGAAATAAAAAAGAGATAAGCCAGAGGAGTTAGAATCAGCAGCGCTAAAACGGGGAAAAATATTTCTACCAGCAGATAAAGGCGGCTGCGCCGGGCGCTGTATTCCACCAACTCATCGGGCAAAATGCTAATGACGGTGTGCCGCCGTTTGGCTTTAGAAAACAGTTTTTGGGCTTCCTCATAAGCGTACGGGGAAAGACCCGCTTTGACCACTTCGTTACCTTCGTCATCCTCTTCGGTAACGGTTTGCAACGCGGGCAGGGCTTCCGGGTATTGGTTGAGGAAGCGGACAAAATTGGTGCCTTTGATCTTGAGCAAAATGGCGGGCTTGTCCTGGTGCGATTTGGCTTTGATGTTGGCGGGGTAGACGTTTGGCTCAAACATCCAGTCGTCGCCAAAATAATCCTGCACCAGATAATTGTGGCTGCTCACGACGTAGGAGCCACTTTCGATGTCGTTCTGGCGCGTTTCGGCATACAAACGGCCGCTTTTCACAATGTACAAACTATCCGCCACGTCCCCCTGGTAAGCAACCATCGCCCCATTTTCGTAGCGCAGCTCATCCGTAATTTGGGCCAGCGCCTCAATCTGCTCTTCCGTAAAATCCTGGAAGAGCGGATGCTGGTGTAAAAAGTCAACTTTATCCGCCATACTGCTTTCCCTACGAAATATACATAACGATGCGAATCATTTTAACATAATCGTGAAGGCGTGGGAAGTCGGGCCACCGGTCACAGCCAAATTTTGGGGCCAACTTCTGCCAACATACCGGGGAAGCGGAGAATAACGGCCGTATCCGGCACCGCCATCTGCCCATCACGCACTGGAACGGCCGTTTGGCTCAAAATATCCAAATACGCCCCATCCGGCAGCGGCGTCGGCTGCACCTCGACCACCCCCGCCACGTTGAAGACACCATACAGCCCTTCATTTTCCGCCTGCCACAGCGCAGTAATGGCGGGTTGTGGGGTGAGCAGGGTGAAACGGCCGTCTAGCAGCACCGGCTCCTTCTTCAGCTGGCACAACTTCGTCAGGTAGGATTGCAGCTCATAACCGCCCCAGCGAACCTTGTCGATGTCGAACAGATCGGGGGTGCGCGTCTCTTCAGATTCCTGCCCGGCGTAGATCAGAAACGCCCCCTCGTTGAACGCCTGGAACGCGGTCCAGGCCAGCGCCTGTGCCCGGCTGGCAGCCCGCCGCATGATGCGCGGCTGGTCATGGTTTTCGACGCAGCGCATCTTTACGGTGTGGGCGGGGTAGATCCCTTTTTGGTACCAGAGGGCGGTGAGATAGGCGGAAACGGCCGTTGGGTCAGCCACTGCCCGCTCCCACAAAGGCCAGATATCGTAATCGTAGGACAAATCGAACGCTTCATGGATTTCGCCATCGGAATGGGCAGTTAGCCCCCGCGCCCGCCGATCGATGACAAAGCCAGTGTGAACGCTCTCCGCCAGCCAGAGCACGTCTGGCTTGACGGCGGCCACTTCGCGCCGGGCACGCTGCCAAAAGGCCAGCGGCACCACAGAGGCCACATCGCAGCGAAAGCCATCCACTCCCAGTTTCACCCACATCTTCAGGGCGTCGATCAGGTAATTCCACAGCGCCGGATCATCATACACCAGGTCGATGATGTCGCTCCATTCGGGCACGGTGGTGGTGGGACGGCCGTTTTCATTGCGATGGTACCATTCCGGGTGGGTTTGCACCGTCACGGCGTCGTGGGCGGTGTGGTTGTACACCACGTCGATCATCACCTTCAGCCCCAGAGCGTGGGCATACTGCACCAGCAGCTCAAACTCCCGCTTGGTGCCATACTCTGGATTAACCTCAAAATAATCCTGAATCGAGTACGGGCAGCCCAGGCCGCCCTTTTTGTTCAGCTGGCCAATGGGGTGAATAGGCATAAACCAGATAACATCCACACCCATTTCCCGGATGCGGGGCAAATCTTTGGTCACATCGGCAAACGTGCCGTTAGGCCCGTGATTGCGCACGTAAATTTCATATAAAACAAGATTGCGAACGTTTTTTGGAGTATCAGTAGCCATATGTAATAAAGTAAAATGTCAAGGGGCAGGCCAACTTATCCAAACTTCAATTAAAGTACCTGTTGAATCATCCGGAGCTGGATAAAACTTTATGCTTGCACTTGGATAAGTTAATGCTGAATCCTCTATACAATACAAACTCGTGCAGGCAAATTCAGCAGCATGTCTTGCCACCCAGTTGCTGTTTTGGGCAAAATTATAATAAGCCCCTGTTGTCATCTCTGAATCACTTTCTCTCTCAAAACCCGGCATCTGCTCTTCAAAAAATAGAAAAACTTCGTCCACATTGTCGGAAGTTCGGTATGTACGTCGATCCCACATTGAATCCGGACCACCACTTTGCCACTTTTCTAACAGTTCACTATTTGGGTATTCAGATGGAGCTAAAGCATAGGCGCTTGATTGAGCATAATACACGATTCCGATGAACCCCATCAAAAACAAAGAGCAAATTAAGAGAGCAGCCAATAGGCCAATGCTTAACCACTTCCCCATAAACTTTAGAAGATTAATCATCGGTCACGTTATGTTAAGTTCGGCGGGAAGAGCGAAGGTGCCGTCTGGATTGGTTGGGAATTCAATGAAACCAGTAACGGCGTCCAGGTTGAGCGGGCCGTAGATGTGGGGGAATGCCTGGCCGCTTTCGTAGCAATCTTCGTAGACCAACTTTGCCGTGAGTTTGGTTGGGTCGATGGTGAGCAGAATGAGGCCAGTTTGCCCGGCGTACAGTTGGTTGGCGGGCAGCAGGACCTGCTCAACGGTGGAGCAGTGGATAAAACCTTCGCTGGCCAATGAATCGGCGCAGTATTCCCCGGCGGCAACGGCCGTTTGCCACGCCTCTTGTGTGGTAATATGTAAAATAATCGTCATGCCACAGAGGATACGCCAAAAATCTGCATTGACAAACAGAACCCTTTATTTTTATACTCCGCCATCTTTTCTTCACCAACTCTCAGGAGATTGTTATGGATGCCAACCAAACGGCCGCTCGCCTGGTTATAGAACAAGGGCCAGAGCCAGGACAGATTTTTTCTCTGGGCAATGCGCCGCAAACCATCGGCCGTTCGGCCAACAACGGCATTGTCATCAACGACGCCGAGATGTCCCGCAGACACGCCCAGATTACACCGCAGGGGGGCGGCTACGTGGTAGAAGATTTGGGCAGCACCAACGGCACCTTTGTCAACGGTATCCGCCTGAACCAACCCACAGCCCTGCAACATGGCGATTCTTTGGAGTTTGGCGACACGATGCAGTTGCGTTACTGGGCCGCAGGCATGCCCTCGGAAATGATCTACTCACCCGCAGACGATGTGCCCACCCCATCGCTGCCGCCGGAACCGGCCCCTGTCTACGCCCAGCCGGGCAGCTTTCCCACGCCCCGGCCAGGCGCCCCAGCTGCTGCCTTTGATGAGTTCGACGCGCCGGAAACGGCCGTTTCTCCCAACCGCAACCGTATTCTCATTGGCTGTGGCTTTCTGCTGCTGCTGGCCTGCCTGCTGTGCGCGGGCAGCGTGGTGGCACTGGACAATTACGAGCAAGGGCGGCTGCTGTATTGTGGTGGATTACGGCCGTTCTGGGAAATCGTCCTTGGCCCGCTCGGTTTTAACCCCATTTGCCCCTAATCCAATAGCTGCATGATGTGTGATGCCTGTCCAAAAAGCGCATCACACATCATGCAACACCGATTTACTCATCCAGCTCTGGAATCTGCAACACCTGCCCCACGCGAATGAGGGACGGATTATCGCCAATGATTTCCTTATTGGCTTCGTAAATGGCCATCCATTTTTCCCGTACGGCCGAACCATAATATTTTTGGGCCATTCCGCTCAGCGTATCGCCGCTAACGACAGTATGCTCTGCTTTAATGGCCGGGCCTTTAGCCTCTGCTTCTCCCGCCACACGGGCTTTGCGTGCAGCCGTTTGCTTCACGGCGGCAGCTAAATGCTGCGGTTTGGCCTCTGGCCTGGCAGCTTCACTTTTCTTGGCTTCCTCTTTTTTACGATCAAATGCTTCTTTTTCAGACATGTTTTTCTCCTTTTTTGTTTTGTTTAATGCGCGTATCAACAAAAGGGTATGGGGATGTTTTGTGACTTGACTACAATGCCGGGGTCAATGAAAGCATTAGAATTTTATCAACAATTGTATCGACCGACATAAACAAGCATAAAGTTCCAGCGTATTGGCAACATATCAACCGAAAATGGGCAGTCATTTCGGTGAAGCCGGCAACGGATACGGCCATGATCGGCACAAAAAAGCATAATCGAATAAAATACCGATGCTTGCGACTTTTCTCAGTCAGATTGTTTCTGGCTGGCACCAGGGTAGCGAAAGGAGACAAAGTTACCGGCTGCGAGGGGTATTGGTATCGGTATGGGGCAACTGTCTTTAGCGGAATTGTCCGATGTTGCGTTAATCGAGGTTTGTGTACAGCGTGGCACCAAAGATGATCGGCCGTTTCAGGAACTATTTCGGCGGTATCAGTCGGTGGTATGGCGGGTTTGTTACAGCTATATGCGCAACCGGCAAGACGCCGAAGATTTAACTCAGGAAGTGTTTTTCAAGGTGTATCGCAGCCTGCACCAGTTTGAAGGAAGATCATCCTTCAAAACGTGGCTGTACCGGGTGGCCATTAACACCTGCCAAAATGAAATTCGGCACCGGGGGCGGCGGCCACAGGAAGCAGAAACAGAGATGGAAACCGTGGCGGAAGTTATGCCATCACGCCAATCCGTTGAAAAAGAGTATCAGAACAACTATCAACGGGAGCTGCTGGCTGAAGCATTGGCCAACCTGGACCCAAACGTGAGCGAGATTTTGTATATGAAAGATATGGAAGAACGGCCGTATAACGAAATCGCCGATCTGCTGGATATTGGCCTTAGCGCCGCAAAAATGCGCGTGCAGCGGGCCAGATTGGCGCTGCAAATACAGTACCGTCTGCTGGCAGGTAAATCATGATCAATGAACCGCCCCCCCTCACCCAGGAGCTGCTGCGCCAATTTGTGGCGGGCACATTAGACCAGGCCACCAATGAACAAATTATGGCGCAGCTGGCTGAGGATGAAACCAGCCTGGAGCTTGTGGATGCGCTGTGGCAGGATCAACCGTCACAAACGGCCGTTAAGCAGCTGCCAGATATTGAATCGGCACAAGCCAAAAAGATGCGCCGCCGCCTGGTTCATCAAATTCACCGCTCAGACCTGGCCCTCAACGTGGTGAAGCTGGGTACGCAAGGGTTTGGCAGCGTGGCGATGAGCTTATTACGGCCGTTGCTGGGCAGCCCCAAACAGACACGCAGAAACAGAAGGAGACCCAGAGGAAATGATTGATTTCGAGATAATTCAAACCGCCTTTAGCAACATGATCGCCAACGCCATCGATTATGCGCCGCGCCTGGCAACCGCCTTCATCATCCTGCTGGTTGGCTGGCTGCTGGCCAAATCCATCGCCACCATCGTACAGCGGTTGGGCGAAAAGCTGCGCCTGGAAGATTTGCTGGAGCGCACCGGCATCAAGGCCGGGCTGGAAAAAGCCCAAATTGGCCGCTCTGGCACCCAACTGTTGGGGCTGCTGCTTTACTGGATCATCTTCCTCAACTTCATCCTGATTGCCCTGGAAAGTTTGGGGCTGAATGCCGCCGTAGAGCCTTTGCGCAACCTGATCGCCTTCCTGCCCCGGCTGCTGGCTGCCCTGATCACGCTCACCGCCGGGGTGCTGCTGGCCCAATTTCTGGGCAAGGCAGCCCAGGCTGCCATGAGCGGTATGGGCGTAGATTTTCATCAGGAAGTGGGGCAAGGGGTCAATGTGCTGCTCATCATTATGATTGTGATTGTGGTGCTGGAGCAGCTGGGTATCAACGCCAGCATCATGACCAACATTTTCACCAACGTCATCACCATTGCCGTGGCCGGGCTGGCGCTGGCCTTTGGCCTGGGCGGGCGCGACGTGGCCCGCAGCGTGTTGGCGGGTTATTACGCTCGCGAGCAGTTTGAAATGGGCGACCGGGTAATTATCAACGAGGAAGAAGGAGTTCTGGAAGCGATTGGCACGCTCAATGCAGAAATCCGCGTGGGCAGCGAACGGCTCATTGTGCCCAACACGGTTTTGACGGAAACGGCCGTAAAAGTAAAAGATTCCGACTGGGACCAACCCATCCTGGAACTGGACGAGTGAACCCATTTCCCCGGAAACTTCTTTGCGAACCAGGTTTCATTGGGTCAACATCAATTAGTGTGCTGTCATGATTCATAATCAAAGATTTCGCAGATTTACTAGATTTTTTAATCTTCTCAATCTGCGAAATCTTTGATAAAAGCTCAAGCACACTATTTGTCGAAGAGTCGTTTCATTTAAGTAAGCAGTTTCTGGGGAAATACACGGCTCATTCCAGCCACTCCGCAAAAAAGGCGTCCAGCGGCTGCCCGTGTGCCACTTCCATCACCGCCTGGAACTGGTCGTCGCTGGCGGTGCCGCCGCCGTAGGTGGCAAAATAGCTTTGCAGCCCGCTGAAAAACGCCTCATCCCCCATCTCCTGCCGCAGCTCATGCACAAAAACGGCTCCGCCAAAGTAGGTGTTGAAGCTAAACAGCTGCGCCGGGGGCGGATTGCCCAGCGGGAACGGCTGGCCATTGTCGGCAACGGCCGTTCTAAACGCTTCAATCATGAGCTGCAAATCCTCTGGATCGTCCTGCGTCTGCCACATCAGCTGCACGTAGGTGGCAAATCCCTCGTTGCGCCACATCTGCTGCCAGGAATCCAGACTGACCCAGTTACCAAACCACATGTGGGCCAGCTCGTGCATCACCGTGCGCTGCCCGATCATGTTGTTGGCCAGCAGCACCATCGTCTGCGTTTCCAGCGACACGCTGGTCACATCGGCCGTGACAAAGCCAAACGCTTCATAAGGGTACGGACCAAAACGCTCGCTCATCCAATCAATCGCTGGGCCGAGGTCGGCAACGGCCGTTTCAAACTCAACCATCGCCTCATCCGTCACGTAATGACGCAGCAGCACCCCGTCGGGCGACCTGCTTTCCAACCGCTGAAACTCACCCACCACCACCGTCGCCAGGTAAGAAGCCATCAAAAAATCGTGCTCCCAGATGAAGGTGCTGGTTGTTTCTTCATCGATCTGATCGATGAGCAGGCCGTTGGCAACGGCCGTTAAGCCCGCAGGAACCGTGATTTCAAAGCGGTAGGTTGCCTTGTCACGCGGATGATCGTTGTTGGGAAACCAGAAGCGAGAGCCGTCTGGCTCCGACAGCACGTAGATGCTTTGGCCGTTCACAAAGCTCATCCCCAGGGAGGTGGCAAAACCTGCGTAAGGAGACGGTCGCTGCACCGGCGCACCGGCATACGCAACCAACACCACAAACGAGCTGTTCTCTAGCAAAGGCCGGGCAGGAAACAAAATCAGCTTGTCATTTTCATGGGCAAAGGCCACCGGCTGGCCATCCAGCAGCACCTCTGCAATGGTAAAACCCACAAAATCGAGCGACAGCGCTGCCAGATTGGGCTGCGTCACCACCCCCTCAATCTGCACCGTGGCGTCGATGTTCGTCACCGCCGGGTCTAGCGCCAGCTGCAAGCTGTAATGGCTCACGTCGTAGCCCGTGTTGCCCAGCTCCGGCGCATACGGATCGCCAATGGACAAACCCTCAGGCAGCGATGTGGCAGTGGGGGGCGGGGTGTTGGTGGGAACGGCCGTTGGCCCCGGTGCCAGCGTCGGCGTAGGTAATATCTGGCTGGTGGGCGTATTGAAAATGGGGGTTGGGGTGAGAACGGCCGTTTCGCCACACCCAATCAGCAAAAAAATCAAGAAAATCTGCGAGCGCAAACTGCGCCATCTGCAAATCTGCGGATGCCTATCCTTAACTTTCACTTTAAACGCTTGCATTTTCATTTCCATTTCCCCATACTCTTCACGTAATCAAATCCGATTAACCATCAACCAATTTCTCTGCGCCTTCGCGCCTTTGCGTTAAATTTTTCAAGGAGCAATCCATTGTCCAAAAAACCACGCCTGCGCCAGCTCGATTTCCAACCAGTTTACCATCAGGGGGAACAGATGTGGTATCTGCGCGACCCGCTGGCGCTGTCCAGCGAACAGCTCATCATGCCGCCTGCCCTGGCCCAACTGCTCATCTTTTGCGACGGCAGCCGCACCCCGCAGGAAATCCACGCCGACTTTTGCCGCCACATCGGCCAACCGCTCGAATTCAGCATTACTGAGCAGGCGCTGGCCCAACTAGACGCCGCCTGCCTGTTCGACAACGACCGCGCCCGGCAGGCGCTGGCCAAGCAAAAAGCCGAATTCCGCAGCCAGCCCCATCGCCCCCCCACCCTGGCCGACCTCAGCTACCCGGCCAACCCGCACCAGCTCACCATGATGCTGGATGAGTACGGCGCAGAAGATAATCTGAACGGCTGGCAGCCGTGGCGCGGCCGGGCGATTATTTCACCCCATATTGATTATCAGCGGGGCGGGAAAGTGTATTCGAAGGTGTGGCAGCGGGCCAAAACGGCCGTTCTCGAAGCCGATCTCGTCATCATTCTGGGCACCGACCACAACGGCGGCGCGGGTACCTTCACCCTGACTCGCCAGCCGTACGCCACCCCTTACGGCGTCCTGCCCACCGACACGGCACTGGTAGACAGCCTGGCCAGCGCCATCGGCGAAGAAGCCGCCTTTGCCGAGGAGCTGCACCACCGCCGCGAACATTCGATTGAGCTTTCGGCCGTCTGGCTGCACTATATTTACCAGCAAGCTGGGGTAAACCCCCGGCCGATGGTACCGATTTTATGCGGTTCGTTTCACCATTTTGTGATGAATGGGGCACATCCTGCAGAAAATGAGTTGTTAGAAACGGCCGTTGCCACCCTGCAGAGCGCCACCGCCGGGAAGAAAGTGCTCACCGTCGCCTCGGTAGACTTTGCCCACGTCGGCCCCGCCTTTGGCGACGACTACACGATGGACAACGGCCGTCGCACCGCCCTGCGCCAGACCGACCACAATCTGGTCCAGGCCATCATTCGCGGCGACGACGCCAGCTTTTATGACCAGATTGCCGCCGTCGAAGACCGCAACAAGGTGTGCGGCTTCTCCTCCATCTACCTCATGCTGCGCTACCTGCAAGCCACCGAAGGCGTTCAGGTCGCCTACGACCACTGCCCCGCCGACGACGACAACCACTCCCTCGTCTCCATCGCCGGTATTCTGCTGGAGTGATTTTTTAGCCACGGATTAGCTGATTGACTGACAAAAATTATTTAACCGCAGAGAACGCCGAGATCGCAGAGAAAATAAAGGAGAAATCTCTGCGCTCTCTGTTGTCATTCTGAGCGAAGCGAAGAATCCCGCAAGGAGCAGATGGCGGGTGCTTTGGGAGAACCAAAGTTTCCCTGGTTATTAAGCGGGCGGGATGCTTCGGAGGACCTCAGCATGACAAGTTTATTACCCGAATTAATTTTTGAACCACAACTGGGGCTTTCATCTTGTAGCCAGGTCGTTCACGGCCTGGCGGGTTGGGCGATAATTTGCTTTCATGCGATTGCCCTGTCGGGGATGCGTTAGCGTCTGGACTAAATCTGATTGTTTTGAATACGGCCGTCCTGCTTCCGAAAAATCACGCCATTTGAAGAATTACCGGCGTCGGCTACCCGTTCGCAGTGCTGGGGAGCGGCGTTGTCTGGCTCCTGGCCCGGCAGGAACCAAGCAAAGCCGGCGGCTTCTGGCCCGGTCGTCAGCTGCCCGCTAATGATCTCAGCAGTGAAGTTGAAGGTGAGATTCGGCTCATCGGTATAGCTGTTGACGCTGGTGAGTTCACATAGACGCACCCGGCAGCCCGTTTCTTCGTAGGTTTCGCGAACGGCCGTTTCCCACGGCGGTTCCTCATTTTCTGCCCCACCACCGGGTAAATTCCACACGTCCCGGTCAGTACGCTTGACCCACAGCACCGCCCCCGTTCCGTTGCGAATAATGGTAAACGCCCCCATGCGCCAGGGTGGCGGTTCACCCCACGGCGGCTTGCCCGCCCGGCGTCGCCGCCAGCGCATCACCGGGAAGATGAGCCTGCCCAGAATCACCTTGCCCACCTTTTGGGTGAAGGTCATTGGTTGGGTAAGCCAGATGGGCTGTTCTACGGCGTGGGTGAGACTGCGCCAGATGCGCTGCCGGTGCAGCGGCAGGATGCGCCGGGGCAGCTGGTTGGCGGCAAAAAAAGCAACGCTGGGGGTTTCTTCAGAAGTCTGGATAGCGCCGCCGAGCAGCTCGCCGCGAAAGTAAAACGAGAGGTAGGCGTTGGGTTCGTTGGGCCAGTGGTAGAGGCCCAGGAGTTGAGACGGCCGTATCCGCAGCCCCGTCTCCTCAAACGTTTCCCGAACGGCCGCTTCCGTAGGCAGCTCACCACAATCCAGCCCCCCGCCAGGCAGATCAAAGGTGCGAATATCGTGCCGCTCAATTAACAAAAGCTGCCCATCGGCGTTGGTAACAAGGGTGCTGGCAGTAAAACGCATAATTTAGTATGGAGGAGATTAGAGAGTGGAGATTGGGCAATCTCCACTCTCTAATCTCTACTCCCCTTTATTCATCTCGAATCATCCTGGCGGCAATTTTGTTGTGCTTTTCCAGGTGGGGTGGCAGATCAACGGTGGTGAGCTGCCCCTTTTCCACCACAATTTTGCCATTGATCACCGAATAATCGACCGTGGGTGGCTGGCACAGCACAACGGCCGCTACTGGATCATGCAGTGCCCCAGAGAAGGCCAGCTGGTTCAAATTGAGGGCAATAAAGTCGGCGCTCATGCCGGGTGCCAGGTAACCGATGTCGTCTCGGCCTAAAACGGCCGCCCCGCCCCGCGTACCTAGCTCCAGCGCCTGCCGCGCCGTCATCGCATCCGGACGGCCGCCAAAGCCGCCCCGCCCGCCCGGCGCTTCGCTCAGGTAGCGGTGTGGGGCAACCCGCTGGAGCAGCATCGCCTGCCGCGCTTCGGCCAGCAAATGGCCGCCATCGTTGGAGGCAGAGCCATCGACCCCCAGCCCCACCGGTACGCCCGCAGCCTGCCAGGCCAAAACCAGGGCGATGCCGCTGGCCAGACGCATATTGCTGTTGGGGCAGTGGGCCACGCCCGTGTGGGTTTGGCCAAACAGATCGATTTCTGGCTGGCTCATATGGACGCAGTGGGCGTGCCACACATCGTCACCCGTCCAGCCCAGCGACTCCACGTAGGGCACAGGGCGCAGGCCAAAGGTTTGCAGGCAAAACTCTTCTTCTTCCAGCGTTTCGGCCAGGTGGGTGTGCAGCCGCACGCCGTAGGCGCGGGCCAGATTGGCCGATTCGCGCATTAGGTCGGCCGTGACGGAGAAGGGGGAGCAGGGGGCCAACACCACCCGCAGCATGGCGTGACGGCTGGCGTCGTGGTAGGTTTCGATGAGGCGCTGGCTGTCCTTCAGAATGAACGCCTCATCTTCCGTAACCCGGTCGGGAGGTAAACCGCCATCACTTTCCCCCAGCGACATGGAGCCACGAGCGGCATGGAAGCGCACGCCAATCTCTTGCGCGGCGCGAATCTGGCTGTCCAGGGTGCAATCGTTGGGGAAGATGTAGAGGTGGTCACTGCTGGTGGTGCAGCCAGAGAGGGCCAGCTCGGCCAGCCCGGTGATGGTGCTCACATAAATCGCTTCGTCGCTGAGATTGGCCCAGATGGGGTAGAGCGTGGTGAGCCAGTCGAACAAATTATGGTCCTGAGCCAGGACGCGGGTCAGGCTCTGGTACAGATGGTGGTGGGTGTTGACCAGCCCCGGCAAAACCACATGCCCACTTAAATCGAGAATGGAATCGGCCGTTTCTGGCAGTTCAGCCGTTACCCCTACCTGTTCAATGACGCCGTCCCGCACAAACAGCCCGCCATTGGTAATTTCGCGCCGCTCATTGTCCATGGTGACGAGAACGGCCGTATTCTTAACCAACAAGGTACCCATCAAAACCTCCCTGTGATGAAATTCAGTTAGCAGGATGTGGAACGTTACCCCCAAAATCAGCAACCGGCAACCCTGCTTGGCAATGATCCTTCCAGTGGTATAATTACTAGCTTGCTGGGGATGTGGCGGAATTGGCAGACGCGCATGACTTAGAATCATGTGCCGCAAGGCGTGTGGGTTCAAGTCCCTCCATCCCCACTTTTTTTTAAGAGACAAAAAGCGTTGCTGCCCCGGCAACGCTTTAATTTTTTTTGAGAGGTAGCTCGTGACGCTAAAAATTCAAACAGAACAAGATGACCAACGACAGCTTTTAATGACTATTGAAGTCCCAGAAGAGCGTGTCGAAAAACAGATGCGGCAAACCGCCCGCAAGCTGGCCAAGGAAGTAAACATCCCTGGCTTCCGCAAAGGCAAAGCGCCATACCCCGTGCTGCTCAAACGGCTGGGAAGGGAAGCTCTGCGCACCGAAGCGGTTGAAGATATGCTGCAAGGTCTGTTTACGGAAGCGCTGGATGAGGTAAACCCGGAAATTTACGCCCCGGCTAATTTTGATGATATGGAATTAGAGCCGCTGGTGCTGAAATTCACCATCCCGCTGATGCCAGAGGTGACGCTGGGCAACTACCGCGAGCTGCGCAAAGAGATTGAACCGGTTGAGATTACCGAGGAAGCTATTGCCGAAGCACTGGAGCGGATTCAAGCGCGGCACCAAACGTTGGAAAACGTGGAGCGCCCGGTGGAAGTGGGCGATATGGTGAACCTGAGTGGCAAGGGTGAACTGCTGCCAGCCGATGAAACAGAAGAAGCGGAAGATGGCGAGGCAGAAACGGCCGAATCCACCGACGCCGACACCGAAACAAACAGCTTCCAAACACCAGAAGACAATATCATTTTTAACAGCGAGAATGTCGAGCTGGTTATGGAAGCCGACCAGATATTCTGGGGTGAGGCGTTTGTCAACAACATCGTCGGCATGTCTGCCGGGGATGAGAAAACGTTCACCCTCACCTTCGCCGAAGATTTTGAGGAAGCCGAGCTTGCCGGGCGTACAGCCACCTTTACCGTTAGTGTGCTGGATGTGCGCAGCCGCAACTTGCCCCCGCTGGACGATGAGCTGGCCAAGCTGGAAGGCACCTTTGAAACGCTAGAAGAGCTGCGTGACTCGATCCAGAAAGAGCTGCAAACCAATGCCGAAGGTGAAGCGAAAAACAGCCTCATTGAAGGGATGATTGATGATTTGCTGACTGACGCCACCATTGTTTATCCGCCAGCGGCCATTGAAGACGAGATTGACGGGATGCTGAAAAACTTCAAGAATCAGGTCACTCGTGCTGGTTGGAGCTGGGAAGATTTCTTGCAGCTGCAAAATTCCCAGGAAGACCAGCTGCGTGAAAACTTCCGCGAAGGGGCCGAAGAGCAGCTCAGACGCCAGCTGGCACTGCGCCAGTTCATCTTCGATGAGAAGCTGCGCATATCCGAAGAAGATATAAATGCAGCGATCGATGAGCGGGTTGGGCAATTTGGCGATAACGAAGCTTTGACACAAGGAATGCGCGATTATTATCGTCAGGGGCCTGCCTTTGAAATGCTTAGCAGCGAAGTGCTTATGGAAAAGGCTTACGAACGTATTACGGCCGTTCTCACGGGCAATGCCCCAGATTTAGCTGAATTAGAGCAGCTAGAAGCAGCAGCAGACGCTGAAGAAGCTGTTGAAGAAGCTGCCGAAGAAGAGGCAGAGGTCGCAGAAGCGTCCCAAATCACGGAAGTTGAAGCCGCAGCTGCCGCAGCTGATGAAGAAACTGACGAAAAAACTGAGGCTGAAGACGAGGCATTAGCAGAAGCTAAAGAGACCGAAGTAGAATAACGTAAATCTAACGGGAGCGGGCTAAACTCCGGCCATTGTTTTATTGTCTAATGCAGGTTGCTTTTAGCAGCTGCGCTGGCTTCGGTGACTATTTAATACAGCTGCTGTTGGTAAACAGGTTACTTTGTCACCATTGCCAGTACGACGTCATTTTTAGGAGACGACTAACTCATGATGAATTTGCCAACGTCGCTTGTCCCCATGGTGCTTGAAACAGACGGTCGTGGTGAACGCGCTTACGATATTTTTTCTTTGCTTTTAAAAAACCGGATCATTATGTTGGGCACGCCCATCAATGACCAGATTGCCAACTTGATTGTGGCCCAGCTGCTTTATCTGGCCCGTGAGGATTCCAGCAAGCCGATTAGCATGTACATCAACAGCCCCGGTGGGCAGGTGTACTCCGGCATGGCGATTTACGACACCATGCAGCAGATTGAATGTCCGGTTTCTACAGTTGCGGTAGGTTTTACGGCCAGCTTCGGCACGATTTTGCTAACGGCGGGCACAAAAGGGATGCGCTATGCGCTGCCGAATGCAACCATTCATATGCACCAGCCGTTGGGCGGGGCTCAGGGGCAGGCATCGGATATTGAGATTCAGGCGCGGGAGATTTTGCGCCTGCGCACGTCGTTGAACGATATTCTTTCCAAGCACACGGGGCAGTCGATTGAGCGTATTGAAGAGGATACGGATCGGGACATTTATATGGATGCCCAGCAAGCTGTAGAGTATGGTTTGGTCGATGAGGTATTAAAGGGCCAAAAGGCTTAATTGGTAACACGTTTTGGTATTGCAACGGCCGTTCCCGTGGGAACGGCCGTTTTGTTTCTAATTGCCAACCGCTTGGCCCATACTTGCTATTGTTTTCCACACTCCTTATAATCCTCTTGTTCTGTAAGAATAGATGAATTTTGACATTATGTTTACTAAATGGCGGTTTGAAACCTGACTGTATCGAAATTTCCCCGCCCCCCTCATCTTTAAGGCTGAGTGAGGACAACATGACAAGTTCTCATAACAAACGATTCTCCCGAGCTGCAATGGTTTTGATGAGCTTTGCCATCGTCATCATTGCGGCTTTCGCATTCATTCGGCTTATCCAGCTTTCTGCCCCTCTACAGGCACAAACCTTGCCCACCCTGCGGTTGAGCAATGCCAATTTAACCGTCTCTGAAGGGGTCGGTAACGCAACGTTAAGTGTAATTGTAGACATCGCTCCCACCGAAGTGATTACGGTTAGCTATGCCACGGCCAATGGTACGGCCATTGCCGGCTCAGACTATATTGCAACCAGTGGCACTATTACCTTTGGCATCAACGATACAACCCCCAAACAGATCAGTATTCCTATTATTGATGATACGGTCGTTGAAAGCACCGAAACGTTCCTGCTGCAACTCTTCAACCCCATAAGCGCAACCCTGGGCACCCCCAGCGTCGCCTCCATCAACATCACCGACAACGACTCTGGCGCAACCCCCACACCCCAGGTGTTTGCCGATGCCTACGAGCCAAACAATACTTTCAGCCAGGCTGCCGAAACGGCCGCAGACGCCGCCGACCTCTGTAACCTCACTTTTTACCCCCCAGGCGACCAGGATTACTTCCGATGGTGGGGCCGAACCGGCATTACCTACATCGTTTCTACTTCCAATGTGAACCCAGCGTTGGATACCGTGCTGGATGTCTACAACCCCAACCAGGCGCTGATTGCCAGCAATGATGACGTCGCCCCTGGGCTGGCACGTTCTGAAGTGCGCTTTACGGCCAATGCCGATGGCTATTACTACGCCCGCGTCACCAACAAAACGCCCACAGATCCGGTAAACAAGCTGTACTGTTTTGGCATTGATTCGTCGGTTTCCAATACCCCCACCCCCCCGGCTGGTTTTCCAGCAGATGCCGACGTCTGCGAATTTAACAGCACCATAGCCACTGCCTGCCTGATCGTTGCCGGACAAACAATCAGCGGGTTGAACTTTGTGCCTACGCTGGGCAGCAGCCAAGACACCGATATTTTCAAGATGTGGATCAAGCCGGGTATTTATTACACCTGCGAAACGGTTATTCCCGCCAGTTCAGCGGCAGATACCAACATGCTTTTTTGGGACAACAACGGCAACCCGTTTAATCCCTGGCTGGGCAATGATGATAAAGTGCCTGGTGGGCTGGATTTTGGCAGCAAGGTGAGCTATTTGTCTACCTACACGGGCTGGCTGTTCATTGTAGTTGGCCCGGTGAATGTCCCGCCGCTGGATGAAGCAGCGCTGCATGAATACAGCCTGACCTGTACGGCCGAAGAGTCTACCCCAACGCCCACCGCTACCGCCACCACGGCGTTTACGGGTGGCACGGGTGGCACGGGTGGTACGGGCGGGTTTGTTGCCACAATTACGCCTCAACCTACGTTTGAATTTCCCACCCCGGTGCCTACGTTTGATTATTCCGTCTTTTTTACGCCAACCCCGGCCCCACCGCCCGTGGTGCAGTTCCAACCGTTACCTACTTCCACCCCGGCTGGCGGCAGCACGCAGGCGGCTACCATTAACGTCACGCTTTATTACGACAGCAACAACAACTTCCTGCCAGAACTCACGGAAGGGATCGTGAATGCGGCCGTGGCGCTTTATGATAACGGCACCGGGCAGCTGATTGCCTTTGGGCATACCAATGAGACGGGTGTGGCCCGATTTACGGCCGTAAACGCCGCAGGCGCCGTGCGCGTGGTGGTGCCCTTCCTGAATTACAGCCAGGTAGTCGCTGGCAACAGCGCCGAAATTCTAATCCGTGTTGCCCCGCAGCCGCTGCCCATAGGCATTCCTTAATATAAGAGAGAAGAAGGTAGAATTTTTTCTACCTTCTTCCCTCTTCCTTCTAATTCCCTAATTCCCTAATTCCCTAATTCCCCAATGCATACCAAAGCGTTCCCCTACATCCTCCTGCTTGGCTTCTTGTGGGGCACCAATCTGGTGGTGGCCCGCGTGGGCGTGGGGCAGTTCGATCCGCTCATCTTTGTTGGCCTGCGGCTACTGCTCTCTAGCGTGGCGTTTGTGCTTGTCTACACCTTTTCCGCCCGGCGCCCCTTTCCCACCGATCCGCAGTTATGGCTCACTGCTACCTTGTTGGGGCTGGTTTTCACCGCCATCCCCATGACCGCCATGCTTACCTCGCTCGCGTACCAATCCAGCGGCGTGACGGCGCTGCTCATTACCACCGCTCCGGCGCTTATCACCGTGGCGGCCCACTTTTACCTGCCCGATGAGCGGATGAACGGCCGTAAACTGTTCGGCGTGCTGCTGGCGTTAGCCGGAGCCGGGCTCATCGTCGTGCGCGGCGAAAGCGGGCTGCCCGATGTGGCTCAGGGCAGCCCCATCGGCTACGGGCTGGTCATCTTTGCCCTGCTGTTTGAAGCGGCCGGAACCATCTACATTCGCCAGCGGATGCAGCAGTTTAGCTCGTTCGACGTAACGGCCGTACGCCTCACCGTCGCGGGCGTGACTGTCATGCCCATTGCCCTGCTGCTGCGCGGTTTCGATGTTTCACAGGTGGACAGCACTGGCCTACTGGCCCTGCTTTACACGGCGCTGGGCGGGGCGTTTGCCGCCCAAATGCTCGCCTTTTACATCACCAAGCGGTTTGGGGCTACGGCCTATTCGCTCACCAGCTACGTTATTCCCGTGGTGGCAGCTATCACCGGGGTGCTGTGGCTCAACGAAACGATCACCCTCTGGATGGTGGCGGGCATGGTGCTGATTGGCGGCGGGATTTTGCTGATAAACGGCCGTCGCAGCCTCAAACTGATGCCCAATCCCTAAAGGCTCTTTGGGAATTCGCAGGACCGAGCCTGACGTGATGCGTGAAACGTGATCAGAGAGGCATCACGTTTCACGCCAAACCCCATGAAATCCTAAAGACCCAAATCTTTAAAGTACGTTCCAGAGAATATAAAAATGAACCATGAACTTTACCCCATTCTTGAATTTGACCCCGACACCACCGCCTTTCTTGAACCCCACAACCTGCTGAAGCCGATAGATATTGCCCGCCGCTGCGTTCTTTGCTTTTTTCAGGACATCCTGAAACAGATGCACGCCGATGGCCACCTGCGCGTAATCCACAACCTGGGCTCAGAAATCGGCCACAACCCCGTCTACGAAATGACCGTCGGCACGGATCGCATTGCGGTGATGCATCCGGGCGTTGGGGCGCCGCTGGCGGCTGGCTTTCTGGACGAGCTGATCGCTCTGGGCTGCCGCGACTTTATTGCCTGCGGCGGCTGCGGGGTGCTGGATGGGGGGATTGGTTTGGGGCATGTGGTGGTTCCGGCAACGGCCGTTCGTGACGAAGGCACCTCTTACCATTATTTACCCCCCAGCCGGGAAGTGGCCGCCAGCCCGATTGCCGTGCAGGCCATCGAGCAGGCGCTGCAAGCCCACCACGTTCCCTATATCGTGGGCAAAACCTGGACCACCGACGCCTTTTACCGCGAAACCCCCACCCGCATCGCTCGCCGCCGCGCCGAAGGGTGCCAGGTGGTAGAAATGGAAGCCGCCGCCTTCTTTGCCGTGGCCCAATTTCGTGGCGTCACGTTTGGCCAGCTTCTCTACGGCGGAGATGATCTGACGGGGGATGCCTGGGACGGCCGTAACTGGCAAAAAGAAAGCGGCACCCGCGCCCGGCTGTTTCAGCTCGCCGTTGAAGCCTGTTTGCTATTGTGAGGCATGAGAAAATCACGCCTCACGCAATAACACCACCCCCAAATCCCACTATAAATTCCCCAATTCCCCCAACTTTCCCCCGCTGGCGCATCTAATCGGGTAGGTTTAAGATAATTGTTATGCGCAATGCGTGAAACGTGATGCGTGAGAAAATCACGTTTCACGTTTCACATCGCCTCCCGCCCACCTTAAAAGTTTGAGCACTACTTCACATTATGTTGGCTTTGGTGTATACTGTGGCCTATTGTGGTTAAAAGTGGGGCATTGTGGTGCAAAATAGCGTAAAATTCCTGAAATTCTATGCTAAAATGGGGCAATGCGAACGAATGTTCTAATTTTTACCGGGATCGCAACTCATGTTTTTAGGCGAATACATGCACACCATCGACACCAAAGGTCGGATTACCATTCCGGCCAAGTTCCGCAACCTGCTGGCCGCAGGGCTGGTGGTGACACGCGGCTTCGACCAGAACCTGATGCTCTTCCCGATGGATGGCTGGCAGGAGCTGGCGGAACGCATTGCCCAACGGCCGTTATCAGACGAAGATGTGCGGGCTTTCCGGCGGCGTGTCTTTTCCGGCGCAATCGACCTGGTGCCAGACCGGCAGGGGCGCATTTTGCTGCCCCCCTACCTGCGTGAATTTGCCAAGATCGAGGGGGATGTGGTGATTGCCGGTATGTTTAACTATCTGGAACTGTGGAGCAGCGAGGCGTGGACCACCGTGCGCGACGACATCGAAAGCGACGGCGACGCGGCCCGTTGGGAAGATTTGGGGATTTAGTCGGGTAGTCGAGTAGTCGTTTAGTCGGGTAGTCGCTTAGTCCAACCAAATGACTAAACGACCCAGCGACCAAACGACCAAATGACCAAATGACACACATTCCCGTTTTGTTCCACGAAGTACTGGCGCTGCTGCAGCCGAAGGCAAACGGCCGTTACATCGACGGCACGCTCGGCGCAGGGGGACACACCGCCGGACTGCTGCAACAATCCGCGCCCTCGGGGCGCATTTTGGTCTTTGACAAAGATGCAGAAGCAATTGCTTTTGCCCAAAAACAGCTGGAATCGTTTGGCGAGCGGGTCACTTACGTGCACGCCAGCTATGCTCAGATGGGCAGCCTGGCTCCAGCCCACGGCTTTGCTCAGGTCGATGGCATTTTGCTGGACCTGGGGCTTTCCTCCCGCCAGCTAGACGACGCGCAGCGCGGTTTTTCCTTTATGAAGGAAGGCCCCCTGGATATGCGGTTCGATACCAGCCAGGGGGAAACGGCCGCTGATTTACTTAACAATTTAGAAGAAGCAGCCCTGGCCAATATTTTTTGGCGCTACGGCGAGGAAAAGAGCAGTCGCAAGATTGCCCGGATGATCGTGGCGGAACGGCCGTTTACCACCACCACCCAACTCGCCGACAAGATCGCCCAAACGGTACATCGCCGCGGCCGCATTCACCCCGCCACCCAGGTTTTTCAGGCGCTGCGCATCGCCGTGAACAGGGAATTAGAGACGGTTGAAACCGGGGTGATGGCGGCGTTAGAATTATTGGCAGGGAACGGCCGTTTGGCCGTCATCAGCTTCCACTCATTGGAAGACCGCTTTGTGAAGCAGACCTTTCGTCAGCTCAGCCAGGATTGCACCTGCCCGCCGGACCAACCCATATGTACCTGCGGCGGTCAGGCCAAATTCCAGCTGATCACCCGCAAAGCAGTCCAGGCATCGGCTGAAGAAATCGCCCAAAACAGCCGCAGCCGCAGCGCCCGGCTGAGGGTGATTGAAAAAATTGCCTAATTACTCAATTACTCAATTACTTAAGAGCACGTAATTAGGTAATTCAGTAATTGAGTAATTGCTAATATGATTCTTTATGATGGCACGTCAAACCAGGGAACAGCTCAAACGTCTCAACGCCCTCACCGAAGCGCAAGCCGCTTTAGGCTGGGGCGTTATTTTGGTTTTGGCGGCGCTGCTAGGCACCGTTTACGTTAGCCAGGCCAGCCGCATTGCCACGGTCGGCCGTCGGGTGCAGGTTTTGCAGAACGAACTCATTGAGCTCAAGCGGCAAAACAATGGTTTAGAGCGGGACATTGCCGCCGCCCAGGCGCTGGATCGCCTGCAAGCAGAGGCCGCTCGTTTAGGGTTTGTCGAAGCAAAAACCGATGATATTGAGTACATTATTGTGCCGGAATATCCGGTAACGTTAGAAGAAACCGATCCGCTGGCCATATTGCCCACGGTAACGGCCGTTCCGCCACCGGCCGAAACTGTGCGAGAAGCCATCTGGCTTCACCTGAGCGGACGATTCAGTGACTTTATAAGAGGCGAAGCGCGTGAACAATAGCCAAAAGCAACGAATGTGGATAGTCGTCACCGTCCTTGTTTTTGCCGCCCTCATTATTGTGGGGCGGCTTGTGGCGTTTCAGGTGGTGCAAGGGCCAGCATGGGCCGAACGAGCCAGCGACAAGCTGCTGGTTATCGCCAGGCCAGACCGTGGTTCCATCTACGATCGCAACGGGGCTATTTTGGCTGCCAACACGGCCGATTACCAGATTGGCGTCTCCCCCCGGCTGGTCACCCAATCGGAACAGTTAGCCACCGCCCTGGCTCCCATCTTGCAGCAATCTCGCTACGAAATTTTAGGCACTCTGCAATCCGACCGTCCCTTTGCCCTGCTTGCTGGTCGCGTCTCAACCGAAGTGGCAGATCTGGTGCGTACACTGCCCTACGAAGGGCTGCAAATCGATCCCCTACCCCGCCGCTTTTACCCACAGAATGAGCTACTGTGCCACTCCCTGGGGTATGTCGATTTTGATGGCAACGGCGGCAGCGGCGTAGAGGGGTATTACCAGCGCGAACTGGCCGGTGAAGCCGCCAGCGCCATGATCAACATCTCGCCCCTTACCTCCCAACAAAGCGTGATTGCCCATGAAGGGGCCGATCTGGTTCTCACTATCGACCGCTCACTGCAATATATTGTTGAAACCCATTTGGCCAATGCCCTGCGCGATTACCGCGCCGTCAGCGGCACCATCATTGTGATGAATCCACAAACAGGGGCGATTTTGGCCATGGCCAGCGCCCCGTGCTACGCCCCAGGCCAGTTTTACCAGACAGACCCCAGCCTGCTGCTAAACCCGGCCGTAAGCCAGCAGCACGAGCCAGGCTCTGTCATGAAGCTGATTACGATGGCAGCGGCACTGGATGCGGGCGTGGTAACGCCGCACTCCACCTATTACGATGCGGGCGTGTTGGAAGTGGGCGGCCACCGTACCTACAATTGGGACCGCAGCGCCCCCGGCACTACGGATATGACCACGCTGTTGTCTCGCTCCCTAAACGTGGGGGCCGCCACGCTGGCCACCATGATGGGGCCAGACGTTTATTACGACTATTTGCAGCGTTTTGGCTTTGGCCGCCCCACCGGCATCGATTTAATGTCGGAAGCAATCGGGCAGATGCCGCTGCCGGGGGATGCCTTCTGGGCTGAATCATTCATGGCCACCAACTCTTACGGGCAGGGTATTGCCGTGACGCCGCTGCAGATGATTACGGCCGTTTCTGCCCTGGCCAACGGTGGGGTGATGATGCAGCCCTACATGGTGCAGGAAATTCGGGGCGAAAATGGCACGTTTATCCATCAACCCACCGTGCTGGGACGCCCCATCAGCCCAGAGACGGCCGCTCAGATCAATGCAATGGCTGAAACGGCCGTTGCCCGCGAAACGTTAGAGGCCAACATTGACGGCTACACAATTGCTGGCAAAACCGGCACAGCCCAAATTGCCGAAAACGGCATCTACCTGCCCAACGACGTCATCGGTTCGTTTGTCGGCTGGCTACCCGCCGAAAATCCCGAACTGATTATCTTTGTCAAGCTGGACCGGCCCAAAGCTTCCCCTTGGGGTTCGCTAACGGCCGCTCCCGCCTTTGCCACCCTGGCCAACGAGCTGGTGGTCATGCTAGACATACCGCCAGACAGCGTCCGCCTCCGCGCCGACATCATGGCCGCGAGGCAGGATCAGTGACCAGTAACCAGTGGTCAGTATTCAGTAGGTCAGTGTTCACTGAATACTGGTTACTGATTACTGAATACTGAATACTGAATACTGAATATCAAAATGTTAACACTAGGGCACTTCTTACACACCTTATCCACCTACGAATCAACTGGCCGCGAGCCAGTTATTTCGCGGGTGGTGATGGACAGCCGCGAAGTTGAAACCGGCAGCCTGTTTGTGGCTTACAAAGGCGACAAAGTGGACGGGCACGATTTCGTCGCGGCAGCGTTTGCCCAGGGAGCGATTGCGGCGTTGGTAGAACGGCCGATTTCGGACGAGTTCGCAACCATTAATTTGCGCACCGCCGAGCCGCCTGCTGCCCCGCTTAGCGCGTCTACGCCTGTTTGCCTGGTGGTTGAAGATTCCATAACCGCCCTGCAAACATCCGCCAAGGCGTGGCGCGCGCGCTTCCCTGTGGAAGTGATTGGCATCACCGGCAGCGTGGGCAAAACATCGACCAAAGAGCTGACCCACGCCGTGCTTTCCAGCCGGTACCGCACCTTTAAATCTCCCGGCAACCGAAACAGCATCCTGGGGCTGCCCCTGGCGCTGTTCGATTTGCAGCAGTCCGACGAAAAAGCCGTCCTGGAAATGGGCATGTACACCACCGGCGAAATCGCCATCCTGTGCGACATGACCAGCCCCAAAGTGGGCGTGGTGACGCTGGTGGGTGCGGTGCATTTAGAACGGGCAGGCAGCATGGAAAACATTGTCAAAGCGAAGCAGGAGCTGGTAGAAGCGCTGCCCGCCGACGGTGTGGCCATCCTCAACAAGGATGATGCCCACGTCATGGGCATGGCCAACCATACCAAAGCCCGCATTTTCACCTACGGCCTGGATAAAACGGCCGATCTTTGGGCCAACAACATCCGCTCAAAAGGGTTGGAAGGGGTACGCTTCACCCTGCACCATGAGGATGAATCGCTGGTGGTGCAGGTGCCGCTGCTGGGCCGCCACAGCGTGCACACGGCGCTGCGGGCAGCGGCTGTGGGGCTGGTAGAAGGGCTGACCTGGGATGAGATTTTACACGGGCTGCGCAATACGCCCGTTCAACTCCGCCTCGTCACAGTACCTGGCCCCAAAAATTCGGTCATCATCGACGATACCTACAACGCCAGCCCGGATTCGGTGCTGGCGGCGCTGAACCTGATGCATGATCTGGACGGCCGTTCTGTGGCCGTCTTGGGCGACATGCTGGAGTTGGGCTACCTGGAAGAAGCAGGGCACCGGCAGGTGGGGCGACGCGCTGCCGAAGTGGCCAAGCTGCTGGTCACCGTGGGGCAGCGCGCCCGCTGGATTGGCGAGGAAGCAATTGCCAGCGGTTTGCCAAAAGATAAAGTGATCATGGTGGCGGATGCGGTAACGGCCGTTGCCACCCTGGAAGAACTCATTGAGGAGAAGGATACGGTCCTGATAAAAGGCTCGTTGGGAATGCGCATGGATCAAATTATCAACGCCATAGGACGGTACCGCTAATGGCCTTTGCCTTAACATTAGGCGGCGTCACGTTTCTGATAGCCGTTATCTGGGGCAGCCCCCTGGTGGAGCTGATGCGCCGCTTCAAGCTGGGTGCCCAGATTCGCATCGATGGCCCGCAACATATGACCAAAATGGGTACCCCCACCATGGGTGGCATGCTCATCGTAGGTTGGGTTGTCATTATCACCATTTTGGTAAACATTGTGCATCTGGTTCAGGCAACAGAAATTGCCGAAAGCGTCATTATTCCCCTGGGCGTGCTGGTAGCCTACGCCATTTTAGGCGGCATCGACGATTATTTGGGGCTGCACCCCCGCCCGCACGGCGAAAAAGGGATGCGCGCCCGGGTCAAAATCTGGTTCCAGCTGGCCATTGCCCTGGTGGCCACCGTGGCCATCTACTGGGTAGTAAATGATGGTAACGGCTGGGTGGCCATTCCTACCGTGGAACCACTCATCAACATTGGCATTGTGTACATTCCCATAGCCGTCATCATCATCACCGGTACCGCCAACGCCGTCAACATCACCGACGGACTGGACGGATTGGCGGGGATCATCGCCGCCACCGCCTTTGCCGCATATGGCGTCATCGCCCTGCTACGCGACCAGCAATTTTTGGTCATTTTTTGCTTTATCACCGTCGGGGCGTGTTTTGCTTTTTTGTGGTTCAATGCCCATCCTGCCCAAATGTTCATGGGCGACGTGGGCTCCCAGGCGCTGGGCGGCGCGCTCGGCGTGGTGGCCCTGATGACCAACCAATGGCTCATCCTGCCAATCATCGCCATTGTCCCGTTGGCCACGCTGCTCTCCAGCACGCTTCAGGTGCTTTATTTCAAGTTTACCGGCGGCAAGCGGCTGTTTAAGATGGCTCCGCTGCACCATCACTTTGAAGTCATCGGCTGGAGCGAAACGCAAATTGTGCAGCGCTGGTGGCTCATTGGTATGCTCAGCGCCATGATTGGCATTGCCCTGGCGCAGGTTTAGTCATTGAGTAACTGAGTAATTGGGTAATTACGAAATTACTCAATGACCCAATTACTTCATTACCAATTACCAAAAATGGACGATTTTAATGGCAAACGACTTCTCATTCTCGGACTGGCGCGGCAGGGCAAGGCGCTGGCCCGGTTTGCCGCCGAAGTGGGTGCAGCTGTGACGATTACCGATTTGCGCCCGGCAGAAAAGCTGCGGGATATTTTGGACGAATTGAACGGACTGGATATCCGGTATGTGTTAGGAGAACATCCGATGGAACTTATAGACGAGGCCGATATTTTAGCCATAAGTGGCGGGGTGCCGCTGGAAGCGCCGCTGGTGCAGGCAGCCCAGGCCAAAGGCTTGCCGATTACCAATGATTCGCTGGAATTTACCAAGCGGACGCCAACGGCCGTTATCGGCATCACCGGTTCGGCAGGCAAAACCACCACCACGGCCCTCACGGGCGTCATGAGCCAGGTTGCCGGGCGGCGCACCTGGGTTGGCGGCAACATCGGCCAGCCGCTCATCGCCGATCTGCACAAAATGGAGCCGGATGACGTGGTGGTGCAGGAGCTGTCCAGCTTCCAGCTAGAGATTTGGGACCGCAGCCCGCACATCGCCACCGTGCTGAACATTACGCCCAACCACCTGGACCGGCACAAGACGATGAAGGCGTACGCCAACGCCAAAGCCAACATTTTGCGCCACCAAACGGCCGATGACATCTCGGTGTTATGCGCCGACGACGCCGGATCGCTGGCGTTGAGCGCCATTGTGCGCGGCAAGCTGCGGTTGTTTAGCCTGGTAAATGAAGTAACAGAAGGGGCGATGGTGCAAGACGGCCGTATCCTCATCCGCAACGGCGCTGAAAAAATGGTTTGCCGGGTAGAGGATGTGCAGCTGCGCGGCCGCCATAATTTACTCAACGTGCTGGCAGCCGCCGCCCTGGCCGACTCTGCCGGGATTCCCACAGAGGCAATCGCCCACGCCATTCGCACCTTCCGCGGCGTGGAGCACCGGTTGGAGCTGGTGCGCACCCGGCGGGGCGTACAGTGGATCAACGACTCCATCGCCACCGCCCCGGAACGCGCCCTGGCGGCGCTGAACGCCTTCAACGAGCCGCTCATCCTGCTGGCGGGCGGCCGCGACAAGGCAATGGAGTGGGACGTCTGGGCACAAACGGTGACGCAGCGGGTGAAATCGGTCATTCTGTTTGGCGACCTGGCCGACATGCTGGCCCAAAAATTGGCCAACTGCCATCATCCTGACTTCAGACAGGTAAAAACGGTGGCAGAAGCAGTGGAATTGGCGGCGGAAACGGCCGTTTCCGGCGACATTGTTCTGCTTTCCCCCGGCGGCACCAGCTACGACGCCTTCTTCGATTTTGAAGAGCGCGGGCAGTTGTTCCGGCAGATTGTGAGTGAGTTGTAAGTGAAAAGTGATAAGTGAAAAGTAATTGAGTAACTGAGTAATTGAGTAATTAATTACCCAATTACCCAATTACCTAATTACAAATCCGACAGGATTTAGATATGACCACAGTCAACATCGTTCGTAAAAGAAGCAATCTCGTGAATCCGGTTTTGCGCTTCCGGTTTGATTACTGGCTGCTGCTGGCCGTGGCCGGGCTGCTCGTTTTGGGCATGCTCATGGTGTACAGCACCACCTTTGATTACGGCCTGCGCTTCCAGGATGATGCCACCTACTACTTCCGGCGTCAGTTTTTGGCGCTGGGGCTGGGCTTTGTAGGCATGGTGAGCGTTATGCAGTTCGATTACCACATCTTACGCCGCTTCTCGGTGCCGATTTTGGGCGTGACGCTGCTGGGGTTGGTGGTTGTCCTCTTTTTCAGCAGCATTTCTGAGCTAGGGGCGCAGCGCGGTTTGTACAACGATTCCTACCAGCCGTCCGAAATTGCCAAGCTGGCCATGATTATCTACATCGCTCACTGGCTCTCCAGCAAGGGGGACCGGATCAAGCTGCTCACTTATGGCCTGCTGCCTTTTTCCATTATTGTGGGCGTGGTTTGTGCCCTTATTGTGCGCCAGCCAGATTTGAGCACGGCCGGGCTCATTGCCCTGATCAGCTTTACCCTCTTTTTTGTGGCCGGAGCCGATTGGCGACAGTTTGCCGTGGCCGGGCTGCTGGGCGGTTCTGTCTTCCTGATTTTGATTAACACGCTTCCCCATGCCCAGGAGCGTGTCGATGCTTATACGACGGCGCTTTCTGATCCGTATCAGGCCAGCTGGCACGTCCAGCAGTCGCTGATTGCCCTGGGGCGCGGGGGCTATTTTGGCGTAGGGCTGGGCGAAAGCACCCAGAAGTTTGGCCCGCTGCCTTTTGCCCACACAGATGGTGTCTTTGCCATTTTGGGCGAGGAACTGGGGTTGGCGGGCACGCTGCTGGTCATTGGGCTGCTGGGGATGCTGGTGTGGCGCGGGCTGCGTACGGCCGTTCGCGCTCGTGACAGCTTCGGCTTTTTGCTGGCATTGGGCATCACCTGCTGGATTGTGTACCAGGCATTTATCAATATTGCGGTAATTACGGCCATTATTCCCTTTACCGGCATTCCGCTGCCATTTTTAAGCTACGGTGGTACCTCCCTGACCGTCTCTATGATAGCCGTAGGGGTACTGCTCAACGTCTCGCGAGATTCAGCGCTGCAAAAACGGCCGCAAACCAGCGATGCCAACGAACGGCGGCAAAGTGGCAGTAAAGGACGGCGGGGTAAACGGCCGTCTACCACAGACAGGTTCTAAACATGCGCGTACTCATTTGCGCTGGCGGCACCGGCGGCGGCATCTACCCGGCCCTGGCAGCCGCCACCGCACTACGCAACAAAGGCTGGCCCACCAAAAATATTTTGTGGGTCGGCACAAAAGGTGAAATGGAACAAACCTTAGTCCCTAGAGCAGGCATACGGCTGGAAACCATCGTCGGTGGGGCCATTGCAGGCGTACCTCTGCACCGCAAGGTGATCAACGGCGGTAAGCTGCTGCTCAGCGTGGGCAAGGCGCTCCAACTGGTGCGCCGCTTCCGCCCCGACGTCATGTTTATGACGGGCGGCTACATGGCATTCCCTTTCACTTTGGCCTGCCGCTGGCTGGGCGTACCCATTGCCATTTATCTGCCCGATGTAGAACCAGGGCAGTCGATTCAGTTTTCGCTGCGCTACGCCCAAAAAGTGGGTGCCACCACCGATGGCTCCGCCGCCTTTGTGCCCGCCGATAAGCTGGTGGTGACCGGCTACCCGGTACGCCCAGAGCTACGGGCTGCGGCCGAGCTAAGCCAGGAAGCGGCGCTGGCCGCCTTCGATTTGCAGCCAGGCCGCCCCACCCTGATGGTTTTTGGCGGCAGTCGCGGGGCGCAGGCGCTCAACCGCGCCCTGATAAAAATCTTACCGGAACTGCTGCAAACGATGCAGATTATTCATATCAGCGGCACGTTTACCTGGAACGAGGTGGCCAGCAGCGCCAAAACCTTGCCGCAAGCGCTGCGGGAATTTTATCGGCCGTATCCGTACCTGCACGATGAGATGGGGCACGCCTTCCGCGCCGCCGACCTGGTGGTGGCCCGCGCCGGAGCCAGCATGTTGGGCGAAACGCCCGCCTTCAGCCTGCCGTCGATTTTGGTGCCGCTGGCCTGGGCGTGGCGCTATCAGAAGGTGAATGCCGATTATTTGGTGGAAAGAGGAACGGCCGTACAGCTCACCGACGAAACCTTG
This sequence comes from Promineifilaceae bacterium (SeqCode), assembly GCA_041748655.1. Lineage (GTDB taxonomy): Bacteria > Chloroflexota > Anaerolineae > Promineifilales > Promineifilaceae > Leptofilum. Next base: position 37,201 of record JBGTCV010000136.1, on the reverse strand, counting down.
GATTATCATCTGCTGCCAACCATCCAAACGCTCATGGCAGACCCGGACAAATTGACCCAAATGAGCCAGGCTGCCCACGCTTTGGATATTCCCAACGGGGCAGAGAATCTGGCCAGCTTGATTGAAACTGTAGCCAAAGGCAGCGAGAAGGAGTGAGACCATGTTAAGTTTGGGAACACTTTTTTGGTTAATGATTCTATTTTTTGCCGTTATTGGCTCCTTGCGCGGCTGGACGCGCGAGGTGATTGCTACTTCTGGACTCATCCTTTCGTTGTTTGCCATCAACCAGTTCGGCAACCTGCTGATAGGTTTTGCGCCAACTAGCGGCGCCGTTCCACCTGATCGGCAGAGGTTTTACTATCTGGCCATTTTGCATTTGGTAATTGCCTTTTTTAGCTACCAGGGACCAGCCTTTGCGGGTGCCCGATTTGGGGAAAGGCTGCGGGTGCGTGATAATTTCCAGGATAAGCTGCTGGGGCTGATCGTTGGTTCGCTCAATGGCTATTTGATCATCGGGTCGCTTTGGTCATTTTTAGAGTACCGCGTTCAGGCAACCGGTGATTGGATACGGCTGCCCCTTGGCGAACCGTATCCGTTTGATTTTTCCATTTTGGCCCGCCCCGACGTAACGGCCGGACTAGACACATTGATGGCACGGCTGCCGCTGCCGCTGCTGTCGCCTTATTTACCGTTTTTGGTGGTCATTGTCTTTTTGTTTGTCATTATCGTGATGATTTAAAAGCGGGAACGCAGAGTTTCACAGAGGAACCACAGAGTTACGCAGAGGTTTGGGAGATTTTCTTTTTCTCTGTGTAACTCCGTTCCTCTCAGCGAAACTCTGTGTTCCTGATAAATGATAAGTTGGTAGGAAATTTAGAGTTGTGATTCAGGATTTGTTTTTAGAGATGAGTGATAAACCGTTTGCTTTGCAGCCAAATATGCACATTCATCTGATCGGCATTGGCGGATCGGGTATCTCGGCCATTGCCCGGGTACTGCTGGGGCGCGGCTTTGTCGTCTCTGGCTCTGACCAGCAGGTGAATGAGATGACGGCCGCTTTGCAAACCGCAGGCGCTACCATTTACGAAGGTCATCAGGCAGAAAACATCGCCGGAGCCGATCTGGTCGTCATTTCTTCCGCCATTCCAGAGACAAACCCAGAGCTGCAAGCCGCTCGCGCCGCCGAAGTTTCGGTGATGAAGCGGTCTGACTTTTTAGGCCACCTGATGACTGACCGGATTGGCATTGCCATTGCCGGGACGCACGGCAAAACGACCACCACCGGCATGTTGGCCCACATCCTGATGGAAGCGGAGCTGGACCCAACGGTAATTGTGGGCGGAATTTTGCCTTCATTGGGCACAAACGGCCGTTTCGGTGAAGGCGACTATTTTGTGGTAGAAGCGGACGAGTATGACCATATGTTTCTGGGGCTGAAGCCGGAAGTGGCCATTATCACCAACATCGAGCATGATCACCCAGATATTTTTCCCAGCGAGGCAGATTACCAGGCCGCTTTTGAGCAGTTTGCCGGGCTGCTGCCCGAAGGAGGCCATCTGGTGGCCTGCGCCACGGACCCGGGAACGGCCGTCCTGCTGGAAAAGCTCGATCTGTCTGGCATTGAAACCAGCACCTACGCCATCAGCCCCGCCGAAGGCAAGCAGCCCAAAGCCGATTACCTGGCGCTCGATTTGCGCCCCAACCAGCTGGGCGGCACCGATTTTCTGGTGGAAACCGAGGGGCAGATGATTGGCCTGGCCCGGCTGCGCCTGCCGGGTGAACACAACGTGCTCAACGCCCTGGCGGCGATTATCGTAGCCACCGATTTAGGCGTCGATTTCAACGTGATTCGGGCCGCGCTGGGCAGCTTTAGCGGGGTCAACCGCCGCTTCGAGCTGATCGGCGAGGTGGCCAGCGTGACCATCATTGATGATTACGCTCACCACCCCACCGAGATTGAGGTGACGCTGAAAGCGGCACGGCAGCGCTACCCGGGGCGGCGCATTTGGGCAGTGTGGCAGCCACACACCTTCAGCCGCACCAAACTGCTGCTGGACAAATTTGCCACCTGCTTTGCCGAGGCGGACAGGTTGGTGGCGCTGGACATTTACAAAAGCCGGGAAAGTGATTCGCTGGGACTGGATACGGCCGTTGTGCTGGAAACGATGAACCATCCAGCCGCCATTCACATTCCCAATCTGGACGATGCGGCCAAATATATTTTGGACCGGGTGCGGCCGCACGATGTGGTGTTGACGCTGGGTGCGGGCGACGGCAACAAAGTGGCCCAGCAAGTTTTAGCAGGCATTCAACTGTGGAGTGATGCATGAACGTGAGAACCTCAATTCGGGTATCGGCTATTCAGGAATTTCAGGCAGCGTTTGGCGACCGGCTGAAGCTGGACGAACCGTTGGCGCGGTACACCTCGGCCCGTGTGGGCGGCCCGGCGCAGCTCTTTTTGGTGGTGAACAGTGCGACAGAGTTGGAAACGGCCGTTACCATCGCCTACCAAAAACGTATCCCCTACACCCTGCTCGGCGGTGGCTCCAACATTCTCGTCTCTGAATATGGCATTAGCGGCCTGGTCATCATGAACAAAGCCCGCCACATCAGCTTCCGCCACACCGGCGCGAATGTCATTTGCACCGTTGAATCCGGCATGAACCTCTCCTCGCTGGCGCGGCAGTGCATTGGCAAAGGGCTGGGCGGTCTGGAATGGGCCGTTGGCGTGCCGGGCACGGTGGGCGGCGCGGTGGTGGGCAACTCCGGGGCCCACGGCTCCGACATGGACAGCAATTTACGCGCCGCCGTCATCTGGGAACCAGGGCGCGGCCAACGCATCTACAGCAATTCAGAGATGAATTATGGCTACCGGGACAGCATCCTGAAGCAGGAACAAAAACGGGAACTTTCCCGCCGGGTAGTGCTCAGCGCCGAGCTGGAGCTGACGCCAGAGCCGGTAGACGTGCTTATGGCTCGCGCCGACGGCTTTACCGCCCACCGCAAACAAACCCAGCCCGGCGGCGCGACGGTCGGCTCGATGTTTAAGAATCCAGAAAATTATTACGCGGGCTATTTGATTGAGGCGGCTGGCCTGAAAGGGTTCCGCGTCGGCGGTGCCCAAATTTCGGAAAAGCACGCCAACTTTTTTGTCAGCGACGGCGACGCCACGGCCGAAGATATTCGCGCCCTCATTGCCGAAGCGTGGAACAGCGTCCGCGAGAAGTTTGGCGTGGAGCTGGAGCTGGAAGTGGAACTGATTGGCGATTGGGACTTTGAGTAATTGGGCAATTACTTAATTACCTAATTGCTCAAGTGCAAATATTTTTATGAACGAGAACGGGAAGCGTAAGTTAAAGGTTGGCGTTATTTTCGGTGGACGGTCGGGCGAGCATGAGGTGTCGCTCAATTCGGCGCAGTCGGTGATGCGCGCCTTGAACCCGGACAAGTATGAGGTGATTCCGATTGGCATTGACAAAAACGGCCGTTGGCTCACCGGCGACGTGGTGGGCACCCTGACCGAAGGCAAAATCAGCAGCCATCGTGCCACTCTGCTGCCAGACCCCAAAGCGATGGGGTTGATGCAGCTGGATGAGAGTGGGGGTGGGGGCTTAACGGCCGTTTCCCAGCTCGACATCGTTTTCCCGGTACTGCACGGCCCGTATGGCGAGGATGGTACCGTCCAGGGCTTGCTGGAGCTGGCTAATCTGCCTTACGTGGGTGCCGGTGTGGTTGGTTCGGCCGTGGGCATGGACAAAGCGATTTTCAAGCATGTCATGACCGCCAGCGGGCTGCCCGTCTTGCCCTGGCGGCTGGTGCAAAGTGGCGATTGGCGCAGCCGTCCCGATGAAATTTTGGCCGAAATTGAGGCGATTCTGGCCTACCCGGTCTTTACCAAACCGGCCAATTTAGGCTCCAGCGTGGGCATCAGCAAATGCAGCAATCGTGATGAGCTGCGTGCCGGGCTGGCGGAAGCTGCCAGCTACGACCGGCGCATTGTGGTGGAGCAAGGCGTGACGGTGCGCGAGCTGGAAGTGTCGGTGCTGGGCAACGACAAGCCGATGGCCAGCGTGGTGGGCGAAGTGCGCCCCCGCCGCGACTTTTACGATTACGTGGCCAAATACGTCAGCGACGATTCTGAGCTGATCATTCCGGCCAATTTAACCGAGGCGCAAAGTGACGAAGTGCGCCGTTTAGCCGTCCAAGCATACCAGGCGATTGATTGCGCCGGTTTGGGCCGGGTCGATTTATTGATGGATGTGGCAAACGGCCGTCTTTACCTGAACGAAATCAACACCATTCCCGGCTTCACCCGCATCTCCATGTATCCCAAGCTGTGGGAAGCCAGCGGCCTGCCCTACAGCCAGCTGCTGGACAAATTAATTGACCTGGCTCTTGAGCGGCACAAAGAGAAAGAATCTCTAAAAAAGAGCTTTGAATCAACAGATTCCGCAGATTGAAAAGATTAATAATCTGATAAATCTGCGAAATCTTTGATAACTATCTTATGAAACAACGAGAGAACCAGCCAAAACGCCTACGCAAACAGCCCAAGATGCGGCGCATGGATTCTGCCATACCGCTGCCACGCCTGCACGTGCCCAAAAATGCGCGTCGTCGCCGTCGGCGCAACCAGACACGGGTACGGCTGCCTTTGGCCAGCCTGCGGCAGATAGTGCTGTCGGCCCGCTGGCTCAGCCTGGGGCTGCTGGCGCTTTCTATCTATGCGCTGACGCTCATCGGCATGGATGAGAACTTTTATGTAACGGCCGTTCCCGTCGAAGGCGTCATCTCTATACCAGCCACAGAGGTAGTTCAGGCCAGCCATCTGGCTGGATCGCATATTTTTGCGGCACACCCGGGCATGGCCGCCCAGGAGATCATGGACAACGTGCCCGGCATCATTTCCGCCACGGTAACGCTAACCTGGCCCAACCAGGTGCAGATCAACGTGACGGAAGATTCGCCGATTGCGATTTGGATCGAGGGCAGTAATCAATATTGGGTCACGCGCACCGGGCGGCTGATTCCGGCCCGGTCGGCATCATTGGGCTTGTTGATGATTCAATCGGAAGTGGAGCCAGGTGCGGCAGGGGTGGAAACGGCCGTTGCCACCACCACCGCCACCGAAGGGGAAGTGGGCGTCGAAACCATCAACCCCAACGCCCACTTCATACCGCACGACGTGCTGGCTGGGGCGCTCCAGCTCAAGCAGCTGCGGCCCAACATCGACAGGCTCTTTTACCGGCCGTCCAGCGGACTCAGCTTCCAGGACGGCCGTGGCTGGCGCGTTTTCTTCGGCACCGGCACCGACATGTTACAGAAATTAGTTGTATATGAAACCATCGTAGAGGAATTGCTGGCGCAGGGGCTTACCCCGCAATATGTCAGCGTAAGCAACCAGGCAAAACCGTATTACCTGGCGCAGTAAATCATTGGAGACTTGAGGTCGCAATCTCCAGTAATCAGTGTTTAGTAAAACAGTAATCAGTAAAAAGTGAACTAAAAACTGATTACTGACCTACTGATTACAGACCTACTGATTACTGACTCACTGATTACTGACTCACTGAAAAAGAGGGTATTGGAATATGGCAGACATTATTTTTGGACTGGACATTGGCACAACCAAGGTGTGTGCCCTAGTGGGTGAGGTGCGAGACGGCCGTCTCCAAATCATTGGGCTGGGGCAGGCGGCGGCACGCGGCATGCGCAAGGGCATGGTCATCGACGTCAGCGAGGCATCGCAGGCGCTGGCGCAGGCCGTGGAGCAGGCAGAGCAAACCTCCGGCTACGATCTCTCCCAGGCGATCATCAGCATGGCGGGCGAGCATATCAGCTCCACCAACAACAAGGGCATCGTGGCCATCGGCCGCAACGAGGCAGGCGTCACCGTGTCCGACATCGAACGCGCCCTGGACGTGGCCCAGGCGATCCCCGTGCCGCCCAACCGGCAAATTGTCCACCTCATCCCCCGCAGCTACACCATCGATGAGCACGACGGCGTGCGCAACCCGATTGGGATGCACGGCTTCCGGCTGGAAGTAGAAACCCATATCGTCACCGCCGCCCGCCCTGCCCTGCAAAACCTCACCCGCTGCGCCGACAATGTGGGCATCAAAAGCAGTGAATTTGTGCTGAACGCCCTGGCCTCCGGTGAAGCGGTGCTGGACCCCAACGAGCGGGAAATGGGCGTCATCGTGGCCGACATTGGCGGGGGCACCACCGATATTGCCCTCTACATGCAGGGCAAAGTGTGGCACACTCACGTCATCCCCATCGGCGGCTACCACATCAGCAACGACATTGCTATCGGCTTGCGCGCCCCATACGACGTGGCCGAACAGGTCAAAATTCAGTTTGGTGACTGCCGTCCCGACAAAATCGACGCCAACACACTTTTCACCGTGGAGCCGTTTGGCGGTGAAAAGATTCAGGTGGGGCGGCAAGATTTGGCCCACGTCATCGAAGCCCGCGTGGAGGAGATTTTCCAGCACATTTTGGAAGATATCCAGCGCTCTGGCTACGATGGCCTGCTGCCCGCTGGCATCGTCCTCACCGGCGGCAGCGCCCAACTGCGCGGCATCACCGAAGTGGCCGAACGGGTGCTGAACGTGCCCGCCCGCGTCGCCCAGCCGCAAAATCTGGTAGGGATGGTAGACAAGCTCCATTCACCCGCCTACGCTACCAGCGTTGGCCTGCTGCACTGGGCCATGAGCGACAATCAGCTTTACCAGCCGCGCACCCAAAACCGGGAATGGGGGCGCAAGATGGGATCGATTTTGAAGGCATTATTGCCGGGATAGTAACGGACAGTGAACAGTAATCAGTAGGTCAGTAATCAGTGAACTGACTTACTGATTACCGAATAACTGATTACTGAAAAAGAGGGGTAAAGAAAATGAACCAAAAAACTGCAAAAATTCAAAGAATGCCAGAGACGGAAGGCAATGCCTTGATTCGGGTAGTGGGCGTTGGCGGTGGGGGCAGCAATGCTGTCAACCGGATGATCGCCGAAAACATTGCCGGGGTTGATTTTATCGCGATTAACACCGACCAGCAGGCGCTGATGGCCAGCCAGGCGCGGCAGCGGGTGACTATTGGCGAACGCACCACGCGGGGGTTGGGTTCTGGCGGCAAGCCGGAGGTTGGCACCAAAGCGGCCGAAGAGTCGGTGGAAGAGCTGCATGAACTGCTGCAAGGCTCCGATATGGTGTTTGTGACGGCCTGTATGGGCGGTGGCACCGGCACGGGAGCCAGCCCGCTGGTGGCCAAGATTGCCCGCGAAGAAGGGGCGTTGACCATTGGTGTGGTGACAAAACCGTTCAGCTTTGAAGGGGCGCAGCGGATGCGGGCAGCTGAAACGGGCATCGAGCAGCTGAAAGAGCATGTCGATACGCTGATTGTGATTCCGAACGACCGCCTGCTGGAAACGGCCGATCGCCGCGTTTCGCTCATGGACTCCTTCAAAATGGCCGATGATGTGCTGCGTCAGGGCATTCAAGGGATCAGCGAACTGATCACCGTGCCGGGCCTGATTAACCTGGACTTCGCCGACGTGCAGACGATCATGTCGATGGGTGGCGCGGCGCTGATGGCCGTGGGCCGAGGCACGGGTGAAGATCGGGCGCGCATTGCGGCGGAAGAGGCGTTGGCCAGCAAGCTGCTGGACGTGACGATTGCAGGCGCACGCGGCATTCTGTTTAACGTGACGGGCGGTAATAATTTGAGTCTGTATGAAATCAATCACGCTGCGGCTATTATCCGCGAAACGGCTCACCCGGATGTGAACATGATCTTTGGCGCGGTGATTGACGAAGCGATGGAAGATGAAATTCGCATCACGGTGATTGCTACGGGTTTTGAACATGGCGCGCCCATGATGCGGCAGATGTCTCGCGCCGAAAGTCGACTGCCGCAGCGGGAGCCGGTACGCCAGTCGGTAAGCCGCCCCACTGCCCCACCCATCAGAGAAGAACGGGTGGAACGGCCGTCTTTCCAGGTAAACGATCTGGATATCCCGGCCTTTTTGCGCAAGAAGAAAGAGTAAAAAAACAGGAACACAGAGTTTCACAGAGCAGGCGCAGAGTTTCACGGAGATTTCCCCTCTATCTCTGTGAAACTCCGTCTTTCTCCGCGTAACTCTGTGTTCCTAATATCGTACAGAAGCCCCCCATTTTCACGCCAAAAGATGCCCCAAACAGCCTGAACTGGCTCTTTTTAAGCCCACACAGATGTTCTAAAACTAGGTAAACGGCCGTTTAACAGCAGGTTAACAACGGTTTAATTCTTTAAGGTTTCCTCACGCTTTTTTTGCTTGTCAGGTAAACGGCCGTATGCTATAATGCAGCTCATTGTACCAAATCTAGGGGGATTCTCAGTGATAACCCCCATATATGGCGGCAACTCGACAAAATATCAATACAATCCCATATCTGGTTTTTTGGCCATCAGGAGAGTTCTCAGGTGAAATGCCCCTATTGTGATAACGAAAAAACGCGCGTTATCGACACCAGCCACGACACGCGCGGCGGCACGCGGCGGCGGCGGGTGTGCGACAAATGCAAAGAGCGGTTCAGCTCTTACGAGCGCCCCATCCTGGCCACGCCGATGCTGGTGAAGCAAGACGGCACCCGCGAAGAGTTCTCCCGGGAGAAGCTGATGGGGGGGATTAAGGTGGCCTGTGCCAAGCGGCCGGTGGCCGCCGCCGACATTGAGCGCATCGCAGGCGAGGTAGAGGCGGAACTGCAACAGTCGGGAAAGGCAGAAGTTTCCAGCCATATGGCAGGCGATCTGGTCATCAAAAAGCTGAAGGATTTGGATGAGGTGGCCTATATTCGTTACGCCACGGTCTATTTAGGTTTTGATGATCTGGAGTCAATTCGGAAGGAGATTGACCGCTTGCTCGAAGCCCGCTAACGGCCGTTTGCAGTGCCAAAAACGGCCGTCTCACCCAAAACTGAATCAACAAGCTTTCCCAGACCATGCATTGGAAAACACAATTATTGGTAGGTAAATCCACAACAAGGAGATGGAGTATCGATGTCTGAACAACAAACGCAAGAAAAATTGCTGGCAAAACCCAGTAACGGCAATGATAAAAATGGCAATGGGGCTCATCTGAGTGAAAACAGTATTTATTTTAAGGTCGCCGTACCCCAAAGTATTGTGAAGCGAGACGGCCGTATCGTCCCATTCAACATCAGCCTTATCGAAAAAGCCCTGGAAAAATGCTTTGCCAGCCTGAATGTTGAGCCGAAAACGGCCGTTTCCGATATCACCCATCAGGTCGTCAACGTGGTGGCCGCCAAATATGACCTGCCCACCGTGGAAGGGGTGCAGGACATCGTGGAAATGGTGCTGCAAGCGGCTGGCGAATACGAGGCCGCCAAACATTACATTCTGTACCGCGCCGAACATGCCAAAATGCGCACCAAACGTCCCGTCCCGGACGAAGTGCGGGAAGCGTTTGCCAAATCAGACCCGTATTTCCCCACCCAGCTGCAAAAATTCCAATTCTACGATAAATATTCCCGCTTCAACTATGATTTAGGCCGTCGTGAAACATGGTTGGAAACGGTGAATCGAGCCACCGACTACCTCAAAGAGCTGTCGGAAGACCGCCTGCCTGCCGAAACATATGAGCGCATCCGCGACGCCATCCTCAACATGAAAGTGATGCCCTCCATGCGGCTGCTGGCGATGGCTGGTCCGGCTGCCCGGCGCAACAACATTGCCGTCTACAACTGCTCCTACATGCCGGTAGACAGCATCGACTCCTTTGTCGAAGCGCTGATAATCTCCATGAGCGGCTGCGGCGTAGGCTTTTCTGTGGAGCGGCAGTATGTAGAAAAGTTCCCCCGCATCGCGCGCCAAAGCGGGCAACTTGCCACGACCCACGTGGTGGATGACTCGTCTGAAGGGTGGGCCGAAGCGGTGCGCCTGGGCCTGACCGCCTGGTTCCAGGGGGAAGATATCAAGTTTGATTATTCCGAGGTGCGCCCCATCGGCTCGCCACTGCGGGTGAAGGGTGGCCGGGCTTCCGGGCCAGAGCCGCTGCGCCAGATGCTCGATTTTGCCCGTTCCCGGATTATTTCGCGGCAAGGTGGCTTTTTACGGCCGTTAGACGCCCATGATATCATGTGTGCGGTGGGAGATGCGGCCGTTTCCGGCGGCGTGAGGCGGACAGCTATGATCTCCCTGTTTGATTACGACGATCTGGAAATGCGCCACTGCAAGGATGGCGACTTCTGGCGCAGCAACAGCCAGCGCTGGAATGCCAACAATTCGGCCGTGTGGCCCTCGCGCGAACTGAGCCAGGCAGAAATCACCCGCTTTGTGCTGGACATGGTGGAATCGGAGCGCGGCGAGCCGGGTATCTTCAACCGAAAAGCGGCGATTGAAAATCGGCCAGTGCGGCGCAAGGCAGCTGAGTTTGGCACCAATCCATGCGGTGAGATTTTGTTGAGACCCTACCAATTCTGCAACCTCACCAGCGCCATTGCCCGCGCCGACGACACCTACGAAACGCTCAAGGAAAAGGTGGAGCTGGCGGCCATCATCGGCACGATTCAGTCGATGGCGACGCATTTTCCCGGCTTACGGCCCCAGTGGCAGCAAAACTCCCAGGAGGAAAGATTGCTGGGCGTTGATCTGAACGGGCAGATGGACAGCCCGGCGGCTCAGGACCCGGAAATCCAGTCCAAATTGCAACTGGTGGCTGTGGAAACGAACAAACAGTACGCTGCCATGCTGGGGATCAACCAATCAGCCGCTGTGACCTGCGTCAAGCCGTCGGGCAACTCCTCGCAGCTGGTGAACTCCGCCTCCGGGCTGCACGCTCGTTGGGCGCCCTACTACGTGCGCAACGTACGCGTGGGGGCACACAGCCCCGTCTTCAAGGTACTGCAAGACGCCGGTGCGCCGCTGGACCCAGAAAATGGCCAGACCCGCGATGGCGCGACGACCTGGGTGGTTCACTTCCCGGTCAAATCGCCCGAAGAGGCCATTACTCGCAACGACCGCTCGGCGCTGGAGCAGTGCGAATTCTGGCTGCAAAACAAAATCCATTACACGGAGCACAATCCCAGCGTCACGATTACTTATCGGGAGCATGAAGTGCTGGACGTGATCCGCTGGATTTGGGAGCATCAGGACAAGATTGGCGGCATGGCCTTCCTGCCCGCCTTCGACGCCCAGTACGACCAGATGCCCTACATCGAAATCGACGCTGAGGAGTACGCCCAACTGGCGGCCAAATTCCCAGAAATCGACTTCTCCAAGATTTACCGCTACGAGGAAGAAGATCTCACCACCGCAGCGCAGGAGCTGGCCTGCATGTCGGGCAACTGCGATGTTTAGGATGCAATTGAGTAATTGAGTAATTGGGCAATTTCGTAATTGCCCGCCCAAACAGCTCACCAATTCTGGTGGGCTGTTTTTTTTATTTTGGGGAAATGGTGATGACGCTGGGGACGGCAAGGAAGGCGGGGATGCTTTCCGGGGGATTGGCCAGGATAAGGCCGGTGGAGGTGCCGCCGTCGAGGTTGAGGGCGTTGACCAGGCCAAAGTCGGCGCTGGCGAGGGTGCTGCTGAATTCGGTCAGGGTAAAGCTGCCCCTTGTGGCCAGGATGAGGAGGAGCCGGCCGTCCTCATCCACCCCCACCACCGTGCGCCGCGCTCTGTCCAGGTCTGGGTTTTGGTAGGCCGATTCCCCGTTCAGCACCAGCATGGGGAAAGATTGCAGGGCGTAGTCGAAGGATTCTGTGGGGGCGTACGGCCGTTCCCGCAGCGATCTTACCTCTACCCCACCGTCCCCCATCGTCACCATGCCGCCAAACCCCACGTAGCTGCTGCCGCTGGCCTGCCCGTCCACGATAATCAAGCCCGTCGCCACATAGGCCTCGGTGAAAAAGCCGCCATTGACCACAATCAATGCCCCCGTTTCGGCCTGCCACGTGGCCAACGTTTTGGGCAGGCCAGGGCTGTAGCCGAGGCGAAAATCAAACAAAGCGGGGTCTATGCGCAAGAGGGTGAGCTGTTCGGCGGGACGGCCGTTTTCCGCCAACAGCTGCACCGTGCGCCGCTCCAGGCCCGGCTGAAGCGGTTCCCAACCGCTGTCCAGCGGCGGGGCAGCGGTTGCGGTGGCCTGTGGCGCTGCGGGCAGTTGCAGCGTGGGGGTCGGTTGCAACGTCGGCGGTTGATTAACGAGGGGGGTGGGCGGAACGGCCACCTGACAAGCCAGCGTCAGCAAAGCCAACAGCCCCACCCATAACCATTTACAATTTACCATTAACCATTTAATTCCATGCCCGTGCGGTGAATCCGCATATCCAGCGCATCAAAGCCCAGCGCTTCCAGAACTTCATCCGGGCGGCCCGTTTTAGACGGTTCCAGGCAGAGGTTCATCTGGATGTGGACTTGCCCATCGGGGTCTTGTTCGGCAGCGAGGTTGAGGATTAACGGCCGTAAATCATAACGTTTTATTTTGCCCCGACGCTCTCGCTTCCGTTCCAGCTTTTCAGCCGCCAAAATTTCCGCAATGGTGGTCTGCAAAGCAGCGAAATCAACCGGGTCTAGCGGTGTAGCCACGTAAGTGGACGATTGCGTCACCGATTGCAGCGATGGGGCGTTGATCGGCACATCTTGCACCTGCAAAATAACAATGCCTGGAGCCATCCTGGCCATCAGCTGCTGCCGCGCCAGCTCTGGCTCCATCGCTTCCGCCATCATAATATCGGCCAGTTCATATTCACTGGTATAGCCCAACGGCAGCGCCGTGGCCATCTGCATCCGGGGACGACGGTTAAACCCCTGCGTGTACGACACAGGGATTTTGGCCCGGTTCAGCGCCCGCTCCAGCGTCCGCGCCAAATCCAGGTGGCTGATGTAACGTGCGGGGCCACCTTTACTAAAAATTAAGCGTAATCGTTGTACGTAATTTGCCTGCATGTTCTCTTCCTTAAAAATAAAGCGCCGTTGATTCTACCGTAAACGCCCAACGACGTCATTGGAAAAAGCATTTCACGCATTGCCAACTCTTGGGTACAATTTATCAAATGATCTTTTTCTCGCCCATTCAACGGCCGTTTCCCAGCCATCTACTTCTGCTGCTTTTTTTACTTCTACTGGTTAGCTGCGAACGGCCCGACCCGGAAACGGCCATCTTTGTCACCCCTGGCCCAACCCACGTACCACCCCCCACACCTATGCTCACGCCGTTTAGCGGCAGCGGGCCCATTCCCCCTACCCCCGAACTCTCGCCCGCCGATGCGGTGGCCCGACCCACCTATTTTGGCACCCCCACGCCCGATCCGCCGCATGGAACGGCCGTAACCACCAACGCCGCCGCCACAACCCACATCGTGAGCGCCGGAGAAACCTTAGGCTACATCGCCCAGCTGTACGGCGCCTCCATTGAGCAAATTGTGGCGACCAACCAGCTGGACAACAGCAATTTACTAGCTATAGGTCAATCGCTGCTGGTACCCACCGCCGCTTCCCAGCTAGGGCCAGCCTTCAAAATCATCCCAGATAGCGAGCTGGTGTACGGGCCCGCCGCCATCGGCTTCGACGTGCGCCAGTTTGCCACCCTGTACAATGGCTACCTGCTCAATTACGAAGAAGTGGTAGAAAATCAGCTGCTGGCCGGGCCAGAAATTGTCTCCCTGGTGGCCCATCGCTACAGCGTCAACCCCCGGCTGCTGCTGGCCGCGCTGGAACACCGCGCCCGGTGGCTCAGCCAGCCAGTCGGCGTGGTAGAGCAGTTCCCGATGGGCTACCGGGCCAGCAGCCAGCCGGGCCTGTATGCCCAGCTTAGCTGGGCGGCCAATGAACTAAACTGGGGATTTTACGGCCGTTCCGAAGGCGGCCTCAACGCGTTCACCATCGCCGATGGTACCCGGATTGGCTACGAACCCACTATCAACCACGGCACGGCCGGGGTGCAAAAATGGCTCAGCGCCCACAGCGATGCCACCTACGCAACCTGGCTGCAAGAAGCCGGGCCAGATGGCTTCTGGGCCACCTACAGCCAGCTGTTTGGCAACCCGTTCGCCTATACCGTCGATCCGCTGTGGCCTGCCGATTTGCGCCAGCCCAGCCTCCAGCTCCCCTGGAGCAGCGACGAGACCTGGTATTATACGGGCGGGCCGCACGGTGGTTGGGCGGCTGGCTCTTCCTGGGCTGCGCTCGATTTTGCCCCCCCGTCTGACCAGCTCGGCTGCGTACAGTCAGACAGCTGGGTGACGGCGATGGCCGATGGCATCGTCACCCGCAGCGATTTTGGCGCGGTGGTAGTGGATTTGGATCTGCCCAACCAACCCGCCGATGGTTTTGCGGGCACCGGCTGGGCCATCACCTACATGCACCTGGAAACACGAGACCGGATTCCGGTGGGCACCCCTGTGCAAACCGGCGACCGGCTGGGGCACCCTTCCTGCGAGGGCGGCTTTTCCAACGGCACGCATCTACACGTAGCCCGGTCTTATAACGGCCGTTGGGTTGCCGCCGACGGCGTGCTCGCCTTCAACATGGCGGGCTGGATTTCGCAAGGACTCGGCTCCGAGTATGATGGCCTGCTGGTACGCGGCACCGTTAGCCGCGAAGCGTGCGTCTGCCGGGGTGAGATCAACGCGATTGACCCGTAACCGGTAAGCAGTATTCAGTATTCAGTATTCAGAAACTGACCCACTGATTACTGATTACTGACCCACTGATTACTGACCACGCCGCACCAACATCGGCCCCAACGGCCGTCCCCCCAACAAATGCAAATGCAAATGAAACACTTCCTGCCCACCGTGCTGGTTGCAGTTGATCATCAGGCGGTAACCATCTTCCGCGATGCCTGCCTGAGCGGCCAGCTTTTGGGCCACCAGCAGCAGCCGTCCCGCTACCTGCTCATCTTCCTCGGTTAAATCATTTACCGTTGGAATTTCCTTGTTGGGCACAATCAAAATATGCGTCGGCGCTTGCGGGTTAATATCCCGAAACGCCGTCACCAGCTCATCCTGGTACACAATATCTGCCGGAATTTCGCCTGAAATAATTTTGGAAAAAATTGTCGTCATCAAATCCTCCTTCGTAAGTAGCAGCCAGCCATCAATCCCCAGCTGCTGAAATCCCGCCCGTTTTACTCCTGTTCTGGCAACAAGGCAAGCTGCGGTATAATTACAGGAGATCAGCCGACACAGCTCCGCTATTTGCTTTTCCTGGGAGAAATTAAATGGACTTTCCTGTACCACACAATGTTGGCCCGCTGCGCAGCATTACGCCAACGATTGACATCTACATCAAGCTGGCCCAATACCCCACTCTGGCCCATGATATTCGAGTACGGATGCGAGAGGAGCTGTTCCAGCGCGGCATCATCGACCAGGAAACATTTAATGCCGAAGTAAAAGCCAAGGCGTTAGAATCCCAGCGACGTGAAGGGTTGTTTGATCCGTTTGGCCAGGAACAGGCCCACATCTGGCAAAAACGCAAAGACCGCATTCGGGATTTTCAGACTGATGCCTACTTTGGCAACAATCTGAGCCTGGCTTTGCTTGACGCCATCATTGAAGATGTGCTCAACAGCCAGCCAGGGCATACAGACTCGATTGAGCTGACGTTTAACCCGGAAATTGCCCCCTGGGAAATATTGTTCCGCCAGGGAGAGCTATACGAAACATTACCTCCTGACCAGCTAAAAAAGGTCAAACATCATCTGCAAGAAATTAAAGTGGTGCTGATCAAGGGGATGATTAGCGACCAGCTGCGTTTTATTGCCGTGGCGAAGCATGTGTTTAGCATTGCCGATTTGCGCCTCATCTACCGGCGGCGCATTGGCGGGGGCAAGATTGGCGGCAAGGCGGCGGGCATGATCCTGGCCTGGAAAATTTTGCAGCAGCCCCCCAGCGACGGTGGGCCAGACATCAGTGAATTCGTCGAAATCCCTGATTCGTACTTTTTGGGCAGCGAGGTCATTTACGACTTCCGGCTGATGAATAATCTGGACAGCTACATGAATCAGAAATATCGGCCGTTGGAGGAGATTCGTCAGGAGCATCCCAATATTGAGGCGGAACATCTGGCCGGGCGCTTTCCGGAAGGTATTATGGCGCAGCTGCGTTATGTGCTGGCACAGTTTGGGGACGATCCCATTATTGTGCGCTCGTCCAGCTTGCTGGAAGATAATTTTGGCTTTTCGTTTGCGGGTAAATACCACAGCTATTTTTGCCCCAATCAGGGCACAGACAAAGAAAATTTGCGAGATTTACTAGACGCGATTCGGCGGGTCTATGCCAGCACCATTAATCCAGACGCTATCTTGTATCGGCAGCAACACGGGCTGATTGATTATGATGAACGGATGGGGGTGCTGTTGCAGCGGGTGCGGGGGAAGCGATACGGCCGTTACTTCATGCCCTCCATCGCCGGTGTCGGCTTCAGCCGCAATCCGTTCCGCTGGCACCCTAAAATAGATCGGGAAGCTGGCTTTTTGCGCATTGTGTGGGGCGTAGGCACCCGCGCCGTAGACCGGGTTGACAACGATTACCCCCGGATGATCTCCCTGAGCCATCCCCAGCTCCGCCCAGAAGCCACCCCAGCCACCCAGCGCCAGTATGCCCAATGGTATGTTGATCTGGTAGACCTGGAGAAAAACGAGTTCACCACGCTGCCCATCAACGAGGTGCTGCACCGCGATTTTCCTGACCTGCGCTATATCGCTTCGCTAGATAAGGGGGATTATTTAGAGCGCATCCTTTCCGTGGGGGCGCTGGATGAAAATGACCGTTTTGTGCTAACGTTTGAGGTGCTGGTGCGAGACCGCAAATTTGTAACGCTGATGCGCACGGCGCTGAAACGGCTGGAGAAAGGGTACAAAACGCCAGTCGATATGGAGTTTACGGTAGAGATTTTACCAGGACGGCCGTATCCAGATTTTAAGCTCCACCTGCTGCAATGCCGCCCGCTCAGCCAGCGCCAAAACGAAGAGTTTGTCGAGATTCCCAACGACGTACCCATACAGCGGATTTTATTCACTTCGCGCGGTCTCATTCCAAACGGCCGTGCCGAACAAGTCCGCTACATCATCTTTGTCAACCCCGAAAAATACCGCCAGATTCCCGAAACAACCACCAAGCTAGAGCTGGGCCGAGCCATTGGCCGGCTAAATAAGCTGTTGGAAAATGAATCATTTATTCTCATTGGGCCAGGCCGCTGGGGCAGCACCAATCTGGAGCTAGGCGTGCGCGTCAGCTACGCCGACATCTACAACACCAAAGTGCTGATCGAGCTGGGCGTGGCTCAAGACGGCAAGCCACCGGAGCTTTCTTACGGTACCCATTTTTTCCAGGATCTGGTCGAATCTGGTATCCATTCGCTGCCCATCCCGCTGCATCTGGAAGGTGCCAGCTTCAACTGGCGCTTCTTTCGGCTCTCTCCCAACTGCCTGAGCCAACTACTGCCAAAAGATGCACCGTTGGCCCCTTATTTGCAAGTGGTCGATCTGCCGCAAGTGACAAACGGCTACCGCCTGAACGTGCTGATGGACGGCAGCAACAACGACGAAGCTATGGGCTTTCTGGTTAAAAGTGAACGCCACGATCTCATTCTGGCCAAAGAACAATCTTCGCTGGGCTATCCATTTATCATCTAGCTGCTGCTTCTCGCTTTGGCATCGAGCAGAAATGCTTGATTAACCCAGAAGTTTCAGATGGGGGTCGCCATTTGCGTAACATCCATCGCCTTCATTACCGTCCGGCTGATGATGGCTTCTTGCCTGTCTTGGGTCTTCACAATCAAGAGAGCGCCCCCTTGCCGTACTGCATCCAGATAAAATGGCGCATCAGCCTCATCTATGCCCAGGTTGACAAGGTAGGCTTCGACCACATTACGCTCATCCGGCTTGTTTGCCGATGGCAAGACAGGTATTGGGTTTAAACCAAGGGGTGAGGGCACAAACATCGTAGGATACCTGTTATTTGGCAGACCGCGTTCTTGTGCTACGTGCGTATCCAACAGGTGAATCTTTTCCTCGTCGATTCCCTCATCTATTAACCGGATCAATGCCTTGCCAGCGTTTTCGGGGTTGGGGAACAGGCCAATAACCGGCATGGAAATCGACGTATTTTGCGACTGCCCCAAAATAGTAGAGTCGGTTTTGGTGGCCTTGGCCTCGTACATCATTCGCCACGCTTTGGCGGCTCGTTGGCCCTTTGCCTCTACCAACACAATAACGCCATCATTGGTTAAAGTTTCGGTATAAAAGTCGGCATTCTCATCTGTGAGTCCCAGCTTAATGACAACGCCCAAAAGCGTGCCATACACAGCGCCAGCGGCCGCGCCACCCAGCGTGGCGGCCACAATGCCGCCAGCCAAAACGGGTCCCATACCCGGCACCACAATAGAAACAGCTCCGGCCAGCAAACCAAATAAGCCGCCAACGGCCGTTCCGGCCAATGCCCCAACGCCAGCCCCGGTCAGCGCTTCATTAGCTGCTTCTTCGGCTGTCTCTTCATGCGCTTGCTTTTGTTCGTCAATGGGTTGTTCACCCCGCAACAGCACGCCAATTTCGTCGTTGGTAAAACCAGCGTCATGCAAGGCGGCAACGGCCGTTTCTGCATGGTCTAATTTTGCAAAAGTGCTAATAACAACGTGCATAAGCTTCTCCTTCCTTCACCACACATGATTCAACGCAAAACCGCAGAGCAAGCAGAAAGAAAACCTGCTAATTCTGCAAACTCTTGCGCAATCTGTTTATTTTTTCTCAGGTTTTAGTATGAAACAAATTGTCTGACGAGAAATCTCTCAGGGTAGAGAGGGGGGATATAGAAGGAGATAGAGGTTGAGTGGGTTATTTAATTATTGGGAATTATTGATCGGAAACGGCCGTTTCCAGATCATCATCTGCTTGATCATCCAAATAAGGCAGATAAGCCGCTGCCTCTTTCCGATTGGCCACGTCGAGCTTCTTCAAAATGTTGTGGACATGGGTCTTTATCGTACCCACTTCCACCACCAACTGGTCGGCAATTTGCTGATTGGTCAGCCCCTGGCCAATTAGATTTAGCACATCCCGCTCACGCGGCGTCAGTTCCTCCACCGTCAGCGGCTCCAGCGTATGCTGCGACGAAACGCGAGCCAGCTCAGCCAGCTGCGAGATGAGTTTGGCCGCAATATCTGGTGACACAAGCGCCTGTTCATGGTGCGCCGCCCAAATATTTTCCAGCAGATGTTCGGTGGTCACATCTTGCAGCACATAGCCCGCAGCCCCAGCCATAACGTACTGCAAAATCATGTTTTCCGAATCGGGCAGGCCAATAACCATGACCTTAACGGAGGGGTCTAGCTTGACCATTTCGCGAGTCAGCGTCAGAGCGCCCTGGTTGGGCAGCGTAGCGGCAACCAGCATCATGTTGCAGTTACTGCGCTCCACCTTGCCCAGCGCCTCTTCCACAGACGCAGACAGGCCAGCCACATAGATCCCTGGCTCTTCTGTAAGCACAGAAGCGATCAGGCTGGCAATCAGACGGGTTTGGTGAACAACAATGATGTGAATCATAAGGACAGGTAAATCATAAATGACTCTTTCGGAAACAGGACGCAGATTAACGCTGATAAACGCAGAAAA
The DNA here is from genome assembly GCA_041748655.1 of Promineifilaceae bacterium (SeqCode). Classification (GTDB taxonomy): domain Bacteria; phylum Chloroflexota; class Anaerolineae; order Promineifilales; family Promineifilaceae; genus Leptofilum. Next base: position 17,583 of record JBGTCV010000136.1, on the reverse strand, counting down.
AAATCTTGTGAATCTGCGGAATCTGCTGGTTTTCATTTATGGTGTTGAGCTTGCGCTCATGCCGTCTCTACTGAAAAAAGGCGATTTTTACCGCTATTCATCTGCAAAAATTATATCTCTATCCGAAAATGCAAGCTACTGTTCCGTTTCTTCAAGCAACTCGTCCAGCAGCGCCCGCTCTTCGGCTTCGCTGGTGACGGCGCCGTCCAGGCGAGCGGCGAGCAGCTTTTCCAGCAAAACGCCAAACTGCGGCCCCGATTTCAGCCCCATTTCGCGCAGATCATGGCCGGTTACGGCCGTTTTCACCCCTCGCCACTCCTGCAAATAGCGCTCAATGAGAGTCGCCGCCGGTTGGCGCGCCAGCAAAATGCGCCCCACCAGCAAAACCCGGACGGGATACGGCCGCAGTAATTGCACCACCTCACTCGGCTTCAGCGTGGCGGGCAAAGTCACCCACTCCCGGCGCAGCCTGCCGCAGGCCAGCACATCCGTCCGGGTGGCTTTGCGCACCCGCAGCCGCTTCATCACCCCGCGCTGATCCGGCTCCGGCAGCGCCGCCAGCCAGAGGGCAAAGTAGGTAAACAGCGGCGACTCGTCTGCCAGCCAGCCGGCCCAGGGCGGTTCCTGAAAAAACGGGAGGACGCGCTGGAAGAAAACGGCCGTTTCCGGCAGCCAGACCAATCCCTCGTCAATATGGGCCAGCACATCCAGTTCAGAGAGGCGATTAAGGGCCGCCGTCGGTTCACTCTCTTGCAGCGTCAGCTCAATTTCGTGCCGAATGCGAGCCCCGGAGACCCGGTCCAGCAGCGGCAGCGCATCCTTGATCAGCTCCAATGTGCGCGGCTCAATCTGGAAGCCCAACCGCTGCTCCAGCCGCACCGCCCGCAAAATGCGCGTCGGGTCATCGACAAAGCTCAAGCTGTGCAGCACCCGGATGATCCTCTCGGCTAAATCTTGCTGCCCACCGTAAAAATCGAGCAGCTGCCCTAAAAATGCGCCGTCCAGCCGCACTGCCAGCGTGTTGATGGCAAAATCCCGCCGGTGCAAATCCAGCTTGATCGAACCGTGCGCCACTTCCGGCAGGGCGGTTGGCTCTTTGTAAAACTCGGTGCGGGCAGTGACAAAATCAATCGTGGGCGGCAGATCGGGATTGGAGATTGGGAGACTGCCCTGAGCCGTGTCGGAGAATTGGAGATTGCCCATCTCTAATCTCGAACCTCCAATCTCCTTTTTGTCCCTCCGCAAAACGCTGCCCCACACCGCCGCATCCAGCAGCCATTTGGCCGTGCCAAACCGTTTGTGGCTGTGAATCTCGCCGCCGAAGCGCTGCGCCAGCATCTTGCCCAGGCGGATGGCGTCGCCTTCCACCACCATGTCCAGGTCGGTGGGCGCTTTGCCCAGCAGCAGGTCGCGCACCAGCCCGCCGACAAAATAGAGGGGCAGGTTTAGCTCAGCGGCCGTTTCGCTGATGGCTAGAATCATGTACCACACCGCTGGGGGGAGCGTTTCCAGCATCAGGCGGCGCATGTTGGTGTCGGCCGTTTTGCTGGGGGGTTGGAACAGATGGTTGAGCAGGTCGGTGCGGGTGACAATGCCAATGGGACGGGTCGATTCGGCTGCCTGCTCCGGCACGACGGGAATCTGCCCCCACCCCTCGTTGAGCATCCGCTGCTGCACCGTGTCGATGGCGTCAGACGGCCGTACCGTGACGTCCCCCTTTTTCATGATACGCTCGACGGCCAGATCGGCCATCCCGTAGCTCATGGCCCGGTCTACGGCGCGGCGGGTGAGCAGGCCAACCAGCTGGCCTTCTGGCTCCGTCACCACCGGATAACCTTCGTAACCCAAACGCTGCATCAGAACGGCCGCTTCTCGCACCGGCATTTCTGGCGGCACCATCTGCACCCCGTGGGACATCAACTCTGTCACCTGGATGAGCGGCTGGATAGCCTGGGGCAGCGCCGCCACCACCTGCGGCAGCACCTCAGCCAGCGGCTGGTCTTTGATTCGCGCCGCAGCAGCCCGACTGTGGCCACCGCCGCCAAAAGCGCGGGCCACGGCGGCCACATCCACCTCTTTGGTAGTGCTGCGGGCTACCAACTGCACATCATCCTCCAGCTGCACCAGCACAATCAGCCCCGCGGGCGTCAGCGATTCGCGCAGGCGATGGGCAATGGAAGCGATCTCATCCGTAAACTTTTCCGGGGCGACGGCTCCCGTCACGATGACGGTTTGCCCCTGCACTTCGTGCCAGGTGACGGCAGCGTGCAGCGCGTCGTACAGCGCCTGCTGGCTGCTGGAGAGCGGAATGTTGAGGAAGCGGCGCACCACGGCCAAAATTGCCCCTTGCTCCAGCAGCCAGGCGGCGGCGGCGGCGTCGCGGGCGGTGGTGGTGTCGTAGCTCAGCGAGCCGGTGTCTTCATAAATGCCCAGCAGCAGCAGGGTGGCCTCTTCAAGGGCCAGGCTGACTCCCTTGCGTTGCAGCCGCTCTACCAGCAGCGTGGTGGTCGCGCCCACCGGCTCTACCTGGGCGGTCCATTCCGCGGGCGGCGTCTGCTCCGTGTGGTGGTCGATAACGTGGACGGCCGGGTTGGCCACCATACCGCGCACGCTGTTGAGGGATTGGGTATCGACCAACAGCACTTCTTTCACCCGCTGTTTACGCCAGTCAGACGGCCGTACAAAGCGAAAGGCATCCCAGTACAGCGTCAGAAACTGCTCCACATTCCGGTTCAGGCGGCGGGACAGCAGCATGACGCCGTCGGGCGTCAGCTTGCTGGCGGCCAGTTGGCTGGCGACAGCGTCAAAATCGGCGTTTTCATGGGAAAGGATGAGGCGCATGGCGGCATTATAGTAGGGAAATGGCGAGTGGGCGAGTGGCACGTGGCAGGTGAAAGGCCCAAGGGACTGTTGGGCAGCCCATCAGGGCTTCCACAACTAGCCGGACGACTTCAGCCTCCGGCGATGTTGGAATTCACCCTGGCCTAATCCCAGTTCAATTTTCCTTCTGCGACTTGCTGTGACAGCTAGTGACACAAAAAAAGAAACTTGTTCTTGACAGATTAGCACGCTTGTTCTAATATTTCCTACAGAACAAATGTTCGACACCCTCCCAGAGCTGATTGGCGCGCCCCCAATCAGCTCCCCTTCTCAAAGCCGGGCGCACGGAATAGAAGATTGCCCAGGCAGAGGGGCAAACAGCAAGGAGATAAAATCATGCAGAACAACCAGTACGTGCGGAACCAAACCATTGGCACGCGACTCTCTTCCCTGAGCGGCAGCGTGCCCAAGAAAACGGCTATCGGCTTCATTCTCATTGTGGCCCTGATTGCCTTTGAAATTTTCAACTTCGACACGACCAAATATGCCCTCAACAGCCTGCTGGGAGACGTCCGCTTTTTGGGGATGCAGTGGGCGGCCATTCTGGCCATCGCCTTCTGCTCCATCGACTTTGCCGGGCTGGTGCGGCTTTTTACCCCGGAGCGCGGCATGGATGAGCCAAAAGAGGTGTGGTACCTGATGGGTGCCTGGCTGCTGGGGGCCACCATGAACGCCGTCATGACCTGGTGGGCCATCTCCCTGACCCTGCTAAACCACAACTTTGGCAACGAGGTGCTCAGCCGCGAACAGCTGCTGCTGTACGTGCCTATCTTTGTGGCGGTGCTGGTCTGGCTCACCCGCATCCTGTTCATTGGCGCTTTTTCTGTAGCGGGTGAGCATATTTTTGAGTTTAATAGTGTAGCGGATGCTCCGCAGAAGCGTCCAGCGGCGGCTGTGCCCCAACGGGTACCAGCAACGGCCGTTCGCCGTGCCCCCGTAACCCAAACTGCTGCGCCAACGCGAACGGCCGTTCCCAAGCGCGTTAGCACTCAACCCACCCAGGTACACATGCCGATTGAAGAGTACAACGAACCAACCGCGCAACCCGCTCCCCAACGACAGCCCGTTACCTCCCGGGTTCGGCAGCGCCCGCCCCGCCCCAACGGGATGCGCCGCTCACCCCTAAACGGTTTGCAGGCTCGCCCCCGCAGCCGCAATTAGACAGACAAATTTACTAAAAAGTGCGTTTACGCCCCCGACTGAACGAGGTAAACTATGACGGTCTACGAACAACAACTAACCACATACTGGACGGTAGATACACCATTGAATGAGTATGACCCATATGAATACGAACCGGAAATCGTCATAGATGCGTACACTTTGCCGTATGACCCCGTGCAGCGGCGCATGATAATGATTGTCACTTTTGTACTGGTGGGGGCGCTTTTGTTTGCCGTGCTGGTGATGCCCCAACTGGCCAAAGCCAATACCCTCAATACCCCTCTGGCCAACAATGACGCTGCTGAAACGCTTTCCATTGCTGGCGGCGCCAATGCAGCCGGTAACACGGTTAATTATCAGGGTAAAATTTCGGCCGTTTTTTCCGATGAAGTGAAATATTGGGAGGCCGACATCGTGCGCTGGGCCAGCGAACATAACCTGGACCCCAACATGGTAGCCACCGTCATGCAAATTGAATCTTGTGGCGACCCCCAGGCAGTCTCTATTGCCGGGGCGCAAGGGCTGTTCCAGGTAATGCCATTCCACTTCACTGCTGGCGAAATTATGCAAGAGCCAAACACCAACGCCCGGCGCGGCATGAACTATCTGGCCGAACGGCTGGTGCAAACGAAAGGTGAAGTAGGCCATGCCTTTGCTGGCTACAACGGCGGTCACGTCGCCGCAGGCAGCAGCTGGAGCAACTGGGCGGCCGAAACCCGGCGCTACTACGTCTGGTCCACCGGCATCTACGCCGATGCCCAGGCTGGCCTGACGGAAAGCCCCACACTGCAAGAGTGGTTCGCCGCAGGCGGTGCCAGCCTGTGCCGCCAGGCAGCCAATCGACTCAACCTTCGGTAAATTTATCTCCAATACTCTGCAATATAAGCAGGCCGTGGCAAATTGCCCGGCCTGCTTTTTTGTGCAGGGTTTTTGTGCCGACTGGTTTGACGCCCCCACTTTCCCCTTTTATACTCTACTTATTAGTAGTGCTACCTGTTACACCACGCTTTATTTACAATTCATTTCAGCTGAAAAAGGAGGCTGCTCATGTCGATTTCTATTACCTGGCACGGCCATTCAACGTTTTCCCTGAACATCAACGGCACAAACATCGTGGTCGATCCCTTTTTTGTGGGCAACAATCCCTCAGCCCAAACCAGTGTGGATGCAGTATCGGCCGATTTTATTCTGCAAACCCACGGCCACGGCGACCACATCGCCGACACGGTCGCTCTGGCCAAACGCACCAGCGCATTGGTCATTGCTAATTTTGAGATTTGTACCTGGATCGAGGCACAGGGGCATGAAAATGTTCATGCGATGAACATCGGTGGAGGGTACAGTTTCCCCTTTGGCCGCGTCAAGATGACACATGCCGTACACAGCTCTGGCCTGCCAGATGGCTCTTACGGCGGCAATCCTGGAGGTTTTCTGTTGAGGGCCGATGACAAAACGATCTACATCGCAGGGGATACGGCTTTGTTCTCCGACATGGCGTTGATTGGCCAGGCGGGCATTGATGTGGCCATTTTGCCAGTTGGAGACAACTTCACCATGGGGCCGGAAGATTCGGTGCTGGCGCTGGACTATTTAAAGCCAAAGATGGTCATCCCTTGCCATTACAATACCTGGCCGCCGATTGCCATTGATGTGTCGGCCTGGGCTGAGAATGTGATGGAGAAAACGGCCGTTGCCCCCCTCATCCTTACTATAGATGAACCTCACGCACTTTAATCACCCAATCCCCTGTTTTTTTATGATGAGTCACACCTGAACAGTGTGGCTCATTTCCTTGACAGATTCTTTTATTTTTGAAGGAACCACTGCGCTGATGTTTTTTGAGCAAGACGGCCGTTCCCTCACCGTCACCATCACCGAAGATACCCGCACCTCGGCCTATCTGGTCGTGGTCTTTGAAGAGTAATTGAGTGATCGAGCAATTGGCAGGAATGACCCAATTGCTCAATTACCTGATCCCCACCGCCCTGGCTTACGCCGGGGCTTTTTTTATGGCGTGAATATTTCTGGGGAGAAAAGGCCGATACGGCCGCTTCCATCCAAACCCGCAATGCTCACCCCATATTGCACCGACGGATCCAATCCGGTAATGGCCACATTGCCCGCCTCGTTACTATTGACATAACGAAATTCAGAGTAGCCAGGCGACCCAATGGGGCGAAAGGAAATGGCATACCCCGCCGCATTGCTGTCTGGAACCCAGGTAAGCGCATACGCCCCCGGTTCGGCCATTGGCTCAATGGCTGGCGCAGCTGGCTGGGGCGGGGCCGCCGCCGCGTTGCCCAAAACGGCAATGTTCAGCTGCGTCACCTGCCGCAAATAGTCATAATCCAGCCATTCGGCCGTATCCCCGCTGTTGTGCTGCCGGTTGGGGTCTTCTTGCGACTCTGTCATGCGCACGGCCGGGATGCCTGCCTGCAAAAAGCTGATGTGATCGCTGTACCGCCCCTGCCGATCTTCAGCATCAATTATGTCAAAGGGAAACAAAGGCAAGTACGACTCGCCCACAAAATGCATGTATCGCGCCAGCTGGCGGGGCGGCGAACTATCTGGTCCAGATGAAAACAGCCGCACGGATTGGGGAATACCAGGCCGACCGCCCACAATGTCAATACTCACCATGGCGTCAATGCGCCAACCCATAAGCAGCCGATTCGTCACAAAATGGATGCTGCCCTGCCGGTTTTGCTCCTCAACCGCAAAGGCCACAAACACAATGGTTTGGTTCCATTCGCGGGAGCTAAGCACTCGCGCCGTTTCCAACAGCGCCGCCACGCCAGAGCCGTTGTCGTTGGCTCCTGGAGCATAGCTGCTGCCGCTCAGCGGATCGATACTGCGAGAATCGTAATGCGCCCCAATCACAATGACGCCAGGATGGCTGCCGGTGCCTTGCAGGGTGGCCACAATATTTTGCTGGTTGTAAACCACGCCCCCCTGGTTGACCGGAAATTCATCTACCTCGACCAGGAGACGGCCGTTTCCCACCCGAATAAACTCATTAAACACCCAGCGCCGGGCCGCTCCAATGCCCAACCCTTCCTGGTCTGTCACGCTGAACGTGTTCCGCGTGTAAAACCCCTGCAAGGTTTGCACATACCCAACCAGATTTTGCCGCGAAACCTGATCTAGCAAGCCGTGCAAATCCGGGTTCACTGCTTCAATGACATTTCCTTCCGGATTCGTAATCAAGGGACCACTTGCCTGGGCAATGCTGGCAAACGGCGTACCGCCTGGCGGCGTTGGGATCACCAGCTGCTGCGGCCCTTCCAGTAAAGAACAAGACACCAAAAAAAGAAGAACTATCAGAAAAAGAGGTAAAAAAAATCGACGACGCACGAAGACACCCAAAAGCGGGGGAGTCGCCTGAAGCGATTCCCCCGCAGCTGCAACTTTAGTGATTAAACCGCATCATCCGCAGCGGCTGCGTCCAGTTTGGCGTTAATTTCACGATTTTCAACTGAATTTTGGCGGGCGACGATGAACTCCGAAATGATGTCAATCGGAATGGGGAAGATGGTGGTTGTGTTTTGCTCCACCCCAATCTCTACCAGCGTTTGCAGGTAGCGCAGCGTCATCGCGCCCGGTTCCGTATTCATAATGCGCGCCGCTTCAGACAGCTTCTGCGCCGCCTGGAAATCACCCTCGGCCTGAATAATTTTGGCCCGGCGTTCCCGTTCCGCTTCAGCCTGGCGCGCCATCGCCCGCACCATGGTGCTGTTTAGCTCCACGTCCTTAATTTCTACAATAGAAACTTTAACGCCCCACGGCTCCGTCGATTCATCAATGATGTGCTGCAACGTGTCGTTAATCTGCTCCCGATCCTGCAAAATCTGGTCCATCATGGATTGGCCGATGACGTTACGCAGGCTGGTTTGGGCAATTTGCCAGGTGGCTCGGCGGAAATCTTCAATCTGTACAATCGCCATCACCGGATCAATAACCCGGAAGTAAACCACGGCGTTGACTTTGACGGTCACGTTATCGCTCGTAATCGCTTCCTGGGCCGGTACGTCGAGGGTGATGGTGCGTAAATCCACTTTAACCATTTTGTCGATAATGGGAATGATAAAGAACAGGCCAGGCCCTTTAGCCGCCATCACCCGTCCCAAACGAAAGATAACACCCCGTTCATATTCCTGAACGACACGAACTGAGGCGATCAGAATAACCACAAGCCCAGCTACAACAACACAAACGATAGGGAGTATTAATTCCATTGTTGTCTCCTTTTTGTATGAAAGCTAATTTTTTTTGCAGGCTGCGAGGCGCTTTCAACGATACGGCCGTTTCCCAACGACCTTCACAAGTTCAAATTGTCTTACCCGTGTTGTCATAAAGCAACACAAATCCATTATACCGCAATTGCACCCAACCGGGAGACAAACGGGAAAGTTGCCAGCCATCAGACAGTTTATACAATACCAGGATGTCTGCCGAATTAATCACTGAAGAAGATCAGCTGCTGCTGCGTCGCATTGCCCGCCGGGAAGCCGGGGCGCTGAGCACGCTGTATGATCAATACGGCCGTTTACTCTACACGGTCGCCTACCAGTTAATAGGCAATCAACAGCTGGCCGAAGAAATAACCCTGGATGTGTTCCGGCGCGTCTGGGAAAAAGCGGACAGCTACCGGGCCGACCGGGCCAGCGTGCGCACCTGGCTCACCAGCATGACCCGCAACCGGGCCATCGACATTTTGCGCCGTGAAGGGATACGCCCAGAACATAACAGCATCAGCTGGGCAGAACTCAATTTTGAACCACATGCCGACGGCCGTTCCCCGGAAACGGCCGTTTTTCACCAAATGCAAATGCAAAAAGTATACGCAGCCCTGACACAACTCCCGCAGGAGCAGCAAGAAGTTTTAGAGATGGCTTACTTTCGCGGCTACAGCCACAGCCAGATAGCCGGGAAGCTAAACATGCCCATTGGCACCGTTAAAACACGCATTCGGCTGGGGATGCAAAAGCTGCGCAATACGCTGCTGCCATAAATCCAAACAAAGGCCGGGCGCGTATCTGCTAAATAAGAAAGTTGTTAATTTTCATATCATGAACGGAACGAATGAATTCTGAAACCCACGGCCACATCAATGACCAGCTTGCCGCCTATGCGCTCAATATCCTGGATACCCCAGAAACAGCACAGATTGAGGCGCATCTGGTTGCGTGTGTAGCCTGCCGGGAAGAGCTGCAAGCGTACCAGGAAGTAATCGGCCTTCTGGCGTTGACCTTGCCCACCGCAGCCCCGCCCCCCGGCCTCAAAGGCCAGCTCTTGCAAAAAATTGATGCGGAACAAAAGGGAGCGCAGCCAGCTAGATGGTGGCGCAATTGGCAAGGCTGGTTTGTCAAACGGCCGTTTTGGCAGCCCGTTCTCGCTGTAGTGTTGATCCTGCTGCTCATCAGCAACTGGCAGCTGCGCCAACAGCTAAACGACGCCACCACTCCCGCCAACTTCGGCACCGTCACCCTCACTGGCACAGAAGTTTACGCCACCGCCACCGGCATCCTCATCATTAGCGCCGACGGCGAGCACGGCACGCTGGTGGTACAAAATTTACCTGTCCTGCCAGAAACAGAAGCATACCAGCTCTGGCTTATCAAGGACGGACAACGAACCAGCGGCGCACTTTTTAACGTAGCGGAAGATGGCTACCGCGCCGTGTGGGTGCAATCCCCTGAGCCGCTTTCTAGTTATGTAAACTTCGGCGTCACTATTGAACCTGCCGATGGCAGTCCCGGCCCCACCGGCAATAAAGTTTTAGGCAACTAACCCACCCCACCGTCCACGCCTTTGAAGAAAAAGTGCGCCTGCTGGCAGGCAGATTTTATTTTTCTCCGCGCCCTTTGCGGTAAAAAAGAAAAAGAACATAGCCTGTGCCATGTTCTTTCTAACTGGGAAACCAGTAACTGCGGGACCAGGATTCGAACCTGGACTAGACGGTTCAGAGCCGCCGGTTCTGCCGTTAAACTATCCCGCACTGTTCGGCTGAACGAAGCGAAATTCTACCAGAAGCTGCGACGCATGGCAAACAAGCGACGCCCATTCCGGGCGTTATTCGTTAGCAAAAAGGGCTAAAATCTGGTCCAATCTTTGCACTACCCGGGCACGCCCAAGCGCCACCACGGATTCAAACAGCGGCGGCGACACTTGCTGCCCCGTCACGGCCAAACGCATCTGCCCCAGGAAGGGGCCAGCCTTGCCGGTAGTGGTGTGCTTTTCACCAATGGCCACCAGTTGGGCACTGATCGTTTCCAGAATAAATAGGTCTAAGCTGGCCAGCATCTCCCGCGCCTCGCGGAAGGCGGCGGCCGTCGATTCCACGGGCATCTGCTTGTGAGCCAATCCTTCGGCGCTGTCTGGCAGGGGCATCTCTTCAGACAAGAAGCGCAAAAAGGGAATGGCGTCGGGGAAGCGCTTGAGGCGCACGCGCATGGGGGGCATGACGACCAACAGGGCATCTACGTTCACTTCCAAACCGGCAGCTTCCAGGAACGGCCGTACTGCCTTGGCCAGTTCCAGCGGTTCCATCTCCTGAATATATTGCCCGTTGAGCCAATCCAGCTTGCTGTACGGCAGCTTGGTGGGCGCCGGGCTAACGCTGGCCAGATCAAAGCGGGCAATCGCTTCTTGCATCGTAAATTTTTCCACATCATCGCCAAAGGTCCAGCCAATGTTGGCCAGGAAGTTGAGCACCGCTTCCGGCAGATAGCCTCCCGCCATAAATTCATCGGCACGCACCAAAATTTCGGTACCATCTTCGGTGAATGCCTGGTGGCGCTTGCTCAGCTTGCCCTTGCCGCTGGGGTTCAAGATAACGGGCAGATGAACCAGCACGGGCATTTCCCAACCAAACGCTTTAAATAAATTGACGTGAATTGGGGCGGTGTTCAGCCACTCCACACCACGGGTGATGTGGCTAATCTGCATAAAATGATCGTCTACTACGTGGGCCAGGTGGTAGGTGGGCAGGCCGTTAGATTTAAGCAGCACATAATCGGTGAACTGCGTATTGTCGAAGATGACATCTCCACGCAGCAGGTCGGGAACGGCCGTTTGCCCATCAAGCGGCATCTTAAAACGCACCACGTATTCACGCCCGGCTGCTTCCAGCTTCGCTACCTCTTCCACTGGCAAATCACGATACCGCCGATCATAACCAGAGCGATCCCCTTTGGCCTCCAGCGCTGCCCGCATTTCAGCCAGCTCTTCCGCTGTGGCAAAACATTTGTAGGCAAAATCGTGTTCAAGCAGCCAGTTGGCCCACTCCTGGTACAGCGCCCTACGCTCCGTTTGCACATACGACCCAAATGGCCCGCCAATATCTGGCCCTTCGTCCCAATCCAAGCCAAACCAGCGCAGGCTGGCCATCAAGCTTTCCAGCGCGCCGGGGATCGTGCGCTTGGTATCGGTATCCTCGATGCGCAGCAAAAATTGGCCACCGTGCCGCCTGGCGTAAAGCCAGGCAAACAGCGCCGCCCAGACGCCGCCAATGTGTAGATAGCCCGTGGGGCTGGGAGCAAATCGTGTTCTAACTGTCATCAATCCTTCCTGAATAATTTTTGGCCACAGAGATCACAGAGAATTAAGAGGGGTGTTCCTCTTTCTGCGGCTCCTTCGATTAAATTCAAAAGTGAGTGGGGAGTATACTGGATTCAGCCAGGGGCTTCCACAATAAGAGGGGAAAATCGTATACGAAGGAACGAAGAAAGGAAGGAACAAAGAAAATGAAGTTGATCTTTGTCTCTTTGTTTCTTCGTCTCTTTGATAAAACCCTTAGGAACAAAAATTTAATAACTTACGGTTTTCCCCTCCCTGTGGGAGGGGGTTAGGGGGAGGGCACTTAGCCAAATTCTTGCTTGCGGTGGCGCATGAGGACGGATTGGACGATGCCAATGCCGATGAACAGCGTGGTTAGGGAGCTGCCCCCGTAGCTCACAAAGGGCAGCGTCAGCCCAGTTACGGGCACCAGCCGCACGTTCATGCCGATGTTTACGGCCGTTTGAAAAAAGATCACCGTCGCAATGCCCACACAAATAAACTTGCCCGCCGGATCCGGCGTAAGCCAGGCAACCCGCAAAATGCGCCATAGAATAAAGCCCATCAGCAGTAAAACAACCAGCGAACCAAACATCAGCCCCATTTCTTCAGTTAAAACCGAGAAGATAAAATCGGTATGCTGCACCCGCAAAAAGCCGAGCTGGCTCTGCGTGCCGTTAAGATACCCTTTACCCCACCAGCCCCCGGAGCCAATACTGATTTGCGCCTGCTCGATGTTGAACAAATCGTCAGCATCTGCTTCTTCAGGATTGATAAAGGTGGTGATGCGCTCCTGCTGATAATCGGCCAAGAAGGGAAAAACGGCCGCAATCGTCCCCACTCCCAAGACCGCCAAAATAGCAAAATGAGACAGCGGCAGCCCCGCCAGCCAGATCATCACAAACCAGACGGAAATGTACAGCACCGACATCCCCAAATCTGGCTGCAAAAAAATGAGGGCAATCGGTACGCCTACATAAATAAGCGAGGCAACAGTGTTGGAAAATCGATTCATCCGGTTCTGCCGGTTGGCTAAAAACTGACCAAAGGTAATGGTAAGAAAAATACGGCCGAATTCCGAAGGCTGAATGCGCACCGACGTTCCCGGCACCGCAATCCAGCGGCGCGTTTCATTACCCAACGCCCCCGCTACCAACACCAACACCAAAGCCAAAACCAAACCGGCATAAATGTACCAGTGGGATGAAGTCAGCACACGGTAATCAACCGAAGCGATGGCCAGCATAATCACCACCCCAATCACCGCCCACTGAATCTGATCTGCGGGCAGTTCTGCAAAAGCAGGTGCGCCCGTTACCGCACTGCGGATCATCAAAATGCCATACGAGGTCAGCAGCAGCACTGCCGCCACCAGCCAAATATCAAAATAGCGCCAAACAGATGAACGATCTACCATAGCCAACTATTGTAAAACGCAAACCGCCCGGTGGCGACACCAGGCGGCATTTATACACAATCTATTCAGATTTACCGATCACCGTTTACCGTTTACTGAACGGCGGCCCGACGACGGCCGTTTGTTTGCAACAGCGGAATCTCGGCCACCAAACGACTTTCATGGCTGGTATTATCCAGATTCACCACCACCGTGTCCGGGTTAATCTCCAGCCGCTTGGCAATCACCTCAATGATGTCGTCCTTAATTTGCTCCAGCAAACCCGGCGAAATATCCGCCCGATCGTGGATCAGCACCATTTGCAGCCGCTGCTTGGCGGTAGACCCGCTTTTTTCCTTTTTACCTAATAATCGCTCGAACCAATTCATCGCCAACTCCTATTAACTTTTGTTAAACCAGTTGTTTAAACGGTTCAGCAACTTATTTTTGGGGGTCATATCTACAAACGGAACCGTTTCACCTTGCAAACGATGGGCCACATTCCGAAACGCCTGGCTGGCGCTGGATCCGTTTATCCCGCTCATCGCCACCGGGGTGCCTCTGTTAGACGAAATCAAAATCGATTCGTCTTCCGGGATGACGCCAATCAGCTCCACGGCCAAAATATCCAGCACATCGTCGATTGACAGCATATCACCCCGCGCCACCATTTCCGGCTTCAGGCGGTTCAGAATAAGCCGACCCGGCCCTTTTTCTTCCGACTCCAGCAGACCAATGATCCGGTCGGCGTCGCGTACGGCCGAAACTTCCGGGTTCGTCACAATCAGCACTTCGTCAGCGGCGGCAATTGCGTTGCGGAAGCCGCGCTCAATGCCCGCTGGTGAATCGATAATGATGTAATCCATCTCCTGCCGCAGCTCATCACAAACCAAAATCATGTCCGACGGGCTAACGGCCATCTTGTCGCGGGTTTGGGCCGCCGGGATGAGGTATAAATCGGGTTGGCGCTTATCTTTGATCATCGCCTGACGTAGGCGGCAGCGACCTTCAATCACGTCCACCAAATCGTAAACGATGCGGTTTTCCAGCCCCATCACCACATCTAGATTACGTAGACCAATGTCGGCATCGATGGCGACCACTTTTTTGCCCAGCATCGCCAATGCCGTGGCAATATTGGCCGTGACGGTCGTCTTACCCACGCCCCCCTTGCCCGATGTTATGGTTACCACTTTTCCATTCATAGTTTTTCTCCTGGCTGTAACCTGTACGGTTACTTTTGCCACATTTCCGCCACAATTTGGCCATTGCGAATAGCGGCTTGTTCGGGTATAGCCCGACCCCGCTTCTCGTCTGGTGAGATGGCGATCTGGTCGGCAATGCGCAGTTGGGTTGGGCTGAGTTCCAGGGCACAGATAACGGCCGTTTCATTCCCCATCGCCCCCGCATGAACCAGACCCCGCAGCCGACCCCACACAATCACGTCACCGCCCGCCACAATTTCCGCGCCTGGATTCACGTCGCCAATCACCACCACATGCCCTTCATGGTAGACGGAACGGCCAGAGCGCAAGGTTTCTTTCAGAATGAGGCCACCTTGCGGCGGGTTGACGGGAACGGCCGTTTCTATTTCCGGCATTGGTGTGAGCAAATTGCCGTTCAAATCCGTCTGGCTGCCAGATAGCCGGGTGGCCAGCGACAAATCACGTGCCGCCGACCGCACCAATGCCTCTTCAGCCAGCACCGCCCATAATTCCAGCCGGTTTTGCACAAACAAGGCTTGCAATTCGCGCAAATCATCTTTGTTCAGCTTGCGGAAGCCCACCTGCAGCGCCACCTGGCTGCCCTGCAAAAACGCCTGCTTTTGGGCCAGCTCAGTTCTCAGGAGCGCCAGCAAATCGGCAAAAGAGCTGCGATCGGGTACGGTCATCAGTAACCCTTCACGAATTCCTTTGATACCAATTTGGGATGTCAACTGTTCCATGGTGCCTTTACAAATAAATATTGGGAGCATTTACGTCAACGAAGGACGGAATGCGGGATATTACAACAATACGCCTGTTGCAATAATACAACAAAACCAGGCGAGTTGCAACCCCCAAAACAGCATCTATATGCGAAGAGCAGGCCAAATAGGGGAATCTATTGGGTATAGATTGTGGTAAACGGTCGTTCTTTCATGATGCGTGAAACGTGAAACGTGAGCAAGTTCATCACGTTTCACATTTCACGCATCACCCCATCACCGAAACAATGCCAGATCTGCCTCTACCATCAGCTGCATCAGCTCTTCAAACGAGGTGCGCGGCTGCCAGCCCAGCTCCTTTTTCGCCAGTGAATAATCCCCCTGCAGCACCGTAATCTCCGTGGGGCGCAGCAGCGCCTCATCGCTCACCACATGGTCCTGCCAATCCAGCCCGGCGTGGGCAAAAGCGAGGCGGCAGGCATCCGCCACCGAGTACGAGCTGTTGCTGCCGATGACGTAATCCTTGGGTACATCATTTTGCAGCATCAGCCACATCGCTTCCACATACTCTTTGGCGTAGCCCCAATCACGGCGGGCATCCAGGTAGCCAAGTTTCAGCTTGCCATCCGGGGTGACTAACGGCCGTCCCAACTCATCCAGCGGCGGGTGGGCCACCCTGTTTTTGATGCAGGCGACAGCGGCCGTAATTTTGCGCGTCACAAAGTGCAGGCTGCGGCGCGGGCTTTCATGGTTGAACAAAATACCGCCGCAGGCAAACAGGCCGTAGCTCTCCCGGTAGCAGCGGGTCATCATGTGGGCATACGCTTTGGCAATACCGTACGGATTGTTGGCATCGATGGGCGTCTCTTCCGTGGCGGCGGTGGAGTTTACATTGCCATAAATTTCCCGGCTGGTCGCCTGATAAACGCGGGCATTCGGCGCAAAATGGCGCACCGCCTCCATCACCCGCACCACCCCCAGCCCGGTCACTTGGCCGGTATAAAACGGATGGGCCCAGCTGTCGGCGGGCACAGACTGAGCGGCAATGTTGTACACTTCATCTGGCTGGTAGTCACGCAGCAGCCGGGCAATGCTCTCGCTGTCGATCAAATCGGCCGCTTCGATAATAATTTTGCCAATAAGGTGTTGGATGTTGGGCTTGTCGTAGGTGGTGTTGCGCCGGATTGTGCCCACCACGCGATACCCTTTTTCCAGCAGCAGGTCAGCCAGGTACGACCCATCCTGCGAAGTAACGCCGATGATGAGTGCGATTTTGGTCATCTTAATTCTCCTTTTCTTTGCAACTTCTGATTCTTCGCGTTGTTTGCGTCAAAATTTTCCATTTTTCGATCAGCCAAGATTGAGGCATGATAGTAGCAAAATACAGGAGTTTAATTATACGGCCGTCCCACGCTACCTAAACTACTTGTCAGCCAGATAGGAATTCACAAGATTATGTTAACCAAAACAACCATTGAATCAATCCAACAGATAGTGCCAGAGCTGATGGAAACGGCCGTAATCCCCGGCATCTCCATCGCCATCGTCCACAACAATGAAATTTGGCAGGCGCAGTGGGGAGAAATGAACACCAGCACCAGGCAGCCCGTTACTGCTCAAACTGCTTTCCAGGCCGCCTCACTGAGCAAGCCGGTATTTGCCTATGCCGTTTTGCAGCTGGTGATCAACGACCAACTTGATCTGGACACACCGCTAACCACTTATCTGCCTGCCAACGAAAGAGAGGTTGACCCGCTATTTGACCACATCGTCAACGAAACCAATTTGCACAAAATCACGACGCGGCATGTCTTGAGCCACACACCCGGTTTTCCCAATTGGGCCAGGGAAGGGGAAAAGCTCAAAAGCAACTTCACGCCGGGCACGCGCTTTTCCTACTCTGGCGAAGGCTATCATTACTTGCAGCGCGTAGTAGAGCATCTTGTGTCCCAACCGGCGGCTCAATGGATTCGCCCTACCCTCCTCGCGCCGCTCAGCATGATGCAAGCCAGCTTCACCATCACCAAAGAGGAAGCAGCGCACGTGGCTAGCGGACATGACAAAGCGGGCAAACCGGCCGATTTTTGGGAGATGCCCCAGATGGGATCGGCGTACAGCCTGCACTGCACGGCTGCCGATTTCGCCCAGTTTTTGCTGGCGATGTGCCGACCGTCTCCCCTCACCACCCTCATGCTCACCCCGCAAATCCAGGTCAACACTTCCCACTCCGGCCAAGCTGATTGGCCCAATTTAAACGCGCCAGCAGAGCCGCAAGTTGGTTGGGGCTTGGGCTGGGGCTTACAAAAGGGGGGAAACGGCCGTTTCTTCTGGCATTGGGGGGATAATGGCACTTTCAAAGCGTTTGCTGCCGGAAAGCCAGAATCGGAAACGGCCGTTGTCATCTTCGCCAACAGCAAAAACGGCGATACCCTGTGGCGTCCCATCCTGGAAACCACCTTCGGCTCCAAAAACTGGCCCGCCCTCGACTGGCTCAAACGCACCTTTGGCTGAGAATCTTTGGGTGCGCGGAGAAATTGTTGATGGGAATTAATTCCAGCGCCAAGCCTCGTGAGTTGGCCAGATACCCTGTCGCCACGGATGGTCAGGCGCAGGGCGGTAAGGTTGGCCACTTTGAGACACTGATTCAGCGGGCAGGGAC
>JBGTCV010000135.1:0-73051 GCA_041748655.1 Promineifilaceae bacterium (SeqCode) | reverse complement strand
GATTATTGTGAACGCGACGTTGGGGTTGGGCAGCGTGATTCTGGTGGAGTCTGCCTTAAGTTTCTTGGGGTTTGGCATTCAGCAGCCGGTGGCGACATGGGGGAACATGCTGCAAAATGTGCAGAAGGATATGTTCACGGCGCCGTGGAAGGCGCTGTATCCGGGCTTGTTGATTTTTATCACGGTGTTGGCGGTGAACTATCTGGGGGATGGTTTGCGCGATGCCCTGGACCCCAGACTTAAATTGTAATCAATCCATTAGGGAAGAGGCATAGAAAGTGGAGAAAAATAGCAAAGATAACATTCTTGAAGTAAGAGGCCTCAAGACTCATTTTTTTACTGAGTCTGGCATTGTGCGAGCGGTTGATGGTATTGATTTTCACGTGAAGCGTGGCGAGGTTTTGGGTATTGTTGGGGAGTCTGGCTGCGGTAAAAGCGTGACTTCTCTTTCAATTATGCGGTTGGTTGGTCAGCCTGGCAAGATTCTTGAGGGGCAGATTATTTTTGATAGTGAAGATATTTTGCAGCTGCCAGAATCCCGGATGGTTAAAATTCGGGGCAATCGAATTTCAATGATTTTTCAACAGCCGCAAAGCTGTTTGAACCCAGTTTTTAGGGTGGGGGATCAACTTTCTGAAGTTTTGTTTATCCATCAGGATTTGGGTAAGGAAGCGGGGCAGAAGCGGGCTGTGGAGCTGTTAAGTATGGTTGGTATTCCAGAGCCAGAATCGCGGGCGAATTCATTTCCGCATGAAATGTCTGGCGGTATGGCGCAGCGTGTGATGATTGCGATGGCGTTGGCGTGTGTGCCGGAGCTGCTGATTGCTGACGAGCCTACAACGGCTTTGGATGTAACTATTCAGGCGCAGATTCTTGATTTGATGCGTAATTTGCGCTCAAAGATGGAAACATCGATTATTTTGATTACACACGATCTGGGTGTTGTGGCTGAAATGTGTGATCGGGTGGTGGTGATGTATGCGGGTCGTATTGTTGAGGAGGCGCCTGTTATTGAGCTTTTTGCCTCGCCGAAGCATCCATATACGGTCGCTTTAATTGGATCAACCCCTGTGCTGGGCCAGGCTGAAAAGGATTTGGTGACAATCCCCGGATCGGTGCCCAACCTTATCAAATTGCCGGAAGGGTGTAAATTTGCTCCCCGGTGCCTGCCTAGAATAGAAAATAGCCTGGAAATCTGTACGGAAGAAGAGCCAGAACTTAAGTCGATTGGGCCTAATCGTAAGGTTCGTTGTTGGCTGTACGAAGAAGGAGCGGAGATTTAAGATGGCAGAGGAAATCAAAAAAAACCTCAGCGCGAAAGCGACTCAAAACAAACGGATTCTGCTTGAGGTTAACAACGTTGTTAAATATTTTCCGGTTCGGGCTGGCCTGTTACAGCGGGTTAAAGCATGGGTGAAAGCTGTTGATAATGTTTCGTTTTTCATCTATGAGGGTGAAACGTTTGGTCTGGTTGGTGAATCTGGTTGTGGCAAAACGACAATCGGCCGTACGATTTTGCGACTGATTCCGGCAACTTCTGGCAGTGTAATTTTTGATGGCCAGAATTTGTTTGATCTGAATGCAACTGAACTCAAGAAGATGCGGCGGAATATTCAAATTATTTTCCAGGATCCATATTCCTCTTTGGACCCTCGTATGCCTATTGGTGAAAGTATTGCTGAAGGTTTGCGTATTCATACCAATAAGAATTCACAAGAGCGGTACGATATTGTGGTGGAGATGTTAACTCGCGTTGGTATGCGAGCGGATCATGCCCGGCGGTATCCACATGAGTTTTCTGGTGGGCAGCGGCAGCGCATTGGTATTGCCCGCGCTTTGGCCTTACGGCCGAAATTTATTGTGTGTGATGAACCAGTTTCCGCATTGGATGTTTCTATTCAAGCCCAGGTTTTGAACATTTTGCGCGAACTGCAGAAAGATTTTGGCTTGACTTACCTGTTTATTGCCCATAATCTAAGCGTGGTGGAACATTTCAGCGACCGCGTCGGGGTCATGTATTTGGGTAAAGTGGTTGAGATGGCTTCGCGAGATGATTTATACCGTGACCCACTGCATCCTTATACCCAGGCGTTAATGTCTGCTATTCCGATTCCTGATCCGACGCTGAAGCGGCAGCGGGTTATTTTGGAAGGAGATGTGCCCAGTCCGCTCAACCCGCCAAGTGGCTGCCGTTTTCATACGCGCTGTCCGCTAGCTTTTGATAGATGTTCCCAAGAAGAACCCCCTTTTAAGGATTATGGCCAGGAACATTATGCAGCTTGTTGGTTATTGGAGACGGGTGAAAAGGGCGCCAGCAAGTTAACGCGAGAAAATTTGCCTGATGATGTTAAGATAGTTGTGGTGTAACAGTACCTATTTGAATTTTATGTGATTTTGAAAAGGGTCTGCATTTGCAGACCCTTTTTTATACGGATTGTTAGCCGACTTTATCATCTTGTAGCGAGAGTCAGATATTTGATGAATTATCTGAAGGTAGTGAGCTTGTTCGAAATTGGGATAAATATTACGATCGGCTACTTGTTTTATTATGAGGATAGAGCCTATAATGTGCCGAATTGAGCGCATATTAAAGGAATCAAGACCCTTTTACCCGTTTTTTTGGCACGATGTTTTTATTGCTTGAGTTCCGGCAAACGTTACGGATTTAATTATGGCTGATGCAAAACAGATTTTAGTCGTTGACGATCATTTTGAGATGCTGGAGTTTTTACGCTCAATGCTGGAGCTTTCTAACCAGGATTGTGAAGTTTTGGCTGTGCCTTCGGCGGAAGAAGGGCTGCTAGAACTGCGGCGGTCGCAGTTCGATTTGTTGATTACGGATGTGCGTTTGCCGGGAATGAGTGGGTTTGACTTGGTGCGTCGGGTGAGGGCGCTGGGCCGGGAGATGCCAGTGATTATGATTACGGCATATTCTTCACATCAGGGCAAGAAGGAAGCGGCTGATTTGGGGGTGTACCGGTATTTTCAGAAGCCGTTGGATACGGATAGTGTGTTAACGGCCGTTCACACCGCGCTCCATGGGGAATCTGTGACCCTGCCACCGCCCAAGCTTGTTGTGCCTGCGTCTGCCACGGCCGTTTCCAATGATTTACAGCGCCGCCTGGATTCGCTCCGGGTGGACACCGGGGCGATGCATTTAACGTTGGCCTCGACTGTGGGCGAGATTTTGTTTTCGGCAGGGGACGGCCGTCAATTTGATTTGAAAAAATTGACGGGCATTGTCGCCGACAACTTGAGCCACAGCTTTTTGTTGGCCGATGAGTTGGGCGCTGCTGAACCATTTACCTTGCAATATCATATGGGAGATGATTTTGAATTTTACTGCGCCAACGTGGGGCGCAGCCATTTTTTGACCCTCTTTTTCGATATGGCCGCGCGCCGAGGGCGGATTGGTACTATTTGGGTGTTTACCCAGCGGGCCATTAAGGAATTACGGCTTATGCTGCCCTCTTTGCCTAAAGCGCCTGTTGCTATTGTGCCAGAGGTGGTAGAGGAAGTGGCTACTGCACCAGAAACGGCCGTTTCTCCCACACCTAACCCCACCCCAACGCCCCCAGCGGAAGAACCGCCGCCAGCGACAGATTATTTAGACATCGACCCAGATGAATTGATGGATTTGCTTTCTGGGGCCAATGTACGCTTAAAGGAAACGGCCGAATTAGATGCCTTTTGGGATACATCCAGCGCAGATGACGCCAACGACAATATGCAAGGTATCTCCCTGGAGGAGGCATTGCAGCGGGGCCTGATTGATTTTGACGATAAACAAGGTTCCAGTGGGTGAGATCTAGAGCTGAGTTTGTGAAGTTAATACGGCCGTAATCTGCCGCAATTCATGAATACGGGTAAACGGCAGATCATCATACAATGCTTCAGGATCATAAATAATCGGCGTCATCCCAGCCTCGCTGGCCCCAACGCCATCCGCAAAATAATTATCGCCGACGTACAGACACTCTGCTGCTGCCAGCGCCGGGAAATAAGAGCGGACATGGTCGAAAATCGCCCGATTTGGCTTCCAAATCCCAATTTCTCCCGCCGCTAGCGTCATATCAAACCAATCGTTAATGCCCAGCTGCGCCAACACATCATGAAACGGCCGTGACCGATTAGAGATGACCCCCAGAATGTAGCCAGCTGATTTCAGCTCCGCCAGAAGTTCGGCCGCACCTGCTGCCAGCTCTACCTGCGGCACATAAGAGCTGCCAAAATAGTCGCGCACTTGCTGCGATTGAACCTGTAAATTACCCGTTGCCTCTACCGTTTCCAGCAGTTGCCGCGAATAATTGACCCAAAATGCCTCTTCCCCCAGGCGATCCCACTCGTTTTTGAGCAAGTCGTCTTGCCCCCAGAAGCGGTGTGCCCAAATTTTTACACGTCTGGCGGCTCCTTCATCAATAAGGATTTGCTGTGAGCGAGCAAACTGGATAAAGGCGTCTGTGGGGGAAGGAGATGGGATGCGCAGGGTGCCATCCAGATCAAAAAATACAGCTTTAAAATGGGTTGTCATGCGAACTCCTGACAGAGGTTAGGACAGATGTCCAACGATAATAGTTGTTTGGTGGCAAAGTAGCCGTTACAATCAGCCAATTTTTACGAAAAGGTGTAATTTATGACAGACAGCTTTGTAATTGTACCAACTTATAACGAAGCGGATAACCTGGATGATCTTATCTCCCAGTTGTTGGCTTTGCCAGTAGCCATTGGTGTGATTGTGGTCGATGATAATTCCCCCGATGGTACCGGTAAGCTGGCCGATCAATGGGCAATCGATTACCCTGGTCGGGTGTTGGTGGTGCATCGTCCCGGCAAGCTGGGGCTGGGCACTGCCTATATTGCCGGTTTCAAGCAGGCGTTGGCCATCGGGGCCAGGCGCATTATGACGATGGATGCCGATTTTTCCCACAACCCACGCTATCTCCCGGATATGATAGCTTTGAGCAGGCAAAAGCATGTCGTAATCGGTTCGCGCTATGTGCCAGGTGGGGGGCAGCGCAACTGTTCCCGGAATCGGGTGATCCTGAGCAAAGGGGCCAACTTTGTGGCTCGCTCCTTGCTGGGTTTAAAGGCACGAGACGCTACGGCCGGTTTTCGGCTGTATCGGCGCGAGGTGCTGGAATCGATTCCGCTTGAACGAATCTTCTCCAGTGGCTACTCCTTTTTGGTGGAGATGCTGTTTATGTGCCAGCGGCGCGGCTGGCAGATTGGGGAGGTGCCCATTATTTTTGAAGATCGCCGTAAAGGGCAGACGAAAATTTCGCGCAATGAAGTGATCAAGGCGCAGTATACGCTGCTGCGGCTGGCCTTTCGCCGCTTGCGGGGTGGCGAACCACGAAGACCAGAAGTGCCAATTTCCTCATCATGATTAATGTGCAATGTAATTTATGTGGCGCGGATGATTTTTCGGTGCGGTTTCCAGCCACTATGCAGCCACAAGAACAAATAAAAGTAGATGCGTTTTCCTGTACCAATCCAGGTTATGGGCATCATGCGCAAATTGTGCAGTGCCGCCACTGTGGGTACGTGTATGCCAATCCGCGCTGGGCAGGGAACGAGATTTTGGAGGCGTATACGGCCGTTACCGACGAAACCTACGTCCAGGAACGGGTCGGGCGTGTCCTCACCTTCCAAAAACATTTGCGCTCGATGGAAAAGCGGGTGGGGCAGGCCAACGGCCGTTCCCTGCTAGACGTTGGCGCATACATTGGTGTGTTTGTGGAAACGGCCGTTCAGGCTGGCTGGCAAGCGTGTGGCGTAGAGCCATCCTCTTGGGCAGCCGCCGTGGCCCAGCGGCAGGGGCTGGACGTGGTTCACGGCACGCAAGATGCGCCGGAGCTGGCAGGCCAGCAGTTCGACGTGGTAACGATGTGGGACGTGATTGAGCACGTTGCCGATCCGTCTGGCGAGATTGGCAAAGCGTATGAACTGCTGAAGCCAGGCGGCTGGATCGTCATCCACACCATGGACATTAGCAGCCTGATGGCCAAATTGATGGGTCCACGCTGGCCCTGGCTGATGGATATGCATATTCACTACTTTAGCCAGAAAACATTGCGCCACATGCTGGAGAAGAATGGCTTTGAAGTGGTTTGGTCTGGCGCAGAAGGGCGCTACCTGCGGCTCAACTATCTCATCTCCCGCGTAGGAGCGCTCAGTCGCCCGTTGGGTCTGTTGGCTAACTGGGTTGTCAATGGCTTGAAGTTGGGCCACGTAGCCGTCCCCCTTAATTTTGGCGATTTGTTTACGGTGTATGCCAGAAAACCTGCTCTATGAAACAAAACATGCTGTCAATCAAACAATTTGTGGCTAAACGGCCGTATTGGCTTCTCTTCATGATTGTTTTGATAGCTGCCTTCATGCAAGCTTCTTGGGCCGCGCAAAAAACAACGATTACCCACGATGAAACCATTTCTTACCTGTCGGCAGTGGGGCATCAGGGGGATTTTGAACACATTTTTCGGGAAAATGTCTACCCGGCGAATCATTGGGCGACGGCTGGCGAATGGAAGGCATGGTTTGCCATCGACGCCCCTTTTTCCTTCCGGCAAATTGCTCGCGATTTGGCCGAGAGCGATATTCACCCGCCGCTCTATTTTTGGCTGCTGCACATGTGGGCCTGGCTGTTTGGCGTTCAGGCCTGGACAGGCCCAACGCTGAACATGCTTTTGCAAGCCGTTGGCACCTGGGGTTTGTTTCAGCTGGCGCGTTATGCGCTGAAGGATGACGTTGAGGCGCTGATTGTTACCTTCATCTGGTCTGTTAGCCCGGCGGTATTAACGGCCGTACTCGAAGCCCGGCAGTACAGTTTATTAGGCGTTTGCACCATCTTTTTCATCTGGCTGGTTGCCCGGATTGTGGCCCCAAATGGCGCTTTGGGTTGGCAGCCATGGCTGCTTTTGCTGCTGGCCACGGCCGCTGGGGCGTTAACCCATTACCATTTTATTCTCATTGTGGCTGGTGCCGGGTTAGTATTTGTGCTCAAGCTGGTACGGCGAGATTTTAAGCGGGCGCTGTATGTGGCAACGGCCGTAACGGCCGGCTACTTGCTCTCCTTCCTGCTGCATCCTCAATTTTACAGCTCCATTCAGGAATTAAGCAGACGTCAGGTGCTGGAGGCAAAATATCTAAGCGGGACCATTGCCATTTTTCAGCGCCTGTACGCCGTTGGGAATACTTTCACTGGATTTTGGACGGCGCTGCCCGTCGTTCAGCTCATTCTTTTTTGCTTGCTGCTCTCTTTGCTTATCTGGGTAGGGTTGGCTTTGTGGAAAAATCCGGCCCGCCTGCGCCACTTTGTGCAGACCCATGATTTTACCGGCTACGAAGTGGGGCTGTTTTTTACCTGGATTGGCGGCATTTCGATTCTTATGTACCTTACGTTTATCAGCCCGGTTCACGCCATGACGGCCCGGCACATGAGCGCCGCGTGGCCGTTTTTCCCTTTTTTGCTCATTCTGTTACTGAGATTAGTTCAGCCCCACACCAGATATCGGCTGCTGTTGCTGGTGGGAACGGCCGTTTTCCTCTCTGGTATTGTCACGGTTTGGCAAGGGGTCCAGGCTGAACAGAGGGAATTATTCCAGGCACAAGCCGACCCTAAAATCGAACATGTGGTAGCTGATGGCGTTTACCAGGGAATCTTCCCCAGAATATTTCTACAGCTGCCTGATGACACCCTTGTTTTTGCCGCAACGCAGGCAGAGTTGTTGGCCGAACCGGCGGCGTGGCTGCCCCGGCTAAACGAAAACGATCTGTACATTAGTGAATTATCCTACGACAATTTATCCGATAACCGAGACCAAATACTGAAGTTGCTGGAGGCGCAATTCAAAATTCGCACCCTACCTGATGATGCCTGGCTGGTGGGTACGCGGTATTTTTTGGCCCCGCAAAATTAGCCAGCGCTAAAACAAAGCCTTCCGCAAACTTCTTGCTGGCCCCGGCATTGCTGCCAAAACTTGCGCCACGTTGCGCAACCAGCCTTACGTAATTTCTTCCGACAGAGTTTACTGGTACCGTGTCTCATTGTGACCATGCCCAATTTTATGAACACCAAGCGCCTGTTTATTGCCCTGTTTGCCATTGCCCTCTTTACGATGGCCGTGCGCGAGACGCTGGACCCCGATATGTGGTGGCATCTGCGCACCGGGGAATATATTCTGCAAAACGGTATCCCGGCGCAAGACGTCTTCACCTTTACCGTGCCGCAAAACGCCTGGGTAACGCATGAATGGCTCTCTCAGCTGATTATGTGGCTGGTTTACCTGGCGGGCGGCTTGCCGGGGCTGATTCTTTTTTTTGCCGCGCTCATTGCCTTGACCTATTGGCTGCTTTATCTGGCGTGTGCCGGACGGCCGTATCTGGCAGCGTTTGTCGTCCTGTTAGCCGCCATTACCTCGGCCATTGTCTGGGGCGTGCGACCACAGATATTTAATTTGCTGCTAACGGCCGTTTTCATTCTCATCGTGGAGCGGGTGAAGGAGGGCCAGTGGCGGTTGCGGGCGCTCTGGTGGCTGCCACTGCTGACGCTGGTCTGGGCCAATTTGCACAGCGGCTACCTGCTGGGAGTGGTGCTGCTGGGCACCTATGCCGTGGGCGATGCGGCGCAGCGCTGGCTGGCGGCACCGACGGAACGGACTTTGGGGAAAACGGCCACTTCGGCAGGCTCAGTGCAGGCTGTTACCCATCTCTTCGCTGTCACTTTTTCCAGTTTTGTGGCTGCCGCCGTCAACCCCAGCGGAATCGAACTGTGGATTTACCCCTTCCTCACCCTGGGCAGCGGCCCGATGCAGGCGTACATTCAGGAGTGGCTCTCTCCCGACTTTCACCAAACCTACTTTTGGCCGTTTGCCGCCATGCTGGCGCTGGGCGTGCTGGGCTGGGTCTTTCAAAAGGAACGCCCTACCCTCACCGATCTTCTGCTTTTCATGGGCACCGGCGCGGCCGGACTGCTGTCTGCCCGGCACATTCCGCTTTTTGCCATTGTCGCCGCGCCAATTCTGGCCCGCAGTTGGCTAAGTGTGGCGCGGGGCAGCCTTCTGGAGTTGGTGGCAGAGGGTAAACCAACGGAGCAGCCAGCAAAACCTCTTTTTGTGATGATCAATTGGCTGTTGTTGGTGGCGGCGTTGGGAACGGCCGTTTTCTGGTCAGCCAGCAAAATCAGCAGCAACGAGGCGGCGATTGCCGCCCGCTACCCGGCAGCCGCAGTGGATTATTTGGAAGCATCCGGGCTGGCCCAGGCGCGGGGTTTCAACAGCTACAACTGGGGCGGCTACCTCATCTGGCGCGGCGTGCCCGTCTTTATCGATGGCCGAGCCGATGTCTATGGCGATCCCTTTTTGCTGTATTACCGGCGGACGTTTGACGTGCACCCAGACTGGCAGGAGCCGCTGGATGCGTACGACGTGGACTATGTGCTGATGGAGAATGGATCGCCTTTAACGGCCGTTCTCATCGCCAGCCGCGGTTGGGCTCTGGCTTATGCAGATGATATTGCTCAAATTTTTGTCCGGAATAATGAGTAGAGTTTTGACGCAAAGTACGCAAAGTTTTGAAAGGTGCAAAGAGCATATTTTTTCTTTGCGCCTATTGCTTCTTTGCGCCTTTGCGTCAAAAATTTGATCCATCCCAATGGAAACGATTTTGCCCACACAACCCGCTAACTGGCGACGCACCGATTGGTTGTGGTTGGCTCTGTTAGGGCTGCTGTTTCAGGCCGTTTGGGCGGTGCAGATGCCCACACCCACCTACATGGATGCTTACTATTACACCAGCAACGGCCAGCGGCTGGCGGCTGGTGAAGGGTTCACCGAGTTGGTCATCTGGCAATACCTGGATGATCCGGACGGGCTGCCCACGCCCAGCCACAGCTACTGGATGCCGCTAACATCCAGCCTGGCGGCGGTGGGGTACAGCCTGGGGGATGGTTTTTGGGCGGCGCAGCTGCCGTTTTGGCTGCTGGCGGGTTTGCTGCCGCTGCTGGCCTGCTGGATCAGCCTGCAATTTTTTACAGAACGGTGGCAGGTATGGACGGCCGTTCTCCTCACCCTGTCCGGCGGGTTTTACACGCGCTTCCTCAACCAGCCGTCTACCTTTGTGCCGTTTGCCTGGACGGGCGGGCTTTGTCTGCTCTTTCTGGCCTTGGCCCAGCAGAGACCGGACAGAAAATGGTGGCTCCTGGCGGGCCTCACCGCTGGTCTGGCCCACCTGACGCGGGCGGATGGGGTGCTGCTGTTGGTTGTGGGTGGGCTAATTTGGTTTGTTGATGTTTTTTCACCGCAGAGGCCGCAGAGGCCGCAGAGAGCGCAGAGGGAAATAAAAAAAATCTCTGCGACCTCCGCGCTCTCCGCGGTAAATTTAATTCTGGGTTATCTTCTTGTGATGATGCCTTGGTTTATCCGCAACTGGCGCATTTGGCAACGGCCGTTACCCATCAGCGGTACGCAAACCATCTTCCTCACCACCTATGACGATCTGTTTGCTTACGGCCGTTCCTTCAACCTGGCTCATTTTCTGGATTGGGGTTGGGGCAATATTTTGCAGTCGAAGCTGGCTGGTTTGCTGCTGGCTGGGGGTACGTTTATCGCCGTTTGTGGTGTGGTCTTTCTGACGCCGCTAATTGTCTGGGGCTGGCTGAAATGGTGGCGTGATGAGGGGAAACGGCCGTTCCTCCGTCCGCTAAATTGGTACACCCTGCTGCTTTTTGCCAGCATGAGCCTTATTTTTACCTTGCCGGGCGGGCGAGGTGGGCTGCTGCACTCCTCTGTGGCGTTGTGGCCCTGGTTGATGGTGCTGGCCACCGCCGGGCTGGGTTATGCTGTGGAGTGGATGGCGACGAAGCTGCCCCATTGGGAACCGCAAAAAGCGAAGCCGCGCTTTGCTGCCCTGTTTGTCGTGGTCGCTTTTGTCATCAGTACCACTTTGTTTTATGCACGGGCCGATGCTGGTTTGGAGGCTGAGGTTTATGCTGAAGTGGGGGAGATGCTGCCGGAAACGGCCGTTGTCATGGCCGGTAATGCCCCCGGCGTTTACTACCACACTGGCCTACCCGCCCTTAGCCTCCCCAATGAGTCGATTCTCGTGCTGCAAGAAGCAGCGGCAAGGTATGGCGTCACCCACCTGCTGTTGGACGCGGATCATCCCCTACCGCTGGCCGATTTGTATGCGCAACAGGTGCCGCCTCCCGGCTTCCAATTACTGTATGCTCACGATGGCTACCAATTGTACCAACTTGCTCCCTGATCTGGTGGCGCAGTCGGAGCCCTGATCTGAAAAATGGTAAGGTATGCATATGTGGCAAAATAGACGTTTGTGGATTCTCCTCGCTGCGGCCGCAGGCATGGCGCTCTTTTTAGGCATGGCAGCTCGTAACGGGCTTGGCTTCCCGCTGGATGATGCCTGGATTCATCAAACATATGCCCGGAATTTGGCGCGAAACGGCCGTCTCGAATTCATTCCCGGCGTCAGCAGCGCCGGTTCCACCGCCCCCCTCTGGACGCTGCTGCTGGCCTTGGGCTATTTGCTGCGTCTGCCTTATTTGCTATGGGCTTATTTACTCGGTGGCCTTTGCCTGGTCTGGCTGAGCTGGAGCGGGATGACGCTTTGGCAGGTATTGTGGCCTGCCCAGGCCCAGCGTGCCTGGGTTGCGGGCATGACGCTGGTGCTTACCTGGCCGCTGCTTTGGGCCGCAGCCAGCGGCATGGAAACGATCTTTTTTGCGGCGCTTGGCTTGCAGCTGGCCGCCTGGTATGCCGAAATTATCGCTGCCAACACCCTTTCCCGGCGCGATACGGCCCACCTCGGCTTCTTTGCGGGCCTGCTCATCCTCATTCGCCCAGACGGTTTGGCGCTGCTGTTGTTGATTGTGGTTGGTCTGGTTCTGCTGCCTGCGGGACTGTCTGAACGAGTGCAACGTGCGGGGCTTTTGCTGGGAACGGCCGTTCTCCCCCTCCTCCCCTATTTCTTATTTAACCACTGGACCAGCGGCACAATCTGGCCCAACACCCTATATGCCAAACAAGTGGAGTACGCCGCAGCCCTGGCGCAGCCCCTGACAAGCCGGCTGGCGCAGCTGCTTTACCTGAGCCTGGGCGGGCCTGCCGCTGGCTGGCGCGGCATCAGCAGCCCCCACCTGCTGCTCTTGCCTGGTTTAATTGTGGCCACCTGGCACGCGCTCCGTGCCGATTGGGCCCAGCGGCGTCTGCTGTTCCTGCTGCCCCTGCTTTGGGCAGGGGGGCACGTCTTCCTCTACGCCTGGCGTTTACCGGTGACTTTTCAACACGGCCGTTACCTCATACCAATTATGCCTGTGTGGATATTGTATGGGCTGGCTGGATGGGTCCTAGTACTGTTATATGGTTCGTCAGAAAGTACCCGTACCTTATGGCTAGGACAACAGGTAGCACGTCTCTCTTTTACATGCATCATGCTGTTTTTCCTGTTGCAAGGGGCTTTGGCTTTTGCAACAGATGTCGCCATCGTTGAAGGGGAAATGGTCACTGTGGCGGGGTGGTTGGCAACCAACACCCCGCCCGATGCCCTCATCGCTTCCCATGATATTGGTGCGATTGGGTATTTTGCGGAACGGCCGTTGCTCGATTTAGCCGGTCTAATTTCACCAGAAGTGATACCTTTGCTAGAAAGTGAACCGGCCCTGGCCCAATATATCCTGAGCAGTGAGGCGCAATACTTGGTAACTGCACCTGGGTGGCCCTATACTGAAATAACAGATCAACCATCTACACTGCTGCGCTTTACCACCCATTATGAAATCACCAAAGAACAGGGGCTTAACAACATGGCAGTCTATCAGCTGATGGTACCGGAGTCCTAGTACCCATTTGATTGAAACCTGCTATACTGAATTTACTCCTGTATGCTCCAAATACCCATTGGTGTGAAAAAATTGTATAAACAAGATTTAGAATACAGAGCGAGGTAAAAATTGTGACTGAACAAATCGAATTACTTATTGTTGATGACCATCCCGTGTTTCGCCAGGGTCTTCGCGATGTCCTGGAAACCGATCCCCGCATGAAGGTGGTTGGTGAAGCAGCCGACGGTGAAGTTGCCATTGAAATGGCGTATGAAATTAACCCAGAAGTGATCTTGATGGATATAAACCTGCCCACTATCAACGGGTTGCAGGTTACCCGGAAGATTAAGGCGCAGTTGCCAGATGTGAAAGTGATCATGATTACTGGTTACGATGACGCGGAACAGGTTTTCCATGCCATTCGCGCCGGTGCATCCGCTTACTGCCCCAAAGATATTACGCCCGAAGCATTGATCAACATTATTCACACCGTCCGTGATGGCAACTACTATGTTGAAGAAAAAACGATGACGTATGATGAGTTGATGCATTGGGTGGAGCAGCGAATCGGCCGTTTTAGCGGTCCGCTGATTAGCGACTCAGAAGATTTGTTTGTACCGCTGTCCCCCAGAGAAATGGAAATTTTGGAGCATGTGACCAAGGGGTTGAGCAATAAAGAGATTGCGTATAAACTAGGCATCAGTCATCAAACTGTTAAAAACCACATGACCGCTATTTTACGCAAGCTTCGTGTGGATGATCGGACGCAAGCGGCCGTTTATGCCCTGCGT
The DNA here is from genome assembly GCA_041748655.1 of Promineifilaceae bacterium (SeqCode). Classification (GTDB taxonomy): domain Bacteria; phylum Chloroflexota; class Anaerolineae; order Promineifilales; family Promineifilaceae; genus Leptofilum. The sequence continues at coordinate 59,425 of JBGTCV010000135.1, read as the reverse complement.
CATGGTTGGGTTCGCCTGGAGGGCACTCGCTAACCCAAATAATCCAAGGGAATATTGACATGGTAAACACAGCCGGAATGGACAATGACTTTTCATTGGCAACCTTTTTGGAAGAAACGCATAAAGATTATGAACAAACCCAAAGAGATTTAAAAGAAATTGACATTCTGATCAAGCAAAGTGCGGCTGAAGTTGAGCGCCTGGCCCAACGTAACTCGCAAGTAACCAGTTACACGCGCCAACTTCAGACAAACTTTGAAACGCTGCCGCGCGAAGACATCAAAGAAGCCTATGAAGCCCTAAACGATGTGCAGCAGCGTCTGTTTACCATGCGGGGACAGCTGGAAAAGCTCCAAAGCGACCAGCGGAACCTGGAACGTTTGTCCGAATTCCAAAGAAAGATCATCGAATTAACCGATAGCGCATCCCCTTTGCCTTCTGCCAGTGGTCGTCGTCGCGGGATGGAGCAGCCAAATGTTATCCGGGTTATCCAAACGGAAGAAGCGGTGCGCCAGGGTCTGGTGCGCAAAATGCACGACAGCGTTGCCTCCTCCATAAGCAACTTTATCTTGCAGGCAGAAATTTGCCAACGCTTCTTTGATGTAAACCCAGATCGTGCCCGTACTGAACTAAACGCGCTCAAAAGCTCCGCCGGTTCTACCTTCAGCAACGTAAAAGATTTCATCTTTGACCTGCGCCCCATGATGTTAGACGATTTAGGCGTTGTGCCAACGCTGCGGCGTTACGCTGAATCGTTCCAGGAGAAAAATGGCATACCGGTTCCTATAACAGTAACGGGTGTTGAGCGTCGGCTGGAGAGCCATATTGAAGTTACTGTTTTTCGTAATGTCCAGGAATTGTTGCAAAATGCATTGAACCACGCCCAGGCCAACCAGATTCAAGTCCAGGTAGATATGGGGCAAGATCAGGTAACGGCCGTTGTCGAAGACAATGGCAGCGGGTTCAATGTAGATGATGCGCTGAACGGCAGCATCAAAACAATTGGCCTGGCCACTCTCAGAGAAAGAACTGAGATGTTAGGCGGTGAATTAAATATTCAAAGTAATCTAGGTCAGGGAACAAGAATAGAATTTTCTATACCCATTGCTGACGAGAGAGCGTTTCAGTAAAAAATTCACTACTTGACAAATTAAACAAAGAACTGGTACCCTGAAAACAGTTGTTTCGATTAGTAATAAAAAGCGTAAGGTCCTAGGACTACTCTATTAGAAAGTATCCAGAACGCACACAAAATAGCCATTGAACCGCAGTTAAATAATATTGAAGTACCTCTCTCCTATTGTGATAACTTCTGGAAAACATTAAGCTAACAAGCGTAAATTTGTAACGTAATTTGCGATTTGAATCAGAAAACTGTAAAGGAGGTTTTAGCAAATGTTATTTTTACACCGTGAAGATGGTCAAGGCTTGGTAGAATATGCATTGGTATTGGTTCTTGTAGCTGTTGTTGTAATCGCTATTCTGACCCTGCTTGGTCCGCAAATTGGTAACGTTTTTAGCCGTATTGTTAACGGTCTCGATGCCTAATATTTGGCAATATTCATTTTAAGACATATTCGTTGTTTTTTTTGAGACCGGAGCCCTATCAATTGATAGGGCTCGTTTTTTTTAATTTACCCTGTGTATTTTCTCTTTTTTTGCATTCCAACTTCCCCTATTGACATTGTTATGGATCATAGTATGATGGTTTAAATACCTACTTTAGGGCATAATATTATGTATATATCCCTTGAGACTTTCTCCTTGACCCCTCAATAATTAAGAATACGTTGGAGAAAATACTAAGCTTTTGCAAACTGAGTACAACTCAAAAAAATGTAATTTAAAGCACCTTTTGGATTAATAATGGCAGGAAATATTCGCGTACTGATTGTAGATGATCTCCCAGAAACACGGGAAAATGTTCGAAAACTGCTTCAGTTTGAATCGGACATAGAAGTAATTGGCCAAGCGGGCACTGGTGAAGAAGCAATCCAAATGGCCAAGGAACATCAGCCAGACATCATCTTGATGGATATCAATATGCCGGGCATTGACGGCATTGGTGCCAGCCAGCAAATCACAGAATCGGTACCCTCAGTCCAAATCATTATTATGTCTGTGCAAAGCGACCCCAACTATTTGCGACGAGCCATGATGGCTGGGGCACGCGACTTCTTGACAAAGCCTTTTGGTGGGGATGAATTGGTTGCTGCGATACGCCGGGTTCATGATAAGCGACCGGCAATTAGCGCTGCACCTGCGCGTCAGGCACGTCAAGCTGGCGGAAGTATGCCAGTTGAACCGATGGAGTTGCCAGAAGGCAACCTCATAGCTGTGTATAGTCCCAAAGGGGGAGCTGGTTGCACTACCATAGCAATTAATTTAGCTGTTGCACTGGCCAGAAGAGGCCGACGAACTATTTTGGTTGATGGTAGCCTGCAATTTGGCGATGTTTCTGTTATGCTGAATATGAAAGCTATGACCAGCATTGCCGATTTGAGCGATCGTGGCAACGAGCTGGATCAAGATTTGATCAGCAGTATCTCCCAAGTTCACCGAAGTAATCTCAATGTGTTGTTAGCCCCACCACGCCCTGAAATGGCTGATGTGATTACTGAAGAAAACATTAAACAACTGCTCTTGACCTTGAAAGAGTCATTTGATTTTATTATCGTAGACACAACTTCTTACCTGAGTGAAAAGACATTGGCCATATTAGATATGTCTGATCGTATCGTCCTCATTACTCAGCAGAACTTATCTAGCTTGAAGAATGTCAGCCGTTTTTTTGACCTTGTTGAAAGTTTAGAATATGAAACCCAAAAAGTTTGGCTGATTGTTAATCGGGCCAAAAGTAAGCAAGGCAAAGGGATTTCTGTTCATGATGTTGGCAAAGCATTGAAACGCCCAATTTATGGCACAATTCCAGATGACGAAATCACGGTGACTGATGCCTCTAATCAGGGTGTGCCTATGGTAATGGGTGAACATCAAAAGAAAGCTATAAGTTTAGCGATTATTAAAGTGGCCGATCAAATTGCTAAAGAATTAATGGATGGCAAAACGCCAGTTGGTAACAATAAAGCTGAAGCTAAAAAACCAAGCGGTTTATTCGGGCGGCTTTTTAGTCGTCGCGAAAAAGCTGGAGGATAATTGTGTCACTGTTAAAACGTATTGAAAGAAACCAGGAGTCAACGACCCAGGCAGAGCCTTCAAAATTACAAGAGCTGCGGGTAAAACGGGCTTCTCCGGCTGTAGGCTCCCGTGATGCCTATGTAGATTTGAAGAATCGCATTCAGCAGCGGTTGATTGCTGAACTTGATCCCAGCATGGACATTACGCAATCGGCCGAAGTTCGCATGACCATCCAGGAAATGTTTGAATCGATGCTGGCGGAAGAAAGTATTGTCCTAACCCGAAACGAAAAGCGCCGTTTATTTGAAGCAATTGTTGCTGAAATTTTGGGATTTGGTCCACTTGAGCAATTTTTACATATGGACGGCGTGACTGAAATCATGGTGAATGGGCCTAAGAATGTTTATATTGAAAGCGGGGGGAAAATTCAGCGCGTTAATGTGGCATTTGAGGATAATGATCATCTGCTCCGCATTATCGACCGTATTGTTGCACCGCTTGGTCGGCGTATCGATGAAGGCTCACCCATGGTTGATGCCCGTTTACCAGATGGTTCTCGTGTAAATGCAGTTATTCCGCCAATTGCCTTGAACGGCGCTTCTCTTACTATACGTATCTTTGCCAAGATTCCTTTTACGGTTGAGAACCTTATTGAGTTTGGCAGCATTACGGTTGAAGCCGTAGAGTTCCTCAAAGCGTGTGTTATTTCCAAACTAAACGTGATGATTTCTGGTGGCACGGGTTCTGGCAAAACGACGTTGTTGAACATCCTTTCTGGCTTTATTCCGGATGAAGAGCGTATTGTTACGATTGAGAATGCAGCTGAATTGCAGCTTCGTCAGGATCATGTGGTAACGTTGGAATCGCGTAATGCCAATGTGGAAGGTCGTGGCGCTGTCACCATTCAGGATTTAGTGATTAACTCGCTGCGCATGCGACCTGACCGCATTATTGTGGGAGAGGTTCGTGGTGGAGAAGCGTTAGACATGTTACAGGCGATGAATACAGGTCATGATGGCAGCCTGGCAACAGGTCATGCCAATGGTCCTCGCGATATGCTGTCTCGTTTGGAGACGATGGTTTTGATGGCAGGTATGGATTTACCGCATCGGGCTATTCGTGAACAAATTGCGGCGGCGATTCATTTAGTGGTTCATCAGGATCGTATGCGGGATGGCTCCCGTAAGATTACATCTATTAGTGAAATTCAGGGCATGGAAGGGGATGTTATTACAACATCTGAAATTTTCCGTTTCGAGCAAACAAATATTGAGAATGGCAAGGTAATTGGCCGTTTGCGTCCCACGGGTTTGCGACCAAAGTTTATGTGGAAAATTCAGGAGTCTGGCATTATGTTGCCACCTTCCATTTTTGGTATCGGTAGTCGTCGTCGCTAATTTTAGTTATATGATTAGCATAATGCTTTAGGAGCGGGCGTATGTCTCCATTAATTATCATTATTGGTGCTGCTGCGATCTTGTTGATGCTGGGCGCAGGTATAGGTATTGTTGTTACCGGTAACCAGAGCAGCGTGGATAAGCGGTTGGAGCAGTTTGTTGGTACGACTACGGTTGTTAATTTACCAGAAAGTGTTGATGATGTTGGTGGCCCAGATGTTGCAGATAGATTGGACAAGGCGTTATCGCGACGTAACATGTTTGAGGCAATCCGGGAGCGTATTTCCCGGGCAGATGCCAAACTGCGTGTGAGTGAGTATATCACCCTTATTGTTATCTGTGGTGTGTTGGCGGCGGCAGTTGGTTATTTTTTACCGCGAGACAATTCGTGGGTTATTGCTGTTGTAGCTGGCTTTTTGGGGTTGAGAATTCCACGCTTTTATGTGCGGACTATGGCAAAAAAGCGAATGCAGGCGTTCGACGGACAGCTGAGCGATACGCTGAATTTGTGGGTAAATGCGCTGCGTTCTGGCTATAGTGTGTTGCAGTCGATGGAAGCGATTGCGACTGAGCTGCCGGCTCCGGTTTCAGTTGAGTTTGAGCGGGTGGTTCAGGAGGTGCGTCTGGGTTTGAGTGTGGAGCAGGCGTTGGGGAATATGTATCGGCGGGTACCTAGCGAAGATTTGGATTTGGTGATTACGGCCGTAAACATCCAGCGTGAAGTTGGTGGTAATCTGGCAGAAGTGTTGGATACCATTAGCTATACAATTCGTGAACGGGTGCGTATTAAAGGTGAAATTCGTACATTAACGGCACAGGGGCGTGTTTCTGGCTGGATTATTAGCTTGCTGCCAATCGCTTTAGGATTTTTTCTGTTTTTGATTAATCCTGAGTATGTATCTCAGCTGTGGATTAAGGAAGAGCCATGGATTTTCCCTCAGGTTATTCCCTGTGGTTGGTTGGTGATTGCTTTTAGTTTGATGATGATTGGCGCTGGGGCGTATGCCATTAGCAGAATTGTGGATATTGAAGTGTAACGGCCGTTTGCTGAAGTTGGAGAATACAGAATTATGACACCAACAATGTTATTAATCATCGTCGTTGTGGCTGTTTTGTTTATGGGTGGTAGTGTGCTGCTGCTGCGGCGTTCTGAAGACGATCCATTATCTGTCCGTATTGATGAATTTGCCGCCAGAGAAGAAATTGTCTCGATTGAAGAAATCGAACTTTCCCTCCCCTTTTCAGATCGTGTTTTTGTTCCAATTGTTAGGCGTATTAGTGAATTTTTGGTGCGGTATACCCCCCAGAAAACTCTGGAAAGCACAACCCGGTTGCTGGAGTTGGCGGGGAACCCCCGAAATATGCGTGCTGCAGATTTTATTGTGGTGCGTGGTGTCTTCACTGCTTTTTTTGCTGCCCTTGTCTTTTTGATGATGTCGCGCGTTGGAAATGCAGATATTAACAAACGTTTGCTCTATACGTTGGGTGCGGCCATTTTAGGTTGGTATATACCCTTTCTGCTGCTGCGTTCTATGGTGGATCGGCGCAAAAATGCCATTTTGAAGAAGCTGCCCGATGCGCTGGATTTGATGACTATTTGTGTGGATGCTGGTTTGACGTTTAATGCAGCTATGCAAAAAGTGGATGAAAAGTGGGATGACCCTCTGGCCAATGAGTTTGGCCGTGTGATTCATGAAATGCAGCTGGGTAAATCGCGTCGTCAATCGCTGCGCGATATGTCTGACCGGATGGATGTAGCGGATGTGACCAGCTTTATTGCGGCCGTTTTGCAGGCAGATCAGTTGGGTGTGGGTATTGGTAAGATTTTGCGTATTCAATCTGAACAGATGCGCGTGCGGCGGCGGCAGCGGGCGGAAGAAAAAGCCCAGCAAGCACCGGTTAAGATGTTGTTCCCGATGGTTTTCCTGATTTTCCCCTCCATCTTTGTGGTTTTGTTGGGGCCAGCTGGCTTCCAGGTAATACGCAACGATTCGCTGAGTGGCATTACCGGTTAAGGCTGTTTTCGCAGCATGCTGTTGCAACAAAAGGCGCAGTTGCTTTCTATTTGGTGTCTAATTTATTAACAGATTCCCAAAATAAAGGTCAAGCAGTCCTTGGCTGAAAAGATTCAATTGCCAGTCTTGACCTGGCGCAGTCGTGCTAGAGGGCTGGCAGATTCCCTCCTCAATTTTGTTTTCCCGCCTGTCTGTGGCGCTTGCAAAAAAGCAGGTTCATTACTGTGTGATGCGTGTGAGGCCCAGCTGCAATGGGTCCGTGATCCGCTTTGTAACCGATGTGGTCGGCCTATTTCAAGAGCCACGGACTGTTGTTCGGTTTGTCAGCAACGGCCGTTGCCCCTCAATAAAATTCGTTCCGCTGTTCTGTTTGCCTATCCCGTTACCAAACTCATCCACAACCTCAAATATAATGGCGCTTTTGGCTTGACCAACCCGTTGGCGCAAATGATGGTTGAGGCGTGGTCAACCTGGCATATGCCGATCGATTTGGTGCTGCCAATTCCTCTCCATGCCGAGCGTGAACGCAAACGAGGTTACAATCAATCTACCCTGTTAACCCGTGCTTTTTGCGCCGGAACTGCCTTGCCCTATGCCGAAGATGTGCTGCAAAGAACCCGTTTTACAACGCCGCAGGTGGGCTTAACGGCCGTTGAAAGGCTGCAAAATGTACAAGATGCCTTCCAGGCGGATGTCCGCGTTCAGGGGAAGCAGGTATTATTAATCGACGATGTTTGTACGACTGGGGCAACTATGGCTGCCGCCGCCAATGCCCTGTATGCTGCTGGGGCACAAACCGTTTCCGGTTATTGTGCCGCCCGTGCTGTTTAGTACCGTGCTGTTTAGCACGCAATATAAAGAAAATAGACACTTTAGCAAATGCGCTATTTCTCATATTATAGAGATGTGTAAACAACCAGAATTTCTTTTCTAATACACAAGGGAGATTAGATAATGGAACTATCAGTTAACGGCCGTAACATGGAAATCACCACAAGGTTACAAAACTATGTGGAAAAGAAAACAGTAAAACTTGATAGATATATGCCCGATCTGGCTGAAGTACACGTAGACCTGTCTGAAACAAACGCCCGCAGTGCCATTGAGCGCCAGGTGGCCCAAATCACCATTCGCGATAATCGGGGTACTATTCTCCGGGCCGAAGAACGCAGCAGCGATATGTTTGCCTCTATTGATGCCGTTGTCGATAAACTATACCGACAAATTAGCCGTTATCGAGGCAAACGCCGCAGCAAATGGCGGGGCACTAACGATGGTGGAGAAGAGCTGTTAATGGGAGAACCATTGCCGCTGGAAGATGAAACTGTTGAATCGGATGAAGCGGTGATTGTGCGAACCAAGCGGTTTACCATGCGCCCCATGAGTGCCGAAGAGGCCGTAGACCAGATTGAGCTGTTGGGGCATGATTTTTTTGTCTTTTTCAATGCCGATGCCCAGGCCGTGAATGTGCTTTACCGGCGTCGGGATAACAATTACGGACTGCTTCAACCCGACCTGGATTAACCAATCTAAACCAATCTAAACCAAATTCCCCGGAAACAGCATCCCCCGTTTTCGGGGAATTTGTTTTTTCTTAGAGGTGCGATGCACTTGCAACAACTGATTTTAGGTTAAATGACCCTACAGAAACTGTTTCGCACCGGCACAGACAAAATAATCAATGTCAGGACCCCATATTCTTGTTGTTTGTACCGCCAATATTTGTCGCTCGCCTGTTGCTGAAGCGATGCTGCGCGATAAACTGCAAAAAGCAGGCCGTTCCGACTGGACGGTTTCTTCAGCCGGAACATGGGCTGAAGAAGGTCATGCTGCTTCCTCTTTGAGCGTTATCCTCATGGTTGAGCATGGGCTAGATATTCTAGCGCACGGTTCACGGCCTGTAACCAGGCAGCTGATGGCGCAGTCTGATCTGGTTCTTTGTATGGAAACCAGGCATTTGGAATGGTTGCAGCAAGCCTTTCCAGAGCAGAAGCATAAAATTTATACGATTCGGCAGATGGTCGGCCAGCGGGGGAGCGTGCGCGACCCGTATGGTGGTTCGCGACAGCAGTATGAGCGCATGGTGGCGGAGCTGGCTGGTTTGATTGAGGCAGGGTTTGCCCAAATTCAAGCCATGGCATGGAAAAATTATCAAAAACGAGGCGAAGATGGAACGAGCTGAACTGGTCGCTTATTTGGACAGTTATTTGCGCATAGCCGATATTGGCGATTATGGACCGCAAGGGTTGCAAGTGGAAACGACCAAGAAGACGGTGAAGCGCATTGCGCTGGCGGTGGATGTGTCGCCGGTGATTATTGAAACGGCCGTAACCTGGCAAGCAGACCTGCTCCTGGTGCATCACGGTATTTTGTGGCGGCAGGTGGAGCGCATTGCTGGGCCGTTGGGGGCGCGGGTGCAGCAGCTCATTGCCCACGGACTCAATTTGTACGCGGCTCATTTGCCGCTGGATGCCCATCCAGAAGTGGGCAACAACGCCGTGCTGGCCCAACTGTTTGGCGTTGCGGGGCTGGAATGGTGGTATGCGCCCACCAACGTGCCCATTGCCGTGGTGGGCAACGTGCCCGCCCAGCCCAGCCTGGCTGATTTGGTGAGTCAGGTGAACCGCCAACTGCACACAAACGCCCGCGTTTTGGCACATGGGCCGGAGACAGTGCGGCGGCTGGCCATCCTCTCCGGCTTTGGCGCAGATAAGGTGGCCGAAGCCAAAGCGCTGGGAGCCGACACCTTTTTGACCGGCGAGACGTCCCACGCCAACTATTGGGCTGCGTCTGATTTTGGTGTCAACGTGATTTTTGCGGGGCATTACGCCACCGAAACGGTGGGTGTGCAGGCATTGGGTGCCCATCTGACCCAGAAATTTGGCGTTGAGACCCGCTTTTTTGATTTTCCCACAAAAATGTAAGTAGGGGCTGGTGGTTAGTGGCTGGTTTTGGTGAACGACCAGCCACTATCCACCAGCCACCAACCACTACCCACTAAACCAAGGAGATTTCTTGTGACTGACAAAGCAATTGCCTGGATTGATGATGAACTGGCCGCGCTAAAGGCGGCGGGTTTGTTTAACCGCATTCGCACCATTGAATCGCCGATGGATGGCCACGTGACGATAGACGGCCGTTCCCTGCTCAACTTCTGTGCCAACAACTATTTGGGGTTGGCCAACCATCCCCGGCTGCGAACGGCCGTAAAAGAAGCTGTGGATCGTTATGGCGTGGGGCCAGGCGCGGTGCGCACCATCGCTGGCACGATGACGCTGCATGTTCAGCTGGAAGAGAAGCTGGCGGCGTTTAAGCGGGCTGAGGCTTGCATTACGCTGCAAAGTGGCTTTACGGCTAATTTAGCCACGATTCCCGCCCTGGTAGGCAGAGGAGATGTCATCTTTTCCGATGAGCTGAACCATGCCAGTATTATCGATGGCTCCCGGCTGAGCCGGGCCAACGTGGTGCGCTATGCTCACAATGATGTAGCGGATCTGCGCCGGAAGATTGCCCAGACGACCGAATACGGCCGTCGCCTCATCATCACCGACGGCGTGTTTAGCATGGATGGCGACATTGCCCCGCTGGACAAAATCTGCGAAGTGGCCGAAGAACACGACATTCTGCTGATGGTGGATGATGCCCACGGCGAAGGGGTGCTGGGCGAGGGGGGACGCGGCATTGTGGACCATTTTGGCCTGCACGGGCGCGTCGATGTGGAAGTAGGGACCTTAAGCAAGGCGTTTGGCGTGATGGGTGGGCTGGTGGCCGGTAAGCAAGCCATTATCGACTGGTTGCGGCAGCGGGGACGGCCGTTTCTCTTCTCCAGCGCCTTAACCGTGCCCGATACGGCCGCTTGCCTGGCTGCCGTTGAGCTGCTGCAAGAGTCTACCGAACTGGTAGACCGCCTGTGGGGCAATGCGGGCCTATTCAAAAAAGAGATGCAAGCAATGGGCTTTAACACGGGCGTTACCCAAACCCCCATCGTGCCCGTAATGCTGGGCGAGGCTGCCCTGGCTCAAAAATTCAGCCAGCGCCTGTTTGAAGAGGGCGTTTTTGCGATGGCCATCGCCTACCCCACCGTGCCGCAGGGTAAAGCCCGCATCCGCGTGATGAATTCGGCAGCGCACAGCCAGAATGATCTGGAGGTTGCCTTGGATCTGTTTGGGCGGGTGGGTAAGGAGTTGGGGGTAATTGAGTAAATCAGTAATTGGGTCAAAAAATCGCGTACTTTGCGGTTCATTTGTTCAGGCTAATAAATTGCCATTCCTTAGTTCTCATAAGGTGCAAGCATCTTCAGCTGCATTGGCTCTGTTTTAGTTGATCAAGGGAAAAAGCGTTTCGGCAACGGCCGTAACTGTTTGGGGAAACACCGCCACCCATAGGCTAATTAGCAAAACCAGCAGCATAACGCCCTGCTGCCAAAGTGGTTCAGATTGACGATTGTTCGCCTCGGTGGAAGGGGTTAGCAGCGCTGCCAAAACGCGCAGCGCCCCCGCTGCGCCCAGTCCCAGCCCCACCAGCGCCACTGCAGGCAGCCACCACGGCACCCCGCCCCGGCTGGCCAGCTCGGCAACGGCCGTTAACAATCGCCAATGCCCGGCAAAGCCCAGCGTCAACGGCAGCCCCAGCAGTGAAAACAACCCCAGCCCCAGCAGCGCCAAACTGAGCGGCGACCGGTGACCCAGCCCAACGGGCAGGCTATCCAGGGGCCATTCAGCTCCGTGCCGCCGCAGCAGTGACCAACCACCGGCCACCAGCAGCAAGCTACCAAACCGTCCCATTTGCAGGGCAACGGCCGTTTCCCACCCCACCCGCTCCGGCAAAGCCAGGCATAAAATCGTCAGCGCCATGTCCAGCAGCAGCACGTTACCGATGGCTCGCCGTAGATGAACGGCCGTCAGCGCCAACACCCCCGCCACCAGCAGCGTCAGGCCACCGCTCAGCCAGATGAGCTGGCGAAAAGTGGTGTCTAGCAAGTTGGGGAAAGTGGCAAACTGTTGAAACAGCAGCGCCAGCGGCACGATGGGAGCCAATCCAGCCACCAGCGCCAACGGCAGCGGCTCTGCCTCGTTTACCACCCCTTGGAGCCAGATGTGGAAGGGAAAGCCTGCCAGCAGCAGCAGCGCGGCCAGCGCCGCCAGCTCACCCGGCGGCAGCAGCCACGCCGTCGGCTGGGCCTCCAGCTGCCAGCTGACGATCAGCAGCAGCGGCACTGCCAGCGGCACTGCCAGCAGCGCCGCCAGCACGTAGCGGAAGCTGCCCCGCACCGAGCCAGCCCGCCCCGACTGCACGGTGAGGCTGAGCGCCCCAACCGCCAGCAAAACAAGGCTGATTGCGACGGGAAACGGCCGTACCAGCAAGCTCGCCGCCAAAAAAGCAAAGCCAATCAATCCACCCGCCACAAACCAATCTCCAGATGGGAAAACGACCGCCAGGCTAAACAGTACAAACAGCCCCGCCAGCAAAACCAGCAGCAGCGCCTGATTGTCGGGCGTCAGCGCCATTGGTTGGCCCCAAAAGGGAACGGCCGTTCCCGACGGTTCAATCGTGCGCAGCCAGAGCCAGAGCGTCCCCGCCACCAGCGCCCCGCCAGCGGCTATCAGCTGCGGCCGACGCACCAGCAGCCGGGCCACCAGCGCGGCAATCAGAGGGGTAAACAGGAGTGTCTGCAAAGTCGTCATGAAATGATCTTTTACCGCAGAGCACGCGGAGGGCGCAGAGAGCAAATAAAAACTCCGCGACCTCTGCGGTGAGATTTAATCAACCAACGCGGGAATCGCGTGGCGCATCTGCACCAGGTAGGCCACCACCAGCGCCAGCCCCAGATTCACCGCCGCCAAAACGATCAGCATGGTGGCCGATTGGTCCAGGGCGCTGTAAAAAATCTCGAAGCCGGTCATAAACATCAGCACGCTCATGCCCGCCTTTAGCGGTTCGCTGGTGATCGCCAGGCCCAAAACCCCCAGCACCACCAGTGCCAAAATTGCCAGCGACAGGTAGGTCATGCTGCTGGCGATGGCGGGCAGGGCAAAATCGGGCCGCTGAAACAGGCTGGCGATGAGTGCCAGCATAATCAGCACCAAAAAGAGGCGCAGCGGCAGCGACGCGGGAATACGCAGCGGGCCAACCTGGAATATTTTTTCCGGGGCCACGTTGTCTAGCTCATCGGGCGAAACATCCTTTGGACGACCGCCCCAATTTACCTGCCGGGCGGTGAAGTAGAGAATGAGGCAGGCAAACCAGCCCGCCAGCAGTTTCACAATGGCCAGCCGGGGATCCAGCAGATCGACAAAGAGCAGCCCGGCAAAAAAGTATTGCGCTGCCAGGACTGCCAGCGCCAAACGCCAATCCCAGATGATGATGACGAGAACGGCCGTTACCAAAACCGCATACGCCGCCGTAAAGCCACGCAGCCCATCCAGCCGTTCCAGCCAATCGAAAATAGTTGGAAAAACCATACAACCCCCATTACTATTAATTAGCCTGCCAAAATAATAATCACCGCCAGCAGCAGCAGCCACAGCAGCCCGCTGTCGCCGTCCAGAATGTCGGCGGCGTCGTTGACGGCCGTTTGCATGCCAAGTCCCACCTGTTTTAACGTTGGCAGCTTGCCGGCAAACAACGGCCGTTCCGTGCCCAACGCCTGCCGCAGCATCAGCCGCACTTGCTGCGGATCGCCCACCAGGCGGGGCAGGCCAACGCCCGCAGCGGCTGCCCCTATAATGACCAGCCACGCCAGCACTGGCACATTGCCCCAGATGACATTGCTGACGCTGAGCAAACCCAGCGCCGGTAAAAGCGGCAGCGCGTCACGCAGCCAATCTTGCCAGCCACGATTTTCCTCTGCGGCAACCGGGCGATCCTGCCGCAGCAGCCAGACGCCCGCCATGACCAGCGGCAGATGGAGCAGAGCCAATACCAGAACCAGCGCCCAACGGCCGTTTGCTAACCAGATTGCGTATAAACCAGCCCGGCTAGCAAATCCAGCCGTCAGGGGCAGGCCAGCCAGCGCCGCCAGGGCTACGCTGCCCGCCGCCAGCCGCAGCCAGCGGTGAGCCGTTGGCTGTGTAACCAGCAAATAAAGCACGCCGCCCGCCAGCAACAAGACGCGCAGCTCGGCCCCCACGGCCGCTGCGCCCACCCAGATGGCCGCCAGCAGCAGGAGATGGCTTTGGGCCAGCAGCAGGGCGGTGACGGCGTAGCTGGGCAGATGCAGCCGGTTCCAGGCGAGCTGAATCCCATGCATAAAGCCTACCAGCGCCAGCACCGTCAGCAGCAGGCTCACGGCGGGGCTTAGTTGGGCCACGGGCAGCAGGCGGATAAGCAGCAGAGCGCCAGCCAGGGGAGGAATCAGGCTGGCAACGGCCGTTCCCGAACTGACGTTTCGCGGCTGCCACAGCGGCAGGGGCCAGATGTTGAGCAGCAGGGCGGCCGCCAGCAGGGCGGTCTGGCTGGAGCCAATGGGCCAGGCCAGCAGCAGCCCAATCAGCAAAATGGCTCCCTTAAAAAGAAAGGCGCTGCTGCGCTCCCCGGCCAGCCAGAGTGCCGCCAGCCAGCTGGCCAACAGCAGGGTCATCCCAACCAGCAGCCCGGTAAAGCCGTCTGACCAGATGGCGCTGAGGGTGGCGGCGGTGAGCAGCAGCAGGCTGGCGGGTGCGGTTGGCTTATCGCTGGGGTCGGGATGGTGCAGCCAGGTGTGGAGGGAAACGGCCGTTACCAACAGCAGCAGCCAGAGCGTTAAACCCCAGCTGGCAGTGTCCAGCCGCCAGGTCCAATCTGGCAAAAAGCCAGTGGCCGACCAGTTTAAAAAGATCGCTTCCAGGGGCAGTTGGGGACGGATGATGAGCCAGGCAAGCAGCGTGAAGCCCAGGAGACCAACGGCCGTTGGCCAGACCCATGTCGGGCGGAACCACAACAGAGCCACACAGGATGCCGCCCCCAGCAGCAGGAGCCAAAATAAGAGCGGGAAAATTTCCATACAGAGCGGCGATTGTAGCCTGTGGGTCCATTGCTGGCAAAGTGCCTCATGTGGGATTAAAATGGGTGCATGGCTCAAAAACAGATGGCGCAATTGCGCACCGGTCGGAATATGAATCCGCAGATTACACAGATTTTTTCTTTTTTTCGGGCAGCGCTGCCCTTTTTTGCGCTTTACAGGCGAAAATCGGCGGCCTTGTGGCTGGGCGGCCTTGTGGGCGGCCTTGTTGTCTTGCTGCTGATCGGTTGTAGTTCGCCCGATGAGCCGCTGCCCACGCTGGCGCCGCTGATGGTGATGCCTTCGCCAACGTCTACGCCGCTGCCCGCCACGTTGGACATTAGCACGCGCCCGCCAGAGAGTGGCGTTGCGACTTCTGCTGTGGCGGAGAGCGCTGCCCAGGCCACCTCCAAACCAACCGTGACGCCAACGGCCGTTCGCCCCCTCATCAATATTAGCGAACCTGCGCCCAACCAGCTGCTGGTTTTGGGCAGCGAGACGATGGTACGCGGGCTGGTGCAGCGGGAGCAGGATCAGTCGATTCAGGTATCGCTGCGGTCTAGCAACGGCCGTTTGCTCACCGAAGCCCCCGCCACTCCCAACGATTTTGGTTGGCAGACCAGTTTTGTGCTGCCGCCGTTTGTCAGCGGTGCGGCCACGGTGCGGGTTGAGCTGGTTGGGCCGGACGGGACGGTTTTGTCCTTTTACGAAGTGCCGGTCTGGCTGACGTTGAACAAGGAAACGGCCGTTCGCTACCTGGAGCTGTTTCGGCCAACGTTTGAGGAAACGGCCGTGGGTGGCTTCAACATCTTCTTTGATGGCGAGATATTACTGCCCGTCAACCGCACGATCACCGTTTCTATCTGGGCCGAGGCGTGCCAGACGCGGGTGGCGCAGCAAAGTTTTGTGTTGGGGGCCAGCACGCGACCGGTTTATTGGCAAGGTTTTGTGGTGGTGCCGCAAAATTTGGTGGGGCCAGCCTGCGCTGTGGCCAGCACGGGTGAACCTAGCACGGAAAATTGGCGCGAGGCGTCTGTGCCAATTAATGTGCTGTCGCCAACGGAGCTGGAAGCGCGAGGTGTGACCATTGGCAATCCACCGCCCGGCAGCGAAGCGATTGCCGGGCAGACGCTGTTTTTGTACGGCACGGCGCTCAACGTGAGTGAAGGACCAGTGAGCCTGTCGATTTTGATGGAAAACGGCCGTGTGGTAAGCCAGACCAGCTTTACCACCGACTATTGGGGCTATTGGGAGACCTCGGTCAATTTACCCATTGATGTGGAAGGGTTGGCCGAAATCACCGTTTCTGCTGGAGAGGGAGACACGTTCAACGAATCCACCATCCGCATTCGGGTCAATCCTGCGCCGACGCCTACGGCGGGACCGTGATATGAATAAAGGGATGCTGTATGCCATTGCCGCTTATGGCTTGTGGGGCTTGTTTCCCCTGTACTGGAAGGCGTTGCAGCATGTGCCTGCGCTGGAGATTTTGAGCCATCGCATGACGTGGTCTTTGCTGTTTGTGGTGGGGCTGCTGGTGGTGCGGCGGCGTTGGGGATGGTTGAAAACGGCCGTTCATACCCCTCGCACTCTTTTGCTCTTTACTGCCTCGGCTATGCTGCTTTCGGTGAACTGGTTTATTTACATCTGGGGTGTCAACGCGGGCTTCATTGTTGAGACCAGCCTGGGCTACTTTATCAATCCGCTGGTGAGCGTGCTGATGGGGGTTTTCTTTTTGGGCGAACGGCTGCGCGGCGGGCAGTGGGCTGCCCTGGCGATGGCGGCAGCGGGCGTTATTTACCTGACGGTGCGCTACGGGGCGCTGCCCTGGATTGCCCTGACATTGGCGACCTCGTTTGCCCTGTACGGCCTCATTCGCAAAACGGCGCCGCTGGGATCGCTGGAAGGGTTGTCGCTGGAAACAGCGCTGATGTTTTTTCCGGCGCTGGGCTATCTGGTTTATCTGGAGGTGGTGGGAACGGCCGCTTTGGGGCATGTAGACAGTTTAACGACGGTTCTGCTGGCGTTTGCCGGGGTGGCAACGGCAGTACCGCTGCTGCTGTTTGCCGCCGGAGCGCGGCTCATCAAGCTGGCCACGATTGGCATTCTGCAATATATCGCCCCCACGCTGCAATTCCTCATCGGGGTATTGGTTTACCATGAACCGTTCACAGTAGATCGCATGATCGGCTTTACGCTCATCTGGCTGGCGCTGCTCATTTACTCGGCGGAAAACATCTGGTCGAACCGGCATCGGCCCCGCTTGCACCCTGTTGGAGATTAGAGGTTGGAGCTGATTGATGGACAAAACTTATCTAACCGCAGAGAACGCGGAGATCGCGGAGAAAAATAAAGGAGAAATCTCTGCGTCCTCTGCGCTCTCTGCGGTAAAAAATGAGATATGTCAGTCAACCAGGAGGTTGGAGACTAAACCAATTCCTTCTTATCGGTTGAGAACTGCCTTCAGGCCGGGTATGATCTTTTGGGCGGCAGCCGCGCCCAGGGCGATATATTGTTCGCTCTTTTTGCGAGAGAAGTCGAGGTAGCTGTGCCCGGAAATATCGGGCTGGATGAGGCAGTCGGCATCTTTGAAGCCACCTCCGGATTGTCGAACTAATGTTTGGAAGGCGGCATAACCTGCCCCAAACGGCCCCAGGCGGCGGCGGTAGATGGGCACAAACAAGTCTACGCCAATGACAAAATCGGCTCCCATCTGGCGCACGGCGTCAACGGGCAGGTTATCGGCTACGCCACCGTCGCAGTAGGAATGGCCGTCAATCTCAACGGGAGTGATGAACCCTGGCACCGAGCAGCTGGCGCGAACGGCCGTTGCCAGCCGCCCTTCACGCAGTACCACCTGTTCTCCCCGGTCCAGATCCGTCACCACGGCGGCAAAGGGAATGGCCAGGTCACGGATGTCTAAATCCCCCAGTAAATCCTCGATGAGGGTTTCCATTTTGGCGAAGCTTAACAGACCATAGCGGGGCCAGGTTGGGCTGGCCACATGCCGCCAACCCCAGCGGGACGCGAGATCGCGCATCTCGGGCATGGGCAGGCCGGCGCAGTAAGCGGCGCCCACAATGGAGCCGGCGCTAACGCCGGCGACAAAGTCGATGGGGATACCTTCACGTTCCAGCACAGAGAGTACACCCACATGAACCGGGCCACGGGCGACGCCACCGCTGAGGGCTAAACCAACGCGAATACGGCCGTTTTTAGACTGCATCATGCACTACCTGACCTTGCATAACTCTGACGATATGCCCAAAAATACCTGATAAATATTCCCAACAGGTTTTACACAAGCCTCCGGTAAAGAAGCCAGATTATAGTAGTTTGGGTTGTTATCTGCTAGATAGATTGCTTTGTTTGTGCCAAGCTGCAAAACAATGGGCTCTAGATCGTCGCCCGGTTCAATCCTGATCAGCGTTACATCCTGCCTGACTCCTTCAATGGCTTGCAGATACTGTAAAGGTTCAAAAGGGGTATGATCGGCAATAATGACGCTGTTGGGAGCCGCTTCTGCCAGTGCCGCGCTGGCAAATGATTCCGCACCGTAATCACCATTGCTGGCAGGCCACAAAAAATATTGATTGGGTTCTCGCCCTGGCAACGTCCGAACATTCAAAGGATTCAACTGGGCCGCAGTGAGTAAGCGAGGCACAGCATAATACACAGAGATTGGTAAGATGATGATTAAAAGGAAGGCTGCGATTTTTATTGCGTGCATTTTTGGCCAGGTCAGGCTCTCTATTTTTTGCCAGCCGTTGGCGATGAAGAATGAAAAAGCGATGTAGCTGGGGAGATAAAACACAAATTGATCATTCACGCGGTAACTAAAGGCAAAAAAGACGGCCGTTGCGTAAAAAATTAATAAAGCTAACCAGGCATTTTGCTTGAGCGTACTGCCAATCAAGCCATAAATACCCAGTAAACCGCTGAGACCCACAAATTGCAGCCCCAATAATCCTAGCCAAGTAGCAAAGTCAAGCGGTAATTGCGATATTGAAAAGTTGAACATCGCAGGCGCAAAATCAACATCGACATGGGTGAAATAGAGACGTAAGCTGTTGACAAGATTCGCCCCTTCTATTTGCTGAGAAATGACGGCAAAAAAAGGAAGCAGACCTACTATAGACGCGCCAAGCAATGTAAACCAATCTCTCTGGCTGAACCAATGGCGCTGCTGCCATAGTAAAAATAAGGCGGCAGGTACAAATAAAATTGCCATTTGGTGAGCCAGAAGTGTCACGCCGAAAAGTGCTGCGGCCAGATGAACGGTCCAGGATTTTTGAGGACGCCAACTCAGCCAAAGCCAAAGTTGCAAAGCGATAACGGCCGTAAAAACCGTGTAAACCTCTGCCCGAACGGCATGCATCCAAAAAGTGTGTGAAACCGCCAGGCTTAAACAGGCAAAGATAGCGCTAATCCAACTCAAATTTAAGGCTCGCATCGCGCCAGACAAAAAAATGAGCGTCACCGTGGCGGCTACGGCGGAAAGTAGATTTGTGCGGTAGGCAGCCGTTTCCGCAGCCGAGCCAGCAAAAAGTTGCCCTAATTGCAGCCAAAGCCAATGCCCCCCACCATCTTGCTTGAGAATCCCTTCAAAGGCGGAGCGTTGAAAATAGGCATTGTCGCCCCACAAGACCGTCGGTGCGAGTGTTAGCCAGTAAAACAAGAAAATACCGCTCCAAAACAGTATCAACAGGTAAAGGGCGGTGGGTTTTGTGCGTGCAATATTCAAAATGTTAGTGGCGAAAATTTGTTGAATGACGGTTAAAAATCGATGGAACGGCCGTCGAAGGCATATTGAAACAGCTTTTCCACTTCATCCAGCTCAGGGATGCGGCGGGACATCAGCGTGTTGGTGTCGATGATCACGTGTTCGCACAGCGTCTCCATGTGGGCTTCCAACTCGGCGGGCGTGATGCCTGCTTCTTGCAGGGTGGTGGGTAGATTGATCTGGCGCATCAGGCTGCGGGTGGCGTTGGCCAGGTTTTGGGCGGCCTCAGCTTCGTCGCGGGCGGGTTGGCCCACCATAGCGGCGAGGTCGGCGTAGCGCCCCAGCCCACTGTTGGCTACAAATTCGATGGTGTAGGGCAGGAAGATGGCGGTGATACGGCCGTGTGGAATTGTTTTGAACAGGGCACCCGCGCTGTGACCCAGGGCGTGGGCCAGGGCCACCTGGCTGTTGCCCAGGGTAATGCCAGCAATTGAGGCGGCGTTGGCCATCTTTTCCCGCGCTTCTTCGTCGTTGGGGCCATCGGCTACGGCGCGAGGTAAATAGTTGAACACCATCCGGGCCGCTTGCAGGCAGAGGCCGTCGGTAAAGTCGTTGGCCCAGCCGCAGCTGTACGCTTCAATGGCGTGGCTCAGCACGTCGATGCCGGTGTCTGCGGTAATGAAAGCGGGTAGATTTTTAGTGAAGATGGGGTCCACAATGGCGATATCTGGTGTGGCTTCGCGGGAACCGAGGGTGAGTTTGCGTTTTTCGGCCGTGTCGGTGAGCACAATGCCGTAGTTGGCTTCGGAGCCGGTGCCTGCGGTGGTGGGAATGCAAATGAGGCGGGCTTTTTGGCGCAGTCCCAAATCTTCCATCGGGCTGATCGATTCTGGCTCAATGTCGGGCCGTTCGTACAAAATCCACATCGCTTTGGCCGCGTCCATGCTGGAGCCACCACCCAGCCCAATGATCCAGTCTGGCTCATAGCTGAGCATGGCCTGTGCGCCACGCTGCACGGTTTGCAGGGAGGGGTCTGGCTCTACTTCGGCAAACAGCTGGCTGTCAATATCGGCGTTGGCCAGGGTTTTTTGCACCAGGTCGGCAAAGCCCAGCCGGGCAATGTTGGCATCGGTGACGATGAAGGCGCGTTTGGCGGGCAGCATTTCTAGCTGGCTGAGGGCATCTTCACCAAAGAAAAATTCAGGACATTTGAAAAACCACATAATGGCCGTATCCTTTTTATGCCTCTGGCCACGCTGTATCTAGCTGGGCACAAGCTGATACCAGCTCAATGGCTGCTTTGGGCGCTTTCATCACCTTCATCATGGGGCCTTTGAGCTTCAAGCGGCGGGTAACAAGTCCCTGAATGGGGTCGATCTTCTTTTCCAGCACGCCGCGCCACACTTTCAGCGGGGCGCTGAGTTCAAAAACGGGTGTTTTTTCGCTGGCGTTTGTGACTTTGAAAGCATCGCGGCATTTACCATGCCACAAATCCATATAAAGGTAGATGGTTTCCGGTACGCCTGGCCCTTCATCGATGACGAAATAGAAATCTCCTTCCCAATTTTTGGCAGCTTCGGCGTAGCCTGGGCTTTCGTTGAGGGCGACCATGACGGCTTTGACCCATTCGTCGGTTCCAAACTGAATTCCCATTTTGACCTCCAGTCGTTGTGGTTTAATGATTGCTTACAACTTTCCTAAAAACAGCTGCTTGGAGGATAAAAGATAGCACAGCTATCTTTGATTTGCCAATTGTCGAACGATGCTGGTATCTCGTTTTGGGAAGGAGAGAATAATTATCTAAAGGCTCCAGGTGTGGCCTGATTATCTGGCTGCTGCTACTTGGGGCTGCGGCTGATTTGGTGAAGCGTGGTGATGAGACCTAGCAGAAACCAGAAAACCAGCCCGGTTTTGGAGCCGAGCGCCAACACATCTCCCATGCCGTAAACGTGAAAGCCGATTAGTCCGGCCATGAGTCCCAGGGCGTAAGGGCGTAGTTTGGCATTGTGGCGGGCTGTTTGCCAGCCGAGCGCTATCACCAGGCCAATGATGGCCAAATAGCTGATAAGACCGGGGATGCCAATGTCTACGGCCGTATGCAAAAACGTATTGTGGGCGTGGGCCACATCGTAGCTGGGTACGACGCCCAGCGGGTAAAGCCGCCGGATGACGCGGCGGAAGCTGCCCAGGCCAATGCCGGTGAAGGGGAAATCCTGAATGGCGACGATGGTCCAGCGCCACACTTCTTGCCGGAAATTAAGGGAGCCGAGGGAGCCAACGGCCGTTTCCTGGGCCGGGTCTTGCCACAACTCTACCAATCGATCCGGGCCAATGAGAGCCAGACCCGCCAATCCGCCAAGTGTGAGCAGACCCAGCAGCAGGAACAGGGTGCGCCGCTGCTGGCTGCCTGCTGGCAGGCTGATAGCCCACAGGGCAACGAGGCTGTAGATGGCGGCAGCCCCACCCAGCCAGCCAGAGCGGGATTGGGTGAGAAGGAGAACGGCCGTAGCCAGCAGTGTTAATCCTAACCAAAGCCATTTGAACCACGTCTGGCGCCAGCGATGTCCCAGCAAAACGGCCCAAAGTAAGGGGAAATAAAAGAGCAACGTGGCTGCGGTCTGGTTAGGGTGAATACCGTCGCTGTGCTGCCCAGGTACGGCGATAATCTGGTTAGGCAGCCGGTCGATGATAGGGGTGAGCAGAGCGATTTTGTTCAGCCAGTCGGCATTGAGTACCCCCAGGGAAACAAAGCCAAGTCCCAGCAGCCCAAATATGAGCAGGGAGATATGCCACCGTTGGGCTGTGTTTACGGTGCGGTTCAGGTAGCGCCAGAGGAAGATGCCTAGCAGAACGCCTGCTGCCTTATCCAGGGTAAGGTCTGGGTCTGCGGTAATGAGGATACTCAGCCCCAGGATGAGACAAAACAGCAGCAGGGGCAGGTCAGGCGGGGATGCGGTGGGCCAGGGACGCCATTTCAGCAAAAGCGGAATGGTTTCGATGAAGATTAAACCAAGCAAGGCGAAGAAGGTCGCTAGGATAATTCGGTTGGGGAATAGCAGAAACGGGGCAGCGACCGCCAGAATAACACCTTCCAGCAGCCACGTTCGGTTGTTACTGATCGGTATCCATTTAGTAAGCACCCTTGCCTCGCAAGACGACCCAGGGGGTTTTGAGGAGGATGTAGATGTCCATCCAGATGGAGTAGTTTTGCACGTAGTAGATGTCGTCTTCGGTGTGGAGGTGGAGGGGTTTGTCGGAACGGCCGTTAACTTGCCACCAGCCGGTCATGCCCTGGGGCACGGCAAACCGTTTGCGCTGCCAGGGGTCGTACTGCTCTACCAGCCAGGGCAGTTCGGGGCGCGGGCCAACCAGGCTCATATCCCCTTTGAGGACGTTGAAGAGCTGGGGAAGTTCATCCAGGCTGGTGCGGCGTAGCAAATGGCCAACGCGGGTGATGCGGGGGTCATCGGGCCGTTTTTTGAAGAGGATACGGCCGTTTTCCGGGTTGATTTCTATGACCTGTTCTCGGTGGTCGTCGGCATTGGGTACCATGGTGCGGAATTTGAGCATTTTGAAGATACGGCCGTTTTCCCCCACCCTTTCCTGGTAGAAAATAATCGGCCCTTTGGAATCTAGCTTGATGAGGAGGCTGATGACGATTAAGATGGGTAACAGCCCCAACGTCGTGATGCTGCCAACAATTAAATCAAAGATGCGTTTAACCAGCCGCTGCACATCGTTCAGGGCGGGGTCGCGCAGGTTGATCATGGGAATGCCGCCAAAATCATCCACCGAGGCGCGGTAGAGCGCCAGGCTAAAGTAATCTGGCACCACCCGCACATGCACCGGCAGATCGTGCAGGGTGATGGTGAGCTTGTTGATCTGGCCATAGGCGTGCTGGGGCAGGGCAACCACCACATCCTGAATCCCGTATTTTTTGACGACGCGGCGGGCGTTAGCGACACTGCCCAAAATCAGCAAATCATCTTCCCTTTTGTCGAAATTGTCATCGAGGTAGCCCACTAGATTGAGACCGGTCCAGCCGTACTCTTGCATCATGGCCCCTACACTGCGGCCTGTTTTGCCTGCCCCCACGATGAGGACACGTCGTTCACGTGCTGGACTACGCCAGAAATGGAAGCCGAAGCGCAGCAAGACGCGCCAGCTGATGATGAAGATTGTATTGATCACGAAAAAAGTGACAAAGAGCCAGCGCGAGAATTCGCGGAAGCCCAGATACAAAATACCGGCGCAAACCAGGGCCGCCAACGCTTCAGCGATGACGATGGTTTGCAGTTCGTCGGTTATTTTATAGATTTTTTTGGGGTCGTAGACGGAGGAGAGCAAAAAGGTAAGCACCCAGACGGCGGGAATCAGAATGTATAAAATTGAGGAGAGAGAAATTTGATGGACGGGTACTAAATAAGGGAAGGCGGGGAGATACGGCCGTATCATAACCGCAAGGTGTAGAGCCAGAAATGTGAATGAAACATCCATTGCCATTGAAAAAATGGCAAAATTTACACTAAAACGCCGCAACATAAACTTCTTCTCCTAAATAACTAAAATAAAACGTAACTACCAAGCCAGAAGTTCAACTTTTTCTCTGGCTGACCAAATGATTTGTCGGCTAAAAGTTGAACTTCTTCTCGTGAGCCTGAGGTAGTTACCATAAAACTTGTTATGTTGCCTTTAAATAATAAAACAAATGAATAAACGCTTGCTCTATCGAGCTAAGGACAGGATAGTCTTACTGAAAAATCGTTTGCTATAATGATTTCAAGTGAACTTGTGTCGGATTGTATTCATCAGAAAATGATGCATCAGATCACTTTATTTGTGAATATTAACGACGAACACTCAATGGCGCAAACTTCATTTGAAACCAGCTTCTTTTGAATATATCGCACCAGATTTGTTATTGGTGCGCTACCAGCAATGCGGCTGCTGCTGCTGGGGGCGCTGGGCGCTGGGCGGTGGGAAATGGAGGGGAGCTAATGGTGTTGGCGCGTTTCAGCTGGGGGGTAAAACAAAGTGGGTTACTACTTTTTCAATCTACTATCTTCTATTTCAATCTGGCAAAGGAATGAACGTCTGTTGGCCATCAATTTGATTAAACGCCACTTTGCTCAATTTTTCTTCCAGTGTGGCCAACGTAGCGGGTTTAGAAATAAAATCATTCATTCCAGCTGCCAAACATGCCGTTATGGCATCATGTAATACGTCTGCCGTCATGGCAATAATCCAGGGTTGTTTGATTACAGTGGCAGACGTACGGATTTGTTTGCAAGCTTCAAGACCATCCATTTCTGGCATATGAATATCCATTAAAATCACATCGTAAGGCTGACGTTCCAAGGCAGCCAGCGCTTCCAGGCCATTGTTGGCTGTATCAGCTTGATACCCCAGACGATCTAACATTCGACGGGCAACCTTTTGGTTTATAACATTGTCTTCGGCCAATAAAATTCGCAAGAACGGCCGTTCACTCATTTGTTGAGTCTGGATATCTTGGCAAACTGAGTCCACCTTAACGGTGGTTGGTTCATCAAACAGTGTGCACAAGAGTTCCAGCAGCTGATCCTTTTTAACAGGTTTAAACAGCCAGAAATCCATCGAATTCTGCTGCCGCCTGTGCTTCTCATAAGCGCTGCTCAAAATAAGAACAGGCATTTGGGGATAAATTTCACGAATTCTCTCCGTAAGTTCCACACCATTCAGATCAGGCATATGAAAATCCAGCAGAGCAACATCAAATTGTTTCCCATGGCTCAAGCTGTTTAAAGCCGCCACACCAGAGGCATAAGATTCAAAAGACATCGACCAACCAGCCACAATGCGAGTCAGGATTTCACGATTGGTGTTATTATCATCCACAATTAAGACATGCTTGTGAGCTAACAGGAGCGGGTTAAAGTTTGAATTTGGCTGTATGTCTAAATGGGTTTCTTGAGTTTCTATCATAAATGTGAAAACAGAGCCTTTTTCAGGTTCACTGTTAACCGTAATATCACCACCCATCAGCCGACACAATCGCTGACAAATAACAAGCCCTAAACCCGTGCCCCCATATTTGCGCGTAGTTGATGCGTCTGCCTGGCTAAATGGCTTGAAGAGACGATCCATTTTATCCGTAGGGATACCAATACCCGTATCCCGAACCGCGAATGTAAGTTGGTGACGACCACCTGCTTGGGCTATCCCTGAAACCGTGATGACAACCTCCCCCCTGGCAGTAAATTTAACTGCATTCGAGAGTAAATTAACCAGAATCTGGCGCAGCCTCGTGGAGTCAGAAACAATGCCCCGAGGAACCGAATCATCTAAATAGTAAGCCAACTCCAGACCTTTCTGAGCAGCAAGAAAAGAAACCATATCCAGGGCGCTTTCCACACATTGGTACAAGTCAAAAGGATGTAGTTCTAACTCAAACTCTCCAGACTCAATCTTTGAAAAGTCCAGAATATCGTTAATGATGGTGATTAATGAATCACCACTGGTACGAATCACTTCCAGAAACTCCCGCTGCTCCTTGTCCATTGTGGTATCAAGCAGCAGGCTTGTCATGCCAATGACTCCATTCATAGGGGTGCGAATTTCGTGGCTCATGGATGCTAAAAATGCGCTCTTGGCTCGTGTAGCTGTCTCCGCAATTCCCTTGGCAGTTGTCAACTCGTTGTTGGTTTGTGAGAGAAGTTCATTAACGTGGTGAAGCTCAGCCTGAGCCGCAAAAAGTGCATCCCGGCGATTGCTTGCTTTTTGGTACTGCTCGCTAAGGGCTTCGGCCGATAAATGCCATTCATAAAATCCCAAAAAAGTAATGAGTGCAAACAAGAAATTGATGGCAATAGGAACGATTAAATGGCCAATAAGAGGCAGGAAAGTGAGTGTGTGGGTAAAAACAACGGGGACGATTGTCAATACTACTGAAATTCCCCAGACATGAAAGCTTGCATGGGGGACAAGTATGAAGCTGCTCATTGTAATAAAAACACCAAAGAGAAATGGTAAATAGCTGCCGGGTACCCAAGATTTAGCCATGAACAAAGAGATAAGGAGCATGTGGGTGAGGAGGAAGAACCACACACCTTTTAGATAATGACCTCTATTGAAGGCCCAAAAGGCAAAAAAGAAGGCAAGCAGCGGTAAAATAAAGGGGAGCCAATATATCCAGGAATTTGATTTCGTTCCGAGGTGCGAAAAAATAACAAGCAGGCCTATAAAAGAAGCTGCTGCTGTTGTTAGCTGTATGACATTTTTAGCCGCGCCTAAGCTTAATTCTCGGACGTAGGTAGATTCTTCCATCTAATAATGGTATAAGCGTTTTAGGCAAACATAAATAGAGAAGTAGTCACAGGTTATTTGGAGAATCAGCCAAAATATTTGGGCTGCTGTCTAAAAACTTGCGGCCGATTATAAAAAAACCAGAGTGAACGTTCTGGTAGCTGGTTAAAATCGCTTGCAGGTCTGTTTGACAAGAAACGGCCGTTCCAAGATAATCTTTTTTCCTCTCAACACACTGCGTGAAAGGGTTTTTCTGACCGCTGCCCTCAAAATAGGCAGCCCCCGTTTTTACGCAAGCAGATAAGGATTTCTCGCATGAAACCAGCTCCCTTTGAATATGTAGCGCCAGACTCCCTAAGCGACGCGCTGGCGGCAATGCAGCAGTACGGCTTCGACGCCAAACCGTTGGCGGGTGGGCAAAGCCTGGTACCGGTGATGAACTTTCGTCTGGCCCAGCCGGGGGTGTTGATCGATTTGAACGGCGTGCCGGGCCTGGACGGCATCTGGCAGGCCAGTGACGGCACGCTCCATTTTGGCAGCATGGTGCGCCAGAGCCGCCTGGAGCGGGAACCGCTGGTGGCTCAGCACCAGCCGCTGCTGGCCGAGGCGCTGCCCCACATTGCCCACCCCCAAATTCGCAACCGGGGCACGTTTGGCGGCAGCCTGGCCCATGCCGACCCGGCGGCCGAACTGCCCGTGATAGCCGTGGCGCTGAACGGCCGTCTCAAGCTGCAATCGGCCACGAGTGAACGGTGGCTTCCCGCCCGCGACTTCTACACCGGCCTCTTTGCCACGGATCTCGGCGACGAGGAGCTGCTGGTGGAGATTGCCCTGCCGCCGCTGCCCCCCCGCACCGGCACGGCGTTTACGGAGATGGCCCGACGGCACGGGGATTACGCGCTGTCTGGCGTTGCCGCTGTAATTACGGTGGATGCTGCGGGCGTTTGCACTGCTGCCCGGCTGGTCTACCTGAACGCGGGTGAGGTGCCGATGGTGGCGGAAGAGGCGGCGCAGCTGTTGGTGGGGGAACGGCCGTCTGAGGAGATTTGGTTGGAAACGGCCGTGGCTGCCAGCCAAAACGAAATCGACCCCCTCGGCGACATCCACGCCACCGCCGATTACAAACGCCACCTGGCCAAAGTACTCACCCTCCGCGCCCTCAAACAGGCGTTTGAGCGAGCAATAAATTGAGCCAGATATTGAGAATAAAATCAAAGATTTCGCAGATTAAAAAGATTTACGAATGGTTAAGCCCAAAATCTTGCAGATCTGTGTAATCTGTTAATAAAAAGCTAAAAAATCAATGATTTCGCAGATTGAAAAGATTGGGAATGAAATGGATGGAAAACAAAAGCGCGATCCTGAAACTTATGTAGTAATTGGCGCTGCGATGGCTGTTCACAGGGAGTTAGGTGCAGGGTTTTTAGAAGATGTATACCATGAAGCTCTTATGATGGAGATGTGCAGCAGGAATATCCCATTTTTGCACGAGGTTGACTTGCCAATTTTTTATAAGGGCCAGCAGATGCAAAAAGTTTATCGTGCTGATTTTGTTTGCTTTGATACCATTATCGTAGAATTAAAAGCACTTCAAGTAGTAAGCGGCCGAGAAAAAGCTCAAGTGATCAACTATTTACGCGCCTCAAATTACGATCGTGGGCTTCTTCTCAATTTTGGTGCTGATTCACTTCAATACACACGATTGTTTAATAGCAAGAAAAAATCTGATAAATCTGCGAAATCTGTTGATAAAAATCCTGAAAACAACGGATCGTAAAAAAATGAATATTTCTTTGACCATAAACGGAAAAACTTACGAGCGCGATGTTGAGCCGAGGATGCTGCTGAGCGATTTTTTGCGGCATGATTTGGGGCTGACGGGAACGCATGTCGGTTGTGAGCAGGGGGTGTGTGGGGCGTGTACGGTGCTGTTCGATGGCGAGCCGATTCGCTCCTGCCTGATGTTTGCCGTGCAGGCCAACGGGCACGAATTGACTACCGTGGAAGGGCTGGCGAAGAGCCAGACAGATTTGCACCCCATCCAGCAGGCGTTTTGGGAGGCCCACGGCTTGCAGTGTGGCTTTTGCACCCCTGGCTTCCTCATGACGCTGGTGCCGTTTGTCGAGGCCCATCCCAACCCCACCGAGGTGGAAATTCGCGAGGCGATTTCCGGTAATTTGTGCCGCTGTACGGGCTACCAGCATATCGTTCAGGCGGTGCAGCTTGCGGCCCAAAAAGTGCATGGTGCAGAATGAGCAAGCGCATTAACCTGGACGCTTCGCTGGCCGTTATTGCCAGCGAACTGCGCAGCGGGGGCTGGTCCTTGTTCGATTATCTGGCAGCGCTGGAGGCGCGGTTTAACGAGCGAGAACCGTATGTGCTGGCCTTTGTGCCGGAAGACGGCCGTTTCCACCGCCTCCATCAACAAGCCCAACAACTCCTGGAAACATACCCCAATCCCGCTGACCGCCCCCCCTTGTTTGGCATCCCGCTGGGCGTAAAAGATATTTTTCAGGTGGAAGGGTTCGTTACCCAGGCGGGCAGCCAGCTGCCGACTGAGTTTTTGCAAGGCAGCGAAGCCCCCAGCGTGACGGCCCTATGCCAGGCGGGGGCGCTCATTTTGGGCAAAACCGTCACCACCGAATTTGCCTACTTTGGCCCTGGTCCCACGCGCAATCCGCACAACCCCAGCCACACCCCCGGCGGCAGCAGCAGCGGCTCAGCTGCCGCCGTCGGGGCAGGCATTGCCCCGCTCACCTTTGGCACGCAGACGATTGGCTCTGTCAATCGCCCGGCGGCGTTTTGTGGTACCGTGGGCTACAAACCAACCTACAACCGCATCGACAAATCGGGCGTGCTGCCGCTTTCCCTTTCGCTGGATCACGTCGGTTGTTTTACCAATGACGTTGATGGCATGGAACTGGCCGCTGGCTTGTTATGTCAACATTGGCAGCTGGTTGTGACGGAGAACAAACCTGTTTTGGGGATTCCCGAAGGTCCATTTTTACAGCGGGCTTCCGAAGAAGGGCGCAAGCATTTTCGGCAGATGTGTCGTCGGCTGCACCAGGCGGGCTTTATTGTGAAGTCGGTCGAAGCGATGCCCGATTTTGAGGCGATTTACGCCCGGCACAACCTGATTGTGGCGGCTGAAGCGGCCCGATTCCATGCCGATTGGTACGCGCAGTATGGCGAAAAATATCATCCGAAAACGGCCGAACTGATCCAGCGGGGCCAAAAAGTGAAGGATACGCTGCTGAAGAAGGCGATTGCCGGGCGGGCGGCGCTGCGCGAAACGCTCATGCAGCTGATGGACAGAAACGGCATCGATTTGTGGCTCTCGCCGCCAGCGTTGGGGGCGGCTCCAGTCGGGCTGGACAGCACCGGCGACCCGGTGATGAACCTGCCCTGGACCCATGCCGGGCTGCCCACGTTGACGCTGCCCGCCGGAAAAAACAAGGCGGGTCTGCCGCTCGGTTTGCAGCTGACGGGCCGCTGGTTTGGCGATGAGGCGCTGCTGAGTTTTGCCTGTCAGGTTGAACCGATCGTAAAACGTTAACGCAGAGACGCAGAGGATGGGTTTAGCTGTTTTGCGGTTGCTTCGCGCACTTGGGTTTCTATTAATTTTGAGTATTGTTGGGTGTGGGGCGGCGGCTGAGTCAAGTTCAGCAACGGCCGTTCCCGCCCCCACAACTGTTGTGCAACCATCACCCACTATGACACCATCGCCCATTGAGACACCGGCACCAACGCCCGCCCCCGCCTGCGCCCCGCGCACGGAAAAACCGCTGCGCTACCTGGCGCTGGGGGATTCTTACACCATTGGTGAAAGCGTTGAAGAGGCCAAACGATGGCCGGTGCAGCTGGTGGCGATGCTGCGCCAACTGGCCGTCAACATTGGCGATCCGGAAATTATTGCCAAAACGGGCTGGACGACGGACGAATTGGCCGAGGGCATTGCTCTGGCCGAACCGGCTGGGCCGTATGACCTGGTGTCGCTGCTGATTGGGGTGAACAACCAGTATCGCGGATTAAGCGAGGACGCATATCGGGCTGAGTTTGTGGGGCTGTTGGCAACGGCCGTTTCCCTCGCCAACAACAATCCCCACCGTGTCTTCGTCGTCTCCATTCCCGACTGGGGGGCAACCCCGTTTGCCCATCGCCAAAACCGGGAGGAAATTGGCGCAGCCATCGACGCCTTCAACGCCATCAACCGCTCCGAAGCAGAACAGCGCGGCATCGTTTATATTGACATAACCGAAATTTCCCGCCGAGCGCTGGTTGATGGCTCGCTAACGGCCGATGATTTTTTGCATCCGTCTGGCGAAATGTACCGCCTCTGGGTGGAACAAATGCAGCCCGCGGTGTGTAGGCTACTTTCACAAAATTAATTCACCGCAGAGAACGCGGAGGGCACGGAGAAAAACTCCGCGTTCTCTGCGCTCTCCACGGTTAAACCTGGAGATTGGAGATTGGAGATTGATTTAGCACCTAACGGCTTTTTTGATTTGACAGATCAGTTTGTGGCTTCGTTTTTTGCGAACTGTACTTACGTTTGGGAAGCGATTCCGCAAATCGGGGCGCACGTGGCTCGATTGGTGGGACATGAGCAGACAATTTTGGGCACGGTGATGCCCGGCGCTTACCTGTCTGATCGCCCCATTTTTATTGGCGAAGGGGCGGTGATTGAGCCGGGGGCGTATGTGCAGGGTCCCGCCTATATCGGCGCGGGGGCGACGGTGCGGCACGGCGCATATGTGCGGGAAAACGTCATTTTGCTGCCGGGCAGCGGCCTGGGCCACGCCAGCGAAGCGAAAAATTCGCTCTTTTTGCCGGGCGCTCATGCTCCCCACTTCAACTACGTGGGGGATTCCATTTTGGGCCACCGGGTGAACCTGGGCGCAGGCACCAAGCTCAGCAATTTGGGGATTTTGAGTGAAAAGGATGCGGTGACGGGGAAACGGCCGTCTATCCAACTCACCATAGACGACCAAACCTACGACACGGGGCTGACCAAAATGGGCGCCATCCTGGGCGATGACGCCCAAACCGGCTGCAACGCCGTGCTTAACCCCGGCACGCTCATCGGGCCACGCACGCTGGTTTACGCCAACCTCAGCCTGCGAAAGGGGTACCATGCGGCCGACTCCATCATCAAGTTTCGCCAAAACCCCCGCCGCGTGGACCGTACTTAAAAAAAAACTTTATTACAAAGGGACGAAGGCACAAAGATACGAAGAGAAAATAAAAAAATCCTTTGTTTCTTCTGTTCCTTCGTTCCTTCGTAATAAAAATTGGAGATGACCAGATGACGATAATCAAAAGTGAAGTGAGGCCGGGCGCCTACTATGATTCCGTGGTGCTGATGCAGCTGCAAAAGGCGCTGGCCGAGCTGCCGGGTGTGGCCGATGCCGGGGTGGTGATGGCCACCGAGGCCAACAAGGAACTGCTGGCTGCGGGCGATTTGCTGCCCGCCAACGTCAGCGCCAGGGCAGATGATTTGCTGATTGTGGTGAAGGGGGAGTCGGAAACGGCCGTCTCTGCCGCCATCGACCAGGTAGACCAGCTGCTCACCCGCCGCAAGGCAGCCAGCAGCAGCGAATACCGTCCGCAAAGCCTGGCCGCCGCCGCCAAGCTGCTGCCCGAAGCAAGCTGGGTACTGATTTCCGTGCCGGGCCGCTATGCCGCCGGCGTGGCTGAAGAGGCGCTGGAGTTGGGCAAGCACGTCTTCCTCTATAGCGACAATGTCCCCCTGGCCGACGAAGTCCGCCTGAAGCAAAAAGCGCAGGCGGCTGGGCTGCTGGTGATGGGGCCAGACTGCGGCACAGCGATTGTCAACGGCGTGGGGCTGGGCTTCGCCAACCGGGTGCGGCGCGGCCGTATTGGGCTGGTGGCCGCTTCTGGCACCGGCTTGCAAGCGGTGAGCAGCGAGATTCACAATTTGGGCAGTGGCCTGTCGCAGGCCATCGGCACCGGCGGGCGTGATTTGAAGGCCGAGGTGGGGGCGATCACCGCGCTGCAAGCGGTGCAGCTGCTGGGGCAGGATCGGGCCACCCGGGTCATTGTGCTGATCTCCAAGCCACCGTCGCCGCAGGTGGCCACCCGGCTGCTGCGGGCGGCGCAGGCCACCGGCAAGCAGATTGTGGTCAACTTTATCGGCTTCCCGCCACCGGGGCACAAGGTGGGCGACATTCATTTTGCTACCAGCCTGGTAGAAACGGCCGAAATAGCCGTGCAATTGGCCACGATGGTAGAGACGTCGCTGCTTTCGCCGCAGCGCCAGCCGGTAGAGGGATATGTGCGCGGTCTTTTTTCTGGCGGCACGCTGGCGTATGAGACGGTTTTGGGGTTAACGGCCGTTCTCGATCAGCTCCACACCAACATTCCCCTCCGCCCCGAGCAAAAGCTGACCGATCTCACCCGCAGCCAGGGGCACACCATCCTGGACCTGGGCGAAGATGAGTTCACTCAAGGCCGCCTCCACCCGATGATGGACAATGATTTGCGCCTGCGCCGCCTGCGCCAGGAAACGGCCGATCCCGAGGTTGGCTTTATTTTGCTGGACATAGTGCTGGGCGAAGGGGCGCATCCCAACCCGGCGGGCGAACTCAGCCCCGCCATCGCCGAGGCGGTGCAGACGGGTAAAAAGGTGGTGGCTATTGTCGTGGGCACGGATGAAGATCCGCAGGATTTGCTGGCCCAGATTGAGCAGCTGGCCGCGGCCGGAGCAACGGTCTTTTCCAGCACCAACGAGGCAGTCGATTACATTTTTAACCGGCTGCCAGAGCTGGCATTTAACGGAACGGCCGTTTCGCCAGCCGCTTTTAGCGGCACGCTGATGGCGATTAATGTGGGGGTCGAGTCGTTTTATGAAAGCATTAAGGGGCAGGGAGGAACGGCCGTACAGGTCGAGTGGCGTCCTCCGGCGGGCGGCAACGAAAAGCTGATGGCCATCCTGGCAAAAATGAAGAGCAAGGGTTAGTATCGGCAGATGAAAACTGGAATTGAACTGGACTATTTCGGCGGGTATGCGCCCATCCAGGCTAGCGGCAAAGTTGGTAATCACAACTTTTACTTCCGGGCCAGATGGGACACCTGGGCATTTGAAATTGGCAAGCCCGGGGTAGAGGTGCCTACGCTTGAAGATGATGACCTGCTTTTTACCAGAGAAGGTGATTTCTTGCCCGATGATTTTCACGAAGAAATGGCGGCTGTTATCGTCAATTGCTTTCGCGAACATTTTGCCGAGACGCAAAATCCAAACGCAGCTAACCTGCTTTCTAACCTCACTGAAAAGCTTCGCACGATAACGAATGTAGAATGAAGATAAAATCAAAGATTACGCAGATTGACAGATTTGCCTCTGCGCTCTCCGCGCCCTCCGCGGTACAAATTCAGGAGAAAGCACATGATTGACATAGATAAAGCAAACGAAACGGCCGTTTCCCGCATGATGGCCGCGAGACCGATCCTCAAAACCGTGGCCGTCGCCCGGGATGTGATTCCGGGGATGCGCGACAATTTACTGCTGCACGCCGGGCCGCCCATCACCTGGGAGCGGGCCTCCGGGCCGATGCGCGGCGCGATTGTCGGGGCGCTTATTTTCGAGGGTAAGGCCACCGATTGGGCCAATGCCGAAAAGCTGGTCACCAGCGGCCAGATTGATTTGGAGCCGTGCCACGAACACAGCTCAGTCGGGCCAATGGCGGGCGTGACCTCCGCCTCGATGAAGGTGTACGTGGTGGAAAACGTCACCCACGGTAACAAGACGTACTCCAACCTCAACGAAGGCTACGGCAAGGTGCTGCGCTACGGCGCGTACAGCGAAGAAGTGCTCACCAAGCTGCACTGGATGAACAATACGCTGGGCACCATTTTGGCCGATGCCCTCGCCCTCAGCGAAGACGGCCTGGATATCCGTGCCCTGCTGGCGGAATCGCTGCACATGGGGGATGAGGGGCACAATCGGAACAAGGCTGGCTCGATTTTGTTCACCGCCAAACTGGCCCCGCTGATTGCCCGAACCAGCGCCAGTGATGAAGACAAGGCACAGGTGCTGCAATTTTTAGGCGACAACGCCCTCAGCGTGCTCAATCCCGTCATGGCGGCCTGCAAAGCGATGGCCGACGCGGGGCACGGCGTCGAAGGCAGCACCCTCATGACCGTCATGGCCCGTAACGGCACCGAACTGGGCATTCGCGTCAGCGGCCTGGGCGACCGCTGGTTTACTGGCCCGGTGGGCCAGCCAGACGGCCTCTACTTCTCCGGCTTCACCGCCGCCGACGCCAGCGGCGACATCGGCGACAGCACCATTACGGAGACGGCCGGGATTGGCGCGTTTGCCATGGCCACTGCCCCGGCCATCGTCACCTTCATCAGCGGCACGCCGGAAATGGCCGTGGAAACGACGATGCGCATGTATGAAATCACCGTGGCCGAGCACAAGGCATTCACTATTCCGGTGCTGGGCTTCCGGGGCACGCCGGTTGGGGTCGATATTCGTAAGGTAGTGGAATTGGGGATACGGCCGCAAATCAACACCGGCATTGCTCACAAGGACGCAGGCGTGGGTCAGGTCGGTGCGGGCTTGGTTTTGCCCCCGGCCAGCGTCTTTGAAGATGCCCTCATCGCCTTTGCCGAGCAGTATGATTTGATGTAAATTGAAAAAGCCACAGAGGTCACAGAGAATTTTGAGATAATTTTCGGTTGTTTCAGTAGGCTTAGGAAAACAAAATGATAATCCGTTTTTGAACAGTTTCGCAATGAGGTTTTGGCCTATGTCCAGGCAAATTGATTGGCAAAAAACGGTGCCAATTTGGGAGGCAAATCCCAAGATTGTGGCGGCCTGGGTGTTTGGTTCGGCGCAGGATGGGATTGTGCGTGAAGGTGGGGATGTGGATGCGGCCGTTCTCACCGCCACCCCACTCACCTTTGACGAACAACTCACTCTGTTGGGCAACTTACAAGCCGCGCTGCAAACAGACGACATCGATCTCATCATCCGCAACGACGCCAATCCCATTTGGCGCTTCGAGGCGGTCTCTGGCAGGCGGCTCTTTTGCCGCGATCTTTCGGCGATGGTGGGTTTTGTTTCGCTCGCTGCCCGCGAATATGAGGATGAGATGGCGCAGTGGCGAATGGCGCTGGAAAAATACAGTGTCAAAAGGCAATAGCATGAGCAGTGTGGCGGGCAGCAACTTTGATAAAGGCTTTGCCCAATGGCAGGCGTACCAGCAAGCGCCGTGGGGCAAGCTGCGCTACCGGGTGGCGCACGCCAATTTGCGCCAGCATTTGCCGCCGCCCCCGGCACGCATTCTGGATCTAGGCGGTGGCAACGGGCTGGATTCGATTCCTTTGGTGAAGTTGGGGTATACGGCCGTCCTCATCGACTTCTCCCAGGAAATGATTACCCAAGGGCAAAAGCTGGCTGCGCTAGAGCAAGTTAGCGACAAAATCACGTTCCAGGTCGGGGACGCGATGCAGTTTGTGGGCCAGGAAGGGTTTGACATAATCTTATGCCATAATTTATTGCAATATGTTGAGGATGTAACGGCCGTCCTGCAAAACATCCACCAAAGCCTGCGCCCCGGCGGCATCTTCTCCCTTATGATCACCAATCCGCACACCGAAACGCTGGCCTACGCCCTGCGCGATTATGATTTGGCTGCGGCGCAAGAAAATTTGACTAAAAGCACCAAATACGTCGAGACATTCGACGCCACCATCCAGCGCTATACCGGTGACGAGCTAAAAATCATGCTGCAAGATTGCGGCTTTTCGCTGCTGGAGCAGTACGGCGTCCGCGCTATTTGCGATTTCATGGCCGACAACGAACGCAAATTCGACCCTGATTTTTATGAGCAGCTAGAAGCGTTAGAGCTTGCCGTCAGTAACCAATACCCATACAAACTGCTGGCACGTTTTTACCAATTTATCTGCCAAAAGTGAGATAATCAATTATATGAGTTCCTGTTCACGACCCGGATTGTGATTTTGCCCGGCAAAATGTCCGGGCATCTACACGATTGTGTACAAAACAGTTATTGTCTGTGGTTTTTATCATGACAACAGCAGATGAAGAAAAAACGGATTTTTCGCTTCTTCTCTATCCGTTTATTTCCCAATCCGTTGTTGCCCAAAAACAGGAGAAAATATAATGAATAATCCACCAACTATGTGGGAAGTTGAGCAGCAATATCACCACCTTGTCAAACAAAAGCAGTATGCAGAAGCACATAAGTTGATCACAGAAAATGTTGGAATTTTTGATCACCATGCCCAAAAGATTGTTTACTATTGGCTATTCTGGACGGCCGTTATGCTAAACGAAGCCGATCTAACCATCCAATTATTGGCAGAAGCGGTGGATGACGGCCATTGGTACAGTGGTCTGGCGGAAAGTGAAGATTTTGAACGGGTTCACCAAGACCCAAGATTTGTAGCATTGATGCAGGTTTGTCAGAAAAGGAGGGAGGTGGCGATGAAAACGGCCGTTCCCACCCTCAAACGGCTGCAGCCCCAAAATCACCCCCAGCCACACCCTTTGTTGTTCGCGCTGCACGGCAACAGCAGCAACGTAGAAACATTTGCAAAAAAGTGGGAAACGGCCGTTCAGCATGGCTGGCTGGTTGGCTTACCCCAATCCTCACAAATACGGGAACCGGGCGTGCATACCTGGGACGATTGGGATTGGGCAATCGAAGAAATCCAACAGCAATATGCCACCCTCTGCGCCGAACATTCCGTCAATTGCCAGCAAACCGTCCTCGCTGGATATTCAATGGGGGGTGGTTTAGCAGCTTCATTGGCCTTGAGCGGCAAAATCAAGCCAAAAGGGCTCATCCTGATTGCCCCATTCCTCAACAACGCCGACAATATGATTCCATATTTGGAAACCCGAGCAGCAGATGACCTTCGCGCCTATATTGTCGTCACCGAACGAGATACCTACTGCCGTGACATCGGGCAAAGATTGTCACAGCTTCTGCCGCAATACGGCATCCCTTGCCAATTTGAAATTTATCCCAACCTGGGACACAGCTTCCCACCAACCTTTGCCCAAAAACTACCGAAACTTTTAGATTTTGTGATGGCGTGATTTAGTGAATAGTGGATGGTGGGTTGTATAAACCACTAACCACCATCCACTATCCACCAACCACCGCGAATGAAAATCATAAGCCGGCTTGCCAATCCGGCCTACAGTTACGAAGGAGCAACATATGAATTATTACGCCCTGATTTACCATTTGACCGACGATTATCTAGAACGACGACCCGCCTTTCGTGCTGAGCACTTGCAGCTGGCCTCGGACGCGCAAGACCGGGGCGAACTGGTGCTGGGCGGTGCTTACAGCGACCCGGCGGACACGGCTCTGCTGGTGTGGCGTGCTGAAGATGCTTCTGTGGTGGAAAATTTTGTTAACCATGACCCGTATGTGAAAAATGGATTGGTGGCGCGGTGGGAAATACGGCCGTATACCGTCGTCATCGGCACCGCCTACAATCAATAAAATCCACAGATTTCGCAGATTAGCACAGATTTTTCTCTCTTTTCTCTGTGAACCTCTGTGGCTTCTCCGTGCATCTCTGTGTTCCTAAACTATTCCCAGGAGAACGAAATGAGCGAAAAACAAACGATAAACTTACTTACCAACGCCCAAAGGTACGACCTGACCCAGGCGTTGAGCATTTTTACTCCGCCGTGGCCGGGGGAGATGCCGTTGCAGGTTCACTTTTTCAAGCGGCTCACTGGCTCCTGGGGCGGCGGGCAGGGGGCCAATGGCCAGCTCATCGAGTGGAGCAACAACACCGGCACCCACCTCGTCGGGCCACGCGCCTTCCACTCCGGGGCCAAAGCCATCGCCGACATTCCCCTGTCCGATTTGTGTGGTGAAGGTGTCATTGTCGATATTTCCGATGCAGTGTCCGATTATTCGCTCTACACACCGGAAATGATCACCGAGCGGGCCGAGGTGAAGGAGGGCGACATCCTCATCATCAACACCGGCTATCACAAGCACACCTTCGACCAGCCAGATACGCCCAATCCCAACGCCCAGGGCGGCATCGAGAACAAGGAGTTTGGCTACACCGTGCGCCATCCGGGACCGGCACCGGAATTTTTCCAGTGGGCGCTGGAGATGAAGCTGAAGCTCATTGGCGTAGACTGCGGCAGTGCGGAACATCCGATGAACACCAGCATCCGCTACCAGCACGCCCGCGAGTTTGAGAAAGCCGAGGCGAAGCTGCGCCAGACGCACGGCCAAAGTTGGGATGAGCTGTTCCCGCCGGAGGCATATCACGCACTGACGCACATCACCATGCCCAAAGCCGGACTGCTGCTGGCTGAATCGCTGGGCGGGCAGATTGGCGAACTGAGCAACCAGCGCGCCTGGATCATGGTCGGGGCGATTCCATTCATGGAGGTAGAGTCCGCCTGGGCGCGGGTGGCGGCTTTGCAAGCGCCAGACGGCCTGAGCGACGACGACTTTTTTGCCGCGATGCGCGAGACGACGATGCTGGACATGACGCTGCCATTCAGCGTGCAGACGCCGCAGTGGGCCAACTACGAACCGCTGAGCGTGAAGTACACCAAACGGGTTGGCGGCCAAAATTTTGGCCTGGGGCGGAACAACGCCCACTGCCGTGCCAGCTTCCATTTGGCTACGCACATGGATGGCGAGAAGCATTTCCACGCCGCCGGTCGCACTATCGGCCAGATGCCGTTTGACTATTGGTTTGGTCCTGGCGTCATTGTGGACATTTCCGACACGGTGAGCAATTCCAGCGTCTACACCCCTGCCATGCTGGAAGAGCGGGCGGATATTCAGCAGGGCGACATCCTGATCATCAAGACGGGCTACTACCAGTACGGCTGGAACAGCCCAGATTCGGACGAGTTTCGCTATATGATCAAACATCCAGGGCCGTCGCCGGACTTTGCGGATTGGTGCCTGGAGAAGGAGATCAAGTGGCTGGGGATCGACTGCGTGGCGATGGAGCATCCCATGAACACCATCCAGCGCGTCTGGCATCCCAAAACCTTTGCCGAGGCCAACCAGAAACTCATCGACCAGTACGGCAAGGATTGGGACGAAATGTATCCGCTGGACAAATATTACCAGGATATGCACCTGAATCTGTTTAACAAGGGTGTGGTTCATGCGGAGAATTTGGGGGGTGAGATTGCGGTGGCGGAAAACGGCCGTTACTTCATCGCCGCCTTCATCCAAAAAGGGATGGAACTGGCCTCCTGCTGGGGTCGCTTCATCGCCTTCAAATAAACTGGGGTCTTTGGGATTTCGTGGGGTTTGGGGTGAAACGTGAAGCCTCTCTGGTCACATTTTACGCATCACGGCTTGTCAACCCCCTGAGTTCCCAAAGTGTTATAGTTCAGACGGAAATGGACACGGTCTTCAATCAGACAGAGAATAGATACCAACCAAAACAAGGATATGAAGACCGAAATGACAACTAAGAAACGGAAGCAAAAACAATACCAAGCGGCTGAAAAAGTGGCCATCATCCGGGAGCACCTGGTCGAAAAAACGCCGATCTCCGACATCTGTGACAAGTACGGCATTCACCCCAGCGTGTATTACCGCTGGCAGCAGCAGTTCTTTGAAGGGGGTGAAAAAGCGTTCACACCAACCAATGAAGGGCAGATGGTCAGGCAGCTCAAGCAGGAAGCGGCCGACCTGGAAATCAAACGGGCCCGCAAAGACGAGGTCCTGGGCGAGGTGATGGAAGACTACGTGGCGCTAAAAAAAGTGTTGGGGGCTGTTGAACGGGCAGTGGGTAACGGCCGAAACACGGGATGAGGTCGTGGCATTTATCACTGAAGAACTGCCAAAGTGGGCGAGGATGCTGTTAGCGAGGAAATGGCGAGAAGATGACGGCCGTATCCGACAAGAGGTATTTGCGATGAATGCTAATGTCCCCGGACAAGCGGCAGGCAAAATGCGATAAGTTGGTCAAGCCCCATACTCCCGTTGATAACCGCAACTGATTAAGCAGGAAAAACCTGGTTCTAATGCTTTTTGTTGCTGAC
Organism: Promineifilaceae bacterium (SeqCode); assembly: GCA_041748655.1. Taxonomy (GTDB): domain Bacteria; phylum Chloroflexota; class Anaerolineae; order Promineifilales; family Promineifilaceae; genus Leptofilum. The sequence continues at coordinate 18,840 of JBGTCV010000135.1, read as the reverse complement.
ATGAAAACCGTGCAATGAAGTGGATACAAGTAAATTTTCCAGCCAATTGTCCCGATAAACGAAGCCATTGAGTTTGTGGGCCGGTGATTGATACGTTTCGCGCACTGTCGGTGAATAATTGGCATCCAGACAATGGGCTTCTTGCTGAAAATGACCATAGGCTTGTTTGTCATGTAGAAGTTCCTTGTTGCCTGCTCAATCAATGGGCAAGGTAATTGGTTTAGTACGTTTGGTGGATTCGATTTTAGTTTTGTTATACTTTCTTTTATCTAATCTGCGCTAATCTGCTAGCGCAAGTTGCGCAAATCTGCAGAAAAACAGAGGAACAAATATGAAACTTGCCCGATTCGCTTACAACGGACAAATTCACGAAGCCGTCTACAAAAACGATCAGCTCTGGGTGGGCACTGTCGCCTACGACCCGGACGATGTGATGTGGCTGCCCCCGGTGGAGGCGCGTGGCTGTACGGCCGTTGGCGTTGCCCTCGGTTACGCCGACCACGCCGCCGAGCTGAAGCTGGACGTGCCCGACTACCCGCTGCTCTTCCACAAGCTGCCCAACACCTTCATCGGCCACAAAGGCAAGGTGATCCGGCCAGACGTGGAATACATGCATTACGAAGGCGAACTGGTGGTGGTGATGGGGCAAAACGGCCGTCACATCCCCGAAGCCGACGCCCTGAACTACGTCTACGGCTACACTATCGGCAACGAATGCACCGTGCGCGACTTTGTGGGCAACTACTACCGCCCGCCCGTCAAAGCCAAGGGCTTCGACACCTTTGGCCCGATGGGGCCGGTTCTGGTGACGGCCGACGAAATTGACCCGACCAACACCGAAATCCGCACCTTCGTCAACGGCGAGCTGAAGCAGCAGGGCAACACCAAAAACCTGCGCCACAGCGTCGCCCAGCTCATCGCCTACATCACCGAATTTAAAACGCTCCAGCGCGGCGACATCATCTACACCGGCACGCCAGAAGGGCTCTCCCACGTCTACGCCGGGGACGTGATGCGCGTGGAAATCGATGGCATCGGCGTGTTGGAGAATGAGGTAATTGAGTAATTTAGTCATTGGTAATTGCAGGAGCTCCAGACACATCTCGTTCCACGCTCTGCGTGGAATGAACTTCCAGGCGCTCCGCGCCGAGTAAGGACGAGGAGCGTCCAAAGAGGCATTCCAACGGAGACCATTGGAACAAACTCATAAATCTATCAACAGATTTCATCTCTGTGTAACTCTGTGCTCCTCTGGGCAACTCTGTGTTCCGCTTTTAAAAGGACTAACCAAATGGCAATTGGAACTAACTCATAAATCTATCAACAGATTTCATCTCTGTGTAACTCTGCGCTCTTCTGTGCAACTCTGTGTTCCACTTTTAAAAAAGGACTAACCAAATGGCAACAGGAACCCTGAAAGAAAATCTCGAAAAGGCAGCCCCCTACCGGGCCAAAATTGCCGAACGCGGGCTGAAGAATATTATCAACGGCCGTCACCTCGACGCCCACTCCGGCAAAACCTACGACAACCACAGCCCCATCGACCACAGCCTTCTCTGCACCGTGGCCGAGGGGGACGCCGCCGATATTAACCAGGCTGCTTCAGCAGCACATGACGCCTTCCCCGCCTGGGCCGCCCTGCCTGCCAAACAGCGGCGCGACCTGCTCTACCGTGTGGCTGAGCTTATCGAGGCCCACGCCGAGGAGATTGCCCTGCTGGAAAGCATCGACACCGGCCAGCCAATCCGCTTTATGAGCAAAGCGGCCGTACGCAGCGCCGTCAACTTCCGCTTTTTTGCCGACCGGGTGGAATCGGCCAACGATGGCCTCTCCCTGCCCACCCACGAACACCTGAATTACACCATCCGCCAACCCATCGGCCCGGTGGGCGTGATAACCCCGTGGAACACGCCGTTCATGCTCAGCACCTGGAAAATCGCCCCTGCGCTGGCCGCAGGCTGCACTGTTGTCCACAAACCGGCCGAACTCAGCCCGGTCACCGCCCAGCGCCTGACGGAGCTGATGCTGGAGGCGGGCATTCCCGCTGGCGTGGTCAACCTGATCAACGGCTTTGGCGAGACGGCGGGCAAGGCGCTCACCGAGCATCCGCTCATCAAAGCGATAGCGTTTGTGGGGGAGACAACCACCGGCAGCCACATCATGCGCCAGGGCGCGGACACTCTCAAGCGGGTTCACTTTGAGCTGGGCGGCAAAAACCCCATTATTGTCTTTGCCGATGCGGATTTGGATAGGGCTTTGGATACGGCCGTCTTCATGAAATACAGCCTCAACGGCGAACGCTGCACCTCCAGCAGCCGCCTGCTCATCGAACAACCCATCTACGACGAATTCACCGCCAAACTGGCCGAGCGCGTCAAAAAGCTCAAGGTTGGCCACCCGCTCGACCCCGCCACCGAAATTGGCCCGCTGATCCACCAGAGCCACTGGGAAAAAGTCAGCAGCTACGTGCAAATCGGCCAGGAAGACGGGGCCACGCTCATGGCAGGCGACGGGCAGCATCCCGCCGGGCTGGCCGACGGCGCGTACATCACCCCCACCTTCTTCAAAGACGCCAGCCCCACCATGCGTATCGCCCAGGAAGAAATCTTCGGCCCCTTCCTCACCGCCATCCCCTTCAGCAGCGACGCCGAAGCGCTGGAAATTGCCAACGGCATCAAGTACGGCCTGGCCACCTACATCTGGACCCGCGACGTGAGCCGCGCCCTGAAGATGGCCCACAAGGTCGAAGCGGGCATGGTCTGGGTGAACTCGCAAAACGTGCGCCACCTGCCCACCCCGTTCGGCGGCGTCAAAAACAGCGGCATCGGCCGTGACGGCGGCGACTACAGCTTCGACTTCTACATGGAAACGAAAAATATCAGCATCGCCTTTGGCGACCACCGCATCCCGCGACTAGGCGCGTGATTCAGTAATCAGTAGGCAGTATTCAGTGGCCAGTAAAAACTGATTACTGCTTACTGAATACTGATTACTGGCCTCACAGGAGAAGAACCCATGCCAGTACGACACCCCGCCGGAACCCCACCCTTCAACATCATTCGCATGAGCCATGTGGAGCTTGGCGTCACCGATTTGGCCGCCTCACGTAAATTTTATACAGAAATTTTGGGGCTGATTGAAACAGAACAGGTCGGCGACTCCATCTATTTACGCTGCCTGGAAGAGCGTAATCACCACTCCTTTGTCCTCACCAAAGTGGCTGAGCCGCACGTTATCCGGCTGGGGTTCAAAGTGGCCAGCGAGGCGGATTTAGACCAGATTGCCGCTTATTTTGCGGAAAAAGGAGAGCAGCCAGCCTGGGTGACGCAGCATGGCCAGGGACGTTCCCTCCAAGTGCGTGATCCGTTTGGCATGCCGCTGGAGTTTTGCTACGAATTTGCCCAGGCGGAGCGAATGCTGCAAAAGTATGGGTCGTATCGCGGCTGCCACCCCCAGCGCATTGACCATTTCAACTGCTTCACCCCCAACGTCCAGGCCAGCCACGACTTCTGGGCGCTGGATTTAGGCTTCCGCACCACGGAGTACACTGTCTCCGAAGATGCCGAGCCGCAGCTGTGGGCCGTGTGGATGCACCGCAAGGGCAACATCCACGACATGGCCTTCACCAACGGCCTGGGGCCGCGCCTGCACCACGTCGCCATCTGGGTGCCCACCGCCATGCACATCATCCATTTGTGTGACCTTATGTCAACAACTGGCTATTTGAGCAACATGGAGCGCGGCCCAGGGCGGCACGGCATCTCCAACGCCTTCTTCCTCTACGTACGCGACCCCGATGGCCACCGCATTGAAATTTACACCAGCGACTACCTGACGGTGGACCCGGACCTGGAACCAATTGAATGGCAGCTCCGCGACCCGCAGCGGCAAACATTGTGGGGTGCACCCGCCCCCAAATCCTGGTTCGAAGAAGGCTCCTTGTTTGCAGGTGTAGATTTGCAACCACCAGTGCTAGAAGCACAACCTATCGTCGCCCCGTAGCCGCGGATTCTTTCCGCGTATTTGCGGCATTGAATGACAGTTAAAACAATTGGCGGGTTACCGACTATCTTCTCCTTACACCAAGATAAAAAAGAACGACAAGAAGCCAAGAGAGGACAAAGTTCGTTACTAATATTTCGGCTTATGGAGAAAAGATAGATGCAACAATATTACCTGATATTAAACCTACAATTGCTACAATAGTTATCCATTTTGATTGAGGATTATTTGTGCTTGCATCTTGTGAATTAGAATTAGCAGGAGGATGTGCTGGCCATTTGTTATTCACTAAACTACAAGTAACTATCCCCAGACTACTGCCCAAGAGCAAACTTAACCAAAAAAACCAATCTCTAGGAACATCCATCGGTCTAAAAATTAGAAATAAGGCAAAAAAGAAGGAAAGGAAAAATACGACTATCTTTGCTTGCTTTACACTCATCGCAGCAACCCCATTTGTCATGCATTGTGAAGTGGTTGAATTTTAGCATAAAGTCGTATCGGAAATCCGTTCAAAACCCGCGTCCAAGCTAAAACTTTCCCATTTTGTAGCTTTTGTGCTACAATCCTTCCATGAGTGACACCCAAATTGAACTGCTTGAATACCTGACGGATCATGGTCAAAACCCTTTCCGAGATTGGTTGGAAGGGCTAAAAGATCGACAAGCGCGGGCAAGAATTCGGGTGCGCCTAAATCGAATTCGTCTCGGTAACTTTGGTGATTGCAAGAGCGTAGGCGGTGGCGTCAGCGAATTGCGGATACCTCATGGCCCAGGTTACAGAGTCTATTTGGGGCGAAAGGGCAATACGGTGGTTATTTTGTTGTATGGTGGTGACAAAAAGACACAATCAAAAGACATAGCACAGGCTCAGGCGTATTGGGCTGATTATCTGCGGAGGACAAAATGAACCAAATTACAGCAAAGTATGAAGATGGATTAAAGGCATCTCTGACAATTCCTGAAGAAGCGGCAGCTTACCTTAACGCGGCTCTTGAAGAAAACGATCAGGAGGTTTTCCTGTTGGCGTTACGTGACATCGCTGAAGCACGCGGTTTTTCTCAGGTAGCCCAGGATACATTTCTGAATCGAGAGAATCTTTACCGCATGTTGTCGTCCAGCGGCAATCCGCAGCTTTCCAGCCTGAAAGCATTGCTAAAGGGCATGGGCTTGCGTTTGGCGGTAGAAGTTGAGGGAGCATAGATTTCTCCCCCACACTCCCCCCCAAATAAAAAGTGGCCGACGTTCTCGCCGGCCACAGCTATTCATTCAATTCCACACAAAGCGCGGCCACAACTCAGGCAGTTAAGCGCGGGCGATTTTCTTCAGTTCGCCAAAGCCGATGAGGCGAAAGTTGGCCTCGTCCCACAGCCGGTAGCGAATGCATTTGAAGCTTTCCAGCAGCGTCAGCGGCTCCACTTGCAGCTCTGGATTGGCATTGTGACAAGGCTCTAAATTGTAGTTGGGAATGCGCGGGCTGAGGTGGTGAATGTGGTGGAAACCGATGTTGCCGGTGAACCATTGCAGCACCTTGGGCAATTTGTAGAAGGAGCTGCCCTCTACAGCGGCCGTAGCGTAATCCCAGGCATTGTGCCGCTGCCAGTAAACTTCCTCATATTGATGCTGCACGTAAAAGAGCCAGACGCCAGCTGAGGCGGCCAAAGCCAAAATGGAAACTTGCAGAATGGCATAGGTTTTAAAGCCAATCAGCAGGCTCATCAAAATGGTAATCATCAGCAGAGCAATATTGGTGAGCCAGACGCTGCGATGTTCCCGTTTGCGTCCCTTCGTGGGGATGCGATGCACAAACAAGAATAAGATCAGCGGGGAAATAACGAAAAGAACCAGCGGAAAACGATAGACCCGGTAAACGGCTCGTCGCCACCAGGGGGAGGCTAAATATTCGTTTACAGTCATCATCCACACGTCACCGTCGCCACGCCGGTCGAGGTCACCAGAGGCGGAATGGTGCAGTGCGTGGCCGTGTCGCCAGGCGAAGAAGGGGGTAAAGGCCACCAGGCCGGTGACAAATCCCACGATTTCGTTGGCGCGGCGCGAGCTGAAAAAGGCACCATGACCACAATCGTGAAAAATAATAAAAGCACGCATCGTAAAGCCAGCGGCCAATATGATGAGCGGCAGCGCCAGCCAAAATGAAATGCGGAAAGCAGGTACCATCAATACCCAAACCAGCAGGTAAGGCACCAACGTGTTGATTATTTGCCACAGGCTGCGATAAAGGTCTGGTTTTTGATAAGGGGCAACGGCCGTTTTCCAGGCGCGGGTTTCAGCCAGAATTGGCCGAATCTCTGATTGTGTCATGTGGAATCTCCCAATGTGATACAAAGTTTTGAGGGTTTAACAGATTGAATTGTAACGGCCATCCCCCAGAAAACGAATATTCCCTCCACCAGACCAGCATCTTATTAGCGAATACTCACCTGACCACGACCCTGTAACCCGCCTCGTAAATCAGACTCACTACACTCCCTTTGGGCAATTTATGGAAGCAAAATAAGGCAACAGCAATCCTCAGCTACGCCTGTACTTTTCCCAGCAGTGGTTAAAAGTGTTGCCCACTCAACAACTTTTTGTAGGCTATCCTAAATACCGCGCAAGTGTGTGTCCCAGATTTTACCCCTGGCGCAGGAGATTTTCCCATGTTGCAGCATCATGCTCCCATCCAACCTGGCAGCTGGTTGAAGTTTTACCTGTTCCTCTTTTTGGCGTTTGGCGTCTGGCAGCCAGGCGTTCAGCCCGCCCAAGCTGCTACCTGGACCATCTGCAAGAATGGCAGTTGTCCTTTTGCCACAATTCAAGCCGCTATTGATGACGAGCAAGTATCGGAAGGCGATACTTTACAGTTTATAACGAGCAGGGAAACCTACAGCGAAATGATTGTAATCGACAAATCGTTGACGTTGGTGGGGGATGCGACCATCATCAATGCTCAGGGTGGGGGAACGGCCGTAACCATCACCAACAATGCCACCGTTACCATGCAAAACATGACCATCCAAAATGGTAGCGAGGGTGGCATTCAGCTTGTCAATGGCGACCTCACCCTGACCAACGTAACGATTAGCGACAATGACGCTGCCCAGGGCGGCGGACTGCACATTGCTAGCGGCAGCAGCGCTCAACTCAACCAGGTAACGATTCGGCAGAATACGGCCGTTTCTGGTGGCGCCATCTACAACGACGGTACAGTCGTGGCCAATAATCTCACGCTCTCCCTCAACTTCGCCACAAACGGGGCAGGCATTTACAACAGCAGCAACGGCACCGTCTTGCTGGATAATCAAACCAGCATCAGGCAAAACGGCACAACTGAGACACTCACCACGCAAACAGGTGGCGGTATTTTCAATGCAGGCAGCCTCACCCTGCAAAATCTGGATATTACCAACAACAAAGCCCAAAATGGCGCAGGTATCTACAATGTTGGTTGGCAGCCTGGAAATGAATAACAGTAATTTGGGCAACGGCAATGTGGCCGCCCAGGCGGGCGGCGGGCTGCACAACAGCGGCCAGGCTGCTCTGACTAACAGCGCCGTGGTGCAAAACCAGGCCGATACAGGGGCCGGCATCTACAACGCAGGCACGCTCATCGCCACCAACAGCACCCTCAGCCGCAATGCCGGGCCAGGTAACGCTGCCAGCCCCAACGGCCCTGGTCTGTACAACCACAGCGGCGAAGCCACCCTCAACAACGTCACCATCCACCTGACTATCGGTCCCTCCATTTTTGCCCACGGGGGCCGCATCAGCGTGGGCAACACAATCATTTCTTCTGTTTCAGGACAATCAGCTTGCGGGGGCACAGGGGAAGTGAACTCCAACGGCTACAATCTGGCCAGCGACCAAAGCTGCACGTTTCTTAACCAGCCCAGCGATGTGACAGGCGTCAATCCTGACCTCAACAGCATTACTTCCCCTACCCAAAGCGCCGCCTACCACACACCCAAGCTCGGCAGCCCGGTCGTGGATGCAGGGAACCCGGCGCTGCCCGGCAGCAGCAGCACCGCCTGCGTCGCCAGCGACCAGCGCGGCCTGGCCCGCCCCCAATCCCGCCAGTGTGATATTGGCGCGGTGGAAATTGTGGTGTACCGGATTTATTTGCCCTTGATGACGAAGTAATTGGGCAATTACCCAATTACCCTCTTCCTACCACTTGCGGCGCAGCAGGCCGTCGGCGGCCTTAATGGCTTCGGTGACGGGGACGCCTTCCTGCCAGGTAAACGGCCGTATCTCTCCCCCTCGCCACAACGTCACCACCCGATCTGCTGCCGGGGCATAAGGGGCCGAAATGGCCGGATTGCTGGGGCCAAAGATGGCCAACGTGGGGCAGCCCACGGCCGCCGCAATATGGGTCGGGCCGGTGTCATTGCCCACGTATAAATTGGCCATCTCCGCCAACGCACCCAGCTCCCCCAGCGTAATCCGCCCTGCCCAGCTGGCACAGCGCACCGACGTCATGCCGGCAATCGCCCCCGCCAGAGCCTGATCATGGCTGCTGCCAACCAGCAAAATACGTGCCTGGTGCTGACGGGCCAGATGGTTGATCAACAGCACCAGCCGCTCGCTGGGCCAGCGCTTGCGTGGGTCTTCATAGATGGAGCCTGCTCCACCCCCTGGATGGATCACCACCAGCGGAACATCCCCCAGCCAATCCAAATCATCAATGAGGCGTTGGGTAACGGCCGTTCGGTCAGCATCGGCCGGGTAAAAAGCCATGGGCGGGCGCTCACCCAGTGGCAGATCAATGCCGCAAGCTCTTGCCAGGGAAAGATAAACATCTGTGGCGTGCTGCTGCCCCGGCAGCAGAGGGGCAACCAGGGTCTGGGCAAAGCCACGCCCACCAGACGCCACCCCAATGCGCTGCGGAATGCCCGCCTGCCACGCCAGCCAGGAAAGCAAGCTGGATCGTCCCAAAATAAAGCAGGTGTCGTACGACTGCTGCTTAAATTGCATAATCAGCTGGCGCAGCTCGGCCAGGTTCATTTGGGCGACGCTTAAATCGCCGGTGGGAATCAGCTCACGCAGGTGCGGGTTTTTAGCAATGGCTGGTCTGGCCCATTCGCTGATAGCCCAATCGAACCGGGTGTTGGGGTAGGCAGCAGCCAATACAGAAAGCAGCGGGGTTGCCAGCATCACCTGACTGAGGCAGCAAGGGTGCAGGATGAGGGCTTTCTGAGGCGGGGTAAACGGCCGTCTGGAAAACCGAAAAGGCAGGCTGGCCAATCTAGCCAGGGCAGCAGTCAGAAATGTCTCTTGCGGCATATCTTCGTAAAACCTCCGGGAGGGTTTTTCCCAGGCCAGATAGCATCCCCATCCTCCCGGAGGTTAGTCTGGCGCTTAATCCAACGTATTTGCCACAGAGCGGACAGATGTTTAGGAGATCAAGCTCGGCGGCTTTTCAGGAAAGATTCTTAATCACCGACGGTAATAAAGGCTTGAATTTGTTCAAATTTGGCCGGGCCAATGCCAGAGACGCTCAAAATTTCGTCGATGGTGGCAAACGGCCCGTTTGTGTCCCGGTATTCTACGATTTTTTCGGCCGTACTGGGACCAATGCCGGGCAAAGTGTCCAATTCAGCCACGTTTGCAGTGTTTATGTTAACTATTTCGCCAGCTGCATCGGCAGAAACGGCCGTTTCCCCCAACACCTCAAGCTCAATTCCACCGGTACGCACCACAGGGCTGGATATGACGCCTTGGGCTTGTTCGGCCGTTTCTGCCACGGTGGGTACGTAAATTTGCATTCCATTTTGCAGTGGCAGCGCCAGATTGACAACGGCCGTATTTGCCTCCACCGTAAAACCGCCTGCCAGCGCAATCGCCTCTTGCACAATGTCGCCAGGGGCTAGTTCATACACGGCAGGTTCCGCCACGGCGCCATTCACAAAAACGCGCAGTGGGCCAGGCGTAGCGGTGGGCTCTGGCGGCGCAGCTGGCACAGGTGGCTGAATGATAATTGGCGCGGGCTGTATTCGCCGCGTCAGCGTCAATCCTGCCACGCCCAAACTAATCCCAATAAACAAAACCAACAGGTAAGAAAGCAAATTGTCTTTGTTGAGCACAATTATCCCCCAAACAATGACGGCCGTCTTTTCACAGCCTCGATTTTTCGTAAAACCTTTTTGGCACGACGCTATTTTACACAGGCTGGCACAGGCATACAACAACAGGTCATTTTTCAAAATGAACCAGTTGAAGTATCTTACGCTGTATTATCGTAACTACTCAGGTGCAAGGCACAGGCCGCAGGCGTTTCAATTAGTTGGAACCATTTGGCCAGTGCCTCGCACCACTCAATGGAGAGCATTATGAGCGACACACCAAACCCTCAACCTAACCCACCCCAACAAAAGCGGATTGCCATTGATATTCCGAAGGAGTTAACGGCCGTTTACGCCAATCTCGCCTTTATCAGCCACACTCCTGGGGAAATTGTGCTCGATTTTGCCCAGATGCTGCCCCGAATGCCGCGTGGGCAGGTGCTTTCTCGCGTTATCATGTCCCCCATGCACGCCAAAATGCTGCAAAACGCTCTGGCACAAAACGTTGCCAACTACGAACGGCAGTTTGGCGAAATTCGCCTGCCCACCAATCTGGCAGATCAGTTTTTCCGTTTTCCGCAGCAAGGGGGGGAGAAGGACGACGATTCGGATTAGGTACCTATCCGGTAACTACTCAGGTGCAAGGCACTGGCCACAGGCGTTGCACCTGACTCAAGCCGTCCGGCCAGTGCCTCACACCGCTAAGAGAAAAAAGAGAGCAGGCTTGAACGCTCCTGTTCTCTGTGACTTTTAGAGTAGGCTTTGGCTGTCATCTCGTGCCCAAAGGGAAACAGTTTCGACGTGGAACGATTGTGGCTGCATGTCGATAGGCTGCACTTCAACCAGCTGATACCCGCTTTGGCGCAGGGAACGGCCGTCTCGTGCCAATGTCGCCACATCAGAACTCACATAAATTAGCCGGTTAGGCGCTGCCTTCACCAACGCCATGCCAGCCTGCCGTGACAAGCCATTACCCCAGGGGTGTACCACCATCACCTCTGCCAATTGGGGCAGCAAAGGCAGCACAGCTTCCACATCCCCTTCGTACAACGCCACATTATCCAGATCGTGCAGATTGGCGGTTAAATCAGCCACAGCATCTGGATTCCGCTCCACCGCCAGCAGCTCACCCGCCTGTTCGGCCAAAAAGGCAGTCAGCGTTCCAGCCCCGCTAAACAGCTCAATCACGGTTTCCTGACCAGTGAGCGCCGCATAGCGCAGCACGGTTTGCACCACCAGCCCCATCCCAGCCGGGCTAGACGCCATCTCGACACCGGGTGAGACACGAAAATCACGGCCGTTTATCTGCTGCACCGAATAATTATCGCCAACAAGAGAAGCGGCCGTTTTGTCTGGCAGCACAATCGCCACAGAGACGGGAAAATCCGCCTCCAGCTCCGGCGGCTCGACCTCGTCTACCTCAATCGCCGCCAGCAGCGCCTCATCATCCCCCACCCGCAAAGAAAGCTTGCGCAAGCCGGGTAAATCCAGCTCCACGTCTTGCAGCAGCGCCAGCAGTTCAGGCCGCGAAATGGGGCATTCTTCAATGGCAATCACTTCTCGTTTTAACGGCGACCAGTAACCGAGACGGCCGTTTCCCACCGGACTCAACACCATTTCCACCCGGTACGCCCACGGCTCAGGATTTGCCAGCGTAGGCTGCACATTGGCCGTTTTAAACCCACCCAGCCGCGACAGCTGGTCTCGCACCACGTTTGCCTTAATCGCCAGCTGCGCCGGGTAAGCCATATGCTGAAAATGGCAGCCGCCACACACCCCAAAATGCAGGCAGCGCGGCTCCACCCGCTCCGGCGATGGCTGCAAAACCTGCACCAGTTCCGCCTGAGCATACTTGCTTTTCTCACTAACAATTTGGGCCCGCACCTTTTCCCCCGGAATCGTCAGCGGTACAAAAACCGTGCGTCCCCGGCTTGCCCGACCAAGCGCCGAGCCTCCGTGCGCCATTTCCGTTACATCCAGCGTAATAATTTCCATACTAAACCTTAGCGGCGATCACCATCGTAAAGGTGGCAATAAACCAATGAATTAACCACGGGTACAAAAACGATTCCGACTGCCAGGCAATAAAGCCAAAACCCGCCCCGCCAAAAATCGTGCTTAATGTCTCCACTTCTGGCTTGCCCAAATGCATAAAAGCAAACGGCACCGCCTGTAAAAAAATGGCGGCTCCGGGACCAAAAGCACGGGCAAAGGCAAACAACATCAACCCTCGCCAGATAAATTCCCAACCAAACAGGTCCACGCCATTCAAATAGATAATGCGCCAGATTTCCTGCGGTGCGCGTGCCTGATAATATTCCTGCATCCCCGGCTGTTGGGCCACAAACCACAGAATAATCGCCATTCCCGTACAGACGCCCGCTACCCAGGCCAGCCCCGTTTGCCATTTGCCAATCTTAAACCCGTAATCCGCTGGTGATTCCCGAAAAAGAAGCAAAATTACCAGCATTGGAATTACAAAATACCAGATCATCCGGTCATATGCTTTGGTGCTGGTAATCTTGTGCCCGTAATAATCCAGCATCGGCACCACCGTGCCCAAAATAATTAGAAACGTTATTTTCAGATCGAACTGCACGCCACCAACTGTCACACGCACTCTCCTGCAAAAACAGCCTCCCACTGGCCTCAGCCATCAAGCTGGATTTCCCAAAAGACCTCCCGGGAGTTTGTCTTCAATTATGGTAACTACTCAGCCAGATTGGGCCAATTTTCTCTGGTAATTGGGGCAGTGGCTGCCCCAAATTGGCCCAATCTTCTGAGCGGCTTAGTGGTTACCAATTATGTATGGTCGGTGATTATAGCAAAAAAAAGCCCGACCTGATGGTCGGGCGTGACTTTCAAATTTAATAGTGAAACGTTGATTTAAGCGACTGCCGGTGAGCCAAGCATTTCGCCTAAAACACGTTCAATGGCCATGGTGTGGCTGCAATAGCCGCGTGTGTGGAAAAAGCTGCAATCACAATTCCACTGGCCTGCTTCATACTTAATATTATGCACGCCACCGCTGTCTCCCTCAAGACGGACAGTAAAAGAATCAAAACTAAATCGCTCAGGCTCCTGTGCGTAGAACTTTGACTTCTCAATCTTTCCAATCATTCCATAGTCCATAATTTTTACGCTCCTCTCTGCATGATTAAGGGTTCAAGGGACTCCAAGGTTGATAGAAACAAAAAACGCACGCAAAATGCGTGCGCTGTAAGCTATATTTTTGGTTGACCAGTTGACCAACTGATGATTTTGTCACTTTATCATCCATGTTCCAAGTATAACGTACAAACAATTGATGTCAATAATACGAGCGTGACGATTTACCAATTTCTAAGTGACGAAAGCAAGTTATTAAAATAAATTTCGAAAATCTCTGTGTGCTCTGTGGCCAATATTCGGATAGGCATTAAGTCTGGGCTTGGGGGATGGTAAATTGGAATGAGGTTCCTTCACCCAGCTTGCTTTCTACCCAAATTTCGCCACCGTGCAGCTCAATGATCCCCTTGGTAATGGAAAGCCCCAGGCCGGTGCCTTTGGCCTGCCGAATGTTGGGATCTTCAGAGCGGAAGAATTTGGTGAACAGCTTTTCTAAATCTGGCTCAGAGATGCCGTAGCCGCTGTCTTTGACGCAGCACCAAACCATTGGCTGCATCACGTCTGTCTCTTTCTGGGCCACAATGCGGGGCATAAAGGTGAGCGTAACGTCGGTGTTTGGTGGGGAGTATTTGCAGGCGTTGCTGAGTAAATTGGTGAGCACCTGCACCATGCGTCCTTTATCGGCCATGATGAGGGGCAGCTCTTCGGGCAGTTCCAAATGTACCCGAATCCCTTTTTCATCACATAAACCTTTCACCGTTTGCATGGTTTCGTTCACAACGTTCACAAAGGAGATAGGGGCCAGCTCGATATGGAGCTGCCCTGTTTCGATGCGGGAAATGTCGGTGAGGTCCTGAATTTGCTGGCTCATACGCCGGATATTGGCGGCCATAATCTCCAGAAAGTTGTGCTGCTGCTCGGTTAATGAACCCGTCATGCCAGAGAGAAGCAAGTCGGTGTAGCCACGCAGGGAGGTCATGGGGGTTTTGAGCTCGTGGGAGACCATGGAAACAAATTCTGATTTTGCCTGGTTGGCCTCATGAACTTTGTCGTAGAGGATGGCGTTAGCGATGGCGGCGGCGGCATGGTTGGTAATGCGTACGGCCGTTTGCAAATCATTCTCTGAATATCTACCCAACACATCACTTTCTATGCCAATCACGCCAATGAGCTCTTGTTTGTTGATGAACGGCAGCGTCATTTGTGAATGGGTATTGAAGTTGGCGGCAATATAGTTTGGCTCTTCATGCACGTTTTCCGCATTGTGCGGCTGGCCCGACTGGATCACCTGACCAATAAGCCCTTTGTGCGCCGACAGCTTCTTCTCATTGAAGGTTTCGTCGTACCCTTGTGTAACCGCCCGAAAAATCTCGCCTGTTTCATCTACCAGAGCAATCGCTCCAGCCACACCTTCATAAATGCGCAACATGCGGCCTAGCGTAAGGTTGAGCACATGTTCCAGATCGAGTGAGGTGCTTAAATCCCGGTCTAGCTGCTGGAGCAGAGAGAGCTCATCGACGCTTTTTTGCAGCGCTTTGTCGGTTTGGGCCAGCAGACGAGCATTTTCCATAGCCACCACCGCCTGCCCCGCGAAGGCGGTAAGCAAGCTCTGATCTTCTAGATTGAATGAAACGCCGTTTTGCTTGTTAATGACTTGCAGCACGCCCAGCACGGCATTTTGCCGCACCAACGGTACGGTAAGAATCGATTGTGAGTGAAATTCGGTACCAGCGTCCACTTCGGCAAACCAACGGGCATCTTCCTGCACCCGGTTAACCAGAATGGCGCGGCCGGTTTGCGCGGCCGTTCCTGCCAGACCCGCCCCCAGCGGCAGACGACGGCCAACCAGCCCATTGCTGGAAGGCCCCCGTGCCACCCGGAATTCCAGCTCGCCATTTTCCTCGTGGGCAATCATGAAGGTGCCCGCTTCGGTGTCTAGCAGCTCCATTGCCTTATCCAGGATGAGTTCCAGAAGAGGGTCTAATTCCTTAGTAGCGGCCAGCGAAAACGTGACCTGGTTCATGATTTCCAGCTGCTCGGCCCGCTCTTGCAGGCGTTTGTTGGTGTCGATGCGCTCCAGGGCGGTGGCGGTGCGGTCGGCAAAAACGGTGAACAGCTGCTGCTGGCGGGCGCGAATTTTGTGGGAAGAATCGCGGTAGAAGGTATGAATGGCGCCCAGGGTATCAGCTCCGGCGTTGAGAGGGGCGGCGATCCAGGAACGGCCGTATTCATCCTCCTTTACCACCATTTGCCCCATATTCACCACCTGATGAATGCTGGAATCTGTCACCACCTGGTCTGGCCCTTCTTTCTCTTCGTACCGCTCGCCATTTTCCAGGTAAAAAATTGTGTAAATCTGCTTGGTCGCCTTATCGCGCAGCGATATAAAAAAATCGTCAATGCCCAATAGACGCTGGAAATTGGTAAAAACCAGCTCCAGCAGCGCATCGAAGTCAATGGTAAAGTTGAGTGCCTGGGAAAACTGGCTCAACATGTCCAGTTCCGAGACGCGGGTTTCCAACCGCCGGATGACGTTGGCACGTTCCAGACCAATCAAAGATTGATCGACCAGGGAACTAATATAGTTGATTTCGTTGGGGCGAAAATGTTGACGGTTTTTCTTGGGCGAAAGGGAGAGCCAGCCCAGCAGCTCCCGTCCATTGTTGATTGGTACCAAAACGGCCGCATTCAACGCCTGCACCGCACCAGCTTGCTGCGACAGGGGTTCTGGCCAGGCCCGCTGCTCTGTCAGGTCAATTGGCCCGCTGGTTTGGCTCATGTAAGCCACCAGAGGTGATTCCATATTGAGCCGCCCAGACGTGTGATTATTGTAGCTGATGTAATAGTTCATCTGGGCATCGGGCAGGAACAGATGCGGCGTCACTTCTGGCACGCCAGAGGTGACATATTTGAGCAACGTGTTGGCGACCTGATCGGTATTTACGGCCGTTGTCAACGCCCGGTTATAGGCTCGCAGCAGCTTGTCTAAAGCGACAGGCTCCCGGAAAAAGAGCTGATCGATTGCCTCTTGCAGTTTAGTGCGCAGCGGATTAAACAGCAGCACCAGCGTCACAATCAGAACCGAAAGAACAACAGGATTATCGGTGACGACCCCAAACGTATTGGTTAGCCCCACCGTCACCAACACAAAGGCTGCCAACAGCAGCCCCGTCATCACCCCGTAGGAGAGGGAACGCCGCATAACCTGGTCTACATCCAGCAAGCGATAGCGAATAATGGTGTAAGCAATAGCCAATGGATAAACGACCAGCGGGGGCAAATAAAACGCAGAGGGCAGCCAGGCCACATCCACCATTTGCGAGGCAGGCACAAAAAAGAGAATCAGCGGGGTAAAGGCCAGCAAGCTGCCCACCAAAATAATCCGCGCCTGCTGCCGCACCAGTGGCGAGGGTGACCAGTAACCCCGATAAGCCATCATAAGCAAAGAGAGCAGAATGGCCACAGCATTTAGCAAAAACAAGGTGCGCCAGGGGATGGCATAATGCCAGGCATTGGCTGGATCATACAGCCAAAGCTGTGCCCAGATACCAACGGCAAGGCCAGGCAGCAGCGACAACCATTTGCTGCGCGGGTATTTATCTACAAAGCTCATTTCGTGTGGGAAAACGGCCGCTAACCAGATACAAAATCCGGGCGTCAATGACAGGGCCAACAGCCAGACGCGGCCAAATTGGTGAGAGGTAAGCATGTTAAACAACGCACCAACTGCCAGCGAAGCAAAGACCATAAACAGGGCAAAAACCTGGGCTGCCTCAGCTTTAGGCTTGACGGCAAACGTCCAAACCCCAACCACAAACATAATCAGGCCGGTCAGGTAAAAGAGGCCAAACTGGTTCCACAAGCTCAGGCTTGTCATGGGGATGATGGGCAGCTCTACAATCCGTTCGGCCTGGGGACGGTTGGGGTCGATGCCCATGCCGGGTGGCGGCTGCGCCAGGGTAAGCGTGACGGTTTCACCCATTTCTTTATCGGCCAGGGCAGCCAGGTAATCTTCGATGGTGGTGACGGGTTGATTGTTTACGGCCGTAATTCGATCCGGATAACTTAACAAGGCGTCACTCCCCTGAGTCGGCCACTCAGGTTCGCCAGAACCGTTTACTACCAAATTGGGGTCAATGAAAAAGCCCAGAAACGGTGTTTGTGCCCAGCGCAGCGCCGAAACTGGCAGCAGGATGTAGATAATGCCGCCCAAAAGCAGCAAAAACACCACCACACCGACCCGAAATTGGCTAAACCTTTCCGCTGTCACTATTAGAAAACCTACCAGACTCTTTTGTCAAACCGAGGTGATTGTTTCTAGAATCTTGCCCACCAGTTGTCCTGAGGGGCACAACAAGCTCAACACACAACCATCGGACAAACTTGCTCAATATTCATGGTTGAACACGAATGTCTGATAATAATAAGCGATCATCAATGTAGTGTCCATCCTCGGCAACAATATTTTGTGGTGCTTTCGTCATGGCGTCAATTAAGGCAACGTGAATACTGTAAGAACCGGGCGGCAAGTTAGGGTCCAGCTGCAAAAATTGTTTATCAGCCACAATCTGGCCGTTTTGCCAGTGGCTGGTAGGGGCAGCTTGCGGAGGAGAAACGGCCGTAACCCACGGCGGCGCCCAATCCGGACAAGGCAGCGCACACAACGACAGTTCTACCAAATAATCCGGCGGCGCGTCTCGCAGCGCTTCCCAATAGAGCGTCACTTCCAGCGCTTCACCAGGAGCCAACACCCGGCTGTTGTATTCATACCCCGTCAGCCGCAAATCGTTGAAGAAGTTCTGGTTCAGCAAATTGGGGAACGTCTGGCCATCGCTGCGCCAGTTGTCCACTTCAGCCACACCAATCTGGCCGAGCGGCAGCGAATCCCCCAAAAAGGTGCCATCGGCGGTGGCAATGCCCAGCCGGTAGCCGTTTTCGCCCGGTGCATACAGCCCAATTTGCAGGCTGGCGCTGGTAGGCGTGTACATCGTCTCGCTGGCGTGCAGCCGAATCGTCTCAATGAAGCGGTCGCCCGGCTGCCACTGGCTGCTGGGGAAGTTGCCCAGGCCAGGGTGGGTGTCTCGCTGGGCAATGAGCGTGCCGGTGGCGTCATCAATCAGGTGGACAAAGAGCAAGAAGTTGCCCGGCGGCTGGCCAATCACCTCCCAATACAAATTGGGCGTCAGGTAATTACCCGGTTGCAGGGTGTCGCTGTCTAGATCATAGCCGCGCAAAACAACGAAGCTGTCGAATTGGACGTTGGTAGGGTTGGGAACGGCCGTATCCGCCTCAAACGGTTCTGGCAGGGCAAAGGCCGCCGCCAGGTAGCCAAAAATAGCGACGATGGTGAGGCTGGCCATGCCTGCGTTCACTGCAATTGCCAAAATGGAGATTGGAGACTGGAGATTGGAGATTGGTTTGGGGGGCCAAATGAGATCGAGCCAGGCGGCCAGGCCGTAAAAGGTGAGCAGCGCCAGGGCAGGCAGCGCCGGAAAAAAGAAGCGCCCCATCGCCCCCGCTGGACTAACTAGCAGATAGTTGAAAACGACGGCAAAAAAAAGAATGACGTCGAGAGCCAGCAAAAGTAGGGGAACCGCCAACCCCCTCCCTGGCCCTCCCCCTGAGAGGGGGAGGGAATGCTGCCCCCTCTCCCTTGAGGGAGAGGGCTG
>JBGTCV010000134.1:0-73124 GCA_041748655.1 Promineifilaceae bacterium (SeqCode) | reverse complement strand
TCAAGGTCCATTAACCCCATCGCTTTGGTCAAAGCTTTATGGGCATGCACGTCTTCTAATGTCGCTTCTATACTCTTTGCCATTTTTCGTTTTTGGCCAATTTTACCACTTCACCACACAAAACCTCAGAGAACCAGAAATTGTCCAGACCGCCTTTGACGGAGCGAAATAAAACGCTGATTCTCTCTGTGTAACTCTGTGACTTCTCTGCGAAACTCTGCGTTCCGTTTTCGGGCACCAAACAAGCCCAAACGCGCATATCCCGGATAGAAAAATGCCTACCCCAAACTTCGTGGGCATGGGCTGCACGGCGATATTAGCGTTTACCATTTGGCGTGAGGATAATTGTCTAATATGGACTGATCTTTGGAGATGAGAATCGCATTATTTAGGCTGGCATTGGCTACGATGAGGCGGTCGAAGGGGTCTGGTGTCCAGGAAACGGCCACTTCGACTTCGCTCAGTGCAGGCGTTGCCTCACCTACCACTGCTTGAAAAGGTTTATCACACATTTGCAAGCCAATACGAGCCGCCAAATCCGTTAGTATTGTCTGGGCATCCACCGTAATCCGCTCAATTATGAAAATACGGAACACAGAGTTTCACAGAGGAAACGCAGAGATACACAGAGATAATGAGAAAATCTGGGCAATCTGCGAAATCTGTTGATTATTTTCATTTGTTGTGCCGTGTAGCAGCGTGGTATCCCCCATGAACCATTTGCAATTAACCGTTTACCATTACCCATTTTTCAGCTAACATTGCGCCCCTATGGAAACAAAACTCTCCCGCTGGTGTGATACGCTTATCGAGGTCGGCTGGCTCTTTGTGGTCATTGCCGTGCCGCTCTTCTTCAACATTCATTCCGACCGGGTGTTTGAACCAGATAAACTCACCCTCATGCGCTCCATTGCGCTGGTGATGGGCACCGCCTGGCTGGTGAAATTTGTCGATCTGCGGCAGTGGCAGCACGCTGCCCGACTGCGCTGGCGGCACAGCGACTCCTTCTGGCGCATGCCCTTCTTGCTGATTGTCACCCTGCTGGCGCTGGTTTACCTCGTTTCCTCCCTCTTTTCGGTGACGCCAAGCGTCAGCTGGGCTGGTTCTTACCAGCGGCTGCAGGGTACCTACACCACCCTGGCCTACCTCGTCATTTTTGCCACAACGATTGCCACCATGCGCACCCGGGCGCAGGCGCGACGGCTGGTAACGGCCGTTATCATCACCTCCATCCCCGTGGCCTTTTACGGCCTGCTGCAACATTTTGAGCTGGACCCGCTCCCGTGGGCGGGCAGCGTCTCTGAGCGCGTGGCGGGCCACATGGGTAACGCCATCTTCATTGCCGCTTACCTCATTATGGCCGTGCCGCTGACGGTGGCCCGCATCATCGCCTCGTTCAGCAGCATTTTGGGTGATGAAGAACTGTCCGGGGCCGACGTGATGCGCTCATCGGCCTACATTTTTACCGTGGCCATTCAGCTGATCGCCATTTATTGGTCGGGCAGCCGGGGGCCGTGGCTGGGGCTCGGCGTGGGGCTGTTTGCCTTCATTTTGGTGGTGCTGGTGGGGCTGCGCAACGCGGCTTCTGAAAAAGGACGCTTTCGTTTGCAGGAAGCGGGGCTGGGGGCGTTGTTTGTGGTAGCGGGAACGGCCGTTTCCTACAGCCTCATCTTGCTCATCTTACGCGCCCTCACCGGTGCAGGGCAGTTGGCCAGCCTGGCCGGGCCGATGGCCTCTTTTGTGGCGTTTGTGGCGGCTGTTGCATTGATCATCACTGGCCTCTTTGTGCTGGTGGCGGCGCAGCGCGGCTGGCGCTGGCTCTGGTTTAGCTGGATGGTGCTCTCGCTGCTGCTGGCTGCCTGGCTGGTGCTGTTCAATCTGCCCGCCACAACCAGCGAACGGTATGCCGAAGCGCCTGTGATAGGTGGCGTCTTCACCACCCTGAACGAGTGGCGTGAGCTGCCCCGCATTGGCCGGTTTGGGCAGATGCTGGAAGCCGACACCGGCACGGGTCGGGTGCGCACCCTCATCTGGGAAGGGGCGCTGGAGCTGATGCTGCCCCATGAGCCGATTGTGTTCCCCGATGGCAGCACCGACAGCTTCAACTTTTTGCGCCCGCTCATTGGCTACGGCCCAGAGTCGATGTACGTGGCGTTCAACAGCTTCTATCCGCCTGAACTGGCCACGCTGGAAGCTCGCAACGCCTCGCCCGACCGCTCGCATAACGAAACGTTCGACGCCCTGGTGATCACCGGCGTGCTGGGCTTTTTGGTCTGGCAAGCGCTGTACTTGAGCGTCTTTGTATATGGTTTTCGCTGGCTGGGCGTGCTGCGCAGCCGTTTTGAGCGCAATTTGCTCATTGGGCTGTGGCTTGGGGTGGGGCTGATGACGGCCGTTGCCTTTGCCCTCTGGCGGGGAACGGTTTATATCGGCGTGGCGCTCCCCTTTGGCTCCATTGCCGGGCTGGTGCTCTACCTCATCTATTACGCGCTCTTTGCCGATTCTGCCGATTTAGCTGAGGAGAACGCCCAACCTTTTGCCGCCGAGCGGCTGTTGGTGGTGGCGCTGGTGGCGGCGATTTTGGCCCATTTTGTGGAGATTCACTTTGGGATTGCCATCTCTGCCAGCCGTCTGCACTTCTTTTTGTACGTGGGGCTGCTCTTTTTTATTACCTACTGGCTGCCGCGCCAGCAGGAAGCGCCCACCGCTGTGGGGGAAGGTGAGCCGGTGGCGGCAAAGAGCAAACGCCGCCGTACGGCGCGGGCCGTTATTCCCGCCGTTTTTGCAGGCTGGGTGGGGCCAACGCTGCTGTACAGCTTCATGCTGACGCTGATGATTGGCATTATTGCCTTTTCCTTTACCACGTTTTCCCAACCGCCCGATTTTGTATTGGAAAGCGTGAATGATTTAACGGCCGTTGACATCATTCATCAAAGCTTTTTCATCAACGTCAAGCGTAATTTTATCGAATCCCCCTTCATTTACCTGATGCTGGTGCTTACCTGGAGCCTGGGTCTTGTGATTGCCGTCAGTGAGATGTTGAAGGATGGTGATTTGAAGATTACGGCCGTTTCTACCAGCATCGAAAAAAGCAGGCGAACCGGCATCGCCATCGCTTTTCTGGCAATGGGCGCACTCTCGATTTTGTACCGGCTGCTCATCCCGCTGCCCGTCAACGCCAGCGCCACCGCTTTGCTGGGCCAGACTACGCTCTGGATGTGGGGGGCGCTGTGCCTCTGGGCAGGTGGCAATTTGCAGCTGCGCTTTACCAAAAACGATCGTTTGTTTGCTTCTGGTGTAGCTGTGACGGGGTTGTTGTTTGCCCTGCCGGTGCTGGTTGGTGGGGGAATTTTGGCGGGGCTGGTAACGGCCGTTTTCAGCGGTGCCATGCTTTATCTGCTCTGGGACCCCACCTGGCGCAATTTGCTTACCCCAATCGCCATTATGGCCACCGTCTCTTTTGGGCTGGGGCTGCTTTACGCCCTGTTCCAGGCCGCCCAGCTGCGCTATTCGCTGCTTTACCGGGCCTTTGTGCCGCCCCCCCAAACAGCGGCGCAGATATTGGACTATTTCATCGAGGAAGCGTCTCAGGCGGCCAATTTTCTCACCTACTTTTACGTCTTTCTGTTTGGGTTGATGCTGCTGGCGGCAGCTTTGGTGAGCACGAGTAAAAAACCGCGACTGCGAGAGAGTGGGTCAGGGCCGGGTTTTGGTTTGCTGGCAATTTTGGGGGGAACGGCCGTTTACCTCATCCTCACCACCAATCTCAACGTGGTGCAGGCCGATATGATTTACAAACGAGGCCGCTTTTTTGATGGAGATGCCGCCACAACCGGCGAACCCGGCAGCTGGGACAGCGCTATCGCCATCTACCAAAGCGCCATCGACCGCACCCCCCGCGAAGATTTTTACTACCTCTTTTTGGGTCGGGCGTATTTAGAGCGGTCCAACATCACAACCGATCAGGCCGAGCAGTCGCAGCTTCTGGCCGAGGCCGAGCAGCAGCTGTTTATTGCCCAGGCCATCAATCCGCTCAATACCGATCATACGGCCAATCTGGCCCGTCTGAACACCCGCTGGGCCGGTGTCACTACCGATCCGGCGCTGCGCAGCCAGCGCCTCTTAAAGGCAGAGCAATATTACCAAAGCGCCCTTACGCTTAGCCCGCAAAACTCCGTCATTCGCAACGAATACGCCCGGCTCACGCTGAGCCAAGGGACAACCTGTGAAGCGGGTCTGGCCATCTACGAACAGTCCGCCACCATCGACCCCTATTACGCCGACACCTTTTTTGGCTGGGCCGATGCCGCCGCCGCTTGCGCCGCTGAAGCAGAAGAGGCGGAGCGGGATGGCTTGTATGCCGAGGCGGCGGCGGCTTTAACCCAAGGGCTGGATTTGCAGCCAAACAATGCCCGCGCCTGGGTGCGGGCGGGCCAGCTTTACCAGCAAATTGGGCAGCTTGAAGAGGCGATAGCCGCTTACGATCAGTCACTGCGGGTGGATCCATTCCAGCAAGAGGTGCCCGCCTGGAACGTAAAATATCTACAAGCCCAAATTTACCAGCAGATGGGTGATTTAACTCAGGCCGAAGCGCTGGCGGTTGAAGCGCTGCAAGCTGGCCCGCCAGAGTTCCAGGGAGAGATTCAGCTGTTCATCCAGCAGCTCCGGCCGGAAAGCACGATTCCCACTTCTTTGGCGGAAATGGAACGGCCGTTAACCACCCTCCCCTTGCCTGAACGAAACAACTACTACACCGAGTATCCCGCTTTCATCATCGATCCGGCCCAGGCGTATGAGGCGGTTATCCAGACCAGCCAGGGAGAGCTGCGTTTGCGCCTCTTCCCGCAGGCAGCGCCGTTGGCGGTGAACAGCTTTGCTTTTTTGGCCCAGCAAGGGTATTACGACGGCACCACCTTCCACCGCGTCATTGAAGATTTTGTGGCGCAGGGAGGCGACCCTACCGGTACGGGTGGCGGTGAACCGGGCTACCGTTTTACCGACGAGGTAGACAACGGCCTGAGCTTCGACCGCCCCGGCCTGCTGGCAATGGCCAACGCGGGTCCCAACAGTAACGGTGGGCAATTTTTTATTACATACGCGCCGCAGCCTGCGCTAAACGGCCGTCACACCATCTTTGGCGAACTGATTGAGGGCGAGGAGGTTCTGCAAAGCCTCACCCTGCGCGACCCTGAGCAAAACCCGGCCTTCACCGGCGACCTCATCCTCCGCATCGATATCATCCAGGTAGACGAATAATGTCAATCGTCAATTAACTATGCGTACCGTTATTGCCATCTTCCTCATGGCCCTTTCGGTCACCGCCCTCAGCATTCCCTGGGTGCGCAAGCTGGCTATTCGCATTGGCTTTGTGGATGCGCCAGCCCAGCGCAAGCTGCACAGCACCCCCATGCCGCTGATGGGGGGCGTGGCTATTTTTGGCGGTGCGGTTCTGGCCATCATCACCTTTGTGCCGGATTTTCCCAACACGGTGGCCGGCGTTTTGCTGGCCTTAACGGTGGTGGCCCTGGTGGGGCTGCTGGACGACCGGTACGGCCTGCCCGCCTGGGCCAAGCTGGCGGCGCAGTTTGTGGGCTTCCTCATCCTGGCCTATTTCGACATCCGTGTCAAACTGGCAATTCCCGAATTACTCAATTACACAATTACCTTTTTATGGCTGGCGGGCATCAGCAACGCCATCAACTTTTTAGACAACATGGATGGTCTCAGCGCCGGAGTCAGCGGCGTGGCGGCGGCGTTTATCATGCTGCTGGGGCTGCAAAACGATCAATTTTTGGTGGCGGGTTTGGCAGCGGCCGTTTTTGGGGCGTGTTTGGGTTTTTTACGCTTCAACTTTAAGCCGGCCCAAATTTTCATGGGGGATGCGGGCGCACTCTTCCTGGGCTTTTTGCTGGCGCTGCTGGGCTTACAGCTGCGCTTTCCGGCCAACAGCAGTTTTGTCACCTGGATGGTACCGGTTTTTATCTTGGCCCTGCCCATTTTCGACACATCTCTGGTGGTTGTCTCCCGGCTGCGGCGCGGCGTGAGCCCCAATACGGCAGGCAAGGATCATTTGAGCCACCGGCTGGTGCAGCGCGGCTTTAGCCAGCGGGAGGCGGTGCTGATCATTTATCTGCTTACCGGGGCGGGGGGCATGGTCGGCGCGTTTATTACCGAAGCGACGATCTCTGAAGGCTACCTCATTTTTGCCGCGTCGCTGCTGCTGGGCTGCTGGGCGATCTGGCGGCTTGATCAGCCAGCCAGAAAAATTGGCGATTGACGATTGCCAGATTTGGCTTGCCCTCACGCTCTGGTTTCATTTTTTACCGCAGAGAGCGCAGAGGACGCAGAGATTTCTCCTTTATTTTTCTCTGCGATCTCCGGGTTCTCTGCGGTTAGATAAGTTTTATCAGTCAATCAGGCCTCACACTTCACGAATCCGCATGATTTGTCTACCCCTTTTTGTTGCAGGTGCAACCTTTGTTTAATTCTTCCTGTGAATTGATTAGAAGCGTTGTGTAAACGTGGTCATTCCATTGGGTCGGTAAGATACTTGGCTGGTATGGTTGTGTGGTCGCGTGGAGATTATTTTTTGCCTTCAGAGTTGTTGCAAGAGGAAGCTTATGTCGTTTGATTGGCAAACTGAGGAAGAAAGCGCCTGGGAAGACCCGGCCTGGCAGGAGAAGTCGGAAACGGCCGTTCCGCCTTCCCGTCCCTGGCTCACCATTATCCTGATTGCTGTTGTGGTATTTGCTGCCGGGGCTTTTGGTTACCGGCAAATAAACCAGCGGCTGGTTGAGACGACAACGGCCGTTGAATCCGATATTTTTGCCGTCCACAACTTGCTCAGCCGTGCCGCCGCCAACCAGGATGCCGACCTGGGCAAAGCGGTTCTCTCCGGGCGGGATTTGGGCTGGAGCCGCATCCAGGCCGATTTGCTCAGCGGCGGGCTGTTCTACGAGCATCCGGGCCTGGGGCTGCGGCTGCCCGAAGATGAGGCCGCCTACGCCCCACTTTTCCGGGAAGACGAACGGTTCATCGATCTCATCCTTTCCCCCGATTTGAACGGCGCGGAGCTCATCTATGCCCGCGACTACCTGGCCCTGACAGATGATGGGGTAGAGCTGGTGACGTTGCAGCAAACGGCCGTTTACCGTCGTGGCGAAACGCGCTGGCTGCTTTCACCTCCCCTTGAGGAATTCTGGGGTAACTGGCAAACACGGGAGCTGGACAACCTGACCCTCATCTACCCACAGCGCGACGAAGCCATCATGCAAAAACTGGCCGACGATTTACAGGCGCTGCTGCAAGAGAGCTGCGATTTGCTGCCAGAACTGGCTTGCGAAGCCCCAATCCAGATTCGGTTCGACACCAACGCCGAAAGCTTGCTGGAATCGGCCAATCCGGCCAACTTGTATGATGGCAATTTGCGCCTGGATTTGCCCACGCCTACCCTGCTCGGTCTGCCCATCAACAACGCGGGTTACCAGGCGCTGCGCATCGCCTACGGTGCCAATCTGGTCTCGGCCCTCATCGGCTACAGCCTGGCGTACGATTGCTGCCAGCAAGCGCCTATCTACCAGGCCATTTTAACCTACCAGCTAAGCGATCTTGGTTTGGCAGAATGGCCCGTAACGCCAGAATCATACCTGGAGTTGGCGCACAGTGGCGTTCGCAGCGAGCTGCTGCTGCCCTATTGGAACAGCGACGATTTTTCATTGGCTCAAGATGACGAGAGCGGACGGCTGTTTGGTTTTGTGGACTTTCTGCTAAAGAAACACGCGCCGCAAATGACGCCCCTGACCTTGATCCGGCAGATGAGCAGTTCACGGGCGTTTCAGTCGTGGCTGGCCGAATTGTCCAGGGCATCTATGTCGGGATTATCCACATCTATCGAGGCGATTTCCCGCGATTGGTGGTTTTATGCGCTGACGCAGTCAGAGTTTTTGGCAGTTTCTAATCGACCGATTCCCCTGCCTGTTCAGGATTTACAGGTGAGCTGCCAGACAAATTTACGGGTAGAACAGGATATTCTTGCCCAAACCAGCCTGCACCGGTATGAATTAGGTAGTAATCGTTGGGCCGAAGAGTTTACAACATCCGGCATGGCCTTTTTCAACCCGCTGCCCCAGGACAACGGCGTCATTTTGCAGCTGGTGCAGGCGTCGGAGGAGCAGCTTTGGCAGACGTTATGGTGGCACAACGGCAGCGGCATGACGATGCAGAGCAGCGAAGAGATGCTGTCGATTTCATTGGGGCAAATGGATCCAAACGGCCGTTTCCTCCTCACCTATATTGGCGAAACAGATGATGTTGTGCCAACCTCGCAGCTGGTTGATATGGCTGCCTGTGAACAGGGCCAGTGCCGTGGCGCTCCAATTATGGGCACGCCGTATTGGTCGCCCAATGGTCAGCAAACGCTGCTCACCGACAAACACCTTTTTGAAAGCCCCCACTATGTAGTAGACGGCCGTATCATCGCATTTAATGCAGGCAGTATGAACCAGACCGCTGATTTGTGGCTGGCAAATGCCGAGGCAGACCCCCAAGACAGTGTGCCCATTGGCCAGGGCTTTTCCCCCTTCTGGTTAACCGATACGCTGTTTGGCTTCATTCATTCGGTGCCCCAAACAGACCTGCCCATTGCTCAGGAGCTGGTGGTCATGTCGCCAGATGAGCTCGAACCGCGGCAGGTGGTTCAAACGGCCGATTTGCAAGCCCAAATCGCCGAACCCAACCGCCAAAACCAGCTGTTCATGCGCTATGCCATTGCGTACCCTGCCGATCCAAACCTGGTGCTGGTGATGGCTGCCACCCAGAGCCTGGAAAGCTACCTTTTTCAGGTGGATATTCAAGCCCGGGCGGTAATAATGCTGTTCCAGCTCGACTTATCTCGCGGTGAACACGCCTTGAGCTTCTCGCCAGACGGCCGTTTCCTGGCAACCACCGGCGCCGTTTGGCGAGATGCCAATCGCTCGAACAACGCTTTGCCTTTTGGGGGGCTGCACCTGTACAACCTGGAAACGGGCGAACACACAATCATGCTCATCAACAACGAAATTTTCTTCCCTACTTTTTCCTTCGACTGGTCCCAGGACGGCAATTGGCTCGCTTTTCTCCGCGATAGCGACGTGATCGGCCTCTATGCCCCCGACCATGATTACCAGCAAATGATTCTTCATGACGTTGGCAGCTGCACTTCCCTGGCCTGGATCAATCCACTCCCATCCGAGTAATTTGGTATAATTTTCAGCATGAGTAAACAAAAAGTACAACAGCAGTTTGGGGCCAACGCCGCCGCTTACGCCACTAGCCCGGTTCACGCCAAAGGGTACAGCCTCGCCCGGCTGGTGGAATTGACCCGGCCCCAGCCCGATTGGCACGTGCTGGACGTGGCCACCGCCGCCGGGCACACCGCCTTTACCTTTGCCCCCCACGTCGCCCACGTCACCGCCACCGACCTTACCCCGGAAATGCTCACCGTTGCGGCGGGTCTGGCGGCCGAAAAGGGGCTCACCAACCTCACCTTTGAGCCGGCCGATGCCGAGAATCTGCCCTACGAAGCGGCAGCGTTTGATCTGGTCACCTGCCGTATTGCGCCGCACCACTTCCCGGACATCCAGCAGTTCATCAACGAGGCGACGCGGGTGCTTAAGCCTGGCGGCTGGCTGGCCGTGGTAGACAACATCGTGCCGGGCACTACGCTGCACGGCAAAAAAGCGCGGCTTATCAATGAGGCGGGGGCGTATGTGAATGCCTTCGAGAAGCTGCGCGACCCCAGCCACGGCCGCTGCTGGAGCGTCAACGAGTGGGAAAATGGCTTCCGCCAGGCCGGATTTGCCATTCAGCACCAGGAATTATTGAGCAAGGAAATTGAATTTGGCAGCTGGGCAGCCCGAATGCAAACGTCGCCCAACGACACGATTCGGCTGCGGGCGATGCTGGTGCAGGCACCAACGGCCGTTGCCGACTTCTTGACGCCCCAAATTAGCAGCGATAGAATCACCTTTCGTTTAACCGAACTACTTATTGTAGGCAAACTATCTTGAAGAAGTGGCTAGGGGTTAGTGGCTGGTTGCTAGTGTATCCACCAGCAACTAGCAACCAGCCACTATCAACTCGCAACTAAAACTATGAGTAAAAAATACCATTTCTGGATTACAGGCTGTCAGATGAACTACGCCGATGCCCGGCGCGTGGCCACCGAGCTGGAAAAGCTGGGCTATTCCGCCACCGGCCGCGCCGAAGATGCCGATGTCATCGTGCTGGAAACGTGCACGGTGCGCCAGCAGTCAGAGGATAAGGCGTATGGCAAGCTGCAAAATTTACGGCCGTTAAAAGAAAAAAATCCCAACAAAACGATAGCCGTCATGGGCTGCGTGGTGGGCGTGCGCGGTAACGAGCATCTGGCCAAGCAGTTCCCCTTCGTCGATGTCTTCATGGAACCGTCCACTGACGGCAAGCCGCTCATCTCCCTGCTGCGCCAGGGTGACGATCTCAAATTGGAGCTGACCGAAACCAGCAACCGCCACGCCCTAATGGATGGCGAAGTGATTTTGCCCGCCGATCAGCGGGGCAAGCTTGTTTCAGCCCCCGTTTCCATCGTTTATGGCTGCTCCCACGCCTGCACCTTCTGCATCATTCCCCAAAAGCGGGGCATCGAGCGCAGCCGCCCCGTGGGCGAAATTGCTGCCGAGGTGCGCTCCCTGGTGGCTCAGGGCGTCAAGGAAGTGGTGCTGCTGGGCCAGATTGTGGACCGCTACGGCTACGACATGGGCGGAGAGGACGCCGCTGATGGGCCAGATTTGGCCGACCTGCTGCGCGTCATCGACGGCATCGACGGCTTGCAGCGCATCCGCTTCCTCACCAGCCACCCCAGCTACATGACCGATAAAATTTTGCAGGCCGTGGCCGAGCTGCCCAAGGTGATGCCCCAAATTGAGGTGCCCATCCAGGCAGGTAACGACGAGGTGCTGGTCAACATGAAGCGCGGCTACACCCAGGCGGAATATCGTGCCCTGGTGCAGCGGATTCACCGGATTGTGCCGGATGCGGCCGTTCACTGCGACATCATCGTGGGCTTCCCTGGGGAAACAGACGCCCAGTTCCAGGACACCTACGACGTCCTGGCCGACCTGAAGCTGGACAAGGTGCATCTGGCTCGCTACAGTCCGCGTCCCGGCACCGTCAGCGCCCGTCGCCTGGCAGACGATGTGCCGGACGCCGAAAAGCGCCGCCGTTTTCACCTGATTGAATCGCTGCAAAAAGAGATTTCGCAGGAAAAGAACCAGCGCTGGCTGGGGGAAACGGTGGAAGTGCTGGTGGAAGACAAGCATAAAGGGAGCTGGCGCGGCCGGTCACCGCAAAACAAGCTCGTCTTTTTCGACGATCCGCGCCAGTTGAAGGGTGAATTGGTGCAGGTAACCATCGAGCACGCTGGCCCGTGGAGCCTCTCCGGTACGCCAGCCGATGCCGCAGTGCAGCAGCCGGAACCGATTGAGATGATTCCGCTGACGGTTTTGTGAGTTTGTCATCCCCAACCAGAATAAAAACAAATAAGAAACGATGCAAAACGGCCGTTTTGCATCGTTTCTGCTTTTAATCTGTGTTATCCTCGTGGTAAGAGAAGTAAACATCAGAACGGACCAGGGAAACGGCCGTTTTGTTTTATCCCAAGAAGGAGAATACCATGGGAATTGAAGAGGATGGAATCCTGGAAGAGCTGGATGCGTTACGCCCCCAAACGACCCCCGGTCTGCTGAGCAACCAGGAAAAAGATCTGTTGATTGAACGCGCCTTCCTGGGGCTGTACCGCTGGTATGTCTCCCGGTCACAGGCCACCCGCAACTGGAACCCCGATTTAGATATCGACTGGCGCAAACTGCGCACCGACCATTCTGAAAAACTGAACAACATCATCGAAGGCTTTTTTGCCGTGGAGCAGTACGTGCCCGACTATGTGTTGACGCTGCTTAGGGTGATTCGGCGCAGTCACGGCCGTTCCCATTTCCACATCCGCTGGGGGTCTGAAGAAGAAAAACATGCCGAACTGTGGGAAAATGCCCTCATCTTTTCTCGCTTCCGCACGCCCAAATGGATTGAAGAATACAAACACACCCTGCGTGAAAAAGCCTGGGAGCTCCCCTGGGACAGCCCGCTGCACATGATTTTCTACACCGTCATTCAGGAACGGGCCACGCAGGTCAACTACCTCAACACCGGCCTCATCGCCCAGGGCAAGTCGGACAAACCCGACTTCGCCAACGACGAAGACCCGATTTTGGCCCACGCCTCCCAAATCATCGCGATTGATGAGGCAGCTCACTACAGCTTCTTTTTGGAAGGGGCACGCCTCTTTTTGTACTATTATCCGGCCCGCTCGCTGGAAGCACTGCAAGATGTGATCCAATATTTTGCCATGCCCGCTGGAAACCTTATCCCCAACTACGACCGCTTTGCCGAAATTGTGGCTCAGTCTGGTATTTACGGCCCTCGCGAGCATCTCAGAGATGTGGTAGATGTGGCCTTGAAGAATCTCGGCGTTCAGGGCCGGTCGGCGCTGCGCCGGGGGATCAACCGCATTCGCCAGGTACCCACAATGGATGGGGCGATGCGCGAGACGGCCATTTTTGATTTGTTGGATGTGGACGGG
Organism: Promineifilaceae bacterium (SeqCode); assembly: GCA_041748655.1. GTDB lineage: Bacteria > Chloroflexota > Anaerolineae > Promineifilales > Promineifilaceae > Leptofilum. The sequence continues at coordinate 60,475 of JBGTCV010000134.1, read as the reverse complement.
GTTGAGAAGAAAGTGCAAAAACTGTTTGGTCGCATCAACGAGCATGAAAAGAAAGTTGGCTTTTTCGACATCAATCCTACCCTTTTCCGCCCGGCGCGGTAAATCCGTAGATTGCCACAGAGGTCACAGAGATTAGCCTTGATGATGGGGAATTCGGTGGGAGTATGATCGAGACAATTATTTTTGACATTGGCGGCGTGTTGTGGCACCAACCACCTACGCCCTTGTCTGATAAATGGGCAAACCGATGTGGCTTAAGCAAGGCTGAGTTTGACCAAATTGTGTTCAATTCAGCCAATTATGAAGCCGCAGCTACTGGAAAAATCAGTGGTGATGTTATTTGGGCAAATAAAGGCGAGCAGCTCAAGCTTTCTCCTGATGAAACGGCCGAACTCCGCACAGATTCCTGGAATGGAATTTGGAACAGCGAACTGCTAACGTTCATTAAAACGCTCAAACCGCATTACAAACTGGGCATTTTAAGTGATGCAACGTCGGGCGCACGGGAAAGGGTGGAGACATGGATCAATTCCGACTTGTTTGACGCTATTCTGTTTTCGTACGAGGCGGGGATGGTGAAGCCAAACCCTGAAATTTATCGGTACGTGTTGGGGATGCTGGAAGCAACGGCCGTTTCCACTTTGTTCATCGATGACCGCCCCAAAAATGTTCAAGCCGCGCTCGATTTAGGCATGACCAGCTTCCAATTTACAACCACACCGCAAACCATCACGCGCATTCAGCGCCTTTTGAGTTTGTAGGTTTAAGACTGAATCTTCTGTTACCGAGTGCCTGGCACTACTAAGCACTAATCCCCCGGTGCGAGCGGTACCTCCAACTGTGACAGGCATGGATTGGCATCTGCGCCTAAAGTAACCCGATAGCTGGTTGTGCCTGGTGCGTCCGGCTGTAGCAAAATATCTTCCGATTGTCGGTGGAACAGCCAGCTCAACAACCAGTCGTAAGACTCCTTGAAATTGGGAGCAAAATATTCGATGCGCGTGCGGGCGGGCAGGGGTTCCTCAAGTTGGCTCCAGACGGGCACGAAGCCGTACCAGGCCAGATTGTGGGCCATTTGCCGGTACATGATGAAATCATCTGTCACCACTTCTACGATCAGCGGCGGCCGGTTGGCCCGGTTGAGCACCGGCGGCTGCATGACCCGTGCCAGCGTGTCCGCTGCTTCTGGCCACTGCAACAGCTGTACCGCCGCCCCACTCCCCGGTTCACGCCAGGCCCTCACACTTTCCCCCGCTAATGCCAGATGCTGAATGCCGTTTGCCTGCACCGCCGGGGCCAGGGTGGCCAGTTCCAGGAGCAGCGGCAGGCTCATGTCCGTTTCAATTGATTCCTGGTACGTTTGCCATAGGCGGGGCAGTTCTGGCAGTAAATCCAGGCTCAATCCCTTGTCGAAGATGGCGCGTAAAAGCTGCTGCTGCCGCTGGCCGCGCTCAAAATCGTTGGTGGTGCGGCGCGAGCGCACGAACCACAGCGCCAGATCACCGTCCATCTGGTGTACGCCTGGCTCCAGGGTGAACTGCTCCCAGCTTTCCTCCAGTTCCGGGTCCAGGTCAGGTGCGCTCAGCCGCCAGTCGGTAAGGGGGCAGTTGTTGGCGATTTCCACACCGCCCAGGGAATCGACTACCTGCTGGAAGCCGTCGAAGCCGATGCGGGCGTAGTAGTCGATGGGAATGCCCAGGTTGTACTCGATGGTGTCTTTGATGAGGCCGCCGCCCCCGCCGGGGTAATTAACGCCGTGGCCGTGTGGCAGGGCCAGGTTGATGCGCGTCATCTGCCAGCCGGGAATAACGATGTAGAGATCGCGGGGCAGGGTGAGCAGTACGGCCGTTTTCGTCTGGCGGTTGATGGAGACGATAATGATGCTGTCGGTCCGGCCGCCCTGGGCGTATTTCACATCGTTGCCCAGCAGGACGATGTTGGTGACGTATTCCGGTTTGGGGAATGGGGGAACGGGCGAGGGTACGGCCGTTCCCGGTGTGGCGACGGTGAAATCAAGGGTGGGATACGGCCGTATCGTAGCGGTTTGTTCCGGTGTGGCGGTGGTTGTGGGGGAAACGGCCGTGGCTGGAGAGGGTGTTGTGGCTTCGGGAGTGGGGTTGGGGGTGGGGGTGTGGGGAACGGCCGTGGCTGAAAAAGGTTGGCTCGTTGCCGTTGGCAAAAGAGCAACAACCGTTGGCGTAGGCAGCGGAGATGCTTGGCAGGCAGACCCCAACAGGTACATTCCCAAAAGGAAAAAACAGGAACAGGAAAATAGCCTATTCATAGTTGATCTTTTTCACTCATAACTACAACGAATTGGAGTAAACAGCGAATTTTCTCTCCGACGGCTCTCATTCGTTTATTACTAAAATTCGCTATAGTCAACCTGAAAATAAGACTTGTCGGTTAATCACGGCTGAAACTCAATGCCCAGAAAGCCGCGTGTGGCGTCATCCGGGTGGGGGGCGAGAACGGCCGTTTTCAGCAACGTCTCCTCCCCGCGCCGCAGCATGAGCGTGACCGTCTCCCCCGGCGCCTTGGCTGCCATCTGGCTGAGCAGCTCCTCGCCGTTGAGAATCGCCTGGCCATCAACGGCCGTAATCACATCCCCCACGCGCATATCGGCCGCTTCCGCCGGGCTGCCCGGCACAATGCCGGAAACGTTGGGCAACTGCGTCACCAGTGGAGCCGTGGCCGTGGCGCTGGCGGTGGTGGGATTGGGTGTTTGCCGCGGCAGCGCGACAATTTCCACACCCAAATAAGGTGGCTCGGCGGCGCGAACGGCCGTTGTTTGCCACAACACCCCCGCCTCATCCCGCACCAGCAAGGTAAACGACTCATTGGCAGGTAGATTGCGCAGCAGCAGGGTGAGCATTTCCGGGGAGGTGATCGGGTCGTTGTTCAGATGCAGCAGCACATGACCCGGCTGTAGGTTGGCCTGGGCGGCGGGGCTTTCGGGCAGAACGGCCGTAATCAACACCCCATCATCAGCCGTGAAGGTGGGCGGGCTAGGGCTTGCCACCGCAGCCACCCCCCGAAACAGAAAAAGCGCCCCAGCCACCGTGCCCAGGCATAACAAAACCGCCGCGCTGGTAATCAACACGATGGTGAACAGCTGTTTTTGCCCGCTAGACCATGGTGACATGCCCGGCTCGCTTAACGCTGTGGCTGAGAACGGCCGTTAAATCATCCCCATTGTTGATCAGGTACACCACCATGCCGCTCGCCTGCAGCATCATGTAAACCTGGTCAGATGTGCGCGTACCGCCAAAAGAGGCAGGATTGATCAGCACCGTCACCACCCGCAGGCCGCGCCGCGCCAGCTGTCGGGCGGCTATTGGCCAATTGTCCCGCGTGGTGGGCGTTACCACAATGATGGTTGTGCCGCGTGGGAACAGGTGGGATTCGGCATGAAGCACGTCTGAAATAGGCACTTCACCCTCAGCCCGCAGCACGGAGAGCGTTTCCAGCATCCGGTTCATTTGCCGTTCACCCCGGTCTGGCTGCACCACCTCATTGCTTTGCCCATAACCCAACATCCCTACAGCCCGGTCGTGCCGCAAAAAGTATTGGGCCAGCGAAGCCGCCACCGTCACCGTATATTCTTCGGTAGTAGCGGGCAGCTTAAACTCTTCCAGACGCATCCATTCTGGCAAACTGCTTTCTTTCAAGCTGGGGGAAAACGCATCTTGGCGGGGGGTAATGTGGCTAAAGACGGCCATGTCTGGCACAACCCAGATGTCGGCCAGCGGATCCAGCTCAAACTCTTTAACGATGAGCCGGTCACGGCGGGCAGTGCTGCGCCAATGAATTCGGCTGAAGCTGTCGCCAGGGGCGTAATCCCGAACGCCAGAAGCGTTGGTGGTGATGTAATGGGTGCGACGGCGCAGCGCATCCCCCCCAGGCAAAATGCCCAGCGGCAGGGCAAACTGGTGAATATCAAACGTAAGCGGGAAAATGACCACGTTGGTAGTTGGCACCAGATCCCGCTGCATGGGGAACAGGCCAAACGGATCGCTGCTGGTGAGGCGAATGGGGCCAAGCTGGTAACGCCCCCGCTGGCGGCAAATGGTCGTCACCCGCCAGCTGTAGGTGCTGCGGGGTCCCAATCCGTTGACCACATGGCTGGAAAAGTGGCTGGGCAGGGTAGCAAAGTCGCGCACTTCCAGCCACAGTTTGGGAATGCGGCTGGTGTTGCGTACGGTGAAGCGCTCTTCTAACGGCCGTCCCACCTGCGCTCGTCGGGTACGGGTGACTCTGGACAAATGCACCCAGTTAATATTGGCCCAGGCCCAGGCAAAAGAGAGGATGAGCAGCAGCCCCAGCAGATAGGCAAGATTGAACAAAATATCTCGCCCGGTGATGAGACCGCCAACCAACGCCACAAATGCCAGCAGAATAACGGCCGTACGTCGCTGTTGTCTGAAATTCTTCATGTTAACAGCCTTTAAGGAGCCCTTACCTGGCCGCCAGGCACCGGTACCTTGTCCAGAATATCCTGCACGATAGCGTCTGGATCAATATCTTTGATGCGAGCTGCGGGCCCCACAATAATGCGATGACCTAATGCAGCGCGAGCTAATGCTTTAATATCATCTGGCAGCACGTAATCCCGGCCAAACATGGCCGCCCGCGCCTGGCCCAGCCGGTACAGCGCCAATGCCCCGCGTGAGCTGGACCCCAGATAGACATCAGGGTGCTCTCGCGTGCGCCGCACAACTTCCACAATGTACTCTTTGACCAGATTGTCGATGTAGATCTCTTTAACGGCCGTTTGCACCGCCTGAAGCTCTGCCAATGTCACCGCCTGCTCAACCGATTCAATCGGATGGCTGTACTGCTGCCGATCCAGAATGTCAATTTCCTGCTCCTTGCTGGGGTAACCCAGGCGAATTCGCAGCAAGAACCGGTCCAGCTGCGCTTCCGGCAAGGGGAAAGTGCCTTCATACTCAATAGGGTTTTGCGTCGCCAGCACCATAAAGGGTGGCTCCAGCGGATACGTTGTGCCGTCTACCGTCACCTGCTTTTCTTCCATTGCTTCCAGCAGGGCCGATTGGGTTTTGGGCGTTGCCCGGTTAATTTCATCCACCAGCACAATTTGAGCGTGAATCGGGCCAGGGCGGAACTCAAATTCACGATTTTTCTGGTTAAAAACAGAAACGCCAGTCACGTCGCTGGGGAGCATGTCTGGCGTAAACTGAATACGCTGAAATTTACAGCCAACCGATTTGGACAACGCTTTGGCCAGCACGGTTTTACCGACGCCTGGTACGTCTTCAATTAAAATATGCCCCTGACACAGCAGCCCCAGCACGGTAAGCTGCACCGCCGAACGTTTGCCGACGATTACTTTTTCTACATTTTCCACAATGCGGTTGGCAATTGCCTCAATTTCTGCCATCTAGGATGCTCCTTCTCGCGTGAGTTTTTACTAGTGAGCGTGATTCTACCATAAATGGTAATTTGGGTGACAATACAGGGTCATTCGTTGGGGAATCGTTGAATAGGCGTACTGCTTTGCTGAAAACGACATGAAACTATTTTATCGCTACCGCACAAATGTGGCAGCGGTTCTCATCCAGTCGTAACATTATTGTAAGCCTACCCGTAAGCTTGCCTGCCTAAATTTTGTGTATTAAAATTAGTTGATACGTCAACTAGATGTAGCTGCAATCAATTCTGTGCAGCAGCTATTGGATACGGCCGTTCAACCCATGAGCGCCACGAGAAGAACGTGAACCAAACCTTGCCGCCACAATCGGGACACAGCTTAAACCCAAAGCTTTCCTTTTTAGATCAGCGCTGCTTGCATCTTGCGACTGGCAAAAATTTCGTACCTGCTTACTGAAATCAAGACCGCGAACGCCTGCATTAAGGTGTTCGCGGTTTTTTTATATTTCTCACTGAATGGCGCAGCTTTTCTCTGCGTCTCCGCACCTCTGCGTTAGATAGTTTTAAGGAGAAAACATGAACCAACGATTGCAGATGAAATGGCAGTTATTCATCGCAGCCAGCCTTCTTGTCTTACTGGTCGCGCCGCTCAATCGGGTCCTGGGGGCCGATAATTGGGTGGTGGCCGGTAATTTTCAGGATGATTGGTCTGTATCTTCAGCCTGTGGTGACTGGAACAACACCTGTGCTGAAACGACGATGGAAGATGCCAACGGCGATGGCGTGCATCGGCTTATTGCCGATGGCCTGCCCGCTGGCAGCTACGAGTACAAAATTGTCGAGTTTGATAACTGGGGCAACGCGCATCCCGCCGGTAATGTTGTTCTGCCGGCTGATGGTGGGCAGGTGCGCTGGTATTTCCTGCCCGGCGAAAACCGCATTGCCGACAACCAGAACCAATGTATTGCCACCGTTGCCGGTAATTTCCAAAGCCAGCTGGGTGGCGGCGACTGGTCGCCCGACAACCTGCGCACCATGCTGTGGCAGGAAGCGCCCGGCAGCGATTGGTACAGCTTTACCGCCACCGTGCCCGCCGGGAATTGGGAATACAAAGTGGCCCGGGACGAAATGTGGAATGAGAGCTATCCCGGTGGTAACGTCGCGCTGAATCTGGCTGAAGAATCCCCCGTCACCTTCCGCTACAACTGTGCCGACAACACCGTTGAGCACACAACTGATGCCCCGCCGCCCACGCCCGCCTGGGTGGTCGCCGGTAGCTTCCAGGATGATTTGCCCGTTTCTGCCGCCTGTGGCGACTGGAACAACACCTGCCTGCAAACTGGCATGGAAGACAACAACGGCGACGGCGTTTATCGACTGGAGGGTGATGGCTTGCCCGCAGGCAGCTATGAATACAAAGTGGTGGAATTTGGCAACTGGGACAATGCTCATCCGGCCAACAACGTGGCGTTTTCGGCCGTTGGCAGCCAGATGCGCTGGTATTTCCAGCCCGGCCCCAACCGCGTCGCCGACAATGCCAACCAATGTATTGCTACCGTGGCTGGCAGCTTCCAGGATGAGTTGGGCGGCCCGGAATGGTCGCCTGACAACCTGCGCACCATGCTGTGGCAGGAAGCGCCCGGCAGCGATTGGTACAGTCTGACCGCGACCATTCCGGCGGGCAATTGGGAGTACAAAGTTGCCCGCAACGAAGCGTGGGATGAGAGCTATCCCGGTGGTAATGTGGGGTTGACGTTGGGGGTGGAAACGGCCGTTACCTTCCGCTACAACTGTGCCACCAACGCTGTGGAACACAGCTTCGGCGGCGGCAGCGACCCCGGCGATGAAGAACTGGTCGCTGCGCCCGTACAGCATCCCATCCAGGACGACATCTTCTACTTTGTCCTGCCAGACCGCTTTAGCGATGGCGACCCCAGCAACAACACGGGCGGCATCCCCGGCGGCCCGGCCGACCACGGCTACCTGCCCACCGACAAAGCATTTTATCACGGTGGCGATCTGGCTGGCCTGACCGACAAGCTCGATTATCTGCAAGATTTGGGCATCACCGCCATCTGGATGACGCCCATCTTTGAAAACAATCCAACCCAGGCCGATGGCAGTACCAGTCTGGGCGTGGGGGCCGCTTACCACGGCTACTGGATTGTCGATTTCCTCAATACCGACCCGCACCTGGGCACCAACGCCGAGCTGCAAGCGCTCATCGACGCAGCCCACGCGCGCGGCATGAAAATTTACTTCGACATCGTCATCAACCACACCGGCGACATCATCAGCTATGCTGAGGGGCAGTACGACTACCGCAGCAAGGCCGACTATCCCTACCGGGACGCCGACGGCAACATCTTTGACGATGCCGACTATGCCGGTACCGGCACCTTCCCGGCGCTGGACGCGGCTACCAGCTTCCCCTATACGCCGCAAATTGCCCCCGGCGACGAGACGGTCAAAAATCCAGCCTGGCTGAACGACCCGATCTATTACCATAACCGGGGCAACACCAGCTTTGTGGGGGAGAGTTCACTCTACGGCGACTTCTTTGGCCTGGACGATCTGTTCACCGAGCATCCCGATGTAGTGACGGGCATGACCGACATCTTCAAAAGCTGGATCACCGATTACGGCGTCGATGGCTTCCGCATCGACACGGTTAAGCACGTCAATACCGAATTTTGGCAGGCGTTTGGCCCGGCGATTATGGACCATGCCGCCACAGAAGGAATCGACGAATTCTTCATGTTTGGTGAGGTGTTTGATGGCAATCCCGCTTACCTGAGCACATTCACCGGCGAAGCGATGCTGCCTTCGGTGCTCGATTTTGGCTTACAGGGCACGGCCGTTTCCATTGCTGCCCGCAGTGAAGCCACCGACAACCTGGCCAACTTCTTCGTTGGTGACGATTATTACACCGACCCCGACAGCAGCGCCTACCAGCTGGCCAACTTCATCAGCAACCACGACATTGGCCGGGTGGGCAAAGCAATCCAGGACAACAACCCAGGGGCGAGCGACGCCGAAATGGTGGCCCGCTCCCAACTGGCCCACGCCATTCTCTACTTCTGGCGCGGCTTCCCCGTACTGTATTACGGGGATGAGCAAGGGTTTACTGGCGACGGCGGTGACAAAGACGCCCGCGAGGATATGTTCCCCAGCCAGGTGGCCGTCTACAACGACAACAACCTGATTGGCACCAGCGCCACCACCGCCGACGACAACTTCGACGAAACGCATGTGCTGTACCAGACCTTCGCCGACTTTGCCGCGCTGCGGGCGGCCCATCCGGCGCTGAGCTTTGGGGCGCAGATTCACCGCTACAGCCAGGGCAGCGCAGGCATCTACGCCTTCTCCCGCATTGACCGCGACGAGCAGGTAGAGTACCTGGTCGTGCTGAACAACGCCGAGGCCACGGCCAACGCCACCTTTGCCACCTTCTCGCCCAACACGACGTTTAGCGAGATATATCCCGGCACGGGCAGCGTCAGCAGCGACGGCAGCGGCAGCGTCAGCGTGACGCTGGGTTCGCTCAGCTTTGCCATCTACCGCGCCGACCACCCGGTTCCGGCCAGCAACGCCGCACCGGGTATCAGCTTCACCACCCCGGCCGATGATGGCAGCGTCAACGGCCGTTTTGAAATCGCCACCGCCCTCGCCACCAACCAGCTGGCCGAAGTCACCTTCCTCATCTCTGTAGACGGCGGCGACTACGCGCTGATTGGCGTAGACACCAACGCGCCGTACCGCGTCTTCTACGACGCCTCGGCGCTGGCGCAGGGGACAAACCTCACGTTCAAAGCGATTGTCAGCGACCTGAACGGCAATCTGGCTTCTACCACCAGCAGCGTGACGGTGGGTGAAGCCCCCGCCCAGGAAATCCCGTACGCCATCATCCATTACTACCGCGACGATGGCGACTACGGCGACCACACCACGGGCAACTTTAACGACTTCTGGGGGCTGCACCTGTGGGGCAACGCCATCGACCCAAGCGAAGAGACGATCTGGACTGCGCCCAAGCCGTTTTTGGGTGAAGATGAATACGGCCGTTTCGCCTGGATTCAACTGGCCGACCCGACCCAACCGCTCAACTACATCATCCACCGGGGCGACAGCAAGGACGGCACCGACGCCGACCGCTTCTACCTGCCCAACCAAAACCCGGAACTGTGGGTGCGGCAGAGTGACGGCAGTAACTACAATTCCCAGGCGGCGGCCCAGGGTTTTGTGACCATTCGCTACCATCGCCCCGACGGTGACTATGGCGACCCGACCAGCAGCGATTACAACGACTTCTGGGGGCTGCACCTGTGGGGCGACGCCATCAACCCCAGCGAAGGGACCGACTGGACTGCGCCCAAGCCGCCGACCGGTTTTGATGATTTTGGCGCGTTCTGGAACATCCAGATTGTGGACGTGAACCAGCCGGTTAACTTCATCATCCATCGCGGCGACGCCAAAGACCCCGGCCCTGACCAGAGCTTTGTCCCTGTCGATTCGGCCACCATCTGGCAGCAGTCGGGCGATGAAACGATCTACACCAGCCGGGGCGAATCTGAAAATTACGCCACCATCCATTACCACCGGCCCGATGGGGATTATGGCGACATCAGCAGCAGCGATTTCAACGACTTCTGGGGCTTGCACGTTTGGACCGGCGCAGCCAGCCCAACCGACTGGCCCAATCCGGTTCGCCCGGTTCGCTTCGACATCTTCGGCGCGGTCTTTGAAGTGCCGCTGGCCGACGGAGCGACTGAACTGGCCTACATCATCCATCGCGGCGATGCCAAAGACCCAGGCCCGGATCAATTCCTGAACCTGAACAGCTACGGCTATGAGGTGTGGCAGTTGAGCGGGGCGGATGTGGAACGGCCGTACATTCTACCCACTCTCTTCGGCGGTCCGGGGGCCAATCCGGGCAACCTGAACCAGCAGCGGGCCTACTGGCTGGATGAGCAAACCATTGCCTGGCCCGAAGCGGGCGACAGCAGCCTGACCTACTATCTGGTTTATGCCCCCGACGGCGGCCTGAGCGCCACCGACAGCGGCATCGTTGGCGGCACGGCCGTCCAGCTGGAAGCGGGCAGCCTGAGCGCCGAGGTGCAGGCCAAGTTCCCCCACCTGGCAGGCCTGCCTGCTCTGCAAATTCCGGCGGGCAGCCTGGCGCTGGTGCCGGATATCTTGAAGGGGCAGATAGCGGTTTCGGTCGTGAACGGCGACGGTGAAGCCGTCGACGCCACCGGGCTGCAAATTCCCGGCGTGCTGGACGACCTGTACACCTACGACGGCGACCTGGGCATCACCTGGGACGGCGGCGTGCCCACGATTCGCGTCTGGGCGCCCACCGCCAAATCGGTGGCGCTGCGCCTCTTTGCCGACAGCAGCCCGGCCACAGCCAGCACCGTCCTGCCGATGAGCCTGGATGCCGCCAACGGCGTCTGGAGCATCACCGGGGACGCCAGCTGGAAGGGCCAGTTCTATCTGTTTGACGTTGAAGTTTACGTGAACAGCACCGGACAGGTGGAGCACAATCTGGTCACCGACCCGTACTCCATCAGCCTGGCCATCAACAGCACGCGCAGCCAGATTGTAGATTTGAACGATCCCGGGCTGATGCCCGCAGGCTGGAGCAGCCTGGTGAAGCCGGAGCAGGGCGCGTTTGAGTCGATCTCGGTGTACGAACTGCACGTACGCGACTTCAGCATTCAGGACCAGACGGTGCCGGAGGATTATCGCGGCACGTACCTAGCCTTTACGGTGCCGGGCAGCAACGGCATGAACCATTTGCAGGCGCTGCAGGCGGCGGGTCTGACCCATCTGCACCTGCTGCCCGTCTTCGACATCGCCACGATTCAGGAAGATCGCAGCCTGCAAATCAATCCCAGCTTTGCTGATTTGGCAGCTTATGCGTCTGACTCTGATCAGCAGCAGGCGATCATTGCCGCTAACGGCGATCTGGACGGCTTTAACTGGGGCTACGATCCGTACCATTACACCACGCCAGAAGGCAGCTATAGCGTGAACCCGGATGGTTCGGGACGCATTGTGGAGTTCCGCCAGATGGTGCAGTCCGTGAACGAAACGGGTCTGCGGGTGGTGATGGATGTGGTGTACAACCATACGGCCGCTTCCGGCCAGTCAGACAAATCGGTGCTGGATCGCATCGTGCCCGGCTACTACCATCGGCTGAACGACAGCGGCGCCATCGAGCGCAGCACCTGCTGTGAAAACACCGCCAGCGAACACGCCATGATGGAAAAATTGATGATCGATTCGCTGGTGACCTGGGCGGTGATGTACAAAGTGGATGCCTTCCGCTTTGATCTGATGGGCCACCACATGGTGAGCAACATGCTCAACATCCGCGCCGCGCTGGACGAATTGACGCTGGCCGAGCACGGTGTGGACGGCTCCCAGATTTATCTGTACGGCGAAGGCTGGAACTTTGGCGAGGTGGCCAACAACGCGCGCGGCGTCAACGCCACCCAGCTAAACCTGTCGGGCACCGGCATTGGCACGTTCAGCGACCGGCTGCGCGATGCGGTGCGCGGCGGCGGGCCGTTTGACGGCGGCGATTCGCTGCAAACCCAGGGCTTTGGCAACGGGCTGTACACCGATCCCAACGCCTACAATCAGCCCGACGCGCTGAACCGGCTGCTGCTCTACACCGACCAGATTCGCATCGGCATGGCGGGTAACCTGGCCAGCTTTGAGTTTGTGGACCGCAACGGCAACGTGGTGACCGGGGCGCAGGTCGATTACAACGGCCAGCCCACCGGCTACACGGCCGATCCGCAGGAAAACATCAGCTACATCTCCAAGCACGACAACCAGACGCTGTACGACATCAACGTCTATGGCCTGCCGGTGGACACGCCGATGGCTGAGCGGGTGCGGGCGCAGATTGTGGGCTTGAGCACGGTGATGTACGGCCAGGGCGTGCCGTTCTTCCACGCCGGGGTTGATCTGCTGCGGTCCAAATCGTTGGATCGGGACAGCTACAACTCGGGTGATTGGTTCAACTACCTGGACTTCACCTACGAGACCAACAACTTTGGTGTGGGTCTGCCGGTGGCGGAAAAGAACCAGGACAACTGGTATCTGATGCAGCCGCTGCTGGCCAATCCTGCCCTGCAAGCGGGCTACGACGACATCACCTTAACCAACGCGCTGTTCCAGGAGATGCTGGCGGTGCGGGCTAGTTCGCCGCTGTTCCATTTGGAAACGGCCGTTGACGTTCAAGAGCGCATCTCGTTCCACAACGTCGGCCCGGCGCAGCTGCCTGGCCTCATCGTCATGGTCATCTCCGACAAGACGGCTACCGACATCGACCCGCTGTATGAAAGCATCGTGGTGGTGATCAACAGCAACGACGAAACATACACCTTCAGCGACGCCGATCTGGCCGGGCTGAACCTGGCGCTGCATCCGGTGCTGGCCAACTCGGTAGACAGCCGGGTGCAGATGACCGATTTTGACGCCACGACGGGCACAATCACCGTGCCGGGACGCACAGCGGCCGTTTTGGTTGAGCCTGAAGTGCTGACCATTGAGCAGCAGTTTGAGGCGTTGATTGGCAAGCTGCAAGCGTTAACCGACGCTGGGGAGTTCCCCGGGCGCATCGGGCAGAATCTGGTGATTCGGGCACAGCGAGCGTACCTGGCGTACAGCTTTGGCTTGATCAATCAGGCGGTTCAAAACCTGAATGTCATCGTTAGCGTAACAAACGCAATGGAAAATGCAGGTTTCCTCTCGGCGGCCGATGCGGCGGAGGTGCGCGATCTGGCGACTGGCCTGATTGAGGAACTGCTGGAGTAATAATTCAGCAGGCTTGAGATGAAATGAAAAACGGCCGTTCCCTTCCAGGAACGGCCGTTTTTTTTGCCTGTATGGGTGGGGGGAAGACGACAACGAATTTGAGAAATCAACGAATGGGAACCAATCCGCGTAATCCCGAGCTAAATAAGACAACCGTTACTGCTGACCTCATGCTAAAATACAAGCATTCAGCAAGTCAAAATAGGCGATACAGCGGGACGCCGGCCACAGCCGGGCGAGATTTCGTGCTTGCCGCAGACCATGCCCAGGCAGGGGAAACGAGGAAATACTATGAGGAACATGTCCCTCACCTTATGTGTAACCTTTATCTTATGTTTTTTGCTGCTGGCTTCAGGATGCCAACCGGTAGCAAACCCAAGTGACAATGAAAGGCAAACACCAGGTGTAAGTCCTGAGGGGGAAGTTCAACCAACCGAATCACCACGCATAACTTCAACTCCTATTCCAATCCCGTCTCATACTGAGACACCTACCCATCCTGCCACCTTGCTGGTGCTGTCACCAACACCTGAAGCAAATTCCCTGGCTACGCCGGTGCCAACCAATACGCCTACCCTTGCCACAACATTAGGTGGGTGGTTGGTCTTTGAATCAAGGCGACACGACACCAATGGTGATGGGATCATTGACTTACGAGACGGTATTCACCTGTATACCTTGAACCTGACCACCAACGAGCTGAACCAGTTAACGTCAGGTAATCACTTCGACCTACAACCGGCGTGGTCTCCAGATAGAAACCGAGTAGCTTTTGTGTCAAACCGCGATGGAAACTATGATCTGTTTACAATGAATGCAGATGGGACCAACCTGGAAAGGCTGACAAACACAGATCAACGAAAGGAGACACCGAGTTGGTCTCCCGATGGCGCACAGATCGCTTACGTAATCGTTGATAGGCTTGACTCAGGTGTAGAGAAACGGAGCGTTCACTTGTTATCAATTGAAGACAAACAGACACAGCCGCTTGAAACCAATGGTCTGACGAATAGTTTTGAACCTCAGTGGTCCCCCGATGGACGCTACTTGCTTTTTACAGGACAAACAGAATTGAGAGAAGATGGAGAAATAAGCTATGACTACGCAATCTATCTTCTTGAGATGTCCACAAGTGCTGTACACCGATTAACTTCAGCTTGGCCTCGAATTGACGAGCCCAACTGGTTACCACGTGATGGTTATTTTCTTTCATTCCTGCAATCGCCCGGATTATTTTCGTCATTAAGTGCTAACGTTTTCGAGTTGCAGCAGAATGGAGAGCGTTTCCTTTTGCGTCAGGTATTTGTTATGGAAGAAGTTACCGGCCAATATGTATGGGGATCTAATGGTGAATGGTTCATATCAGTGATAGAGAACAACCCTCAAGAAACATCAGTAGAAGGGTTTTTCAGTTCTCTGGATTTAGCGGTTGCACCAGTTGATTTTGCAAGTCAACCACATCCGCCGTCTCCGCCTGGTAGTTCCTACACGTATTCGTTTGTTGAGGAAAGCAGACTAATCACTGACAATGAATTCTATGACGACCACCCAAACTGGGCACCTTAGCCATGGAACGAACGGCCGTGCTCTGCGGGAAGGAAGTAATATAACCCCCCATTCTTAACCTGACGGGCTTCCTCTCACCGGTGGATTCGGCCGAGGTGATCGATCTGGCTACCGAGCTGATTGTGCACATGCTACAGCAGCCGTTCAGCGTTTTTTTTGCCACGAATTACGCGAATTAGTGCAAAATTTTTTGTGTATATTTGGCTACGGCACTCCGGTCCCGCGAGCGGCTGCCAGCAGCTGGTACCACTCGATGCGGCTCAACTCTACCTCGTCGGCCAGGACGCTGGGGGGGATGCGCTCTGGGTTGAGCGTGCCCAGGATGGGCTGGATGGGTCCGGGATGGCGCAGCAGCCAGGCCAGGGCAATTGCGTCCTTGCTGGTGTGGTGCGCGGCGGCGAGGCGGGCAATCTCGGCGGCGGCGGCGTGTACGTGTGGGGGCGCGTCGGCGCGGGGGGCGAAGAGCTGCCCGCCCGCCACGGGCGACCACGCCTGGATGAGGATGTGGTGCAGGCGGCAGTAATCCAGCGTGCCGCTGATGCCGGGGTAGGTGGGCTGGGTCATGTTGGCCACAATGCCGTCGCTGATGAGGTGGTGGTGCAGCAGGTTTAGCTCCAGCTGGTTGATCAGCAGCGGCTGGTCGAGGCTGTGTTGCAGAAAGGCGATCTGCATGGCGTTGAAGTTGCTGACGCCAAAGTGCCGCACCTTGCCGCTTTGCTGCAAATGGTCGAAGGCGCGGGCCACTTCGGCTGGCTCTATGAGCGGGTCTGGGCGGTGCAGCAGCAAAATCTCCACGCGGTCGGTGCCCAGGCGGCGCAGCGTGCCCTCCACCGCGCTGACGATGTGGTCGAAGCTGAAGTCGTAGCGGCCGGGATCGCCGGGGTTGGGGTCGTTGCCCATGATGATGCCGCATTTGGCTTGCAGCACGAGCTTGTCGCGCAGGCTGGGGTTTTGTCGCAGGGCGTGGCCCACCATTTCGTCGGACTTGCCCCAGGTGTAGATGTCGGCCAGGTCGATGAGGTTGATGTGGTGGGAAACGGCCGTTTCTATCAAATCCACCGCCCGCTTTTTGATGTTGTCATCCGCCGGGGTTTTGTCCCAGCTGCCGCCCAGGTGCCAGGTGCCAAAAGCAATGCGTGAAACGTCTAGATCGGTGTTGTGAAGTCGGTAAGTTTTCATTGGAGTCCTTTGTTGCTGCAAATTTTTTACCGCAGAGCACGCTGAGATTTTGGGATGCTATCTACTCTCTGTGCTCTCAGCGGTTTGTATTTTAGCCCACTTTTCTGAGAGAGCCGGACTGCTGGCAACTAACCGGGTGAAGTTTTGGTTGAGCTGGGCTTCTAGCTCGGCGTTGCTGAGCTGGCGGCAGCGGGCCATTTTGGCCGTGACCTGCTGGATGAGGCCGGGCGTACCTGGTTTCTGGGCAAAATGTTTGTTCGCGCCGGGGTTGTCGGTTTCAGTGAGCAGCCGGTCCGGGGGGATGGCCGCCAGGATTTGCTCGATTTTCTCGGAGTAGAGCATCTCCACGCCAAAGGTGAAGTACGTGCCGACAGCCAGGTAGCGATCGATGAGGTTGAGCGGGCCAGAATACCAATGCACGATGGGGGTGGGTGGTTGGAACTGTTCCAGCCGTTCGAGTACGGCCGTTTCTGCCCCCAAGCCATGAATATGGACGATTTTTTGTTGGGAAACGGCCGTTGCCAAAAAGTAGTCAAACACGGCAAACTGCTTCGGATAGAGGATCTTGTCCTTCACGAGTAAAAAGTCGAGGCCGATTTCGCCCAGCATAGGAGATTCCGCCAGCAGCGGGGCCAGGCTGTCCAGGTCGTCGGCAAAGCGGTGGGCTTCCCACGGGTGGATGCCAAACAGCGGTACGATGAGTGGGTTGTTGGCGGCAATCGTCTTGGCCCGTTCGTAGCTGGCCACGTCGATGGAGACAGAGAGGGTGAAGATTTGGCGCTGTTCAATTTCGGCCAGGGCGGTGGGCAGCACGGCGTCGTCGAACATGTCGATGTGGGTGTGGGCGTCAATCAGCATCGTGGGGTAGCAATGAACAGTGAAAAGATATTTTTTCACCGCAGTGAGCGCAGAGAACGCGGAGATTTTTGGTTTACTCTCTGCGCTCTCCGCGTGCTCTGCGGTGAATTTTTTACGCGAGACGATTGATGTTGTTCAAATCTTCAAACGCCTGCTTCAGGCGGGCGCGGAAGGCATCTTCAGCAGAGCGCAGCCAGCGGCGAGGGTCGTAATGCTTTTTGTTGGGCTGGTCTTCGCCCTCTGGATTGCCAATCTGGCCTTGCAGATAGTCGTGGTACTTCTGGTCGTAGCCGCGTACGCCATCCCAGAACGCCCATTGCAGGTCGGTGTCGATGTTCATCTTGATTGCGCCGTAGGAGAGCGCTTCGGCGATTTCTGCCGGGCTGGAGCCGGAGCCGCCGTGGAAAACGAAGTCGATTGGTTTTTCGGTGGTGCCGAATTTTTCCTGCACGTAAATCTGGGAATTGTGGAGAATGTCGGGGCGCAGCTGCACGTTGCCGGGCTTGTAGACGCCGTGTACATTGCCAAAGGCTGCGGCAATCGTAAACTTGTCGCTCACCTTCATGAGCTGCTCGTAGGCGTAAGCCACTTCTTCCGGCTGGGTGTAGAGGCGGGAGCTGTCTACATCGGTGTTGTCTACGCCATCTTCCTCGCCACCGGTGATGCCCAGCTCGATTTCCAGCGTCATGCCCATTTTGCTCATCCGCTCCAGGTAGCGCTGGCAAATCTCTACGTTTTCCTCAATCGGCTCTTCGGATAAATCCAGCATGTGGGAGCTGTAGAGCGGGATGCCGTGCACTTTGTAGAACGCTTCCCCAGCGTCCAACATGCCATCGACCCAGGGCAGCAGCTTTTTGGCGGCGTGGTCGGTGTGCAAGATGACGCGGGTGCCGTACAACGCGGCCACCTGATGCACATGATGCGCCCCGGAGACTGCCCCGGCAACGGCCGCTTTCTGCCCCTCATTATTCATTCCCTTACCAGCAAAAAAGACGGCGCCCCCGTTGGAAAATTGTAAAATGACGGGGGAATTCACGTCGCGGGCCGTTTCCAGCACGGCGTTGACGCTGTTGGTTCCAACAACGTTGGCTGCGGGCAGGGCATATTGGTTGGCTTTGGCGTGGGCAAAAATTTCCTGAACCTGATCGCCGGTGATGACACCGGCGGGTAAATGACTGATTCCTGACATAGAACACTCTCCTTGGGAAAAGTTAAACGTAGAGACACAAAGGCGCAGAAGGGTACAAAAAACCGTCCGGATCTTTTACAATCCTTGCTGGCTTGCAGGTAACAGCGCTTGTCATCTCTTTCGATAATTTGGTAAATGGTACCATTCTGGATTGGTAGCCACCATAAGTATGCAGAGAATTGGTATAAAAATCCACTCTTTTTGGCAGCTCTCTACCTGCAATTCATCATAAATTTGGGTTTGGGCGTAATCGCCTGCGTAAGAAATTGTTGTTACCGTTGGCCGCATTGTAAACACCACCGATGTGACACTCCAATCAGGAAGATGTGATGGAAACGGCCGAATTAAAATTAAAACCTCGCGCTGCCACTAAAAAATCCTGGGTGCAGCGCCCATACAGGAGCGTTATGTATCAGCGAATTGTCGTTAAATTGGGAACCAGCGTGCTGACCGGCGGCACGCCCCAGCTGGATCATCCCCACATGGTTGAGCTGGTGCGTCAGTGTGCCGAAATGTACCGTGAGGGCAAAGACATCATCATTTGCACCTCCGGGGCGATTGCCGTGGGGCGGCACCGGCTGGGCTTCCCCGATATTCCCAATACCGTGACGAACAAGCAGATGTTTGCCGCTGTGGGCCAAAGCCGCCTGATGCAGATGTGGGAGCGGTACTTCGAGATTTTTGGTATTCACGTCGGCCAAATTTTGCTGACGCGGGCCGATGTGACCAACCGGCGGCGCTACCTGAACGCCCGCGACACGCTGCAAACGCTGCTGGACAACCGCATTGTGCCTATCATCAACGAAAATGACGCCGTGGCCACCGAAGAGATCAAGGTGGGTGACAATGACAACCTTTCGGCGCTGGTTTCTACCCTGGCGGAGGCAAATCTGCTGCTGCTGCTGACCGACCAGCCCGGCCTGTTTACGGCCGATCCACGCACCAATCCCAACGCACAGCTCATCCCCGAAGTACACAAAATTGACCAGGCAGTGAAGGCGTTGGCTGGGGGCAGCGTCAGCGGGCTGGGCGTGGGCGGCATGGCAACCAAGCTGCAAGCTGCCGACGTGGCCCGTCGTGCCGGGGCGGATGTGGTCATCGCGGCCGGGCGTGCCCCGAACGTGATTAGCCGCATCGCCAGTGGTGAAGCGGTGGGCACGCGCTTCCCGGCGCTGGAAAATCCGCTGGAAAACCGCAAGCGCTGGATTTTTGCCGGGCGCAAGTCGGCGGGCTGCGTGGTAATTGATGCCGGAGCGGTGCAGGCGTTGCTGACAAACGGCCGTTCCCTCCTGCCCGCTGGCATAAAAACCATCACCGGCAGCTTTGAACGGGGCGACACCATTTGCATCCAGGGGCCAGATCAGCAAGAATTGGCGCGGGGCATCACCCGCTACTCCAGCGGCGATCTGCACCAGATTGCCGGACTGCGCTCCGACCAGATTGAAGAGCGGCTGGGGTACGGCTATGGGCCGGTGGTGGTACATCGGAACGATCTGATTTTGTTATAAAGCTGCCGCGGATTTCGCGGATTTTATCGATTTTAATCCGCGAAATCCGCGGCTAATTTGGGAGAAAGTGATGACTGATTTAGTAGCGATGGGAAAAGCGGCCAAGGCGGCGGGCCGGGTGCTGGCCACCTTGACGACGGATGAAAAGAACCGCGCTTTGCTGGCGATAGCGGATGAGCTGGAGGCGCAAACGGCCGTTGTTCTGGCCCAAAACGAGTTGGATATTGCCGACGGCCGTAAAAAAGGACTCAGCGACGGCTTGCTGGACCGGCTGCTGCTGACCGAAGCACGCATCGCTGGCCTGGCCGCCGACACGCGCCATGTGGTCGGCCTGCCCGACCCCGTCGGCAGCGAGTTCGACAGCCGGGTGCTGCCCAACGGCCTGCGCCTCAGCCGCCGCCGCATTCCGGTGGGGGTGCTGGGCGTCATTTACGAAGCGCGCCCCAACGTCACCATCGACATCGCCACGCTGTGCCTGAAGACGGGCAACGCGGCGATATTGCGCGGCGGCAGCGAGACGCTGCGCAGTAACCTGGCGCTGGTGACCGTGATTCAGGGGGCGTTGGAGAAGGTGGGGCTGCCGCAAACGGCCGTACAGTACATCGACAATCCCGACCGCGCCCTGGTGGCCGAAATGATGCGGCTGGACCAATATATCGACATGCTCATCCCGCGTGGTGGGGCCGGGCTGCACCGCCTCTGCCGCGAACAGGCCACCATTCCCGTCATTACCGGCGGCATTGGCATTTGCCATGTCTACGTCGATGAAAGCGCCGATTTTGCCAGCGCCCTGGACATCATCGAGAACGCCAAGGTGCAGCGCCCCAGCGTCTGCAACGCCCTGGACACCGTTCTGGTCCACCCGGCCATTGCCGATGACTTTTTGCCCAAAATGGCGGCTCGCATGGCCCAAAACCAGGTGGAACTGCGCCCGGCCGGCCGCGCCCTGGAGATTTTGAGCCAGAACGGACACGGGGCCAAAGTGGTGCCCGCCGGGCCGGACGATTTCAGCACCGAGTGGATGAGCCTGATTTTAGGCGTGAAAATCATGGAGTTGGACGAAGCGATTGACCATATCGACGCCCACAGCATGGACCACAGCGACAGCATTCTGACGAACAATTGGCACAACGCCACCAAATTTGTCAACGAGGTGAACAGTTCGGCCGTATTCGTCAATGCCAGCACGCGCTTCAACGACGGCGGGCAGTTTGGCCTAGGGGCCGAGGTGGCGGTGAGCACGCAAAAGCTGCACGCCCGCGGCCCGATGGGGCTGGAGGAATTAACAACCTACAAGTGGGTTTGCATTGGGGATGGGCATATACGGCCGTAACCTCACCAAATTTACCCCCTTAGCGCGCCACGGAACCCTCTGGCACTGTAGAAAGATGGCGCGCTGTTGTGATACACGAAGACATGGTTGAAGCGACGATCACAAAAGAGGGCGCCACCAAGTTCTCTAATATCAGCAGGTGTTTGTATCCAGCTTGAGGTCTTGGTATCAAATTCGCCAAGTTGCTGCAGCTCTCGATATTGGTCTTGAGTCAAAAGCTCGATACCCATGGCGGCCGCGAGATCAACAGCGTTACCGGCCGGGTGAACCCCTTTCTTTTCTCTTTCTTCCTGCCCTTCTCCGTCGTAACAGATGCTTCTGCGGCCGTCAGGGCTTTCCGCTGAACAATCATAAAAGATGTATTCGGCCGTTTTTTCATCATAACCAACAACATCCGGTTCACCGCCGGTGCTTTCCATTGCCTTCAGTGACGCCAGTTTTTCAGGATGCGCTTCCAGTTTTGCCTGTATTTTGGGCCATTCAAGACCTTTGTGTCGGTTCATGTTTTCCTCAAAACGAGCCTGCAATGTGTTGAGCAGTTCTTCACCTTGGTGTGGTGATAGTTCCAAATTTATCTCAACTTTTGGAATCGGTTTACCACTATCTTTCGCTGGTTTTTTTGCCATCAATTGACTCCTTTTCATTGCCATTTATGCTGTTCATACTTTTATACATCTTCATGTCTCGATATTTTTGTGCCCACTCTTCATTCATTTTGGTTGCCTGCTTCTTCATGCTTCTTTCTTTACCATAGGCTAGATTATCCGGATATGATACTCCCAAGAAATCTAGTACCCGTAAACCTGTCTCTTCGTAAGCATCAACTAGCTCCTCATAAATCACTTTCATGGGGGTGATGTTATTGCTCTCAAAGAATGTGCCCCAACCTGCTTCTCCTTCCAGAATAAGCCGATACAAAAGGTCAATCTGCTCAAAATCATAAACCGGTTCCTGTTTTGGGGATTGGACCTTCGCCTGCCAGGCCGCATAGATGCCAGTCTGGGCTGCTATTGTCCAAGAAACGGCTTGGCGCACTTTATCATTACGTATCATCCAAATGTAGTGGAGATTGGGAAACAGCACCTGTAAGAGAGAACCTGGCTCCAATGTTCGGTACTCTGGCATTTCTTGAAGCGCAGATATCACATCTTGAAAATAGTTCCACATGAGTTTTGTGCCAAAGACACCGTTTGCTGTTGTTCCTTGTTCTTGTACAAGATCAATAAAGGCATGCCGTGTGGTAGCTCCATTTTGTTGTGCCCAAGAATTATTTTCCCAGTTTGATCCATTTTGATGGTAGAGAAAATATTCCTCGGGAAAACCAGCCAGGCCTGTATTTTTGAGGACTTCACATAACAAGAAACTGCCGCTTCTTTGTACTGAACATATTACATAGGAAGTATTAATCTCAACCATTTTCAACTTCTTCCCTAAGCTCGCGACCTAAACAAGCGATTATGCTGAACACCATCCAGTATTTCGGGATGTGCAGAGACTTTTCGGCATGTGATTCTACTCACTGCTCTTCAACTTATGTGCCTCGACCATTTCCGCCAGGCTGTGGAAGCGAAAATCATACCGGGGCATTTCGCCGGGTGTCATCGTGGCCCCGAAGCCTGCCTGCCCATGCCGACGGTAAATCCAGCAGGAGTTTAGCCCGTGGCGATTGGCTGGCGCGTGGTCGTGAAACAGGCTTTCGGCCGTGTGCAAAATGTCTGATTTCTCGTACCCAAGCCCTTTAAGCATTGTGAGCATATAGTCAAAATTGGCTGCGGCCGGTTTGTAGCTGCCAATATCTTCGGCCGTGTAGATGGCGTCAAACGCAACACCAAGCTTCTCATTGCTGGCGGCAAAACTTTCATTGTCTACGTTGGACAAAATCACCAGTTTGTAATGCTGCTTGAGGTAGCGGAGGGCCTTTGCTGAGTCGGGGAAGGCTGGCCAATTTTTTATGGAACGGCCGTACTCCACGCACTCCTCCCAGCTAACAGGGAGTCCCCATTCCTCAGCCAGCCGCCGGTAAACAACGGCCAACAGTTCCTGATAATGTTTGGTTGGCGTTTGCCGCTGCTGGCTCGACTCATAGCGCGCATGGGCCTCAAGCATCTCATTGCGCGTCAGTTTGCGGTCGAGGCGCTCTGTCAGCGGAGCCAGCCCGGCTACCATGCCGCTCTCCCAATCGATGAGCGTGCCGTAGCAGTCAAATGTCAATACCTTGAAGTCTGTCAGTTTCATAATTTAATTTGGTTCTGGTTAATTTGCTCTGTAATGTATGGTCCTTATCGAATTGGCATTGTGTAGCAAACAGCATTGCCATCCAGCACCACGCTGCCGTCAGAAAGCATAACCCGGGTCTCTAACTCGGTTATCGGTTTATCCTCTCGTACTTGAGTCACAATCACTTCACCGATGATGGTATCACCTGGTCGAACTGGTGCCTTGAAGCGCCAGTTCAACTGTAAGAACACGGTGCCAGGACCAGGTAAATCTTCAGCCACAACCGCATTCAAAAGGGCGCTGGTCTTATGCGATAAATTCTGTGGTGGAAACATTGTACAGAGCACTTATCTTCAAAACAAGAAATTTTGCTCCTTAAGCATTCGGCCCATTATTCACGCTTTCCACACACTTGAAGTTCAAAACGATACCTTCATCCCATTGAGTATAAGGAGGGAAAATCGTACATTCTCAGTAGGTTTTGGGGGGAGAGTGAGCTGGAAGAAAGCATACAAACAACAAGAGAATAATCACTGATGAAACGTCTTTTTTCTGGCATTGGCTCAAAAATTATATTTCCGTACCTGCTTCTCACCTTAATTGTGGCCGGTATTGGCGCTTTCATTGTGGTGAACCTGGTAACGGGTACACTCCATGAGCGCTTCAACAATCAGCTGCTGGACTCTGGTCGCGTGGTTGCCGAAAGCATGGTGGGGTATGAAGAAGATCGGCTGGCGGTTTTACGCCAGGTGGCCCACACCGAAGGCGTGGCAGAAAGTTTGGCCATTCGGGATGTTCAGCAGCTCCAACTATTGATTCCCCAAATTATCGTCAACAGCCCTACCGATGCCGTTATTATGCTGGATAGAAACGGCCGTACCCAATTCACCTGGGACCGCTCTGCCAACTCTGAACCAGGAGCCACCTACGCCAATCTCAACTTCTCCCCAATTGAACATGTGCAGTTCGTGCTTTCAGGATTTGCCGACGCATACGGTGATAAACGCGCCATTTTGGTAGAGACGCCGTCTGGCCACACACTGTTTACCGTTGGGCCGGTTTTGCTGGATGACAAGGTGGTGGGCGCGGCCATGGTAGGAACGGCCGTGCGTAAAATGGTCATTGGTCTCACAGAAAATGCTGTGGCCCGTGTCACCCTGTACAGCCATAACGGGCAGGTGATTGCCACGACGCTGGGTGATGGCCGGGGAAATATTTCTGATTTGCTGGAAGAACCGGCTGGACAATATACGGCCGTTTTAAACCTCCTGGCCGAATCGTCCAATCGCTACCAGGTGGTGGCTGAAAATGCGGAGACAAATGTTCCACTGCGCCGCCTGGAAGTGCTAAATCAGGATTATCAACTTGCCTTTGGCGATTGGCGCTTACGGAATGAATCATTTGGCTTATTCAGCGTGGCCCTACCCAGCAACTTTATTGTCAATGCGGCCGCGACCAGTCGAAACTCGTTGAACCTGGTTTTCACCATCGCCACCGTCTCAGTGATTATGATTGGGTTCCTGGTAGCCCGGAGCATTGCCCGGCCGTTAAACCGGCTGGTGGATGTAACCACAGACGTGACGGAAGGCAATTTACAACAGCGCACCGGCATCCTCAGGAATGATGAAATCGGCACCCTGGCCCTCTCTTTCGATACCATGACCGAACGACTGAATGAGCGCAACCGCCAGCTGGTCGCCCAAAAAAGCGAGTTGGCCGCTATTTTGCAATCTATCGCCGACGGTGTCATCATGCTGGACAATGAGAACAACATCGTCAATTCCAATCCGGCTGCACAAAAAATGATCGCCGATATTACTGGTGAATTTTCCCCGGCTTCATTGCAAAAGGTACTAGCCGCTTCTTCAACCAACACATCAGTGGAAGGAGGTGAACCCACCCGACGCTACGATATGAACGGCCGTGTGCTCAGCGCCTCCTCTGCCCCCGTAAAAACCCCCGAAGGCAGCCCCCTTGGCACCGTCATGGTTTTACGGGACATCACCCGTGCCGCCGAAGCAGAAGATCTAAAAGATGACTTTATCACCGGCATGTCTCATGAGCTGCGCACCCCGCTCACCATCGTAAAGTTATACACGAATTTATTGAAGCGTTCAGCCAATGGCCTTCTGCAAGAAGAGCAAGCCGCTTATTTGGAAAAAATTTCAAAAGGCAGTGACGAGCTGGAAGAACATATCCAGAAGATGATTAGTATTTCAGAAATCCAGGCAGGCACACTCCACCTGAAACAAAGTGAACTTTCATTCACCGCCTTTATTGATGAACTAGCAAATGAATGGCGCAATAAAATTGAAGCAAAAGAAATAACGTTCATTGTGCAGATGCCCAAAACCACATTGCCGATGTTGGGTGACGCCAGCCGTCTGCACTGGGCAATTGCGAATCTACTCGAAAACGCGCTAACCTACACCGCGCCAAAAGGCAGCATACAGTTAACCGTTCAGAATGATGCTGCAAATGTTTATTTGCGGGTGGCAGACAGCGGTATTGGCATTGCCCACGGCGACCAACCGTTTATTTTTGAACGCTTTTTCCGCGCCAAGAATGATTTGAACTATAACGAACGAGGGATCGGCCTGGGCCTTTACATCACCAGGGAGATAGTGGAACTTCATGGAGGATGCATCATCATGGAGAGTAAGGTGGGGGTAGGCAGCACCTTTACTTGTCAACTGCCATTGTTGGTAGAAACGGCCGTTACCAAGGAGCCAGTCTAAACCATGAAGCCAACACCGGAAGACAGAGAAGATCAGGGTCGTTGGCTGTGGCTGTTACCATTGCTGGCCCTTTTTATGAGCGTCTTTTGTGTTTATTCATCTACTTATCTGGCATTGAGCATCTGGCCTACAGAGATCACACAGGCCCAGATGCTGGCTGAAAACGAGGCAAATTACGGCCGTGATCAATCATCCATTCATTTTGCGCCCGTCAGCATACAAATCATCTTTCAGGCAACCAAAGATAGTTTAGGACTTTTCATTACCCCTACGCCATTTAAGATTGATGCAGCTAATCCCCCGGTGTTAGATATTCCGGTGCAAATCGCCGATGTTGTTGAGACGCCAACCAGAGCATTACCTACGGCCGTTGTCACCACCGCCACGCATACACCTCGGCCCACGTCAGAACCCCATACGCCCACACCTAGCCCAACCTCAACACCATCGCTAACGCCAACAATTGAATCGGCGACGGCAACGGCTACACCAACCAATCCGCCGCCAGCCAACACAGCAACGGCAACGGCAACCGCCGCACCGCCTACGGCTGCCTTTACAGCAACCCCACAGCCAACATGGACACCATTCTCAGCGCCGCCACCACAGCCCACGTCAACACCAACGCCCATCCCCCTGCCAACCGCAACTGTGCCATCGATGCCACCCACTTTTACCCCCACAGCGCTGCCTACGGCAACAGCAACGCAAACAGCCACAGCTATCTTGCCGCCTACCAGCACACCGACATCAACATCTACCCCGACATCAACATCTACCCCAACGCCGACGGAAACGCCGACATCTGCCCCACCGCCTTGCAGCGGCTTCATTCCTGGCGGAGAGCCCAACATTGGCAATCCAAATGGCACTATTGCCATGATCGGCTGCGGGCAAAGCCTTATTGTTGATTTGGGTGCATCAAATGCCATTGCTGTCAACGGCGGTGCTGAACCTGCTTTTGATCTCGTTTATTATGAGATGGAGAATCCGGCCGCAATGATAAGTTTAGACTGGGTCATTGTGGAAATTGGGCGTAACAGCGACGGGCCATGGGTGCAGGTCTTTTATTGGGGCGACAATTTGCTCGATGGCAATACCAATATCGGACAGGCAGGTTATGGAGCAAGCGGCGAACCAGACAATGAGCCTATACCGTTTACCGATCTTTATGAAGGCAATTCACCAGGTGTGGCTATTGATGTGGACGCGCTTGCCCCAGCCGGCAATTATCGCTGGGTACGCATCACTGCCCCGCTCGGCGGGGCCAACGATGCAGCCGAAGTTGATTCTATCAAGTCACTGCCGTAGTAACGGCCGCTTCAACCGCAATTTCTTTCACCATGCGTGCCACAGCAAAAGGCGTGCCGTCGGGCAGGATTTCCTCATACCGTTCCTGGACCACAAAACCAAAGGCGGCATACAGCGGCTCGCCGGTAAGTGTAGCCATCAATTCCAGCTGCTTGAAGCCCGCCTGCCGGGCGGCCATTTCAGAGGCAGTCAACAAAGCGCGGCCAATGCCCTGGCGGGAAAATTGGGGATGGACAAACATGGCTCGGATTTTGGCCGCGTCGAACAGGGGGTTAAGCGGTATTTCATTCTCTGGCGTTGATTCGCCGTTGTGCAATGATCTATGTCTGCTCCAGCCACCACTGCCCAGAATACGGCCGTTCCCCTCTGCCACAAAATAAGTGCCCTCCTCAATTAACTGAGCGTCCACCCCATACCCATATTTCAAAACGCTGTCAATTTGCGACTGGGAATAATTTGCCGCATTGAGCTGTTGCGCTGCTGCGACAATGATCTGGTTAAGCGTTGGCACGTCTGCCCAAACTGCCCGGCGGATGTGATAAGGAATCATGAGCTAACCTCTCTTGTTTTGTTTAGAGAGAGATTAGCGGGAAACGGCCGTGATCACAGCCAGCAGAAGGCAGGTTTTGCGGATGACAATAGAGGGAAGCCCGCCCTTACCAAAGTGAGGAGGACATCAAATGTCTGGCCTGTGCCGAAGGATAAAGCTTAAGTATTTGGATACTCTTTTGCTGTTGGCTGCCACGTTTGACCTTTGCAGACAGTTAATGCGGACCGGCCATTTTTTTGTAACGGCATTGTCGATGCGGGGTGGTCGGGGTATGATCTGCGTCCATGAGTGGATTAAATCAACAAGAGCCAAACAGACCAATTGTATTCGCGGTGGCAGGTGGCACGGCTTCGGGTAAAACGACGGTGGCCCGGACCATTTTAGACGCTGTCGGTGCCTCGCAAATTGCCTACATGCCCCACGATGCGTATTATCGCGACCAGCCCAAGCTCTCTTTTGAAGAGCGTACTCAACTCAACTACGATCACCCCAATTCGCTAGAAACTCGATTAATGGTGAAGCAGATCAAACAGCTCCTGAACGGCCAGGCGGTGCAGGTACCTGTTTACGATTTCACCACCCACCGCCGCACCGAGGAGACAGTGCTGGTGGAGCCAGCGCCCATCATTTTGGTGGATGGCATTCTGATTTTCACCAAGCGGCGGCTGCGCGAGCTGATGGACATTAAAGTGTACGTAGACACGGATGCCGACGTCCGTTTTATTCGTCGTTTGCAGCGGGATATGGATGAACGCGGCCGTTCTTTGCCATCGGTGGTGAGCCAATATTTGGAAACGGTACGCCCCATGCACCTGAAGTTTGTGGAGCCAAGCAAGCGGTTTGCCGATGTGATTATCCCCAACGGCGGGCTAAACCGGGTGGCGATGGAGATGGTGGTGAGCCAGCTTCGGGCGCTGCTGCCAGCGGCTTGAGTTTACTCGGCTAATTGGCGATAGTGGGCCAGGGTGGCTGCGGCCGTTTCCCGCCAGGAAAATTTCGCCGCTTGAACCAGCCCTTTCTGCGCCAAAACAGCCCGTTTTGCCTCATCCTGCACCAGTTCTTGCAGCACCGCAGCCATTTGCTGGCTGTCGGTCGGATTAAAATAGGCCACCGCGTCGCCGCCAACTTCGGGCAGGCTGGAGCTGTTGGCACAGGCAACGGCCGTTCCGCAAGCCATCGCCTCCAGCACGGGCAGGCCAAACCCTTCCACCAGACTGGGAAACACAAACAGCGCTGCCCCGCTGTACAGCGCGGGCAGATCGGCATCTGCCACCGGGCCTAAGAAGCGGACCTGGTGGTTGAGGTTGTGTTGGGCAACGGCCGTTTTCACCCCCTCCTCATACCGCGCATCCCATGCCCCGGCAATGATAAGCGGCGGCGCGTCTGGTATTTGTTGCCTCACCACCGCCCAGGCATCCACCAATCGCGCCAGATTTTTGTGCGGCTTGTTGATCCCCAAATAGAGCACATACGTTTCCGGCAGGTTCAGCTTTTGGCGCAGGGCGGCAGCGGCCGTTTCCGGCTGAGGTGCAAACTGGGCATCGGCAGCCAGGGGAACGGCCGTTATCGTCGCCGGATCAAGCCCATATCTCCCCAAAAAATCATGCCGGGTCGCTTCTGAAATGGCCAGGAAATGGCTGCTCGCTCGCAGCGCCAGCCGGGTAGTCAGCCGGGCCAGCAGCCGCGCCCGGGGCGACACCAACTGGGGGAACTGCTCCGGGATGAGGTCGTACAGCGTCAGCAGGGTGGGTACGCCGGGCCGGTACGGCATCAGGAAGTAGGCGCTGTGGTAGACGGTGGCGTTTACCCGGCGCAGCAGGCGGGGAATCTGCCACTGCTGGGTGAGGGAGAAAGGGGAAACGGCCGTTGCTACCCGCACCACTTTTTCACTGGCTTCCGGCAGCGGCCAGCCCGTTTCCTGGGGAGAGTGCAGCAGGAATAGCCGCTCATCTTCTGCCAGCAGCGGGACCAAATGCCGGGCTAACTGGCTGACATACCGGCCAATCCCCGGAAAATGATCCGTCGCCGTGCGGGCGTCCAATACATATTGCTTCATTGCCCACCTGCCAACGTTTTTTGCAGGATGGCGGAGATTTGAACGGCCGTTTGCTGAATTGTAAACCGTTCTTGCACCCGCCGCTGCCCCGCCCGGCCCATCTGCTGCCGCTGCTTTTG
This sequence comes from Promineifilaceae bacterium (SeqCode), assembly GCA_041748655.1. Taxonomy (GTDB): domain Bacteria; phylum Chloroflexota; class Anaerolineae; order Promineifilales; family Promineifilaceae; genus Leptofilum. The sequence continues at coordinate 30,627 of JBGTCV010000134.1, read as the reverse complement.
GTTTTGCAGGAGGGTAGTGACTGCCTGCGCCAAACCCGCTTTATCTTCCGGCGGGAGGAGCAGCCCGGTTTTGCCTGGTACCACAATCTCTGGCAGCGCCCCGTGGCCAAAAGCAACTACCGGTTTGCCCGCTGCCATTGCCTCCACATTCACCAGACCAAACGGCTCCGGGTCGCCCGGATGGACAAACACGTCCAGCGCGGCCAGGGCGGGCCGCACGTCGGCCAGGTGGCCGGTAAAGTGCAGGCAGTGATCTAATTGTTGGGCCGCTGTCTGCTGCCGCAGCTGCGCTGGATAGACATCCTCTACGCCAAAAGGGGAGCCGCCGACAATGATAAAATGGGCGGTTGGCTCAGCCGCCGCCACGGCAGCGGCCATCTCGATGAAGCGGTGCTGTCCTTTCCACGGTCTTAGCCGACCTACCATGCCTACCAGCGGCGCATCGGCTGGAATGTGGTGCTGTTGCCGAAAATTCCCAGCCGAGGCGGCCTGGTAATGGCTGAGGTCGATGCCGTTGTGGATGATGGTGATCTTTTGGGGGCAGGGCAGCTGGCTGGCCGTCGTCGCCGAATTGGTGATGACGTGGGCAGCAGCGCGGCACAAAACTGTTTTAACTGTCCAATCTACCTGGCGGAAGCGCGGCTTTGTTTCGGACAGCCAAAAGTCGCGCATGTGCCAAATGAACGGCCGTTTGGCCAACCGTGCCGCCCACATCCCATACAGCGCCGCCCGCACCGTATTCGCATAGAGAGCAGATGCTTCGATTTGCCGGGCCACTTTGGCCAGCTGGCTGGCGTGATAATGCCAATCCTGCAGGAAGCGCCAGGATCGCCGCAGCTGGGGTAGGCTAATCGACTGCCAGGCGATGCCCATCTGTCTGGCCTGTTTTGCCAGTTCGCCATCCGGGCAGGCCAGATAGGGCTGCCACGTGGCGGGGTCTAAATGCTGCATTAGCAGCAGCAGGCTGTGTTCAGCGCCGCCCAGCCCGGTAGCGTGATCGACAAACAAAATGGGGGTAGGGGATAACGAGTTAACCATTGATGCTAGTTTAGCCCAGCCCTGGCTAATTTCCCATGCGTTTTGCCTGGCGTCATGGGGTTTGTGATAAAACGGCCGTACCGTAAACCACAGCACAGCCTACCGGTAAAAAATTTGAATATTAATCAGGTATAAGTGCTGTTTAATTACCCTTGCATTCCTTTATAATTCATTGCAGCCATGAGTTTATCTTTCCTGAATCAACCCGGCTTAGAAGCAACCACAGGCCAAAACCTGCGTACTTTGGCACAGCGGTTGTCTGCCTATATTCCCACCACGCTCACCCGAAAAATTTTACAGGATGAACCGATTGCCCCAGGTAAGGCGGAAATGATCACCGCTGCCACCATGTTTGCCGATATGTCTGGCTTTACCCTTGTGGCCGAGGCGTTGGCGGTGGACGGGGCGCGGGGCACCGAGGCGCTCAGCCGCACCCTGCTGATGACCTTCACCGCCCTCATCAATGCCATACACGATGCCGGGGGCGAGGTGAGCCATTTTCATGGCGACGCGATGATGATTTATTTCCCCGATACGGATGGGCGGGGAGCGTCGCGGGCGTTGGCTTCGGCCCAGTTTATGCAGCGGCTGATGCAGACCAATTTTTCCAGGGTCGAGGCCGTGCAGATGGGCAAAGAGGAAAACAGCTACGCCCTCTCTATCAAGATTGGGGTAGGGTACGGCCGTTGTCTGGAAATGTTGGTGGGGGATGCGGCTAACCTGGAATTTGTGCTGGCGGGAACGGCCGTTGATGAAGCCGTCGTTGCCCAAATGCAGTCTGAAGCGGGGCAGGTGGTGGCCAGCGCGGCGGCTCTGAAAGCTGCTGCTTTGCCCGTCACCGGGCCGTTTCGGGTGGTGGCTGAGCTGCCCCCGGTGCCCAATGCCCAGGAAGGGCTGTTTTGGGAAGCGTACGACCAATCGGCCCTGCTGCGGCTGGTAACGGCCGTTCCCGCCTTTATTCCCCACGCACTGTTTGAGCGGCTCCAAGATCGGGGCAGCCAATCCATCTCTGAGCATCGCTCTGTCACCTCCATGTTTGTCCAGTTTGAGGGGATCGATTTTACCGATCCAGGTTCGGGCGAACGGCTGCAAATCTATTACCAGTGGGCCTGGCAGATGGTGCAGCGGTATGGTGGCCCCAACAGCCGGGTTAATCGGGTGCTGACGGGAGATAAGGGGAGCCAGCTCCATATTTTATTTGGCGCACCGGTCGCCCCGGATGCGCCAGAGCAGGCGCTGCGCTGCGCTTTGGCGCTGCAGCAAAAACGGCCCGCTTTTATCACCAGCCAGCGCATTGGGCTGACGGCGGGGCAAGTTTTTACCGGGGCCATTGGCTCACTCAACCGGCGTGAGTACACGGTGGTAGGGCGGATGGTCAATTTGTCGGCCAGGCTGACCCAGATTTGCCCAACAGACGGTATCTTGATCGATGCGGAAACGGCCGTTCGCGTTCAATCCCACATCGCGACCAAACCATTACCCCCCGTGGCGCTGAAGGGGCACGCCGAACCGGTGCCTGTTTTCCAGGTGGTGGGGGAGCAAACGGCCGTAACGCAGGCGCAGGCCCGTTTTCAGCAGTGGCAGCAGCCGCCCGCCGGGCGCGACAAGGAGCTGAAGCAGCTGTTCAAGCGCATGACGGCGGCGCTGGCTGGCGAAGGTGGCCTCATTGCCATTCATGGTTCTTACGGCAGTGGACAGATGCCTTTTTTGGCCGCCGGGGTCCGCCATTGGCTGGAAGCTGGTGGTCATGCGCTGGTTGGCGTTTGTCAACAGCATACCTCCGATGTGCCTTATGCCCCCTGGCTCTCGGTCTGGCGTGATTTTTTTGAGCTGACGCCAGAAATGACGCCAGCGGAGCAGTTAAATCAGGTAGCTGAACGGGTGCAGGCGCTGACGCCAGAGGCGCCAAACGCTTTGAATTTGTGGCGGGAGCTGCTGGGCGTGCCGCTGCGGACCACAGGGCTGCTGCTAGATCTGCCCATCGTGGTGCGGCAAATGCGGCTGTTTAAGCTGGTTGTAAAAAGCGTACGGCAGGCGGTGGCGGAACGGCCGTATCTCATTGTGCTGGAAGATATTCATCTGGCGGACCAGGCATCGCTGGATTTGCTGGAGGTGCTGGTGGAGCAGAGCCGCGATTTGCCGCTGCTGCTGCTGGTGACGTACCGCTCCGGGGCGACCTTTAATTATCACACGCTGAGTTACATGGGCAGCAGCCAGATTGTTTTGAACGATTTTTCACCGCAGCAGGCCCGCCGCCTGATCCGGGAGCGCCTGGGTACGGATCAACTGCCGATGATTGTGGAGCAGCGGTTGGGTCTGCGCGACCGTCAGGGACGGGAATCGGCCGTTAATCCGCTCTTTTTAGAAGAATCATTGCAATTGATGCTCGCCTTGAATGTGGTGGAGATCGAAAAAAACAAGTATGGCGACGGCCGTATTCGCATCAACGAGGCCCGGCTGGCCAAAATGCAGGTGTCGGACACGATTTACACCCTGCTGCTTTCCCGGCTGGATCAGCTGCCTGCCGCCGAGCGGGGACTGCTGCAAGTGGCTTCGGTGATTGGGCGGGAGTTTGATCTGGCCACGCTGGTGGCTATTTCGCCAGGGCTAAGCCGTGAAGCGGCCGTTGCGCTGTTGGCATCCCTGGTGCAGACCGATTTGGTGCAGCAGCTTTCGGCTGGCCTGGTGCCAACCTACCTGTTTCAGCACAATCTGGTACACCAGGTAGTGTATCAGAGCCTTACTTACGCCCGACGGCAGACGCTGCACGCCACCATTGCTGAACTTATCATTCGCCAGGCGGGTGATTTATTGTCCACGCAATATCCCGTTCTGGCCTACCATTTCAGCCAGACGGATCAGCATCAGGACGGCCTGAAATACGCTTTGGCAGCGGCAGAAGATGCCGAAAGGGCGCACAGCTATCGCGGTGCGGCCGAATTTTACAAGCAGGCGGCCCATCATTTAACCTCGTTGGGGGAGAAGGCGGCGTGGGAAACGGCCGTTTCCGTCTGTGTGGCCCGTGCCAAAATTTTGCTGCGGTTGGGGCAGTTTGCCCAGGCGGGGCTGCTGGCTACGGAAGCGATGAAGCATTGTCTGGATCACGACGCGATGCCCCCTACCTTTGCCCTCTACAACCTGACGGCCGAAATTCGGCTGCGGCAGGCCCGATATACCGAGGTGTCTTTGCTGACGAGCAAGGTGGTGAATTCGCTGCTGGCTTACACGCCGCCGACGGAGCTGGGGCAGGCGTATTTGCTTTGGGGGCAGTCGTTGGCGGCATTGGGCGATTGGGCGGCGGCGGTTGATAAGCTGGCGCGGGCTGAGGAGATTTTCCGGGCGACGGGGCAGCCGCAGCGGCTGGTGGCGGTCCTGGCGGCGCTGGCGGAAGTGCAAAGCCAGCGAACGCTGGATGATACGGCATTAGAGCTGATTCAGGCAGCTTTGCCCCTGCTGGCGGATGAATCGGACCCAAAGCTGTTGGGGCAGGTGCAGCTTAGATTGTCGCAGGTTTTGCTGCGGTTGGGGCGGGCGGATGAGGCATTGCTGGCGGCGGAAACGGCCGTTGCTACTCTGCGTTCTGCTGGCGCAAATAGCCTGGCATACGGACTGACCAATCGGGCCGACGTGTACATTTATCTAGGCCAGTTTGAAGAGGCACTGTCCGATTTGCAGCTGGCTGGTGAGCTGTTTGATGGCATGGACGATGTGCCGGGGCAGCTAAAGCTTTATTTGCTGTGGGGGGTGTCCTATCACGGCAGCCTGAGGGATTGGCAGCAGGTGCGGCGGCGGTTGGTGCGGGTAGGGCAGCTGCTCACCGCCCAGCCGAAGGATGATGGCATGGTGGTGCAGGAGGGAATTCGGCTCTGGTTGGGGATGGGGCTGGTGGCGCTGCACACGGCTCGTTGGGAGCAGGCTAAATCGCTGCTTTACCGGGTGATGACGGCCGTTTCGCACCGGCATTTAGTCTGGTGGCAGCCAGCGGTTTATTATGCGTGGGGGCTGCTGCTGTTGGCTAGCGCTGGGGAGGGGGGTAGTGAGCGGGAAACGGCCGTTGCTGAAGCGCATCGTACCTTCCAAAAAGGATTAGAGGCGGTAGGAGCGGGTGGCTGCCCAGACGAACGGCCGCTGCTTTTGCTGCAACTGGGGTTAACGGCCGTTGAACTGGGGGATGAAAAAGGGTGGGGGTATTTGGAAACGGCCGTGCAGGCCGCCTACCAACGCGCCCGCCATACTGACCGCCGCTTCGTCCTGGAACAAGCCGGTCACGCTCTCCGCCAGGCCCCAACGCCGCACCTCCGCCAGCTTGGCCAGGAACTTACTCAGGCGTAAATGCTGAATTCGGGTCGATAGTTTGGGTAGGCTGCTATAAAATAGGGCGGTATGCTACCAAGTATTGAACAAATTCAGTTTGAAGAAAACAAAGAACGCTTGAAGGTGGTGCTGCCGGTAAAGAAGCATTGGGTTTACCTGGTGCTGTACAGCTCCATGCTGCTCATCTGGGTGGGGATGGTTGTTTTTGGCCTCGTATTTACCTGGCAGATGGCGTTTTCTGGCGAGCGTTTCGCCTTTGTGTTTACCGTCATGCTGCTGGTGCTGCTTTATCTTTTATACCGGTTGGGGCGGATGATTTGGGGACAGTGGCAATATTATGCCGCCAACCGGGAGATTTTGTTCATCCACAAAGAGATGCTGATTGTACGGCGACCGGTTTCCATTTTTGGCATTACCACGGCGTATGATCGGGCGCACGTAACGCCGTTTTATTACAGCGAAAAGCACCACTGCCCGGCATTTGATTATGGCCATCAGCACGTCTATTTTGGGCATGATTTAGCCATCACATCTGCCGAACGGCTCATTGGGCATTTGAATGCCCGCTATTACCCCCATTATGATGAAGATGATGACTAAACAATGCCGCGTTTCATCTTCATCCAGTATAGGGGATTAAAGATTGCTTCATCTCCAATCTCTAATCTCCACTCTCAAACCTGAGAATGATGTCCACGAGTAAAGCGAGCGAAGAACAGTTGGTTACAGGCGACAGGCTGCGCCAGTTGGCGGCGTACATTCCGGCCACGCTGGCGGATCGTATTTTGCGCCAGGGGCTGCCCACGCCTGGCGAGCCGCACGCCCTGAATGCTGCCACGTTGTTCTCCGACATTTCGGGCTTTACGGGGATGTCGGAAGAGCTGGCGTCTGACGGGCCGCGTGGGGCAGAGGAGCTGAACCGGGTTTTGCTGGTGACGTTTACGGCGATGATCGATGTAATTCATGAGCTGGGCGGGGCGGTAAACCATTTTTACGGGGATGCGATGTCGGTCTATTTTCCCGACAGCGACGGCACGGCGGCGCAGCGGGCGTTACTCTGTGCCCAGATGATGCAGCAGCTGATGTTGACCAGTTTTAATCGGGTCGTGACCAACCGCCCGCCGGGTAAGCATCCCTTTTTTGAGCTGACGATTAAGATTGGGGTGGGATACGGCCGTTGTCAGGAACTCGTCGTGGGCAATTCGCAGCAGAGCCTGGAATTTGTGCTGACCGGGGCAGCGGTGGACGAGGCGGCTATGGCCGAGCGGCAGGCCAGTTCCGGGGACATCATTGCCAGTGCGGCCGTGCTGCGGCAGGCCGGGTTACCTGCTGGCCAGCCGTTTGAGAAGTTGGCAACGGCCATTTCCCCCCTGCCATCCCAACCCATCCTCAACTGGCCCAGCTACGACGATGCTGCCCAGCGCCGCCTGGCCGAACTGATTTTGCCCTTTGTGCCGCCGGCGTTGTACCGTCGCCTCGTTTCCACCGGCGCCGGGGAGATTGCTGAACATCGTCCCGTTACCACTATTTTTGTTCAGTTTGATTATAAAAATCGGCAAGATGGCAGTTCCGATATTGAAACGGCCGATTTAGGCCAGCAGCTCCAGCATTATTATGAATGGGCCTGCGGCGTTGTCAGCCGCTTTGGCCAGGAAAATGCGCGGGTCAACCGGGTGCTGACAGGCGATAAGGGGAACCAGCTGCACATCATGTTTGGCGCTCCGGTTGCCCCGGATGCGCCGGAGCAGGCGCTGCGCTGTTTGCTTGCCTTGCAGCGGGAAAAGCCAGATTACATTGCGGCGCAGCGGATTGGCGTCTCGGTGGGCAAGGTGTTTGCCGGGCCGGTGGGCTCCTCGGCGCGGCGGGAGTATACGGTGGTTGGGGACGTGGTGAACCAGTCGGCGCGGCTGATGCAGGTGTGTGAACCGGGCGCAATTTTGACGGATCAGGCCACGGCAGAGCGTACGCGCCAGGTAATTGAGTGTGAACCATTGCCCACGATCCATCTGAAAGGGAAGCAAACGGCCGTTACCCCCCATTTAGTCCAGCGTGACCGGGCCGTTACCACCTTGATGAAAGCGTATATTGACCGCTGGGAACGGCCGTTGATCGGGCGTGAAGCGGAGCTGGATTTGCTGCTGGGCGGGATGGACACCGCTTTGCGAGGGATTGGTGGCGCAGCGGCCGTTTCTGGCGGCACTGGCGTGGGTAAATCTCGCCTCTTGGCGGATGGGGTGAGCCATTGGTTGGTTAATGGGGGGTTGGGGTTGATTGGGGTTTGTTATCCGCACACGAACGACACTCCCTACAGCCCGTGGCGTGACGTGTGGCGTGAATATTTTGGCCTGACGGATGGGATGACGGTGGCGCAGCAGGTAACGGCCGTTGTGACCCAAACAAGGGCTTTGCTGCCCGATATTGGTGAGGATGTCGGGCTGTGGCGTGAACTGCTGGGGCTGCCTTTGCCGCAGGCGGCGTCTCTGGGCGACCTCACCGCAGAGGCGCGGCAGGTGCGGCTGTTTGCCCTGATTCGTCGCTGCTGCACCATCATTGCGGCGCAGCAGCCGCTGCTGATTGTGCTGGAAGGGCTGCAATGGGCCGATCAGGCGTCGCTGGCGCTGCTGGATGATCTGGGCACGCATCTGGACGGCATGTCTCTCTTTTTGGCGTTTACCTTTCGCGCCCGCGAGGATGTGCAGATGGCGCTGCTGGAACGGCCGTTTTGCCTCCCCATTCCCCTCACCGATCTGTCTCCGGCTTCGGCGCGGCAGATGTTGGCCCAGCTGGTGGGTACCTCGGAGCTGCCCCAGGCGGTGGAGCAGCATTTGGGGATGCGAGATCGGGAGGGGCGAGACAGTCCGGTGAATCCGCTCTTTTTGGAAGAGGCGCTGAACGTGATGATGGGGGCGGGGGTGCTGCGGGTAAACGGCCGTGTGCAGGTGGATGAGGTCGAGCTGGCCCGGATGCAGGTGCCAGACACCATTCACGGCCTGCTGCTGGCTCGCCTGGATCGACTGCCGCCAGCTGGCCGCGATTTGTTGCAGATGGCTTCTGTCATTGGTCGCCAATTTTCGGCTGAACCGCTGCAAGCCATTGCAGAATCACCAGCGCAGCACACCGTCCTGAGGCTGCTGGCGGAACTTTCCGAATCAGATATGACGCAGCTGATTACGGCCGATCCAGAGTGGATTTACCTGTTTCAACACGCCATGACGCATGAAGTGGCGTATGAAAGTTTGCCCTACGCCCGGCGGCAGGAGCTCCATGCGGGCGTTGCCAGCTGGCTGTCGTCTAAATACCAAAGCAACCTCAAACCACTGCATTCGGTGCTGGCGTACCATTTTAGCCGGGCTAACAACCATGCCCAGGCGCTGCATTACGCCATCCTGGCCGCCGATGAGGCCCGCAACATCTTTGCCAACCGGGAAGCGATTGATCTATACAACCTGGCGGAAACCCATTTGAATGCTTTAGGGGATGAGGGGCTGTGGGAAACGGCCGTGCACCTCTACCTGTCACGCGGCAACGTACTCATTCTGCTGGGTGATTTAGCCACCGCCTTTGCCGATGCTGAAAAAGCGCTGGCTTTGGCTAATGTAAATGGGGATCAGGGATCAACGGCCGTTGCCTACAACCTCATGGCCGAAATCCGCTACCGGCAAGGCGCATTTGATGAAGTGCAGGCTCTCACAGGGACAATCATTAATGATTTAAAAAATGCAGCTGATAGCGATCAATTAGCTCGCGCATATATTTGGGCTGGTTGGGCAACAAGTTCAAGATTAGATTATTCTGCTGCTATGCTTTATCTAGAACGTGCCAAGGAAATCTGTCAACAAGAAAATAACAATTACTTGTTGGCTCGGGTATATGAGGCAATAAGTTTTACTCGATACTCTCAAAAGGAATTAGAGTTGTCATTGCAAGCAATGCAACAAGGTGTTGAGCTTTCCCGTGAATTTAGCACACCAATTAATATTGGCATTGCTTTAAGTAATGTTGGGTTTGTGCAGTTTACATTGGGCCAATATCAGGAAGCTGTAAAAACATTTGATGAAGCCGTCCTTATTGGGAAAGAAAGTGGGAAGAATTTGTATGCTTTGGCAATGACTAATCGAGCCGCTGCACTTTCAAGATTGGGTGAATTTAACGCTGCGCTGACTGATTTTGAATCCGCTGTCGAACTCTTGGCTACAATGAATTATCCTAGCTTACAAGTTGAAGCACATCTGTTTTGGGGATTTGAATATTTTAGTGCCCTTCAAAAATGGGGTGAGGCCAAAATTCAATATGAGGAAGCAAAGAAGTTTATCGATTTGCAACCTGAAAGCTATATTGAAGAAACAGCAAGATTATTGATAGGTTTAGGGCAGGTTGAAATTTATTCGGGAAGTGTATCTCGGGCAAAGCAGTATCTAGAAAATTCCTACAAACTTATTGATGAAAAAGAGTTGATTTGGTGGCGACCTTTTGCTGAATATTTTTTGGGAATTGTGTTTAACCTGGAAGGGGACTCTTTAAGAGCAATATCCTATTTCCAAAAAAGTTTATCTTCCTCTGCGGATGGGTGCCCAGACCTCAGAGCTCTTGTTTATTTGGAATTGGCAGCATTGGAAGCAGCGGCTGATAAATCCGAAAAGTTGTTAGAGAAAAGCGTTATTGCAGCGAAGCGGCGATCTAGATTTGGGGATAGACTGATCTGTTTTGAAAATGCAGGCTTATTACTATCAAAGAGCGAAAATGATCGACTGAGAATTCTTGGTGATGATTGTTTGTCAATTGTGCAAAAATTCAAGTTGATTTCGGGGTAAAATAAAAACGCTTAGACATTTTTGTCTAAGCGCCAAGAATGAACTTATATTTTGAGGGATTTAGCCTGTTCCCGGCATAAACCCTTTGGTGGTGCGGGGGCCGAGGCCGCCAGCGAATTCGTCGAAGTTTTTCTCGTCGAGGTTTTCTAAGAGGCTGCGTTCTTCGTCGGAGATGGCATACCCTTCAAGGGCCCGGTCCAGATTTTTGAACAGAAGTTTGCGGAACTCTTTATCGTTAATTGCGCGTTCAACAACTTGATCTAATGCTTCAGACATGGTGTAATCCTCCCGTTTTTAAGTGGTGCAAGGCACTGGCCAAACGGTTCCAACTCATTGAATCGCCTGCGGCCAGTGCCTTGCACCTGAGTAGTTAGCCAATAACAACAGTTTCAGTATCGCGTTTCCGCTGATTTTTGTCAACGGGGTTGGCATACATTTCTTATGTTATCTACTTAACTTTCACGACGGCTTACGAAACGGGGTTATTCTTCATACGGCCGTTTCCACAACAAAAACAGCGTCAACAGCAGCACAATCCCTATCATGATGAGCTGAACCGAGGTAGATGAGGTATCGACACCAGCCATGACGCCACCGCTGCCTTTGGCTGTGCCGCTTCCTTTGGGGAATACGGCCGTATTCCCCTCGCCAATCACCGTCAGACGCTCTGGCACGTCGCTGCCATCCAGCGCCAGCAAATAGCCTACAATCAGCTCCACCTGGATCGGGGTCAACCGCTGGCCGTAATCTTTCGGCATAATATTGGGCAGGCACGGGCCGTTGGGGCAGGTGGGCGCCAGCGCGTAGTTTGGGTCCACAATCGATTGGCGCAAATAGTCGGCGGCAGATATGCCGGGGATGCGTCCGGTGGCCTCGTAGCCGATGGCGGAGAGGTCGGGGCCAACTTTGCGCCCTTCACCGATGGGGCCAATGGCGTGGCAGGTACCGCAGCCCGCATTGAGAATGATTTCTTCCACGGAATCTCCCTGAACGGGGCGGAGCGTGGGGACGGGTGGGGGTGTTACGGCCGTTTCCGCAGCCAGCGGTACAGGTGTCTCACTCATTTCGGCCAGCTCTTCAGCCGTTGGCTGGGGCAGCCCATCGGCCATTTGTACCCGCAAAATCGCTTCGCACTGGTTGATTCCTGGTTCGGGGTCTGGCATACACCAGATCGGCTCCATCTTTTTGGTTTTTAGCAGCGGCACGTACCAAACCACAATATTCTCGCCAGCAATTGGCTCATCGTTGAGCCATTGGCGGGGTGGCTGGAAGGTGTCGCCAGGGCCAGGGGCCAGGGGCTGTTCCCCTTCCAGCTCGTTCTCTTTCAGAATGAAAAAGCGGGCTTCGTCTAGCCCAAGTGGGTCTGTGGGCATTAGCTGCCAGAGGTAGAGCAAATCGCCGCTGCCCGTGGCCAATTTGAAGCCGTCTGGCCCCAAACGGTCAACAAAGGGGTACAGCTCCTGCTCGGTGGCCAGTTCGCCCCATTCATTTTCCTGCCACAGCCAGACCAGATTTTCTTCTGGGTCGCCTAGCTCGAGATCGATGCGCCAAAACGGCCGATAAATCGACAAATCATCGCAGCCTGGGCCGTGGGAGACAAAGCGCGGCTCAAAGCTGCCATCGGCGTAGAAACGAATGATTTGCTCGTACCGGTAGCAGCAGATGCAGTTGGGCCAATGGGTAAATTCGGTGAACAACTGGCGCACTTCAAAGCCATCTTCCAGTCGGTTGAGGACGGTATCGCCAAAGGGGGGCACCGTGGCCGAAAAGCCGATTTCGTCCCGGTAGCCGCCGGGCCAGCTGGGGTACCACGCCTCGATTTGGGTGATTTTGATGCTGGTGAAGATAGTGTCGTCGTTGTAGGTGGCGTCGCGGAACAGCACGCCGTCGTGGGCGGTCATTTCCCAGCAGATGTTCCAGCCATCTTGCTCATGGCAGCCGTTGCTGAACGCCTGGCGTTGGGAGACGGGCATCGCCACATCCAGGTTGGGGCGGCCACGGGTATAAAAGGTGCGGGCGACGGTTTGTTGGGTCATATTGACGAAGACGTGGAAGATACGGCCGTCTCCCGCCGGACTGTGAAATGTTAAATCGACACACCAATCATCCCGGCAGGCGTCATCGGCCAGCCAGCCAGACATCGGGATCATGGCCGGGTCGCCCGCACCGATATTGCCCAGAACGGCCGTAACCTCAGCATCTTTGGCCGCAATCTGAATCGCCTCTTCAGCCACAAACCGGCTGCCGCCAGGGCGACCGAGATCATCATGCCACTCGGCCAGAACAGCATTGTTGGTGAGGGTGATGATTTGGTTGACGGTACGGCCGTTTTCCCGGTCAAAATAGGTTGCATGGGCACAGCTGCTGGCCGTGCAGCCCAGCGCTGTCCAGGGGCGGGCTTCTGCCAGGCTGAGGGGTAAGGCATCAACGAAGATGAGGGAGGAAACGGCCGTGTTTAGATTGGCCAACTGGGTGGCATCCAGGCCCGTTGGCTGGCCATCGGCCGACAGATAAAGCTGCTGCCCTTTGGCAATCGCCAGATTAACCGAAGCCTGCTGCTGCCACAGCGACACCAATAAATTGCCGACAAGCAGTAGAAGTAAAACGTAACAGAGGCGTAGAGCCAAACGGTGCTGCTGAGGGGTCAAGGGTAACTCCCGTATTGTGCGCCATTAGAATGAACGTCGTGGGTCAAATTATAACCAAACAAGCCAATTTTGCCTGGTCAGTCTACTCGGTTCTCAGCAATTCCAATTATGGTGTAGGGGCGGGACGGCGCGGGATGACCTTGGGAAAAACAAATTGGCTCACTGCCGCGCCGTCTCGCCCCAGACCCGGTGTGCCCCAAACGGGGCGAGACGGGCGGGATGGAAGGCCGTCAGTTTAGCGCACATCATGGCCCGCCCGTCCCGCCCCTACCGCAGAAATTTCATAATTGGAATTGCTGATCCGGTTCTCATCTGCCCTGGCAAAAAAAACGCCCAACAGGTGACTGTTGGGCGATTTTGAAGGTTAAAACAAAGGAGCTCTGCGATTTACGCTTTGGGGCCTGCGTTGATGATCGCCTCGCTGCTGCCTGCTTTGTACTTCTCGAAGTTGTTGATGAACAGGTTGGCCAATTTGTGGGCCTGGACATCAAAGGCTGCGCCGTCTTGCCAGGTGTTTTTAGGAATCAGCAGCTCATCCGGTACGTTGGGGCAACTGGTCGGTACACCCAGCCCAAAGATCGGGTCTGTTACATATTCAACCTTGTCCAACGATCCATCATGAATGGCGTCGATGATGGCGCGGGTGTATTTGAGCTTCATACGCGAGCCAACGCCGTATGGGCCACCGGTCCAGCCGGTGTTGATCAGCCAGGCGGTGGAGCCGTAAGCGGCCATCTTTTCGGCCAGCAGTTCAGCATATTTGCTGGGGTGCCATACCATGAAGGCGGCTCCAAAACAGGCAGAGAAGGTGGCCTGTGGTTCCGTTACGCCCATTTCTGTGCCGGCTACTTTGGCGGTATACCCGCTGATGAAGTGGTACATCGCCTGCTCCGGGGTCAATTTGCTGACGGGGGGCAGTACGCCAAAGGCATCGGCGGTGAGCAGAATGATATTTTTGGGATGGCCGCCCACGCAAGGGATTTTGGCGTTGGGAATGTAGTCGATGGGATAAGCCGCCCGGGTATTTTCGGTAATGGAAATGTCGGTGTAGTCAACCGTGTGGGTGCGTTCATCGTAGACCACATTTTCCAAAACGGTGCCAAATCGGATAGCGTTGAAGATTTCCGGTTCGCTTTCGGCCGACAGGTTGATCGCTTTGGCGTAGCAGCCGCCTTCAATGTTGAAGATGCCTTCATCGGTCCAGCAATGTTCATCGTCGCCAATAAGTTTGCGCCGCTCATCGGCGGAAAGCGTGGTTTTGCCGGTGCCGGAGAGGCCAAAAAAGAGTGAAACATCTTCATTTTCCCCTTCGTTGGCGGAACAGTGCATGGAAAGGACGCCTTTCTTGGGCATGATGTAGTTCATGATGGTGAAGATGCCTTTCTTCATTTCACCGGCGTACTCGGTACCCAGAATGACGACTTCTTGCTGCTCGAAGGAGAGATCGACGCTGGTTTTGGAAGTCATGCCGCTGGTGTAGCGGTTGGCTGGGAATTGACCCGCATTAAAGATGACGTAGTCGGGTTCGCCAAAATTGGCTAACTGTTCATCGGTGGGGCGGATGAGCATATTCCACATGAAAAGGGCGTGATACGGCCGTGTGCAAACAATGCGCACCTTAATCTGTTCGTTGAGATCCCAGCCGCCGTAGCCGTCTACCACATACAGTTTTGCGCGGGTGTTCAGATAATCGATAGCCCGCTCGCGGTTAATTTCAAACGTGTGTTCATCTACAGCGACGTTGACTGCTCCCCACCAAATGTTGTCTTGGGAGTCTGGATGTTTTACGATGCGCTTGTCTTTGGGGCTGCGGCCGGTTTTTTCACCCGAACGCACCATCAAAGCGCCAGAATCTGCAATAGCGGCATCAATTTCATGGGCCAGTGCTTCCTGGTAGAGTTGGGCCGGCATTGCATTGCGGACGACGTGGTTAACATCAATATTGTATTGCTTCAGGTTAAAATGAGTGGACAAGAGAACCTCCCTGTAATTGTCATTGATAATGTTATAAACGCGCATTGATGGATTGCAAATGTTTTTTGGCAAAATTCAATCAAGCTTCTGCCCTTTGTTTAAGCGAGAGCGTATAACCTGTAATCTTTTGCTAAGTAACTTTTTGCTGTTGCGCAAGTCTTGATGTGCTGTGTGGATTCCTGGTTTGATACATAGTTTTTCTTTGCAGGAATCAAAATGCACGACGATATTATAACAAAAATCATAAAAACTTTTTGGCTAAACGTAACATCTATGATAAACAAAACTCATAAACGGGCATTATTTTGCGTTTTGGGGTTTCTGGTTAAACTAGATTTATGAGCAAAATCAGTTTATTTGAGGGAAAACGAATTGTACTGGGTGTAACAGGTTCTATTGCCTGTTACAAAGCGGTGGACCTGGCCTCGAAGCTGACGCAGGCCGGGGCAGAGGTGGACGTGATTTTAACGGCCGGGGCGCAGCAGTTTGTGACGCCGCTGACCTTTCGCTCGGTGACGGGACGGCCGTCTTTCAGCGATATGTGGAGCGAGGCAGCCCATGTGCAGCATGTGGGGCTGGGCGAAACGGCAGATCTCTTCGTCATTGCCCCGGCGACGGCCCACACCCTGGCAAAATTGGCCCACGGCCTGGCCGATAATCTGCTGACGGTGACGGCGCTGGCCGCCCGCTGCCCCATTCTCATTGCCCCGGCGATGGATGGCGGCATGTATGATCATCCAGCCACCCAGGCCAATGTGGCCACGCTGCGTGAGCGCGGCGTACAGTTTGCCGGGCCAGCGGCGGGGCGCATGGCTTCTGGCTTATCTGGTCTGGGGCGAATGGTGGAACCGGCCGATTTACTGGGCTTTGTGCGGCAGGCGTTGGCCAAAGATGGCCCGTTGGCGGGGCGTAAGGTGGTGGTCTCTACCGGGCCAACGCGGGAACCGCTGGACCCGGTGCGCTTCATCAGCAACCGTTCTACGGGCAAGCAGGGGTTGGCGGTGGCCCAGGCGGCGCTGGACGCTGGGGCGGCGGTGACGGTGGTGCATGGGCCGATTTTTGAGTCGATTCCGTTTGGGGCAACGGCCGTTTCTGTGCAAACCACCGATGAGATGGGGGATGCTGTGTTGGCAGCGGCCAAAACGGCCGATGCGCTGTTCATGGTAGCCGCCGTGGCCGATTTTCGCCCTAATGCGCAGTCGGACAAGAAGATAAAGAAGACAGATGAGCAGTGGGGTCTGGCGATAGGTTTGGAAGTGACGCTGGATATTTTAACGGCCGTTAAGGCGCAGCGCGATAAAAGCGGCTTTCCGCGCATCGTGCTTGGCTTTGCCGCCGAGACGCACAACGCGTTTGAATACGGCCGTGACAAGCTCCTGCGCAAGGGGCTCAACTTCATTGCCGTCAACGATGTGATGGACCAGGGCGCGGGTTTTGAGGTGGATACCAACAAGGTGCTGCTGCTCAGCTCGGCGGGCGTGGTGGAAGAGATACCGCTGCAAAGCAAAACGGCCGTTGCGGAACGGCTGGTGCATCATGTGGCGAAGAGTTTGAACGGAAATTGAGGAGAGCAGTGAAAAGTGATAAGTGAATAGTAAAAAGTGCGGCTACTTTTCACTTATCACTTTTTACTTTTCACTCCTGCTTTTGTAGGATCAAAGAATGGATCGCGTACAGTTACGAGATGATTTACTAACGGTTTTTAATCTGGACGAGTTTCAGCTGCTGTGCCGGCGGCTGGGTTTGGCGTATGACGGGCTGCGAGGGCAAAGTCGGCAGGATAAGGCCGGAATTTTGATTGGCACGATGGAGCGAAACGGCCGTCTCCCCGAATTGGTGCAGGAGATTGTGCGGGAACGGCCGCATTTGGAAGAGATGTACGGCGCTTATGTGGCAATTGAAACGGCCGCTCCCGATGATCCCCTCAGCTGGTTGGACCGACTGGCCCAGGGCGAAGGCCCCGCCGTTGAGGAACCTCCCACCATGCGCTGGGATACAGAACGATTTGAGGATGAAAGAAATGAGTAATCTCTTTGTTATTTTTGGTGCGGCTTTGATGATGCTGGGCGTGGGTGCCGGGGCGTTTGGGGCGCATGGCCTGAGCAGTTATTTTGAACGATTTCCGAATTTGGCGGCGACGTATGAAACGGCCGTGCGCTACCACATCTACCACGCCCTGGCCCTCTTTGCCGCCGCCTGGCTGGCCGACAAATTCCCCATGAACCTGACGACCTGGGCCGGCTACCTTTTTCTGGCTGGCATCGTCATCTTTTCCGGTAGTCTCTATCTGCTTGTCTTCACCCGGCAAAGTTGGTTGGGCGCCATCACCCCCATCGGCGGCGTGGCCTTCATTGCTGGCTGGGGCTGTTTGCTCCTCGCCGCCTGGCGCTCATAAAGTGACAGGTGTGCAAGTAATAATATTCTCGGACTTTTCACTAATTACGCGCCCCTGGCAAACGCGCAACAAAAGGAAGTAGTTATGAACCCCTACGGAGTCCCCGGCCTTTCTGTGCAGGAAGTGGCCCAGAAACGAAACAACGGCGACAGTTTTATTCTGCTCGATGTGCGTGAACCGAATGAACTGCTCTATGCTAATTTAGGCGATGGCGTACTGCTTGCCCCGCTGAGTGAATTGGCGCAGCAGGGGCCAGAGGCGCTGCCAGAAGCTGTTTTGGCCGACAAAGAAGCCGAAATTGTGGTGTTGTGCCATCATGGCAATCGCAGCGCTCAGGTCACAGCCTGGCTGCAGCAGCAGGGCTGGACCAACGTGCTCAACATGGACGGCGGCATCGACGCCTACGCCATTGCCGTGGATCCAGCTGTCGGACGCTATTAAGGAGAATGAGAGATTAAAGATTAGTTTCAATCTCCAATCTCCGATCTTCTAATTACCCCTTCTGTACTGCTGCTCACCAAAGCAAACCGGTTGTATGGTAAAATCGACGCATAAACCGTTCCCGCAGGCTGTCCCCACAACAGCTTGCCCAAGTCGAGCAGCTGTATAGGTAAATCATGTCAGATTCCCTGAAAATTTATGAAGTAGGCCCACGCGATGGCTTGCAAAATGAAGCCAACCTCATCAATACAACTCAAAAAAAAGCGCTGGTTGCAGGTTTGGTGGCCGCCGGATTGCACCATATTGAGCTAACCAGTTTTGTCCATCCCCAGGCCGTACCGCAAATGGCTGACGCTGATGAGTTAATGCAGTTCAGCCGTCAAAAGTGGCCGGGAAAGGAGTTTGTTGGTCTGGTTTTTAACCAGCGTGGTTACGACCGGGCTTTGGCCGCTGGCTGCCGCTCGATGGCCTTTGGCGTTTCGGTGAGCGAAACATTTAGCCAGAAGAACACCCGCATGTCGTCGCAGCGGGCTTATGAAATTACCCGCGAGCTGATGCCACAGGCGCGGCGCGACGGCGTCTGGACCCGCATTTATGTGATGACCGCCTGGGTTTGCCCGTTTGAAGGCAGCACGCCGCCTCATCGCACCATTACTCTGGCAGAAAAGCTGTGGCAGCTGGAGCCAGACGAGCTGGCGATTGCCGACACCATCGGCCACGCCAATCCGCTGGATGTAGGGCATTTGATGGAGTCGCTGGGCCGCAGATTGGAGATGAACAAGCTGGCGGTGCATCTGCATGATACCCAGGCGATGGGGTTGGCTAACGCCACCACGGCGCTGCAAGCCGGAGTGCGCATCTTCGACAGCAGCGTGGGCGGGTTGGGCGGCTGTCCGTTTGCGCCCGGCGCGGCGGGCAACCTGGCCACCGAAGATCTGGTTTTTTTGGCGTATAAAATGGGTTTGGGTACCGGCGTTGACTTTGCCCGCTTGTGGGAGGTGGTGTACCAGATTGAGGCTTATGTGGGACGGCCGATTGGTGGGCGTATTCGGCAGTGGTGGGAAAGCCAATGCTTGCAAGAACCTTCATTTACGTTTAGATAGCTAGTGGACAGTTACCTTTCTCCTCAAATATTGCTTTCAGCCTACTGCCAGGGCATTTTCCCGATGGCGCACGAAGACGGCCGTATCTACTGGTACGATCCCGATCCCAGAGCTATCATTCCCCTGGATCGTTTTCATATTCCTCGCTCTCTTCGGCGTACCATTCGTCAGCAGCTCTTTGAAATTCGCATAGATACGGAATTTACGGCCGTTATGGAAGCATGTGCCGCGCCAGATGCCGGTCGTGAAGAGACCTGGATTAACAACAACCTGATCCAGGCATACACCCGGCTGCATCGGTTGGGTTTTGCCCACAGCGTGGAGGTGTGGCAGGCGGGTGAGCTGGTTGGTGGGCTGTATGGCGTGGTCATCGGTGGTTTCTTTGCCGGAGAAAGCATGTTTAGCCATGTACGCGACAGCAGCAAGGTAGCCCTGGCCTATCTGGTTGAGCATCTTAATCAGCGACAGTTCCATTTATTGGATACCCAGTTTATGACAGAGCATCTACGCCGCTTTGGCGCTGTTGAAATTCCAGCCACTGAATACAAAATGAGGCTGAACCGGGCGCTGCTGGCTCCGGTAACCTTTGGCTAATTGCTTTTTTTATACATGAGGCGACGACATGAGCGCAAGCTCAACACCATGAATGAAAATCAACAGATTTCGCAGATTGGCGCAGATTGCGGACAGATTTCTCCTAATTTCTCTGTGTAACTCTGCGTCTTCTCTGTGTAACTCTGTGTTCCGTTTTTTATTTTCGAAGGAGGAGAGAAATGGATGGCGTATTAGATTTAAATGATGTTCGCATGTTTAGCGGCCGTTCCAACGTGCCGCTGGCGGGGAAAATAGCCCAACAGTTGGGTATTCCTCTGGACGAAACCCGATTTTCCAGGTTTAGCAACGATAATTTGTTTGTGCAGCTGGGGGCCAGCGTGCGCGGCCGTATCGTCTACATTGTGCAATCGCTCACGCCACCGGTCAGCGATCATTTGGTCGAGCTGTTGATGATGCTGGATATTGCCAAAAGCGCGGCGGCAAAGGAGATTCACGCCATCATCCCCTACTTTTCTTACGCTCGCTCGGATAAGAAAGACGCGCCGCGCATCTCCATTACGGCCCGACTGATTGCCGATTTGCTGCATACTTCCGGGGCGACCCACATCATGACGATGACGCTCCATTCGCCGCAGGTTCACGGCTTTTTTAGCATTCCAGCCGATCCGCTGACGGCGCGCATGACGTTGGGACAATTTATTCGGCAGCGCGAGCTGGATCCCAGGCGGGATGTTGTGGTGGCGCCAGACATGGGCCGGGCCAAGCCTGCCGCCCGCTTTGCTGCCGATTTGGGCCTGCCCATTGCCTCGGCGGACAAGACACGGGTGTCGGACACCAAAGTAAAGATTGGCGGACTGATTGGTCGGCAGGTGCAGGGGTTTGAGCACGCTTGGGTGTATGATGATGAGATTGCTACGGCCGGTTCTGTGGTAGAGTTAAGTCAGGTGCTGGTGGAAAGCGGCATCCAGCGGATTTCGCTGGTCTGCACGCACGGCCTGTTTCTGGGGCCAGCCATTGAGCGCATTAAATCGGTACCACAAATTAAGGAAGTGATTACCACGGATACGGTGGAACGGCCGTTTGAACGCCGTCCCCCCAATTTAACCGTCCTTTCTGTGAGCAACGTGTTTGCCGAAGCGATTCGCCAAAATTACCTGCGTCGTTCCATCGGCGAACTGTTTGAAGGGATGGAAATATAAACATAGTGGTTGGTAGCTGGTGGCTGGCGAGCTTCACTGCTCACTAACTACCAGCCACAAAGAAGTGAGGAAAGATAATGAGTGAAAATGAAGAAGATTTTGTAATGGCATTTCAGGATTCTTGCGATAAGCCAGCTTTGCTGCTTATTCATGGCTTCCCGCTAAATAGCCAGATGTGGGACCCGCAGCTGGAAGATTTAGGTGAATTTGTGCGCGTCATTGCGCCAGATTTGCGCGGCTATGGTCAGTCAGACAGCGTGCCGGGGCCGTACAGCATCACCCAGCTGGCCGATGATTGCGCCGATTTGCTGGGGCATCTCAACGTGGCCACGCCGTTTGTGGTCTGCGGCCTGTCGATGGGCGGCTATATCGCTCTGGAGTTTTACCGTCGCTACCCCGAACAGGTGGCTGGTCTCATTTTGGTTTCGACTCGCGCTGGGGCTGATTCGGAAGAGGGCAAGGCTGGCCGGGATAAGGCGGCGGAACTGGCTAAAAGTGAGGGGGCAACGGCCGTTTCCGGCGGTATGCTGCCCAAAATGCTGGCTCCCCAAAACGTTGAAACAGATGAAGAGCTGGTTGATTATGTCAAAGAGGTGATGAGCAATGCCTCGCTCAACGGCGTGGTGGGGGCGTTAAACGCCATGCGCGACCGGATCGATTCCACCCCCACGCTTGGCGATATCGATGTGCCCGTGCTCATCATTCACGGGGCCGATGACCAGCTCATCCCCGTCTCAGAGGCGGAGCTGATGTTCAAAGCGATCCCCGACGCCGAACTGGTTGTGATCCCCGATGCGGGCCATCTGCCCAATCTGGAGCAGCCCGACATGTTCAACGATGCCGTCATCGACTTCCTTGAAGAGCTTTTGGACGACGACGAAGAAGAGTAATCAAGTTTAAGTTTCCCCGGAAACTTTCAGCCAGTTCACCTCCTGGCAGGCAGTTTCCGGGGAAATTTTACTCGCACGGCTGGTCTAGCCCCGCCAAAATCCAGCAATCCATCCCCTGATCCAGCCACGCCTGGGCATCTACCCAGATGCCATTCACCAGCAAATCCCAATGTAGATGATTACCGGTAGAAAGCCCTGTTGTGCCCACTTCGCCCACGATCTGGCCGGGCTGCACCACCTCGCCGGGGGTTACAGCCAGGCTGGACATGTGGTAATAGCCGGTATAAATTCCCAGCCCGTGGTCGAGGATGACCGCGCCGCCCCGAACGTAGAGAAATTCGGCCACCACCACGGTGCCGCTAGCTGGAGCCAGCACCGGCGTGCTGCCATAGGCGCTAAAATCGACCCCTTCGTGGTAGGTGCGGTACGGGCCGCCGTTGTAGGAGCGCCGCGCCCCAAACGGCGAGCTAATGGCCAGGTAGCTGCTGATGGGCAGCTGGAACGGGGCGTCCCATTGGGCCGGGCCGCTGTTTTGTTCCCAAATGGCAAACAACCGCTCTCTCTCCTCTTCAATGGACTGCTGGTCGATTTGGGCGGCCGTTCCCGTAAGTGTCAACTCCTGAAATATCCAGTTGGTGGGGTCGCGGAACTGCCACGGCTGCCGCCAGGGTGGCGTGTTATCCACCTGAATTTGCAAGACAGGCTGTTGGGTACCAAAAAATGCCCCTGTGCCTGTCAGGCCAACCAGAAAACGGCCGTTTCTCCCCATACCCATCCCGTTGCTGCCCAAAACGGCCGTAACCTCCGCCGCTGCCGTCAATTCTGCCCGAAAGCCAACCGCCTGCCCCGGCACGCCCACCAGCTGCGACAGCGCCAAACTGGCAAACCCAGCGGGCAAATCGCGCACGGTGCTGGTTTCATCGGGTACAAACGTTGGCTGGTACAGGGTGGGCTGGTAGGGGGATGATCGGTTATTGTGTATAGCCAGCAGCCAGGGTGCGGTTTGATATTGAACGGCCGTTGCCAACAAACTTTCCATCGGCCGCACCAGCTTCCCGGTCTGCTCAACGGCCGTTTCTGGCAAAACCAGCGTCGTACTAATGGCTGGCTGCCGCTGTTGATTCATCTGCGGGTTCAGCTCGTGCAGCGCTGCTTCGCTTACTTGGAAGCGAACCGCCAGCGCCGCCCAGCTGTCGCCCGGCTGCACCAATAAGGTGGCATTGGCGCTGGTTTGGGCAGAGGCGTTGGTGAGGTTCAGGCTCAGTATGAACAGGCCAAGATAGAAAGCGATTTTACTGTATAACACGAGATTTACACCTACCAGACTGTTAGCTTCCAAATTTCTGGCTGCCAACTGCTCCGTTGGTCGCCAATATCGGCGTAGAGGGTCACGGCCGTTTTCAGGGCAGACAAGGTGCGGCACAGGGCGGCTTTGGCGCGGCGGTCGTCGAACTCCGGCCAGAGGAAGGCGGCGAGAAAATCGCGAGACGGCCGTTCGCCGCTCAGGGCCAGGTAGGCCAGCAGAGCGGTGACTTTGCGCGTGTCTACTTCCAGAATCTGGTCGTCCCGTTCGATGCGGGGTGGGCCAAGAAAGTGAAGCCTTACAGTTGTCATATCTGCTTGATTACTGGGCCAAAGATTCGTCAACCAGTTCATCAAAGAGAGGCAGTAAATCTGCCGCGTACTGTTCCAGATTCATCTGGTTCACCTGTCTACGTGGTATTTGTGCATAAGATAGCTGCATGATCTTGCCCTCGACTTTTGCCTATACCGAAAATTGTAACACGAAATGTGATTGTCATTTCTACGTTGACAATTGTCGCGTTGTTTACCCTGCTGCGCCGTCGCCTGCAAACCTTCATCGACCGCCGTTTTTACCGCAAAAAGTATGACGCCCCATTCCCGCAAAATCTGCGTCTTGCGTCCACAACGTGGCCTTGCTGGCCCGTGCAGTTGCCAGGATAATGCTGTCCGCCATCGCCAGTTTGCGCTCGCTGGATAGCTGCGCCGCGTTGATCGCAATTTCCTGTGTCAAATCAGTCATGATTCCCAGCGACATCATGCCCGCAGCTTGCAGGGCTGCCTCTTCGCCGCGCTGGAGCAGAATGCGCTTGAAAACTTCATACATGCAGATAGTCGGCACAACCAATCTGTCTTCTGCTTGCACAATGGGCGCGAACTGGTTGGCGTTCGCATCGCCAGCAAAACCCCGCAGCAAGTCATCACCGACTGGAAAGCCCACTTTCCCGACTTTTGGCCCAAAGGCAACAATTTCTACGGCCCGCTGCAAGGCGTCAAGCCGGGCGAAGTGGCCGTCCTCAACCGCAGCGCCCCCGGCGGCATGAAGCTGTCCACCGGCGTGCGCGTCATTTACGCCGACGAGGAATCCTTCTCCTTCATGACGCCGCAGGGCCACATGTTCGCCGGCATGATTACCTTCAGCGCCAGCGCTGACTCCAGCGCCGCTGACGGCGTGACGGTCATTCAGATTCAAGCCCTCATCCGCGCCAGCGATCCCATGTACGAAACCACCCTTCGCCTGGGATTCGGCCACAAGGCCGAAGACAAGTTCTGGTTCGATACGCTGAGCAACCCGGCTGCCCATTTCGGCTCGACCAACCGCCAGCCCTCGTTAACGGCCGTTTGCATAGACAAAAAAGTGCAGTGGTCAAAAGCGGGCAATATCTGGCATAATGCCGCCATCCGTTCGGCCGTCTACCTGCTCCTCCACCTGACCAGGCGGCTGTTTAGGAAAGGATGAATGATGAATGATGAAGGAGTCTAACCCTTCATCATTCCTAATTCCTAATTTTTCATGGCTGATTACGACGCGATTATTGTGGGTTCTGGTCCTAATGGCCTGGCCGCTGGCATTACGCTGGTCCGCCAGGGCTGGCGCGTGCTGCTGCTGGAAGCCAAAGCGACGGTCGGCGGCGGGATGCGCACGGCCGAATTAACCCTGCCCGGTTTCCGCCACGACATTTGCTCCGCCATTCACCCGCTGGGAATGGGTTCCCCCTTCTTCAAATCGCTCGATTTGGCTGAATTTGGCCTGGAGTGGATTCAACCTGATTTGCCGTTGGCCCACCCATTTGATGATGGAACGGCCGTTGCTCTGCACCAATCTCTGGCAGAAACGGCCGCACAGCTCGGCAAAGATGGCCCCACCTACCGGCGTCTCTTCGCTCCGCTGGTGGCCGACTGGGACAAGATCGCCCGTGAATTCCTGGGGCCGCTGCGCCCGCCGCGCCACCCGTTGGCAATGGCAAAATTTGGGCTGCGGGCAGTGTGGCCGACCACCACGTTCGCCAAAACCCTCTTTCGCACGGAGCGCGCCCGCGCCCTGTTTGCCGGGCTGGCCGCCCATTCGATCATGCCCCTGGAATGGCCGCTCACCGCCGCTTTTGGCCTGATGCTGGGCACGCTGGGGCACAAGGTTGGCTGGCCGCTGCCCCGTGGCGGCAGCCAAGCCATCGCCAATGCCCTGGCAGGCTATTTCACCGGCCTCGGCGGCGAGATTGTGACCAACCATGAGGTGAAATCTTTGGCGGAGCTGCCGTCGGCCCGCGCCGTGCTGCTGGACGTGACGCCGCGCCAGCTTTTAGCCATTGCCGGAGAGCAGCTGCCTGCTGGCTACCGTCGCCAACTGCAAAAGTACCGCTATGGGCCGGGCGTGTTCAAGGTCGATTGGGCACTTAGCGAGCCGATTCCCTGGCGGGCAGCGGCCTGCCGACGGGCGGGCACGGTACATCTTGGCCCCACCATGCAGGATATGGCTTTGAGTGAGCGGCTGGTATGGCAGGGGGAGGTGGCGGAACGGCCGTATACCCTCGTCACCCAACAAAGCCTTTTCGACTCAACCCGTGCCCCCATCGGTCAGCATACCGGCTGGGCTTACTGCCACGTCCCCAACGGCAGCACGGTAGACATGACCGCCACCATCGAGGCGCAAATTGAGCGCTTTGCCCCGGGCTTCCGCGACACCATCCTGGCCCGCCACACCATGACCCCGCACGATTTTCAGCAGTACAACCCCAACTACATCGGCGGGGACATCAACGGTGGCGTGCAGAACTGGCGGCAGTTGTTCACGCGCCCCGTGCCGCGCCTGAATCCCTACACCACGCCGCTGCCGAGCGTTTTTCTCTGCTCCTCTGCGACGCCGCCGGGGGGTGGGGTGCATGGTATGTGTGGCTATCACGCTGCCCAGACTGTAATTCCAACGCTATTGAGGGCAGCACCCTGAGCTTGCGCGAAACTCTCTTTGGAAAGAAACAATTGACACAAATGACGCGCTGTGTTATAAAGTTTGCCATATGACGCAGGGCATCATTTCGGTCATTATGACCAATTTGATTTAACAAACAGGTTTGACAAACAGGCACCATGCAGACGATTTATTTGGGTTTAGGCACAAATTTAGGTGACCGGGCGGCTAATTTGCAAGCAGCCATTGCTCGCCTTGCTGAAAAGTTGGTGATTACGGCCGTTTCCCCCCTCTACCAAACAGCCCCCTGGGGTGTCGCCGACCAGCCCGACTTTTTGAACCTCTGCCTGGCTGCCGAAACCGAATTGTCGCCAGGTGAACTGCTGACCTTTGTCAAAGCCCTGGAAGTTGAGCTGGGCCGTGAGCCTGCCGGGCGGTGGGGACCACGCCTGATCGACATCGACCTTCTTTTTTACGCCAACCAGATAGTAAAAACCGAAAAATTGAATATTCCGCATCCGCAGCTGGCGGAGCGTGCCTTTGTGCTGCGCCCGCTGGCCGACATCGCACCCGACTTTGTGCATCCCGTGCTGGGTGAAACGATCGCGGCGCTGAACGCCAACGTTGAGGCTGAGGGGATACGGCCGTATGCCCCAGCGCCCACCCTGGCATTAGACCAGTAATCTCTTTTTTTCGCTCAAAAAAAAGTCATGACTCATTTTTTGAGTGATGACTCATAAAGTGACAAGCTTATGCTAGAAACTGAAACCAGCACCCGCCGTGAACGCCGTATCGCTGCCCGCAAGGCGCAGATTTTGGACGCCGCTGCCCACGTTTTCAGCCACAAGGGGTATGAAAACGCCGCCACTAAAGAGATTGCCGAGGTGGCGGATGTCTCTGAAGGGACGTTGTACAACTATTTTGCCACCAAGCGTGAACTGCTGATTGGCGTGGCCAAAGCATACGCCGATGAAGTTGCCGCCGACATTGAATCGGTGCAAGGGGAGACGTTTGAGGACATGTTGGCCCAATTGATGGCCAACCGCTTCCGGCGCGGGCGCGAGCGGCGGTTGTTCATGCTCTTTTTGTACGAAGCCCGGCTCAATGCCGACGTCCACCAATATTATGTGCAGGAAGCGCTGCATCGCATCATCGTCGCTACCGAGCAGCGGCTGACGGCGCTGATCGATTCCGGCGTCATGCGCCCGGTTGATCCAGCCATCGCCGCCCGCATGATGAGCGCCACCATCATGGGCTTCGCCGCCCTGTTTGAGCTGGGCGTTTCCATTGGCACCAGCTCGCCCGAAAAACTGGGCGCGGATGTGACGGATATTTATTTGAATGGATTACGAAGTCTGAGTGAGAAGTAAAAAGTGAAAAGTGAAAAGTGATAAATGAAGCCCACTTTTTACTTTTCACTTTTCACTTTTCACTGATTGATTGGGAAGCAAAAAATGTTCGATTGGGGCACAAAAACGGCCGTCATGGGCATCTTAAACGTCACGCCGGATAGTTTTTCCGGGGATGGCATTTTGCAGCGGCAGGATGAGCTTGCCGCTGCCGTTGCCCAGGCGCAGCAGTTTGCCGCCGACGGTGCCGACATCATCGACATTGGTGGCGAGAGCACCCGCCCCGGCAGCGTACCCGTCACTGAGGCCGAGGAGTTGGCGCGGGTGATTCCGGTGATTGAAGCGGTGAAAACGGCCGTTTCCCTCCCCATCTCCATCGATACCTACCGCGCCAGCGTGGCCGAAGCCGCCCTGGCGGCGGGAGCCAGCTGGGTAAACGATGTCTGGGCTTTGCGGATGGATTCCCGGATGGCGCAAGCGGTGGCTGCGGCCAACTGCCCCGTCGTGCTGATGCACAATCGCAGCAAGCCCAAGGACGTAGCCCAGGAAGAACGGCTCGGTGGTCGCTACGTCGGCGTGGCCTATGATGACCTGATTGCCGACATCAAGCGCGAGCTGGGCGAAAGCGTAGAGCTGGCGCTGCAAGCGGGCGTTAAAGAGGCCAACATTATCCTTGATCCAGGGGTGGGCTTTGGCAAAACTGTGGCCCAAAACCTGCAAATTGTGAACCAGCTCGATCAGTTCAAAACGATGGGCTTTCCCATTTTATTAGGCACCTCGCGCAAATCATTTATCGGCTACACGCTCGATTTGCCGCCGGAGGAGCGGCTGGAAGGCACCGCCGCCACCGTGGCCATCGGCATCGCCCGTGGGGCCGACATTGTGCGCGTCCATGACGTAAAACCCATTGTGCGCCTGGCAAAAATGACAGACGCCATTATTCGTTCAACATAGCCTGTTTTGGGGAGTAGTAAAAAGTGAAAAGTGATAAGTGAAAAGATCAATACTTTTTACTTTTTACTTATCACTTTTCACTTCCAAAACTGGCCCAAAAAGGGAGCATAAGAAATGTTAGATTTTCGTTTAGATGAAGAACAAAAGATGCTGACCGATGCCGTTGCCCGGTACGCCAAAGAGCGGATGCGCAAGGTGTTTCGGGATGCGGAGGAAGACGGCCGTATTCCCACCGAAGTCGTTCAGGCAGGCTGGGAGCTGGGCATCTTGCCCACCGGGCTGCCCGAAGCGTACGGCGGTTTTGGCGAATACACCGCCCTCACCGGCGTGCTTGCCAGCGAAGAGCTGGCCTGGGGTGATCTGGCCATTGCCCTGAACGTGATGGCCCCCAATCTGGTCGCCGTCCCGGTGATGCTGGCCGGGACCGAGGCGCAAAAAGAGGCGTATCTGCCCCAATTTTGCGACGACAAAATGCCCCCCATGACCGCCGCGCTGACTGAGCCAATCGTCAAGTTTGACCCGTACCGTTTGCAGACAACGGCCGTTCGCGACGGCGACGACTATGTGCTGAATGGGGCAAAAACGGCCGTGCCCCTGGCCGAAACGGCCGAACTTATTCTGGTCTACGCCAACGAGGATGGCAAAACCCAGGCGTTCTTCGTTCCGGCTGACGCTGCTGGTTTGTCGGTGGACAAGCAGGCCAAGCTGATGGGCATCAAGGGCTTGCCCACATACAAGGTCAGCCTGACCGACTGCCGCATTCCGGCCGAAAATAAGCTGGGCGGCGACGAAGGCATCAACTTTGGCCTGATTTTGAACCACAGCCGGATCGCTCTGGGCGCAGCTGCCGTCGGCGTGGCCCGCGCCGGGTACGAATACGCCCTGGAGTACGCCAAGCAGCGCGTCCAGTTTGGCGAACCGATTGCCCACAAGCAGTCCATCGCCTTCATGCTGGCCGATATGGCCACGGACATCGACGAAGCCCGCCTGCTGGTCTGGGAAGCGGCCTGGCAGATGGATCAGGGCAAGGACGTCACCCGCGATGCGGCGCTGATGAAGCAGCGCGTCGATGACGTGGTGGTGCTGGTGGCCGACCGGGCTTTGCAGGTGCTGGGCGGCTACGGCTACATCCGCGAATATCCGGTAGAGCTGTGGCTGCGCAATGCCCGTGGTTTTGCCTCTTTTGATGGATTGGCGATTGTGTAATTGTGTAATTGAGTAATTGAGTAATTGTAAAAATTACCGAATTACCAAATTACCAAATTACTTAATTACTTTGTAAAAAACGGAGTAGATAAAATGATTAGTTTTGAAATTCCTGAGATGATTTTGAACCAAAGCCAGATGACCAAGATGGTGGCGGAGCAGGCGATGCGGCCGTATTCGCGGGAGCTGGATGAACATGAACATCAGCGACCAGAGGCGTTTGTCAATATGACCTGGCCCTTTGCCCAGCAGATGATGAAATCGTCGTTGAAGGGCATCGAAAAGCGGCTCAACGGCAACGGCACCAACGGTCACAATGGGCATTCGGCCCCCAAGGGTCCCGATTTTTCCATTTTGGGCTTCATCATGATGGTCGAAGAGATGAGCTGGGGCGACGCTGGGCAGTACCTCTGCCTGCCGCACCCGATGCTGGGCGGATCGGCGGTGCAGGCGGCGGGCACGCCCGAGCAGCAGCTGCGCTTCCTGAAAAAGTTCACCGAAGGCGACCCGAAGTGGGGGGCGATGGCTATCACCGAACCAGGCGCGGGTTCCGACAACAGCTCGATGCGGACAACGGCCGTTCTCGACCCAGACACCAACGAATGGATTCTCAACGGTGAGAAGATATTCATCACCAACGGCAAGCTGGCCCTGGAAGATTCCGACGGGCTGTGCGTGGTCTGGGCGACGATTGATCCGGAAGCGGGACGCGCGGGCATTAAATCGTTTGTGGTGGAGGGGTACACGCCTGGCGTTTCCATTGCCAAGCAGGAGCATAAGCTGGGCATCCGCGCCAGCGACACCGTTTCCCTGCACTTCGACAACGTACGGCTGCCGTTCGACAACATGTTGGGCACGCTGGATGCCAGCAAGCAGCCTGCGGCCAATCGCGGCTTTAAGGGGGCAATGAAAACGTTCGACGCTTCCCGCCCGGCGGTAGCCGCGAGCGCCATGGGCATTGCCCGCGCCGCTCTGGAATTTACCCGCGACAAGCTGGCGGAAGAAGGATTTGTGCTGGACTACACTAAGCCGAAGTTTGAATTAACGGCCGTTGAGCGGGACCTCATGGAAATGGAAGTGCGGCACAAAGGGGCCTGGCTGCTCACCCTGCGGGCTGTCGGCATGATGGCCCACGGCGAGAGTAACCGGCTGGCGGCCAGCATGTGCAAATTCCGCGCTGGCGAGGCCGTCACCTGGATTACCCAGAAAGCGGTGGAACTGCTAGGCCCGATGGGTTACTCTCGCGAATGGCTGGCCGAAAAGTGGATGCGCGACGCCAAAATCAACGACATCTACGAAGGCACCAAGCAGATCAATCAGCTGATCATTGCGCGAAGCATTTTGGGTTATTCGCGGCGGGAATTGAAGTAATTGGTGTTCGGTAATCGGTGGTTGTTCGCCGGGGGCTGATGAAGATAAACTTTTTAGATCGGTAATAAACTATCTGTCATTCCGAGCGGAGTCTTCGGAGCGAGGAATCTTTCACCTCGGCCAACGCGAAGATTCCTCGCCGAAGACGGCTCGGAATGACAATTTCAGGAAT
>JBGTCV010000133.1:0-14968 GCA_041748655.1 Promineifilaceae bacterium (SeqCode) | reverse complement strand
ATTTGTTCAATTAGGTCTAAAATGCGATAATTTGCTTGAGTAGATGTTTGAAGATGATTGTTTGACATGACATCATTTTCTCAAAAAACATCTACTCTGTCCTTATTTTCCATCACCTCAGTTAGGGAAAACCAAAGTAATCCTATATTGATTCGCAGATCGCTGCTCCGGTAGAGCAGCAACTGTATCGTTAAGCAGCAACTGTATCGTTAAGCAGCACCAGAGGGAGGAGGGAATTACGATGAATTTATTTGAGCATAGGATGTTAATCGGAGCCTACACATTATGAAACAATATTTATTTTCTTTATTTGTACTTAGCGGTGTTGTCGCTGTAATTCTTGGCACCGTGAACGCTGCGGCCAGCAGTGACAATCTAATCTCACACTGGAACCTGGACGAAACCAGCGGGACGACGTTTGCTGATTCTGTGGGCCTAAACGACGCCGCCTGCAGCGACCCTGGCTGCCCCGTTACAACTGCGGGCATAGTTGGTAGCGCTCTGCTCTTTGACGGTGGGGATGACGGCCTGGACGTAGCCGACGATCTCAGCCTGGACTGGACAGTAGACGACAGCTTTAGCATTGTGGCCTGGATCAAGGGCACGCAGGATTGTAGTGGTAATAAAGTCGTCATCGGTAAACGCAGACTCTCGGGGGGTGGAAACTGGTGGTTGGGTTGTACCGCCAGCAATGGCAAAAATGTGGCCAGCTTTCACCTGCGCGATTCAAAGAGCCTAGTGGCAAACGCGACTGGTGATACTGTCATCAATGACGGTAATTGGCACCAACTGGTAGCTACCTGGGACACAACTTCAATGCGTCTTTTTGTCGATGGGCGCGAAGAAATTACCCAAACCATAGCCTTCACCGGCACGTTCTCCAACACCGGCCAGTTGACCATGGGTTATTACAATATTACTCCCTTTTATAGGTTTGCCGGCGCCATCGACGAGGTGAAACTTTACAATGCTGCGCTGGTCCCCGCCTCCATCACCTCCACGCCAGTGGGAGTAGCCCTTCTTGACCAACCCTACACCTATACCCTTACCACCACCGGCGACCCCGCCCCAACTATTACCCTATCCCAGGCGCCGGACGGCATGACCATGGATCTCGACACGGGCATCATCTCCTGGACGCCCACCACAATCGGCAGTTTTGCTGTAGAAATTGAAGCCAGCAATGAGCTCCGCACTGAAACGCAGGCGTTCACCATTGAAGTCATTGAAGAGCTTGACCTTCTCGTCAGCAAAACAGTCGCTGATCAACCCCTGTACAGCGGCGACGTGGCTGCCTTTACCATAGGTATCACCAATACAAGCAGCGTGAGCCTGGCATTGGCCGTAGCAGATCCCCTGGGACCTGATTGTGTTACCGCACTACCGCAAAATACAATCGCCGCCAGCACCAGCATTTTTTATAACTGTACCACCAACAACGTTAAGGCCGACTTCACCAACGTTATCACCGTTACCGGAACTTATACCCCGGCTGCTGGCAGCCCGCTAAGCATGGTAGTCTCTGATTCCGCTTTTGTTGACGTGCTGCCCACCATTGAGCTGAGCCAAAGCCTTGCGCCAGCATCTCTGCCGGAGCCTGGCGGTCCAGTAATCGTCTCCCTCACCATCACCAATCTCGGCGAGGACCCGGTTGACCTGACGTCGCTCACAACCGTGCCTTATGGCGACGTGACCAATCCCAGCAACGCGGCCATCACGGCGACCAGCTGCACCACGGGCAGCATTGTTGGCAGTGCCGCCTATACCTGTTCCTTCACCGTCAATTCCGCCGCTCAGCCTGGCCAGTATAACGTGGTAACAACGGCCGTTGTCCAGGACAGCAATGCCAACGAGACTCAAGAAACAGCCACCTCAACCATTACCGTGGCCAACGTTCCTTCCTCCATTGCCGTAGCCGTAAGCGCCAATCCAACTTCCGTCGTGGCGCCGGGCGGTTCTGTCACCTTCCTGGTTGAAATAACCAATACCAGCCCGGTCCGCAGCGTGGTCATTAACAGCCTGAGCAGCCAGCTGCTTGGTTCATTAAATGGCGTGGGCACATGCAGCCTGCCTACTGCATCTATTCTGCCTGGCGGCAAATACTCGTGCTCCTTCACGGCTACCGTTTCTGGCACGGCAGGCCAGGTCGTCAGCAACCAGGTGTCGGCTGCCGGCAGCGACAACGACGGCGCACCCGTCAGTAACAACGGCGTGGCCACCGTAACCATAACCACAGTCGCAGCCGACGAGTATCGCGTCTTCCTGCCCTTTATTACGAGCGGGAATTAGTACGTCTTCTTCGTAAAAGTAGAGCGATTTGGCAAATCGCTTTACTTGTTTGTAGGGGCAGGCCCCGTGCCTGCCCCGTTTAGCAGCCTGTCGGAAAAAGAATAATAGGACGCGGATTACGCGGATTGATGCGGAGCGGAAAAAGTAGCCCAAAATCAATTTTTATCCGCGTTCATCCGCGTTCAATCAGATAAGAATTAACTTCTCCGACAATCTGCTAGGGCGACCACAAGGGTCACTCCTACAAAAAACGATGCGAATTTATGAAGTATAGCAGGCCGAACCAGCTGTAATTGTGTTTAAGTCCAACAATAAAGAAAAATAACATAGTGAACGAACTAGCCGCTCCCTTATTCCACAAACGGTACCGTACAACCTTGAACTCTACTGCGCTGGCGCTTCTCCTGGCAGGCATACTCTTGGGTGCCTGGCTGACGACGGTTCAGGCGGCGTCGTCACCGTACCGGCTGAGCCAGAGCTCCATCGGGAGCTGTGATACGGCCGTAACCATTATGCCCCTGGGCGACTCTATCACGCAAGGCAAAAGTTCCGGCGTCGCGGACGAAAGTGGGTGGATTGCTTACCGCAAGGATTTATGGGACAGCCTCATTGCGAACGGCTATAACGTCGACTTTGTGGGCAGCAACCTTAACGGCCAGGTTTACCCGGGCTTTGATGCCGACCACCAGGGTGAAGGAGGCGTGACCAGCAAATGGGTAGCCAACCGTGTCTACAACTTCCTGACAGCTCACCCGGCCGATGTGGTGTTGTTACACATCGGTACGAATTGGGTTGCTAATGAAGATCCGGAAAGTACGGTAAATGTCGAAAAAATTTTAACCGAGATTGACCGCTATGAGAACGACAACAACCGGGCAGTCACCGTTATCCTGGCCCGTATTATAAACCGCATACCATATAATCAGACGACTACCAACTACAATAACAACGTTGCTGCCATGGCCCAGGCGCGCATCGACAACGGCGACAAGATCATTCTGGTCGATATGGAAAACGGTGCCGGCATCATCTACCAAAATGAACCGACCGGTGACATGTATATTAACTTACATCCCTACACCACCGGCTATGCCAAGATGGCCGCCGTATGGTACAGTACGCTGACCACCCTTCTGCCGCCTTGTGTTCCCAGCAGCCCCAACATCAACCCCATTAACAACGCCACCGCCTACACCAATACGCTCTACCAATATCAGGTGGTAGCCACAGGCAGCCCGGCGCCAACGTTCAGCCTGTTGGTATCCCCTGGCGGCATGACCATTAACAGCAGTACCGGCCTTATTGCCTGGACGCCCACTACCAGCCAGGCCGGCCAGCACACCGTGACGGTGAAGGCTACTAATTCGGTGGGGAGTGACACGAAGTCGTTTACGATTGAAGTCCTTAAACCGGCGCTTACCGTTACCGTTTCCCCTGGCAGCCAGCTAATCAACAGCGGTAGTACGGCCGGCTTCACCGTGGCCATCAGCAATACGGGCGGCGTAACCTTAAGCGTAGTTGTGGCGGCTCCCCAGGCGCCCAGCTGCCAGCCGGCGCAATCCCCCTCCATTCTGGCGCCAAGCCAGAGCCTGAATTACACCTGCACCAAGTCCAACGTGACCCAGGATTTCACCAACGTCATCACCGCCACCGGCACCTTTACCCCGCCTACCAGCGGCCCGATTAGTGTCGTGGCCTCTGGCGCTGCCTTTGTCGACGTGCGGCCCACCATCGCGGTGCAGCAAATTGTGGGGCCAACGTCCCTGCCAGAGCCGGGCGGCCTGGTGTCGGTCTCACTCACCATTAACAACACCAGCCAGGAACCGGTCACCCTCACCACGCTGGCCACCACGCCCTTTGGCGACGTGACCAATCCGGCTAATGGCCTCATCACGGCCACCAGCTGCGCGAAGGTCACCATCGGCAGCGGTGGTCAGTACAATTGTTCCTTTAGCGCCCCCTTCTCTGGCCAACCCGGTGAGTACAACCTGGTAACCACGGTCAAAGGCAAGGATAATGAGGGCAACGAAGCCATCGCGGTCACCAGTTCCCCGCTGGCAATCACCAACCTGGCTTCTTCTATTGAGGTTACTTTAACGGCCGTTCCCTTCACAATACCAGAGCCGGGTGGTACCGCCAATTTTACCGTGACAGTAACCAACACCAGTCCGTCCGACAGTGTGGTAATTAACAGCCTGAACGACCAGCTGCTCGGCTCACTGAACGGCCAGGGGAGCTGCAGCCTGCCAACAAACTGGCTTGCCCCCGGCAGCGTCTATCAGTGCACCTTCACCGCTATGATCTCCGGTGTTGCTGGCGAAGCCGTCACCAACCAGGTGGCGGCTTCGGGCATGGATGATGACAGCAATCTGGTTAGCGGCAGCAGTGCTGTGTCAACAGTCGCCATCAACGACAAAACAACCCTCATCTTCCTGCCCTTCATCACCATGGGTAACTGAGCCGGGAGCATGTTCTCGGTGCCCTATCAGCAAAATTTTTATTTGGCGCACGAGGAATTTGGGCTCTCCAACAAATAGTGTGCTTGACAAAGGCTTTTATCAAAGATTTTGCAGATTGAAAAGCTAAAAAAAGGATGGTTCACAATCTGGTTGACAAATTTGTAGAACGATTTTGCCAATCGTTCTCTGGGCGATTGTGAATCATGAAAGCATACTAATTGATGTTGACCCGGAACTAGAAAGAGGCAGTTAGAAGGGAGACTTCATGAGTGGGCACCACCCCCACGAATGAAAATCAGCAGATTTACAGATTTTATCTGTGTTCATCTGTGTCCCATTTTCAGGACAGGTAGCGCTGCTTCCCGCCATAGCTCTGTTAGAGTTATGGCGGGAAGGTTTTTACGAATCAGCTGCGGCGTTGCACAAACTTGTATTGCGCCACATACCTGCAAAATGGCAAAGGATTTACACCAATACTAGAACAACGTGTAAATAAACGGCGCCAAACCGGAAGCTGAACCAAAGATGACCAGCAGCCCAACCAGCATCAAAACAGCTACCATGGGTATGAGCCACCAACGTTTGTTGGCACCCAAAAAGCCCAACAGTTCGCCCACAACGCCAACGTTTGATGACATGCTACGCAAAAATTTTTTCATGATTTGATCTCTCCTCAATAATAGAACGACTTGTCCGTCCTCAAAAAATTGTTGTTTTGTTTGTTACTGGTTTGCCCCATTATCAGCCGCGACAAAGGTTTCGTCGACAAACTGCGGCCACAGCTTTCGCCTGTTAATCCTTCGCAAAGGTGATTTCCGGCTTTTTTATCTTGCTGTGCTTGTTTTGACTCTTGCGGATAATAAAGCCATCCATATACAGCGAATCAATGTCGCTTTGCGTGAAGGTGTTCAGGGAGTTGGTCGGCGTGGTGACAATCGGTTCACCGCGCAGGTTAAAGCTGGTGTTGAGCAGCACAGGTACCCCTGTTGCTTCGCCAAACAGCTCAATAGCCCGGTAGTAAAGCGGGTTCCACTCACGGCGAACGGTTTGAATACGGCCGCTTCCCTCATGGTCCACCGCCTGAATCTTTTCACCCATGCCCGGCTTGGTACGGCAAACCGACAGCATAAACCGGTACGGATACGTTTTACTGTGATCGTCCAAATCTTCCCAGAACTCTGGGGCACGTTCTTCCAGCACAACCGGAGCAAAGGGGCGGAATGGCTCGCGGAACTTAATGCGCTCATTAACAATACCCTTCATCTCGGCGCTGCGCGGGTCGGCCATAATGGAACGATTACCCAGGGCGCGGGGTCCCCATTCAAAGCGACCCTGGTGCAAAGCAATGACGCGCTTGGCCAGAATGTCATCAACCATATGCTCAGCGACTTTGTCGATATCTTCCACATATTCATAGCTGTAGCCATATTCTTCGATAGCCGCTTTGTGCTCATCGTGGCTGTAGGATTTGCCCCAATACGCGGATTCCATAAAGAAGGTACGCGGCTTGCCCAGCAAGACGTGGTAGGTGTAAAGGGCCGCGCCCAAAGCGCCACCAGCATCACCAGCGGCTGGCTGGATGTAGACGCTCTCAAAAGGACCTTCGCGCATGATACGGCCGTTAGCCACCGAATTCAGCGCCACACCCCCGGCAATACAGAGGTTTTTCAACCCGGTTTGCTCGTAGGCATGGGCCACCATCTTCAGCATGGCGTCTTCTGTCACGCGCTGGATGCTGGCGGCAATGTCGGCGTAATATTGGTTCTTTTCGGCCGTACGCTGATCCCACTGCGGATGATCCTTTTTGGGATTGGTGGTTGGGGTATAGAAAACAGAATCGTGCACCCGTGGCTCGCCAAACAGATCGGTGAATTTCCGGTTGAATGTTTTAGAAGTGGACTTGTGGAAAGAGAAATAGTCCATGTTCAGGCGGAAGCTGGCGTCATCGGCGATGTTGAACACTTTGTACACATCGTCCATGCGGGTCGGTTTGCCATATGGGGCCATACCCATTACCTTGTACTCGCCATTGTTTACCCGGAAACCCAAAAAGGCGGTAAAAGCGGAGTAAAGCAAACCCAACGAGTGGGGGAATTTCATTTCCCGGAACAGATCAATGGCGTTGCTCTTTTGGGTGCCAGGTGTGCCATCGGGGGTTGTGTCCCAAACGGCCGTTGCCTTGCCCAGTGTTGTGGTTGTCCATTCCCCCACACCATCGACGGTTAAAACGGCCGCTTCCTCGTAAGGCGAACAGAAAAAGGCACTGGCAGCATGGCTCAGGTGATGTTCCACAAACAACAGCTTCTCATCCGGTATATCTAGCTTGGTAAGTAATTCTCCCTTAATCCACAGCTTCTCATTAAACCAGGCCACCATCGATTCGCGGAAAACCGGGTATGATTGAGGAAAAGTTTGCAGCGTCGTTATGAGAATTCGCTCAAACTTTTGCAACGGCTTCTCATAAAAAACAACGTAATCCAAATCTTGGGCGGTAATACCCGCCTCTTCCAAACAAAAAGCAATGGCCTGCGTGGGGTAACCAAAATCATGCTTTTTACGGGAAAACCGTTCTTCTTCAGAAGCGGCGATCAGTTCGCCGTCCCGCAAAAGCGCCGCAGCCGAATCGTGATAGTAGCAAGATACGCCTAAAATATACATTTACCAAAGCCTCCGTGCGTCTTCCAACGTCAAATCTTTTGTTTTGCGTTCCAGCCAGGAGGGGGTCAAATCTTTCATGTCCAGCTGATCGCTAAATAACGTGACAATTAACCCAAATGGCAAGAAGATGGTGAAGTAAAAAATGGTGAGCACAACACGAGCCACCACATCACCCATAATATGGCCAAATTTCTTCCAGGCTGCCCAAAATCTACTTAATACGTCCTTCATGATTTTTCCTCACACAGTAAAAGGATTGTGTTACTTATTATGAATTTCATGTTTGCCAACGGGATATGGTGTTTATTCATCCAGGTTTGGTTTTCACTTAACATACAGAATAATAAGCCAAAGCTGCAAACTTTCTTAAGATGAATCCGGTTATGGATTTAGCAAGACCCTGTTTTCTAAAATGGCGGTCATTTCTTCAGCCTGGGCCGCCAAATCACGCCGGTTTTGCTGCCGCCACCAGCCGACGTAAAAGGTCATCTCGGCCCGGGTCTCACGCAGGTTAGTCAGATAGTGGGCTGCCTGCTCATACTGCCCCAGCCAGGCGTAACTATAACCCAATGACTTGATCACGCCACGATGGCTGTGGGCCTGAGCTTCAGCCCGCTTCAGGCTCGAAATGGCCACTTCATACTCTCGCGCCACCATAGCCACCAGCCCCAACCGATGATGAGCCGTCCGGTTGTCCGGGTCGAGGACCAGAGCCTGCTCAAACAGAGCTGCGGCCTCAGCAAACCGTTCTAAATTTCGGCCGGTATCCCATTTACTGGTCGGCCAGCCAACCAGCTCGACGCGGGCCTGCGCCAGCGCACCCAAATTGGCGTACCACTGGGCCTCGATTTGCTGGCGAAAGCTCAAAAACAGGCCCGAAAGAAGAACGGCCGTTACGCCTAGGCCAATCCCCAGCCGCGCCAACTTTCTGGTGACCGGAACGGCCGTTTCCAGTTTGCTTTGCCGCGTGACCAGCACCACCATCGCCGGGGCAAAAAAGAGCAGGGGTGAGCCCTGGCTGCTATACAACGCATCGTCTACCACTCCGTGTAGCACCATCACAACCAGGCTAACAAAAGCGCCCCAGCGAAACAAGGTTAGATCCTCAGAATTCATCATGTCGCCGCGCCACCGGCGGGAACGATCCAATGAGACGCCAGATCGCCCTAACATCCAGAAGCAACCGCCGATCAACACCAGCATGGCGAGCAGCGCCACAAAACCCTGCTCCAGCCAGATGTCCAGGAAAAAGTTGCTGTAGGCCGCAAAAAATACCGGCGTGACCTGGATGTACTGCGCATACAAAGCGGGAAAGGTGGCCAATCCGCTACCGGTCAGGGCAAAATCCTGGATGAGAAACAGCGTTTGCCGGGCTAAAAACAGACGACCAGAGGCAGCTTCCTGGCCTAAACTGGTGCGAGCGACCAGCAACACCAACAGCAGCCCCACCGCCCCCACGGTCGTAGCAAAAATGATGGTACGCGAGAACGCGGTTTTGCGGTAAAGACGGCCGCTGGCCCCCCACAGCAGCCACAAGCCAAGCCCCACCGCCAGCGCCAGCCAGGCGCCCAACGAGCTGGTGAAGAACAGCCCACCGGCAGTCAAAATGCAGGTCACAACCGCGAGCCGCAGCCAGCGCACGTGCCGCTTGCGCCAGGCAAACAGGCCAAAAGCCATAATGAACGGCAGCAAAAGGGCCATCATGCCGGCCAGGGTGTTGGGGTGCAAAACGGGTAAGCCAAACGACGGCCGTAACGCCATCCACATCGCGCCCAGCCGGTTGAGCGCCCCAATTTCAGAAGGCCACAGCTGCCAATCGTTGCTGAACACAAAGTAGGTGGCCAGCAGCGTTCCCACCGGCCCGGCGCCGCCAGCCAGCAGCCAGACGTCCTGCCGAGACACCGAGACGACGGCAAAATAAATGGCCAGCGCCCCGATGAGAATCCAAAGCTTGCTTTCGGCGCCTTCCTGATCATAAGCTGTAAAAGTGCCAATGACGGCCGTTACCCCAAAAAGCAG
Organism: Promineifilaceae bacterium (SeqCode); assembly: GCA_041748655.1. Classification (GTDB taxonomy): domain Bacteria; phylum Chloroflexota; class Anaerolineae; order Promineifilales; family Promineifilaceae; genus Leptofilum. Next base: position 5,543 of record JBGTCV010000133.1, on the reverse strand, counting down.
CAGCCAGCCGTCAAACCGGGTACGACGATAGGGAAAATGCCCTGCAGCCATCCGCATCAACCAGGGCACCAGGATAACCGCCAGCAGCGGCCAGCCAATTCTGCCTGAAGATATAGTCCACAGAACAGCTGCTCCCCCGACTAAAACCAAGTTTATAACCGGAAACCAGCGGTCGTTTGCTGTCTCAATCATGAAACTACTCATGTATCACTACGGCCGTTTGTCAGGTTGTGGCGACATTGAATTCGGCCAACAGCTTTCAGGGGTATGCCGGGCAAAAGCCCGGCCAAAAAGCCAGTCAATGACTGTATAAACTCAGGCTGAAAGTGGCTTATGTTTCTTGTTGCTTTCTCAGAAAACACAAGCCACCAGAGCGGTTGACAATTTAATCTCGGTTGGTTTGCCAGCTCAACGTCTGTAAACCAACGCTCACAGCAGATTTAACCGTGGAAATATCGGAAGCAAGCATCTTGAGGTAGGTCAGGATGGGACCGGGACGCAGCGCCCACTCACGGAAGGCACGGCGCTGCCAGTAAAGCAGCCGCTCTGCCGATAACCCTTCATAATCCAGCACCGTGCCCTTGTCCATATCCACCTGCTCCCAGCGTGTACCGGGGCGGAACCAGCCATTCTTAACCACTTCAAAGAAGAATGGCGTACCAGGATACGGCGCAGCAACATGGAACAGTGCGATGTCCAGCGGCAGCCCTTTAGAGAAATCAATCGTCTCGCGGATGGTTGCTTCGGTTTCGCCGGGCAGGCCAATGATGAAGTAACCCCAGTTCTTGATGCCAGCGTTACGCGCCCATTGCAGGGAACGAGCTGCTTTGTCTGGATAAGCGCCCTTGCGTGCATGGCGCAAAATCTGCTCGCTGCCGCTTTCAATACCCCAGGAGATTAGCCAGTTACCTGCTTTGCCCATCATGGAAAGCAGTTCTTCATCCACGTAATCGACCCGACTGTTGCAGGTCCATTTGAGATTGATTTTCTCATCGATCATTCGCTGGCACAGATCCATCACCTGGTCTCGGCTCACGGTGAAGAGATCGGCATACATGTGGATATTGTTGAGGCCCATTTTCTTGAGCTGCCACAGCTCTTCCATGATCTTTTCAGCGGAGCGCAAACGCACCGAGAATTGGTAGCTGACGTGCTTGATACAGTAGGTACAGCCTGCCGGGCAGCCACGGCTTGTCACGATAAAGGTGAAGGGGCCTTTGATCAGCGGCATCCGGTATTTATCCCAGGGCAGCAGATGGTGCATAGGAATGGGCATATCATCCAGATCGGGGATAAACGGCCGTGTCATATTCACCACAATTTCTTCGCCATCACGCCAGACCAAGCCCTTGATCTTGTGCATATCGATGGTACCATCTTCGTTTAAAGCCGGTTCATACATCGGGTCATGAGCATCGAACATCTTTAGAATGTTGTCTGGACGCTGGTTGACTTTGCCTTCCAGCACATCCAGCAAATCCCGAATCGACAAATCCGGCTCGCCTAACAAAATATAGTCGAGGGACGGAAACGGCCGCATCGTCTCACGCGGAATCGGGGTGACGTGGGTGCCAAAGGCAATCGTCTGTGCCCCACGCGCCTTGGCCAGAAAACAGCCGTACATATCATTTTCCAGGGTCGGGGCCGTGACCTGGGTCAGATAATATTTTGGCTTGAGTTTTTCTAGCTTCTTGGTAAATTCCGGCCAACCCATCCGCTCCGCATTGGCATCAATCACGACCACAGAATGTTCTGGGTGCAGCATAGCGGCCATCTGCGCCAGCGAAACCTGGGGCCATACCATATTTTCTCGGGTGCGGCGTCCCACGCGGTGCTGGGTACGAATCCACAGGCCACCGTCTGGCGTGGGCGGGTTTACCAATACAATATCAACGGCATCGGCTCCACGCTCATTTTCTAAAAGTCCCTGGTGCACAATGTCGTCTGCATCTGGGAAGTTAGCCATACGCAGCTTGGGTACGCGCCGGGTTCCTAAATTCTCCCGCAAGGGATCATCCTTGCGAGCTTGTTTATTATCTTTTACATCAACATCTTCAAGCTTAACTTGACTCATTGTGTTTCTCCTGACTATGCCCGTTGTCTTTTCTGAGACTAATCTGCAATGGTCTGTGGACCATAGCCTTGTAAATCACGTTTTGCTAAAATCTCGCGCTGGCTCAATTCTTCCAGAACCCGCAGTAATATCCAGTAAATAATCAGCTGAAGGCCCACAAGTGTAGACATAGCGCTAACCAAAAGATAGAGCCAGACTCGCTGAATGGGCCAATTTTGACTAATCGCTAATGTAAGGCTGCCGGCGCCAAGTATGATACCTACGAGTGTGCCCAGAATACCCAGCCAGCCAAAGTGGTGGTTGATGGGCGTTTTGAAAATCGGTTTGCGGAACAATCCCTGGCGAATGGGCTGCTTGTGGAAAATGGAAACCATATAGTTGAAGGTAACGCCGAGGGCAAACACACTAATGCCACCTACGGAGGCGATAAGGGCGGTGAATACGGCCGTTACCCCCCAGGCTCCCAAAGTTGTCGTTTCCCCAATGCGGGCAATGACCAAACCAATCAACACCAACGCCGCAATTCCAATACCAGCCAGACCCAGCAAACCTAAAATGCGCACCGGGTTGTAGGTCATTGCTGTCCAAACCATCGATTCCAGGAAAAGACGGCCGTCGTGCACCACGCTCAATTTTGAGCGCCCCAGCCGTTCACTGTAAGGTATCGGGATTTCCGTCATTTTGATTTGCTCATGCAGCGCCCGCGTGCTCATCACCGGGGTAAGATTCAACCCATCCGGCAGCGGGTATATTTTTGCCAACACTTCCCGCTGAAAAACGCGCATCCCGCTGGCGCTGTCTGTAATGCGCTGTCGCCCCAAAATAGAGAGCAGATTGGCAAAGAAGAAGTTGCCCACGCGGCGCGTCAGGGGCATCTGGCTTTCGGCCCCCGCCATACGGGAACCAACCACAATTTCAGATCCGTTCATCGCTTCAACGCACAGCTTGGGGAAATATTCAGGCGGATACGTGCCATCGGCATCCAAAAAGCCGATGAGTTCACCTTTAGCCTGGCTAAAGCCAGTTTTGAGCGCCCCACCGTATCCCTTGTTTTTAGGATGCTGGATCATGGTAACGCCTTCGATGCTGCTGGCAATTTCAACAGTTCTATCTTTGGAGCCGTCGTCTACCACGAGCAGTTCCAAACCATCTACGCCAACCTGGCGCAGCGCATCACGGACAGCCAACACGCGATGGGCAATTTCTGCAATGCCATCTTCTTCATTGTAGGCCGGTATAACAACAGAGAGTGTAGTCATAATTTAGTCGCACCGATTAACTTTTACGTATGCTTTCAATAACAATAGAATTAATGAGTATACGCAACACTATAAGAGGGTTTCCTTAAGCTCTACCTGTAGACTTTTGTAAAACTTAATAATAGATAGTTTTTTCCTGGGCAGAAGCTTGCCCATCAATGGTTTTTATCACTTTGGCAGGCACACCGGCCACGACAGAATGCGGGGGCACATCTTTGGTAACCACCGCGCCCGCAGCCACAACAGACCCCCGACCCACGCGCACGCCGTCGGTAATAACAGCCCCGGCCCCCAACCAACAATCATCTTCAATGACAATACCTTCTGCGGTGATGCCCTGGTCGATAAACGGCCGTTTCGGATCATCAAAAATGTGGTTTACTGCAATAATCTGGGTGAACGGCGAGGTAAACACCCGGTCCCCTATGGTCACGCCACCCTGGCCGCGAATAATGCTGTACTCACCAATCAAGCTGTCGCGGCCAATTTTGATGCCTGAATGGGGTAAATTCCGGAAGTTATACACATGCAGCACAGCCCCGTGCATCACAATAGACTCTTCACCAATTTCAATGCCGCCAGGGCAGGCATGCAAATAACTACCCTGATCCAGATAAACGCCATTTTTTAGGGTGATATAGTTGGCAAAACGGAGACGAACGTTATTCTCAATGGCAGCCATGCCGTCCATCTTTAAGATAAGGCGGTATAAAAAGCCACGCAGCCCAATACCAATGATGGTTGGTACCCAACCCACCAGCATAAAAAGCAGCTGTTCCAACAGATAACGTCCCAGCCCAGAGGCTTGCCGACTCAAATATAATTGGATACTTCCAAGAATTTTTGACACTGCGATATTTTGTAACCGTTTGTTGTGTGATTAATAAAATAGAATAAACCGATTAGGTAAAGACCGAGGCTTGCCCCTGCCTATTTGCCATTTTTGGGTACAGACAGTGAACAAGGAAAAGCGAAGGCATCTTAATATCAAGAAGGCAAACATACCCTGAACAAGCTATTCGATTCAAAAACAACCAAGTTTGTGACGTTGAGAACAGTGGGGTCGGCTGCTGCCATTTTTCGACAAACCGCAGAAAAATGATAACGACGCTGAATCATGGTGGATGTTGACTCACAATATAGTATGACGCCTGGTAATCTTCAATCGTGCCAAGTATGGGTGAATCATCTTACAAAAGAACTTACAGATCAACCTGACCCAATCGCCTGAAAACAAGCCTCGAACAGCTACTTTTAGTATTCAAAATCGGCTTCTTTTCAGCAATAGGCATATTGTCAGAAAAGGGAGTTGACAACATTTATCAAGGCGATTAAAATCTTGTCAATCATTTAAAATTTTTCAAATGTTCACTAAAAGTAAAGCATCCTTATGCCCCTACCAGAAAATTTACCGCTAGAATTTGTTGTTGATGATCTGGAAACATTAAAAGTTCTGGCCCACAGCACCCGGCTAGACGTTTTGCAATCTCTCAAATTACCCAAGACCGTTAAAGAGATTGCCAAACTGCTCAAGCTGCCTGCCACGAAGCTGTATTATCACGTCAACCTGATGGAAAATCATGGCTTGATTCAGGTGGTAGAAACCAACATTGTTTCTGGCATTGTAGAAAAAAAATATCAGGTGGTGGCCAACAATTACCGTATCGACAATCAGCTGCTGGCCACACAGCCACCTGCTGCAAAAGACCTGGACCAGATGTTAAGCGCCATTTTCGACGTGACGCGAAGAGAAATTCAGCGGACTGTGCAGCAGACTCAACAGAACCCGTTTGACCCTTCTAACGGCATAGTCTGGCGGGCAACGTTGAAGTTGACGGCCGAACAATATGCAGATTTTTACGGCCGTTTCAAAACCCTGCTCGATGAAATGGACAAATTAAATACAGAAGCCGCAGCGGCGGATACGGCCGTTCCCGACCAAACCCGCTACGGACTCACCATCGCCTACTATCCCATCCAGCCATTAGCTGAATAAAAATTAGCTTTTGTACCTTTCTTCTTTGTGCCTTCGTCTCTTCGTTCCTTTGTAATATATTTTTTTGTTTTCGTAGGAGACTTCACCGGCTGCGCCGACCACCATGAATGAAAATATGGCCTACCTCCGAGGGTATTAATCGCTAAACTTATGGACACACTGGTCTGAGGTCGAATTGTTAACTGGTACCAAGAGTCTGAAGAGGAGACGGGCC
>JBGTCV010000132.1:0-103364 GCA_041748655.1 Promineifilaceae bacterium (SeqCode) | reverse complement strand
ATTTGTTCAATTAGGTCTAAAATGCGATAATTTGCTTGAGTAGATGTTTGAAGATGATTGTTTGACATGACATCATTTTCTCAAAAAACATCTACTCTGTCCTTATTTTCCATCACCTCAGTTAGGGAAAACCAAAGTAATTGAGTAATTAGATTAGTCCTGTGGTCTCTTCGATGCCAAACACCACATTCATGTTCTGCACCGCCTGCCCGGCTGCGCCTTTGACTAGATTGTCGATGGCCGAGGTGATGATGAGCGTGCTGCCCGCCATTGTCAGGCCGATGGCACATTTGTTGCTGTGGGTCACGTGGGCCAGGGTGGCCAGTTGGCCGTCTGGCAGCAGGTGGATGAATGGTTCGTTGGCGTATAGGTTGGTGAAATACGGCCGTATCTCCCCCAGTTCCACCGGCTCAGAAAAGTTGACATAAATTGTGGACAAAATGCCCCGCTCCACCGGCAGCAGGTGGGGCGAAAAAATGAGCGGCGGCGCATCAGCCTGAAACCAGCCCATCACCTGCTCGATTTCCGGCAGGTGGCGGTGGCTGCGGCCAATGCTGTAGGGGGAAAAGTTGTTGTGCGCTTCCACAAAGTGGCTGTTTTGCTTGGGCGTCCGCCCCGCGCCGGAGATGCCGGATTTAGAATCGGCGATGATGGGGCCGACAATGGGTAGGTTGGCGCTGAGCAACGGCCGTAACGGCAGCAAAATACTCGTCGGGTAGCAGCCGGGTGTGGCCACCAGTTTGGCCCCCGGCAGCTGATCGCGGGCAAACTCGGTGAGGCCGTAAACGGCGTCGGTCAGCAGGTGCGGGGCGGGGTGAGCCTTGCCGTACCAGCAGGCGTAGGTATCGGCATCTTTCAGGCGGAAGTCGGCGCTGAGGTCAATGACAGATACCCCGGCAGCCAGGGCGAGAACGGCCGTTTCTGCCGCCGCCGCATGAGGCAGGCACAAAAAAACCACATCCACCGCGTCCAGAGGTGCGTCTTCCCCCAGAATCAGCGGCAGATGTGGCGCTTGCGGATAGACATCCGCCAACGTTTTGCCCGCAAACGACTGCGAGGTAGCAAAAACCATATCCACCTGCGGATGCCGCTGCAAAATCTTCGCCAATTCATACCCGGTATACCCCGTAGCCCCAAAAATCCCTGCTCTAACCATGTTTATCTCCAATTTTTTGAGCCACAGAGGGCACAGAGAGAATAGAGGGAAATCTCATTAATCTCTTTGTCCTCTGTGGCGAATTCCCCAAAAAAAAACCGCCAGACTCTCGTGAAGTCTGGCGGTTCAGGTTGCGTGTTTCCTCTTACAGTGACTCAGGCAAGCTCAAATTCCAGACTATGGGTCTGGCGGCGGCGGCGGATAAAACGAGCGGCTTGTGAGTCAATAAAAGTTTTCATCTTGGCAGAAATTTAGCAGATAAATTTTGGCTGTCAACCAATTTTTCAAAATTAGGTAATTTTGGCTACATTGGGTCTGGATAGTTGTACCATTTGCCCAAATATTTGGGAATGGAACCGATTGGAACCGGGCAGGGTAGTGTGAGTAGAGACGTTGTGGTGAAAAAGGAGAAATGATGAAACGGTTGATTTTTTATGCACTTGTTTTTCTAGCGTTGGGCATGACTGCCTGTACGGGTGGAGGGTCGGAAACGGCCGTAGCCCAAACAGACGAAACAATCGCAACACTTGCCCCGACGGCTTATCCTACGCCATATCCCGAAATGCCCAGACCGGACAGCTGTCCCATCACGCAGCGGCCAGAGCCGCGCTTCGTACCGCCAGAGCCGTACGCCGAATGGTCTCCGGGCGGAGACTTTTGGTACGGTACCAATGAGCTGTGGACTGACTTACGATTCGACGGCACCTGGCACGGCTTACCCAAGACTGATGCCGGATACGTCAATAAAATAGCTTTATGGAGCGAAAGCTACAGCCAGACAATGGAACTGCAGCCAGAAATCACCCTCTCTGCCCGGCAGCTGGATGGTAAAGCAGTGGTAGGGCCATATATACAAGGCAATAATGCTCACCATCCAGATTATGGGTATTTCATGATGACCGGTATCGAGCTGCCCACACTCGGCTGCTGGGAAATCACTGTCGAATACAAGGAAGCTGCCCTTAGTTATGTGATTTGGCTGCGGCCATAAACCTAAATTTGCAATCGCAGCGTCCAATTCCGCAGGGCAACGAGCAGTTTGGCCAGCCGTTCCCGCGTTTCCGTATCGGTTAGGTGGAGATCGTCGTCGAAGAGGGTGGAGCCGCCCGCCAGCATGAGCGATTGGCGCAGGACGTACACCTCATTGTGGGCCAGGATTTCGCGCAGGTGCAGCTGTGAGCGCAGCGTACCGTACCGGCCGCCGGAGCCGATGATTGCGGCCGTTTTGCCATCCAGCGGCGCACGGTCGCCGGTTCCGCGCCGGGACGCCCAGTCCAGGGCGTTTTTGAGAACCCCGGTCACGGAAAAATTGTATTCGGGAGTTCCCGGCAAAGCCCAGCAGATGGATTATCTTTTCGTCGTTCATTTTAGTTTTGCATGAAGGGTTTGAGGTAGAAGGAGAGGTAGTTCAATGGCTTTTCATCGCTGGCGGTGATGACGGCCGTTTCCGCCTGCGGCGTTGCCAATACCACGTCATATACGCCGATATTGTGGTGTTGGGTGATGGATTGAAAACGGCCGTTGCCATCCACAAAATACAAAAAGAGGTCCTCACCTGGCTGGGGCAGCTCAACTGCGGCCGTGCCACCAGCGGGCAAAACGGTGCTGGTAAGCCGAGCCGAAACGTGGGCATCTGTCGCCCCGTTTGGCCCGATGATGTCGCGCACCACGCTATCCCCCACGCGGCGTGGCGTCATGTCGCTGAGCTTTGTCTGTTCATAGTGAGGCGGCAACCCCATATGTTCCACATCTGCCACAAACCAGATCTGAATGACGCGGGCAAATTGATCCGTCAGGTTGAACTCCTGATGCTGGATGAAGCTGCCAGAAAACATCCGCTGCACTTCTCCGGCCGTGATCGCTCCTTTGCCTCCGGTGCTGTCTTCATGGTACAGCTCGCCATCGATGACGTAGGTGAAAATTTCCAGGCCGCGATGGGGATGCCAGGGGAAGCCGTTGCGGGGGGCGATTTGGGTCATGTGGGCCGTTAACATGCCGCTGAGCCGCTGCAGCGGGCTAAAGCCACCCACGGCAAAGTGGGACGTCAGCCAATGCACTGGCCGGATCAGTGGAAAGGTGTCGGCCTTATAAAATTGCAGATTCCCGTTTACTTCCAGGTTGGTGATGACGCTGTCGAACATTGTGCTCATGCGGCTGACTCTTGTAGCAGAATGTTGTTTTGGGAAGGGTCGCGCAGCCAGATGCCCCCATTTTCTGCTTGATAAGGGACGCCATTTGCCTCTAAACGGCCGATCACGTCAGTCAGCGCCGCCCGGGTTGGCAGAATAATTTGGTAATAGCGCAAGCCAGCTGCATCGGCCGGTGGGGGTGGGGCGCTTTGGCCCGCCCAGGTGTTGATGCCAATGTGGTGATGGTAGCCACCCGCCGAAACGAAGCCAGCGGCGGCCCCGTATCGCATCACCCGCTCAAAGCCCAACACGTTGCAGTAAAACGCTTCGGCTTCATCCAGATTGCGAATGTGCAGATGGATATGGCCCATGCTGGTATCGTCGTGCAGACCTTGCCAGGAAGCAGTGTGGCCGTTGAGTTCTCCAATCAGGCTGTCTAAATCGAGCGGGAGGGTGTTCATTTGGAGACGGCCGTTTTGCACAGGCCACTCATCCCGCCGCCGATCCCGGTAAATCTCAATGCCATTACCGTCCGGATCGCCCAGATAGATCGCTTCGCTAACGCTGTGGTCAGAAAAGCCCTGGAACTGCGTTTCGGTTTCGACCAAATTTTTGAACGTTTTGGCCAGCTCCAGCCGGCTGGGTACCAGCAGGGCAAAATGGTATAGTCCCGTGGTCGCTTTGGGCAAGATGGCTCCAGGCTGTTCCACTAGTTCCAGCAGGGGGCGAACGGCCGTACCTAAAACCGCCACGTTGCCATCACGACGCAGCAGCTTTAGCCCAATATTGCCGGTGTAGAAGGGTAGGGAACGGCCGAAATCCGCCACCGTCAGCGAAACAAGACCAATTTGGGTATCTGGGTCTATGACTTCCATACTGTTTATTTTACCTTGTTACCGAAGATAGTGATAAGTGAAAAGTAAAAAGTGATAAGTTTGCAAGTGCAAACTTATCACTTTTTACTTTTTACCCAACAACTCGCCTACGCCGTTTCGGTCTGAGCGACCTTAACCAGCTCCAGCTCAATTTCGATGTTGATTTTTTCGCCGACGAGAACGCCGCCGGTTTCCAGCGCCTGGTTCCAGTTGAGGCCCCACTCTTTACGGTTGAGGCTGCCGCTGGCGGAAAACCCAGCGCTTTCGGTGCCCCAGGGGCTTTTGGCCAGGCCCGCGTATTCCACATTCAGCGTCACCTCTTTGGTGATGCCCTTGATGGTGAGGTCGCCGATTAAACGGCCGTTATTCTCATCAACCCGCTCAACCCGGCTGCTGACAAAGGTCATCGTCGGGTAATTTGCCACGTCGAAGAAGTCTGGGGATTTTAAGTGGCCATCGCGCTGTTCGTCTCGCGTGTTCACGCTGGCCAAATCCACTTCAATATTGACCGTGGTGTTGGTTGGGTTTGCCTCATCGAAGTTGACGGTGCCGCTGAACGTTTCAAAGCTGCCACGAACTTTAGAAATCATCATATGACGCGCCGTAAAGTTAATGTGCGAGTGTGAGGTATCAATTTGCCAAGACATTGTAGTATAATCTCCTTAAACATAAGTTTCTTTCTGGTTTGTAAAATTCGGGTTGTGATTTTTTTCCCGAAAGTGGACTCAAGTCCACATTTGCGCTATGATATTAGCGGACTTGAGTCCACTTGTCAAGTGATTATCAAAATTGGATAAAAAATGAACCAGCCAAATAAAAACAGTATTTCCCTTGGACCGATTGATGAAGTAGGCAGCGCATGTCGGCAAGAGCGGCGCGATGCGGCAGAAAACCGTGCCCGTATTTTGCAAACGGCCGAAAAGCTGTTTGCCCAGCACGGTGTTGCCAATGTCAACATGGCCGACATCGCCCAGGCAGCCGGGGTAGGTAAAGGCACGCTCTATCGCCGCTTTACCAACAAAGCCGAGCTGTGCCTGGCGCTGATGGACACCCAAATGATCGATTTTCAAAACGGGATGTTGGCCCGAATGCAGCAAATGTCGGCTCATAAGATGCCGAAAATGGCCCAACTGGACCAATTTATGGATGCGCTGGTTTACTTTACCGATGCCCACGCGCCGCTGCTGTATGAAGTGCAGCGAGCTGGCTTGCTGCAAGATCAGGAGCCAGATAGGTTGGAGCTGCCCCATTTTTGGCAATATATGACGGTGAATGGTTTGCTGAAAGCGGCCGTTGCCAATGGCGAGCTGGCCAGCAGTATGGATATCGATTATCTGGCTGATGCGCTGCTTTCGCCGCTTAAGGCCGATCTCTTTTATTATCAACGTCAGGCGCGTGGCTTTTCGCTGGAGCGTATAAGCTCGGGGTTGCGCTTGCTGCTGGCTGGCTTGCGCAGCTGCGCAGACCCAGACTGAGCCAAACGCCGATTTTGTGGCGCAACAATCTAACAATCTATCAATGTACCTGAAACGGCCGTTTCTCCCTCTCCTGTTGTTCCTTCTTCTAACCTTCCTGGCGGTTTCTAATTGGCATATGCTGGCAACCGCCGCCCCGGCCGACGCCACCGACTGGCGTCTGCTTGAAGCGATAACCAGCAGCCAGCCTGCCTACGGCGTTAACTTCATCAGCTGGGCCAAAGGATCAACCCCCGTCAGCCAAACCCGCTACGACCACGGCAAAGCCACCGGGGCCAGTTGGAACCGGTGGCCACTTTACTGGAACGAAATTGAGCAGACCGGCAACGTGTTTAGCTGGGCCTACCAGGATGTGGCCGTTCACCACGATTTACAGCAAGGTTTCCGCCTCAATGCTATTTTGTTGGGCACACCGGCCATTTACATCACCAGCGCCAGCCGAGGCAACCGGCTGCCGCGCCCCGTACCGGGCCGCCCTTTAAGTATCGATGCGGTGCAGGCGGCTACGCCGCAGGGGCTGTACCAACCCGTTTTCAGCGATGGCAGTAACATTTTGGGGCTGGGTAAGCAGATAAATCCGGCAAATCGGTGGGCGCGGTTTGTGTATACGGCCGTTTCCCGCTACAAACCCGGTGGTATTCTGGCCCAGACCAACGGTTGGCCCGCCGGGCAGGGCGTGACCCATTGGGAAATGTGGAACGAGCCCGACCTCAGCTCCTTTTGGGATGGCACCACTGCCGATTACGCTCGCCTGCTGCAAGTAGGCTATCTGGCTGCCAAACTGGCCGACCCCAACGCCCAGATCCTCTTTGGTGGCCTGGCCAATAACAGCAGCAACCCCAACTTTTACAACGACGTGCTGGCTATTTACGACGCCGATCCCCATGCCACCAGCTACGCCTATTACCACGATATTTTTGCCACCCACAACTATTTGGTCTCTTGGCGCTCCTGGTATTACGTCTGGCGCGCCGAAAACAGCCTGGCAGCGCGAAATCTGGCCAAACCGATCTGGCTCAATGAGTCTGGCGTGCCGGTTTGGGATGATTATCCCGGCCCGGTGTGCGAACCCACCAGCCCGTACCGCGCCTCGATGAGCGAGCAGGCCGATTTTGTGATTCAGAGCGCTTTTTATGCCACCTACGCCGGAGCCGACAACATTTTCTTCTTCCAGCTGTACGACGATTGCGGCAACCAGCCTGGCGGCACCAACTTCACTCCCGTCACCAGCTGCACCGGTGACCCGCTGCTCGATCCGGGTGGGGATGCGTTTGGCCTGTTTCGCAACGTGAGCAATCCGGCCGTTTCTGGCTGCTACTGGGAACATCCCAACGGCGATACGCCCCGGCCGGGGTTTACTGCGTTTCAGCTGCTCACCACGCATTTCACGGACGTGGAGCCGCTGTGGCGGCTGCGCCCCGGCAGTAATGATCCTGCAAACGGCCCGCAGGAATGGATAGCGTTTTATCAACCAGCCACAAAATCCCGCATTTTGGGGCTGTGGGCACGATTTGGCAGTGGGCAAACGGCCGTTATTCCCACCACCAACGCCAACGGCAGCGCCCTGCTGCTCTGGCCCGACGGCAGCAGCCAGACGTTAACGGCCATCGACGGCTACTTTATCGTGACGCTGCCCGCTGCCACCAACAAAAACGCCATTTGGGACCCCTCGCTGTATCCCATCGGTGGGCGACCAGCGATTTTGATTGAGCAAGACACACTGCCGCCCACGGTTTTGCTGTCTGGCCCGGTGGTGGCTGCGATGGAAATTGCGTTGACCTGGAGCGGCAGCGATGATGGCAGCGGCATGGCATCGTATGATTTGTTGGTGGCGGTGGATGATGGGGCTTTTACTGATTGGTTGGTGGGCACAACAGCCGTTTCCGCCACGTATCCCTCTGAAGTCGGACACCATTATCATTTTAGGGTGGTGGGGCGCGACCGGGCTGGCAATCAGGCCAGCAGCCCCATCACCGTTTTGACGATTGAGCTGCCAGAGGTAATCTACCTGCCCATTATTCAGCGCTAAGTGAGCGTCTAGACAAGATTGGGCCAATCTTTAAGATTGGCCCAATCTCAGCAAGTAAATTTTAGACGGTTGATAAGATGACGAAAAGGAGTTGGCATGAGCCGACGCAAGCGCAACATTGTTTATTCATCGGCCGACGATGATTTTCAGGTGAGAAAACCGGTGGGGACAGGGCGAGGAACGGCCGTTTTCCGCAGCCAACCCCCGGCAGAACAAACCATTCGCATTCAGCGGGATAAAAAAGGGCGGGGTGGTAAACAGGTGACCGTTTTGTCTGATTTTCAGTTAACGGCCGTAGATTTAGAGACCCTGGGCAAACAGCTTAAAAAAGCGTGCGGCAGTGGCGGAACGGTTAAAGAAGGCGGCATTATTGAAATTCAGGGGGATCACCGCGACAAGCTTGCCGAATTGCTGCAAAAACGGGGCTACAAAACCAAATTTGTCGGGGGTTAGTTGGGCGTTGGCGTATGGTGAGCGGTATCCAAAGGCCAATCGCTGTATGTGGTTTGGGGCCTGGTGATTTCTGTAAATTGGTTGATTTCTTCTTCACCCAATGGCAGCATCAGGCAAAACATGGCACCCCCCAAATCGCTTTCCTGAACGGTCAGGTTGCCACCGTGGGCTTCTGCCACCATTTTGCAAAAGGTTAAGCCCAATCCTGCGCCTCGTCGCTCTGCGCCATTTATCTGGGCAAACTTCTCGAAGATTCGGTCACGTTCATGAAGCGGTACGCCAGGGCCGCTGTCGGCTACGGTGATTACCAGCTGGTTTTGCTGCCGAGACAAATGCACCGCTACGGTGCCGTTTTCCGGAGTAAACTTAAGTGCATTGCTCAGCAAATTGGCAAAGATGCGGGAAATAAGCCCCTTGTCTAACCGAATGTGGGGCAAATTGTGTTCATATGTGAGCGTGAGTTTTTGTTTGTTGGTACTGGCTAAAATCTGGTTTTCATCAACTTTGCGTTTCAGCAGCACAAGGGTATCGGTTAAGGTAACTTGCAGCGAAAGCGCTCCGGCTTCCAGGCGTTCCACGTCCAGTAAATCATTAATCATTTGCAGAATAGCTTCCCCTGATTTTTCCAGGTTTACAATGAGCCGCTTTTGAGTTTTGGTGAGGTTTCCCAAATTTTCTTTGCCCAGCAGGTTCATGCCGCTCAGTATGACGGTGAGCGGACTTTTAAGATCGTGGACAAGGAGCTGGGTTAGTTCACTGCGCAGGTGCTGCTCTCGGCGCAGGGCCTCATTGCGTTCGTTGATGAGCCGGTTCAGGTAGAAAACAATAACATATAGCACCACAAAGCTTAAGGCCCCCTGGGCGAGGCTGAGGGGAATCAACGAGGTGCGGTTGACGCCAACCCCGTTGCTGAGCCAGCGAAAATCAATCTCTACGCTGACGAGGGAAAGCCCGGCAATGAGAATGCTGCCCAGGGCGGCAAAATAACGGGAGAGCTGTACATCGCGCGATGTTTGGAAGCTGTTGAGGATGGCTGACAGAGCCACAATAAGGGCGGCAATGACCAGTGGATGATGTAGCAGCCAGCTTACTTGTCCGGCGACACCAAGTATGAGGGCAAGTTGGGCTTGGGCTAAAAGCAAAAAAACGACTGCTAAACGGCCGTTAATCATCCGCTTGCCATACCAGTTTAAAATCCGCGCCCGCCATGCTGTCCATATCAGCAGCCCAATGGAAACAATTCCCAGTAGATTGGGCAAAACAGGGTCAAAGCGTGTCAGACTGTTTAATGACAACGGGGTAATAAATGCTACTGTGCCAAAACTCATCAGCAGCAAAAACACAATCAGCCATAACAATCGCCGATATCGAACCATGAAGGTCTCGCTTGCTTCAGACCAATCCAGGGCCGACGCCGCAAAAAACAGGGCGCTTATGGGTAAGCTCAACCGAATCGACCAGACAAAAGTAGGGTTGCTTGTACCTTGAATGAGAATATTTGGCGTGGCCAGGCTGCTAAATATAAAAAGCATGGAGAGGGTGATAAACCCCATTGTCAAAAAGATGGAGCGGGCAGAGGTTTCTTTACCCAGGGCGCTGTTGGCAAACAGAGCGGCAATCAGGGCGATGAAGCTGGCAAAGGTGCCAAAATAATATTGGATGAGGCGTGTATACCATGATAGACTCCAGACATGGATGTCCAAGGTTGGAACCAGACGCAGCAAAGCAAATATAAGCAGGGGGATGGTCAGGCAAACGGCCGTTGCCGGCTTTCGCTTGATGTGGGAAATAAGATCAGCCATGACCGCTATGTTACGCATATTCACTGTCTATTTAGCTTACGGTTAAGTGAAGGGAACACGAAGATATAGTACTGTGGTACCTGGAGCCAAATGTTATGAATCCAATCCTTAAAGAGCTGCCTTATTCATTTGATACCGAGTGCCTGACCATTCGGGGACCTTTGCCGGGGGATGGGGAGATGGTACGAACGGCCGTACTCGAATCCCAGGAGGAGCTTAAGCCGTGGATGCCCTGGGCTGTCACTGTAGACAGCGCCGAAGGGTACGAAATTCGTGTCCGCGAAGGCCAACTGAGCTATTTAGGGCGCAAAGATTTCTGGTTGCTCATTTTTCTCAAAGGTAGCCAAACCCTCATTGGCAGCAGCGGGCTGCACAGTGCCAATTGGGAGGTGCCAAGCTTTGAAATTGGGTATTGGCTCCACACCAGCTACACCGGTAAAGGGTACATCACCGAAGCTGTCAACGGCATTTGCCACTTCGCCTTTACCCATTTGCAGGCACAGCGCCTCTTCGTTCGCTGTGATTCTGAAAACAAGCGGAGCGCCGCCGTGGCCCGGCGCTGCGGCTTCACCTTTGAAGGCACGCATCTGCATGATTCACGCCATCACCTTACCAATGAACTGAAGAGCACTCATTTCTTTTCTAAACTGGCTCCCGGAGTGGAACGAAGCATCCCGCCGGTTGATGGTTAGAAGCCTTGGTTTGGGTGGGGTTCTTGCTATTGGCTCCTTGCGGGATTCTTCACTGCGTTCAGAATAACAAGTGACCTTGGCTTGTCATACTGAGAGCCTGTGCTGAGGCTGGCGAAGCATCCTCCGAAGCATCCCGCCCGGTTGATGGTTGGAAGCCTCGGTTTGAGTCTTGTTAAGAAGAATGGATGCCATCATTGCCTTCAGGTTGCGACCCTTAAGGCGGCTGTTATAATCCGCTCTTTGCAAAATGAAAAAATAACGAAGAAGCAGGCTAATTAACTATGGAAGGAAAAGATTATGTGTGGCTCGTCGTCATTTTGGCGATAGCAGGCTGGGCAGTTTGGGTTATTCAAAACCCGGCGTATCCCATTCGGCAGGGGCTGGATTTACAGGGTGGACTGCAAGTTTTGCTCAAAGCCGATTTGCCAGAAGATCGGGAGATCGAACGAGCGCAGCTCAACACCTCGCGCCAGATTATTGAGCAGCGTGTCAATGCCCTGGGCGTGGCTGAACCGCTGGTGCAAACAGAAGGCGACCGGCGTATTTTGGTTGAATTACCCGGCATAGATAACCCAGAGGAAGCCGTTTCCCTGATTCAGGAGACGGCGCTGCTGGAGTTTGTGGACACCGGCACCATTCCGTTAGCCGAGGGAACCTGCATTCGCACCAGTTTGAATGAAGGGCCATCCCGCTGTGAATTTGGCGCAGATGGCAATCTGGTCACCACCTCAGCACCCACTTTTGAGACGGTCATGACCGGAGCCGCTATCCAGTCTGCCCAATCTGCCTCGACCGAATTCGGCGAATACTTTGTCGATTTTACGCTGCGGGCCGATAGTCGGGAGCTGTTTGCCAACCATACTCGTCAGAACCAGGGCAACTTTTTAACTATCGTGCTGGACAAGCAAGTCATCTCTAGCCCGCGCATCAGTGCCGTCATTGAAGGGCAAGGCACAATTTCTGGCGCATTTACTTTAGAAGAAGCGCAGCGGTTGGCGTTGCAGCTTCGTTTTGGCAGCCTGCCCATCCCGCTGGTTATCGACAGCACGCGCCAGATTGGGGCAACGCTGGGTGAGCTTTCTGTGGCGTCTAGCGTACGGGCCGGGACGATTGGTGTAGCCGTCGTTCTGCTTTTTATGCTGATTTATTATCGTCTGCCCGGTTTGCTGGCGGATTTGGCCTTGATTTTGTATGCGGCGGTTAATGTGGCGGTGTTTATGGCGATTCCGGTAACGCTGACGCTGCCCGCCATTACCGGTTTTTTGCTTTCTACGGGCATGGCAGTGGACGCCAATATCTTGGTGTTTGAACGGATGAAAGAGGAGCTGCGCGGCGGCAGTACGCTGCGCGAAGCGATTTTTGCGGGCTTTGACAGGGCCTGGACCTCCATTCGGGATTCCAATATTGCGACGCTGGTCATTTGCCTGGTTTTGTGGACCTTTGGCCGCAGTTTTGGGGCGAGTGCGGTGCAGGGTTTTGCCCTGACGTTGGCAATTGGGGTGATGATTAGCATGTTTACGGCCGTAATTGTCACCAGAACCTTTGTCCGCCTGGTTTTGGGTCAATTGGCGAATCGGTTGGATCGCACCAGCTGGTTATTGGGTGTTTAAGAACGAATCATTTTATCAGGTGAACGATGTTTCTTTTTAACTTAGTCGAAAAACGAAAAACCTACTTTATTTTTTCTAGCATCATTATTGGGCTGGGCATTCTGGCCATGGTTTACTCCTACATTAGCACCGGCTCCTTCTTTTTGCTGGGCGTTGATTTTCGGGGTGGGGCGCGGTTTGAGATTCAGTTTACCGAACCCGTGACGGAAACGGCCGTTGAGCAAGTGTTTGAGGATGCCGGGATTACCAATCCCAGCATTATTGCTCTGCGCGGCGAAAATTTGCAAAATGCGTGGCAAATTCGCACCGAAACGGTAACACCCGATGAGGTGCAGGCGATTGAACGCGCTCTGAACGATCTGGCTCCGCTGGTGCCCAACAGCACCCAGGTGGAAAGCGTCAGTGGCACGGTGGCAGGCGAGGTGACAAATGCTGCGTTCATTGCTGTGGTGGTAGCCGGGGTAATTATTCTGATTTATATCATGGTCGTGTTTCGCCAGGTACCGAATCCGTTCCGTTATGGGGCGTGTGCCGTGGCAGCGATGGTGCACGATCTGTTTGTGATTTTTGGCGTCGCGGCCCTGACGGGGATGTTTTTGGGTTGGGAAGTAGACGCGCTCTTTTTAACGGCCGTTCTCACCGTCGCTGGTTTTTCGCTGCAAGATACCATTGTGGTGTTTGATCGCATTCGGGAAAATATTGGTAAACGGCCGTTAGAGCGGTATGAGCGTGTGGTCAATCGATCCATCCTGGAAACGGTGCATCGTTCCCTGGCCACGCAGCTAAACGCTATGTTTATCATGGTAGCGATTTTGCTCTTTGGCGGCGCATCGATCAAACCATTTATTGCTGTTTTGTTTATTGGTTTGCTTAGCGGGACGTACAGCTCTATTTTTACGGCCGTTCCCCTGCTGGTAGCCTGGGAAAAGAACGAAATTCCTTTTCTGAAAGCATAAATTTGTGCAAAAACTGAGGCTCTTTTTCCTGCTTTTATTGGCCAGCTCGTTCATCGCCTGTGCCGATACGCCAACGGACCAAACGCCGTTGGCGCAGCTGCCTCCGCCGACCGCGCCTGTCATCCCCCCTACTTTTACCCCCGCACCGCCCAGCAGCCAGTTTGATCCCATTCCGGTGGTAACGGTAACGCAAGCCCCTCTGGCCACCGTGGTCACCAACACGCCTATCCCGTTTGGGGCTGATGTGGTGGAATTGCGGCTAATGATTCCCAGTATCGGGCTGGATCGCCGCTTGCAGGGCACCGTTAGCAGTCAGATCGTCTTGGTGGATGAAAGCAGTGGTTTTGCCGTGCAGCGAGATAATCAGGCCAGTGTTTTGCTCGATTTGCAGCAGGTGCTGCCACAGCTCGTTTTAGCGCTCCTGCCCGATGGCTGCGACAGCTGCGTGAATCTTTCCTACAATTTGCCATTTTCCGGTGTGCAGGCGCAGGGTTGGCTGCGCGATCCGGTGCTGTTGGCCAGCCTGGAAAATTACTTCACCACCTCGCTTGGCCCCCATTTTCCGGCCGAGACAATCATTGGCTTGCGGCGCAGCGCCTCACCCTATGCCCCGGCCCATACGGCAGCGGTGCTGGCAGACGGCCGTTTATTTCGCTGGTTGGCCAATGCCGACGAAGCCGCTCCGGTAACAACCGCTTCGACAACGCTGCTGGCAGCATTTGAAGCGCTCGATCCCCAGGGGGTGGCCCAGCAATATACCGCTCCTTGCCCCGGCACCCCGCTGGAAACGTTGCTGCTGGCCGGGCGAGAAGCTGAGCGGCTGATTACGCTGGTTTGCCCGGAATTCGCCCTTTCGGCTAATTTGCAGCCGCTGTATGTGGCGCTGGATGAGGCGCTGGCCGAGCTTCTGGCCAGCAGCGATACCGTCTTGGTTCGGCCTCCTGCCGCTTTTCCCCTGGACGCTGTTGTGGATTATCAGCGGTTGGATCGCGCCCGATTGACGATTTTTATGGATGGGACAGCCGTTGCCCTCAGCGGCAGTCAACCAGTTACCACCACCCTCAGCAGCAGCCAGGTGATCAGCCTGACGACCAATTTGCTGGCCAGCGGCGTTTTGCGCACCGGGCTCACCACGTTTGTATCGCCAGAAACGGCCGTTGGCAGCGCCGCCGCTACGGCTACCCCCGCTGCGCCCCGTTCGGTGCTCCTGGTGCGTGGGCCAGCGGCTGTGTATGATGCCCAATGGTTCAACACGGCCAACGTACCGCTGTTGGCTGAATTGAATGAGCTGCTCAATGAGATGTTGTTGCAAGAAACGGCCGTTTCACCCACCCCAGACCCCGCCTCACCCGAAGAACCTACCGCCACACCTGTCGACGAGTAAATTTGGAGCCAACCTATGCAAGCGCTATTTTGCAAAAACGATCAGCTTTCCTTTTTGGAAAATTACCCCATCCCCGTTCCCGCCGCCGTTGAGGCGTTGGTTCGGGTCTCCCTGGCAGGTATTTGTGCCACTGACCTGGAAATTGTGAAAGGGTATGTCTCTGGCTTTGCCGGGGTGTTGGGTCATGAGTTTGTCGGCGTTGTGGAAACGGCCGTAAACGAAAGCTGGTTGGGGCAGCGGGTGGTGGCCAGCATCAACATTGGCTGCCAGACCTGCCCAACTTGCCTGAACGCTGGCCCAGAGCATTGTCCGGATCGACAGGTGATGGGCATTCACCATCGTGACGGTGTTTTTGCGGAGTATGTGGCTGTGCCGCTGCGCAACCTGCACCGGGTGCCAGATGAGGTACCGGATGAGCGGGCCGTTTTCACGGAACCATTGGCGGCCGCCTTGCGCATTCGGGAGCAGTTGATCATACGGCCGTCGGCCAAAACGGCCGTTATCGGCCCAGGGCGGCTGGGGCTGCTGGTGGCTCAGGTTTTGCAGCTGGCGGGTGGCGATGTGACTGTGCTGGGGCGGCGCGCTGCTTCGCTCACATTGCCCGCGTCATGGGGGCTGCAAACGGGCCTTACGACCGACTTTGCCGACAACAGCTTTGATTTTGTGGTCGAGATGACCGGGAATGAGGCGGGCTCGGCTGAGGCGCTGAGGTTGGTACGGCCGTTGGGTCATCTTGTCCTCAAAAGCACCTTTGCCGGTGACAGCCAGCTCGATTTAACCAAAATAGTTGTCAGCGAGATCACCGTTACCGGCTCGCGCTGCGGCCCGTTTGCCCCGGCGCTGCGCTTGCTGGCCGAAAACAGCATCCAAACCACGCCGCTCATCATGGCTGAATATCCCCTGCGCGAAGCCAAGGCTGCCTTTGCCCACGCTGCCCAGCCGGGTGTGTTGAAGGTTTTGATACGGCCGTAAACTACCCAACTGTTTCATCACAATCGTGCCGCAATTCTTGATTTAGGTATCGTTCAAATTCCACCATAGCCTGGGGATTCATCCCAGGTCCACCATAGCCTGGGAATTTATCCCCAGAGAAGTGGTTGTTGACAGGTGTTTGTAATCGGCTAAAATTAGAACATATGAGCGATCAATGGATTCGGGCAAGTGAAATTGGCGATTATTTGTACTGTCGGCGCAGCTGGTGGCTGAAGCGCAGCCGGGGCATTGCTTCGCAAAACGTGCGTGAACTGGCACAGGGCACGCAGCATCATTGGCAGCATGGTCTGCGCGTGCAGCAATCTATCTGGCTGCGGCGGGTGGCTTACCTGCTCATTTTTATGGTGGTAGCGCTGGTAACGTATTCATTTATGATTGGCTAAGGAGGCAGCGGCGAATTGTGTGATTAAGTGATTGGGTATTTCCCAATGACGCAGTTACCCAATTACCCAATTACCAATGATTCTGGGTGGTTACGCATTAGGGATAGGCTTTCTTTTGTTAGCACTGGCTTTGCTGCTGTGGTGGCGTGGCGGGGTGCTGGCGGAGCAGTCTGGGCTGCCACACGGCCGTATCCTCTACAACGACGCAGGCGGTGCCTGGATCACCAACGATGAGCCGCTGTACGACCCGCACCTGCGCCTGGTAGGCAAGCCCGATTATCTGGTAGAAGAGGCCAATGGTATGGTTGTGCCCGTGGAAATCAAGTCGGTGCGAGCGCCTGCGGAGCCGTACGAGAGCCATTTGTATCAGCTGGCGGCGTACTGTTGGTTGGTGGAGCGGGCGTATGGGATACGGCCGTCTCACGGCATCATTCAGTACAAAGACCGCGCTTTCGCCGTTGATTACACTGATGAACTGCGCGAAGATTTGCTCGATCTGCTTACCGAAATGCGCGAAGATATGTTTGAACCCGAAGTAGACCGCGACCACAACGATTGGAACCGCTGCGCCCGCTGCGGCGTCGCCTCAGCCTGCACCCAGCGATTGGGCTGATTATCGTAACTTATTCAACTACAAGAAAGGAGCATCTAGATTATGAGCGTTGGCAGAATTGGTGAGATGGTGGCGCAGGCGGGCAAGGAAGAAGCATTACGATCTTTTATTGAGAGAGTTATTGTCCCGGCTATTAACTCGTCCGAGGGAGGGCAGGCGTGCCAGGTATACCAAAACCAGACTGACCCTACCCGCTTTATGATTGTAGAAGTGTGGGACAGCCCTGAAGCGCATCAGGCTTCGGTGAAAAACATCACCCCGGAAGAAATTGCTGAAATCAAAACGCTGCTGGCCGATATGCCGCCAGGAGCCTATTACACAGTTATTGAATGAGGTGTGGCAATGACAAATTTATATAAACCTGAAGGGTATGCGTCCGTTTCAGCCTACATTATGGTGGATGGGGCGCAGCGACTCATAGACTTTTTAGCCGCGACGTTTGACGCCAAAGTGACGCGCCGCTCTGATAATCCCGAAGGCTCACTCATGCACGGCGAGGTGCAAATCGATGACACGATTGTGATGCTGGCCGATGGTGGCGAGGGATTTCCTGCTTTTCCTGTCTGGCTGCATGTCTACGTGCCGGATGTGGACGCCACTTACCAGAAGGCGCTGGCCGCTGGCGGCGTTTCGGTGCAGGAGCCAATGCAAAAAGGTGATCCGGACCGGCGCGCCGGTGTGAAAGACCCCACTGGCAATACCTGGTGGCTGGCGACGCAGGTGGGGTAAACGGCCGTTTCACACCCCACGCTACAAAATCCCCCTGATCTGGCTATAATAGACCCCATTCATTAAAACCTATCGCCAGAAGACCCAGCCAAACGGCAGAACCCTCTCCGCTCTCTGCGTCCTCTGCGTTAAATTGTTTACTTGGAGGCAAGTTTGACAGAAATACAACGCGCCAAGGGGATGCAGGATGTGCTGCCCAATGATCGCCGCTACTGGGATTTGATCATCGACAAGGCCACGGAACTGGCCCGCCTGTACGGCTTCCAGCGCATCGACCTACCCATTTTGGAATACACCGAGCTTTACCAGCGCGGCGTCGGCGAAGGGTCCGACTTTTTTGTGCAGAAAGAGATGTACACGCTGGAAGAGTCCGACGGCATTACCATTACCATGCGGCCTGAATTTACCGCCGGTTTCATGCGATCCTACCTCCAGAACGGCATGGCCAGCTGGCCCCAGCCAGTGAAGCTCTACACCATTGGCCCAGCCTTCCGGCGTGAGCGGCAGCAGGCGGGGCGTTACCGCCAGCACAGCCAGTTCAACTGTGAAATCCTAGGTGAAACCGATCCTGCAGCCGATGTGGAAGTGATGCTGCTGGCGTTGAACTTAATGCGTTCCTTGGGGTATAAGGGGCTCACCTTCCAATTAAACAGCACTGGTTGTCCTGTATGCAAGCCAGCTTATGTGGAAAAACTTGTTGCGTATCTGGAACAACACAGGGATAAGCTGGCCGACATTGATAAGGAGCGTATCCGGCGTAATCCGCTGCGGGTGCTGGACAGCAAAGAGCCGGGCATGGATGAGCTGCTGGCTGGTGCGCCGCACATCGTGGACCATTTATGCGACGATTGCGAAGCCCATTTTGCTGATTTGCGCGGCCTGCTAGACGGGCTGGACCAAAGCTACAGCATCAATTTCCGGCTGGTGCGCGGCATTGATTATTACACCAAGACGGTGTTCGAGGTGTGGGCTGAGGGGATTGGGGCGCAAGCTGCACTCTTTGGCGGTGGTCGTTACGATGGCCTTTCGGAAGACATTGGCGGTCCGCCCACGCCGGGCGTGGGTTTTGGCAGCGGCATCGAGCGCGTTGTGTTGGGGATGCAGGAAGCGGGTCTGGAACCGCCTGCACCGGCGCAGCCCACCGTGTTGGTGGCGCATTTTGGCGGGGCGACGAAGGAAACGGCCGTTCAGCTCACTTTCCAACTGCGGGCGGCTGGCATTGGTACCCGACTGGCCTTTGCCCGCGACCGCCGCAGCCTGAAAAGCCAGATGCGCGAGGCCAACAAGCACGCCATTCAAACGGTGCTAATTTTGGGTGAGTCGGAACTGGAGCAGCAGTCGGTGATGGTACGGCCGTTAGACGGCGGTGAACAAACCCTGGTTAAACTCACCGATTTGGTAGAATGGTTGAAGAAATAAGTGAACAAAATTGGTATTCTTCACCATCCCCGGGTTGCCGAGTCGCAGCCGTTGGCCACTGAAATTGAAGCGTGGCTGGGGCAGCGACAGGTCGAAACCTGGCAAGCCTCCTCCTACGACGATGAGCGCCTGGGCCAATTGGTGGTAGGCAGCAGCTTGTTGGTGGTGTTGGGCGGGGATGGCTCTTTGCTGCGGGCGGCCCGCGTTGCCTCCCTTTGTGAGGTGCCCATTTTTGGTATTAATCTGGGGCGGGTCGGTTTTTTAAGCGAAGCCCAGCCAGATGATTGGCCAGAAAAGCTGGAGCGGGTGCTGCGCGGGGAATTCTGGACAGAAAATCGATTGATGTTGTCAGCGAGGATACGGCGAAACGGCCGTATCCTCCACGCTTTTTCCGTCCTCAACGACGTGGTGGTGGGGCGCGGCCGTCAGGCGCGAGTGGTGCGCTTTCAGCTTCATGTTGATGGGGACCATGTGACCAATTACACCGCCGATGCCCTGATTGTGGCCACGCCCACTGGCTCCACGGCCTATTCTATGGCAGCCGGTGGGCCACTGCTGCCGCCGTTGCTGCCCAACTTTGTTGTGGTGCCGGTAGCACCCCATCTCACCTTTGATCGGGCCATTATTTTTCATGAGCAGGCGGAAATCGCCATCACAATACACATGGATCATCACGCCTATTTAACACCAGACGGCACCGACGGCATTTTGCTGGAGAATGAAGATGTGGTGCTGGTGACCAAATCAGATAATGGCTGCAAATTTGCCCGCGTAGAAAGTTCGGGCTATTTTTACCGGCGGCTCATGGGGCGATTGGGCCATTCGCGTTAAAAATCTAACTGACAAAGCCACAGAAAACGTGAGCCTAATTTCCAATCTCTTTGTAAACGCTGTGGCTAAATTTGGATAAATTGTTATGGATGTACAAGACCCCCGATTGCGTTCCATGCTGCGACAGGCGGACAGGGTTGCCGATTCTGGCAAGCGTGCGGCGGCGGAACAGCTGTATCGGCAAATTATTGAAGAAGCACCAGAGTTGGCCGAGGCGTGGTTTGGTTTGGGGCAGGTGGTAAACGATGCGGCCGAACAGAAGGACGCATACAAAAAAGCGATTGCCCTGAAGCCAGATTATGCGCCTGCGGTGCGGGCGCTGGCGGCGCTGCGCGGCGAACCAGTTCCCGACTGGGCCGAAGTGGTAGAGGTTGATGAAGTTGAGCCAGAACCGCCACAGCCAGAGCCGGTGATTGAAACGCTTACGGCCGTTTCCTCCCCCGACGACGACTACGAACTGGTTTGCTACCGCCATCCCAGCCGCCCCACGTCGCTGCGCTGCTACAACTGCGGCAAGCCCATTTGCAGCAGCTGCGCCGTCAAGACCCCTGTTGGCTACAGCTGCCCCGACTGCATTCGCGAAAAGGAAGCTATTTTCTTTAATGCCCAGCCGCTGGATTACATTATTGCCCCGGCTATCGGCCTGGTTTTGAGCCTGATTGCTGGCGGGCTGGTGGCAACCTTTGCCACTCGTGGCGGCTTTTTTACCTACATCATCCTGTTTTTTGTAGGCGGCATTGCGGGTCGGTTTATTGGCCAGCTGAGCAAAAATGCCATTGGTCGCCGTCGGGGTCGCTATTTGCCCCAGATTATGGTGGGCATGTTGATTTTGGGAACGGCCGTCTGGCTGCTACCTATTCTTCTTTTTAATGGCTTTGCCAGCCTGTTTGCGTTTATCGGCCCAGGCATTTTTCTGTTCGTCGCGGGCGGTGCGCTGTTTGCTTACATGAAGTGAAACGTGAAACGTGAAACGTGAAAAGCTTACTCGCCACTCGCAAACTCACAAACTCACAAACTAAAAACTATGTTAACAGAACTGTACATTCGTAATTTTGCCATTATCGACGAGCTGCGGCTCCAGTTTCACAGCGGATTTAACGTACTGACTGGTGAAACGGGCGCGGGTAAGTCGATCATTTTGGATGCGGTGACGCTGATGCTGGGTGGCCGGGCCGACACGGCGTTGGTAAGGGCAGGCGCAGGCGAGGCGTATGTGGAAGCCACTTTTACCCTCTCCGACGATCTGAAAAAGATTGTGGAACCCATTCTTGAGGCGGAAGGGTTGGATGAGGAGCATGGGGATACCGTGCTGCTGTCGCGTGAGCTGCGGCTGAACGGCCGTAACATTTGTCGGGTAAACGGCCGTACCGTCAACCTCTCCGTTTTGCGCGATGTGGCCGAGCCGCTCATCGACATTCACGGGCAGGGGGAGCATCTTTCCCTGCTGCAACCCCGCTCCCACCTGCCGCTGCTGGACGCCTACGCCGGTGTGCAGCCCGAACGGGCCGCCCTGGCCAAAGAAGTGACCGCCCTCATGGCACTCCAGCACGAGCTGGCCGACCTGCGCCAAAACGAGCGGATGCTGGCCCAGCGGGCCGACATGCTGCGCTACCAAATCGAGGAGATTGAGGCAGCCAAGCTGGTGGAGGGGGAGGAAGAAGAGCTGCGTGCCGAGCGCACCCGCCTGGCCAACTCCGAACAGCTCATGAAGTCCGCTTCCGAGGCGGTGAATCTGCTCACCGGCATGGACGACGACTCCCAGGCCGTAGCCGACATGCTGGGGCAGGCCGAGCGCTCGCTCATCCAGCTCACCCGCTACGATGAGACCAAAGGGCCGCTGCTGGAGCGGCTGCAAGGGCTGATTTACCAGGTCAGCGAAGCCTCCTCGGAGCTGCAAAGCTATCTGGACGAGGTGGAATACAATCCCAGCCGGCTCGATTTTGTTGAGGAGCGGCTGGAGCTGATCAACATGCTCAAGCGCAAATATGGCGAAAGCATCAGCCTCATTTTGGCGCTGCGGGATCGGGCCAAAACGGACCTCGCCCGCATCGACAACAGCGAAGAGCGCATTGCGGAGCTGGTGAAAATGGCCGACGGCTACCTGCGCCGCTGCGGCGAGATGGCCCTGGCGCTGTCTAAAAAGCGGCGGGCGGCGGCCCAAAAATTGGCCACAGTTGTGGTGGCCCAACTGGCCGATTTGCAGATGGACGGCGCGAAATTCGAGGTGCAGTTCGAGCGCATCCCGCAGGCCGATGGTCTCTATGTAGAAAACGAGCGCCTTGCCTTTGACAAAACCGGCTTCGACCAGGCGGAATTCCTCATCTCCACCAATCCCGGCGAGCCGCTGAAGCCAATGGCCAAAGTTGCCAGCGGTGGCGAGACGGCCCGGCTCATGCTGGCGCTCAAAACGGCCCTGGCCCAGGTGGACAAAACGCCCACCCTCATCTTCGACGAAATTGATCAGGGCATCGGCGGGCGCGTGGGCAATGTGGTGGGGCGCAAATTGTGGGGCTTAACGGCCGTTGCTGCCCATCAAGTCATCGTGGTGACCCATTTGC
This sequence comes from Promineifilaceae bacterium (SeqCode), assembly GCA_041748655.1. Classification (GTDB taxonomy): domain Bacteria; phylum Chloroflexota; class Anaerolineae; order Promineifilales; family Promineifilaceae; genus Leptofilum. Next base: position 81,277 of record JBGTCV010000132.1, on the reverse strand, counting down.
CGCAGCTAGCCGGGTACGGCGATGTGCATTTCCACGTCAGCAAGGGGCAGGCCGACGGCCGTACCACCACCCGGATTGAATCGTTGGACCAAAACGGCCGCGTCCAGGAGCTGGCCGCCATGCTGGGCACTCAGGGGGAACACGCTGTCGGTGGGGCGGAATCTATTTTGGCGTTGGCGAACGGAACGAAAACGGCCGTGAAAGCCGAGTAGTTGGGTAATTGAGTAATCAGCAATTCTCAATTTAGAATGAATTTATCCTTTTGATCCCCGGTTTAAACCGGAGGTTAAGATAAAAAACCTGCTGAAGCAGGTTCATAAGAGCGTTTTTAACGTGCTTTAGCACGTTTTCCATCATACCTTGGGGATTTATTCCCAGGTTGAGGATTCATCCCCAGGCGAAGCCATTTGTAGGGGCGACCCTTGTGGTCGCCCTCTGGGCAGGCACAGGGCCAGCCCTTGCATTTACAGATCCCCCATGAAACCCCAAAGAGCCGAAATTTCATAATTGGAACTGCTTCCACTTTTTCAGAAGGCTCTAATCCATTTCCTCCTGCTACATGCCCCCGCCACACCATCTGGTTAAATTGAAAATCGCTGCATTGGCGTTAGCTGCTTGACAAGCTGAATCGATTTATTATATACTAGTGCGAACGTTCGCCCGAACGTTCGCACTGAGCGAGGAAGAAGAAAGTTATGACACGCATTACGCTTAAAGATGTTGCAGCCCAGGCAGGCGTCAGCTACCAGACCGTCTCCAAGGTCCTGAACAAACAAGCCTCCGTCACGCCAGAAACAGAAGAACGCATTTGGGATGCCATTCGTGATTTAGGGTATCGGCCCAACGTCAGCGCCCGCAATTTGCGCACCCAGTCCAGCAACCTGATTGGCTACGGCTGGCAGCGCAGTGAAAACGATGCCCCCCGGCCGGTGCTGGATCAATTTCTTTACAGTGCGGTGCAGCAGGCGGAAGAGGATGGCTACCACATGCTGGCTTTCCTCAGCGGCAGCGACACAGAATCCACCCTGGCGCTCTATCGCGATATTTATGCCCGGCGTCAGGTGGAAGGGTTTATTCTGGCAGATACCAACGACGAAGATCCCCGCATCAACATGTTGCTTCAAGACGGTATTCCCTTTGCCAGCTTTGGCCGCACCAACGACGATTGGGATTTTTGCTGGGTGGATGTAGACGGCCGTTCCGGTATGCGCCAGATCATCACCCATTTGCAGGAGCGCGGGCACCAAAAAATTGCGCTCATTACCTGGCCAGAAGGCTCACGCGCCGGCAGTGAACGGGAAAGCGGTTACTTCCAGCAAATGGCGCACTCTGCCTTTTCTGTGGCCAATGAGTGGGTGCTGCGCGGCGAACATTCTGTTAACCAGGGGTACCAGCTAATGTCCCGCCTGCTCGAATTACCGGAGGCGCATCGCCCAACGGCCGTTGCCTGCGTCAGTGATGAGCTGGCCATTGGCGCCATGAACGCCGCTATGGCGCAAGGTATGGCCATTGGCAAAGATATCGCCGTGACCGGTTACGACAATGTGCCTATGTCTGAATTTCTGTTTCCGCCGTTGACCACGGTTAAACAGCCCATTCAGCAGGCCGGGGAAGCCGTTATCAATCTGCTGCTAAAGCAGATTATTGGCGAACCCATTACCGAGAAACAAATTTTGCTCAAACCAGAAATTATCATTCGTCAATCAAGTTAATTTAGGAAATCGTTATGTCCCAGCTCAAGGCTATCATTTTTGATCTGGACGGTGTCTTGACCGACACTGCTGAATACCATTACCTGGCCTGGAAGCAGCTGGCCGGGGAAGAGGGATTCTCCTTTAGCCGCAGCGACAATGAAAAGCTGCGCGGCGTTTCCCGCAGAGAGTCGCTGCGGTTACTTCTGGGTAACCGGCAAGTGGCAGAAACCACCATGCAGGCGATGATGGCCCGCAAAAATGCGTATTACCAACAGATGCTGAGCCAGGTTTCGCCAGCCGATTTGCTGCCCGGCGTTGCGGACCTGCTGGATGAGCTGGATGCCGCCAGGGTGCCGTATGCCGTGGCCTCTGCCAGCCGGAATGCGCCTGATGTGGTGGCTCGGCTGGGCCTTAGCCAGCGCCTGGCTCTGGTGGCCGATGGCAGCAGCGTCGTTCGCCAAAAGCCAGCCCCCGATCTTTTCCGCTACACCGCAGCCAAAATGGGATTTGCTCCAGCAGAGTGTCTGGTGGTGGAAGATGCGGCGGCGGGCATTGCTGCGGCAGTTGCCGCTGGGATGCCTGCCCTGGCGCTGGGGCCAACGGAGCGCTTTGCCACCGTATTGGGCCATCAGGATCGCCTGCACAACCGCGCCGATCTGCTGGGCGTGACGCTCGCCGAGCTGCAAAATATGGTGGCCGACGACAATTCGTGGCAGGTGGTGCAAGAACAGTTTAGCGTTGAGAGCCAGCACCATATGGAAACGGTCTTTACCATCGGCAACGGCAACTTTGCCGCGCGTGGCAGCCTGGAAGAGCGTTATCCTGGCGATCATCCGCTGACGCTGGCCCACGGCATTTTTGATGATATGCCCGTCTCCTTCACTGAATTGGTCAATCTGCCGGAGTGGCTGGATGTGGAGCTGTACGTGGATGGGCAGCTGTTCCGTCTGGATCAGGGTACGGTACACCACTTTCGGCGGGTGCTGAATCTGCATCAGGCCATTTTGCGCCGCGATTTGCGTTGGGAATCGCCAGACGGGGTGGTGCTGGATCTAAGCTTTGAGCGGTTTATCAGCTATGCCAATCCGCGTGTGGCCGGGCTGCGGGTGTTGGCAACGGCCGTTAACCGTTCCTGTACCTTGCAGCTTCACACCGGCCTGAACAGCCATGTGGCCAATGGCGATCTGCTGCATTGGCGGCAGCTGGGGCAGGGCGAGACAGAACAGGGAGGTATTTGGTGGAACGGCCGTACCCGTCATACGCAGATTGAGTTGGGGATGGCCGCTACGCTCACTATCTCTGCCGGTGAATCAGTGAGCTGCCAAAACTGCCCGGGGCATCCCCGTTTTACCTTCAGCCACACGCTCGAACACGCCCAAACGGTTCAAATCGACAAGCTCATTGCTGTCGCGACCAGCCGGGAACAGGTTGCAGATGCTGCCAACGTGGTGGATCGGGCCGTATTCGGCTTGCAGAACCAGAGCTATGATGCCCTGCGTGCGGCACAGCAAGCTGCCTGGCAGCAGCTCTGGCAAGCGTGTGATGTTGTGATTGAAGGGGATGAGGAAGCCCAACTGGCGGTGCGTTTTAATCTGTTTCAACTGCTGGTTGCTGCCCCGCAGCAGGATGAGCGGGTCAGTATTGGGGCCAAAACGTTGAGCGGCCTGGGCTATCGCGGGCATGTTTTTTGGGATACCGAGATTTTTATTCTGCCATTTTTTATTTACACTCAGCCTGAGTTAGCCCGCAATATGTTGATGTATCGGTACCACACCCTGGCAGGCGCACGACAAAAAGCGGCCGATAATGGGTATGAAGGGGCGCAGTACGCCTGGGAAAGTGCCGTTACCGGCGAAGAGGTGACGCCGACCTGGGTGCCTCACTTTTCTGATCGCACCCAGCTAATACGTATCTGGACAGGCGATATTCAAATTCACATCTCTGCCGACGTGGCTTATGCCATCAACCAATATTGGCGGGTAACGGGTGACGATGCGTTTATGCGGGATTATGGTGCCGAGATGATTTTGGATGCAGCCCGCTTTTGGGCCAGCCGTGCGGAACGTGAGGAAACGGCCGTTGGCTACCAATATTCCTTTCGCAACGTCATCGGCCCCGACGAATACCACGATCACGTAGATAACAACAGCTATACCAACTATGTTGCCCGCTGGCATCTGCAAACGGCTTTGGAAGCTGCAGCCTGGTTGCAGGCACAGCACCCGGCTAAAGCCCAGGAGCTCCTCACCAGCCTAAAATTAACAGACGACACGCTGACTCATTGGCAGGAGATCAGCCAGCACATTGTATTTCTATATGACGAAATGACACGCCTGATCGACCAATTCGAAGGGTTCTTTGATCTGGAAGAGGTTGCGCCACAATTTATTGCCCAGGCAGACCAATCACTTCAGGTCATTTTTGGTATCGAGGGGGCCAACAAGCGACAGGTACTCAAACAGGCCGATGTCATCATGCTGTTATGCCTCTTCAGAGATCAATTTGACCGTAAAACTTGGCAAACTAACTGGGACACCTACATGCCCAAAACCGACCATGTCTATGGCTCGTCGCTTGGTCCCAGCTTCCACGCCTGGGCAGCCTGCGAGATGGACTGCCCCGAAAAAGCCTATGAGCACTTTATGCTCGCGGCCCGGGCTGATCTGCGCAATCCGCGCGGTAATGCTGGTGATGGCATCCACGCGGCCTCGGCTGGTGGGGTGTGGCAGGCGCTGGCTTTTGGCTTTGCCGGGCTGCGCCTGACGGAAAACGGTTACACGCTTACTCCACGCCTGCCAGCTCATTGGCGGCGGCTCTCTTTTAACTTTTATCTTCATGGCAAACAGTACACGGTCGATATTCGCGTGTAGCAAGATGATCTGATGCTGTAAGGAGGTGAGGCCCATTTGTCAAAGTAAATATATGCTTTAACAAACAAATCGTATTTTCCCTATTACTTTCTACTAAAGCGAGGAGAAAACAAATAATGTTAAAAAAATGGATCCTTTTACTGAGTCTGGTTTTGACGTTCAGCCTTTTTTTGGCGGCTTGTGGTGGCAGTACGGCAGAGCCAGAGGCCCCGGTAGCAGATGAGACCGAACAAGACGTTGGCGAGGCAGAAGAAGATGTGGTGGAAGAGGCTGGGTCTGGTGAGGTTGTAGAGTTGCAGTTGATGGGTTGGGCCAGCTCCGATGCTGAGAATACCCGTTTGCAATCCGTGGTAGATAGCTTCAACGAAACGCACGATGGTATCAACGTGAATTTGAACCTTGTACCGGACTACGACACCAAATTGCAAACAAGTCTGGCAGGTGGCAGCCCACCAGACGTGTTTTACGTAGACAGTTTTAAGTTACCGGACCTGGTAGCAGCAGGTGCAATAGAGCCAGCGGAAACTCATCTTGAAAATGCCGACGACTTCTACAGCAGCTTGCAAGACGCATTTACCATTGATGATACTTTTTACTGCCCGCCCAAAGATTTTAGCACGCTGGCGCTGCAATACAACAAAGATATGTTTGACGCCGCCGGGCTGGATTACCCCACGGCCGATTGGACCTGGGATGACCTGCGCAGTGCAGCCGAGCAGCTAACCAATGCCGACGAAAATGTTTACGGTATGGTGATCAATCCAGACTTTGCCCGTTGGATTGCTTTTCTCTATCAGGCAGGCGGTTCTGTAGCCAATGCAGACTTCACCGAAATGACGATCAACAGCCCAGAAGCACTTGAGGCGCTTGAGTTTTATATTGGGATGGTGGAGGATGACATTGCCAACCAGCCATCGGAACTGGACAGCGGCTGGAACGGGGAAGCGTTTGGCAAGGGTCGGGTAGCCATGTCCATGGAAGGTAACTGGATTGTGCCGTACCTGGCAGATCAATTCCCTGACCTGAACTATGGCGTAACCCAGCTTCCGGCGGGTCCTGGCGGTGAGGGAACGATGGCTTTTACCGTGTGTTATGCGGTGCCAGCTGGCCTTGATGCGGCGCAGCAGGCAGCTGCCTTTGAGCTGGTCAACTTCCTCACCGGCCCCGAAGGCATGAAGCAGTGGACGGATCTGGGTCTGGCGATGCCCACGCGTCAAAGCTTACGCGAAGGCTGGCTGGCGCAGTTCCCGGATTTGGAACCGTTTCTTGATGGTGCTGAGTTTGCCTATCCGTGGCAGTTCCGCCCCGGTTTTCAGGATGTTCTAGACACCATCAATGATGGTTTGCAGCAGGCGTTTGCTGGCACTGCATTGGTGGAGGACGTTCTGCAAAATGCGCAGGAGGTTGGTGAAGAGGTATTGGCTCGCTAATCTGAATCTGTTGTAATCAAGAAAGGATACCCTCCCGGAGGTTCCAAACTTCCGGGAGGGTGTGAGGAGGTTTAATATGGCGACGGGAATCAAGGGGCAAGATCGGCAAGATGCGGTGGCGGGTTGGTTATTTATGTCGCCAGCACTGGTGATCTTTTTTATCTTTTTGTTTATCCCTATTATTTTTGCCGTCTATTTTAGCTTTACCGATTGGAATGGGATTAGCCCGCCGGGAGATGCCAATTTGGTAGGGTTTAAAAATTATCGGGTGGTGCTTTTTGAGGACGGCATTCGGCAAGCGGACTTTTTTAAGGCGCTAAAGAACACGACGTATTTTGCTTTGGGTGTGGTGCCGACACAGACGATTTTGGCGTTGGTTCTGGCTGTGGTAGTGAATCAGAAAATGTTGAAGTTTAAGAACTTCTTCCGTACGGCATATTACTTCCCTTCTATTACGTCCTCTGTGGCGATCAGCCTTATTTTTCTGTTTCTTTATCAGAAAAGCGGGCTTATTAACAATATTTTGGGCTCGTTAACGTTTGGCAATTGGGAGCCATTGGCCTGGATGGCCGATCCGCGTGGCGTGTTCCATATTGTGTTGGAGAGTTTCGGTGTCACGCTGCGGGATGGACCCGAGTTTTTGCGCAGCAAGGTGCTGGGGCTGACGGTGTGGGACTGGATCAGTGGCCCAAGCGTGGCGTTGGCGGCGATTATGATCATGAATACGTGGACAACGATTGGCACGATGATGATCATTTTTCTGGCGGCGCTGCAGGATATTCCAGGGCAGGTATATGAGGCGGCGCAGATTGATGGTGCAACGGCGTGGCCAACGTTTGCCCGCATTACGGTACCTTTGTTACGGCCGTCTATCTTTTTTGTTGTTACGCTGGGGTTAATTGGCACTTATCAGGTATTTGACCAGATATTTGTGATGAGCAGCGGTGGTCCGGCGAAGACAACCTTAACCATGGCCTGGATGGTGTATCGCAATGGTTTTCGTAATAGTGAAATGGGGCTGGGGGCGGCGATTGCGATTTTACTGTTCATCATCATCTTTACGCTGACGTTGATTCAACGCCGGATTACCGGTAGTGAAGTAAGTGAATAAAGGAGAGTCAGTATGACAACGGCCGTTTCCAAAACAAATGCAGTCAGCTCCTCACTTGAAAACAGAAAAAGAATCTGGCAATCAGTGCGCCTGATTCTTTCCTATGGCTTCCTTTTTCTGTTGGCCCTTTCTTTCTTTTATCCATTCCTGCTGGCCATTAGCACCAGCTTCAAATCGCTGCCAGAAATTGCCCAGGACCCGATAAGCTTGATCCCCCGGACGTTTACCCTGCAAGGGTATCAGCGTATGCAGGGGTTGAATGTCGGTCGCTGGATGTTTAACAGTGCCTTTGTTTCTGTGGCCATTACGCTGGGGAACGTGATTTTTGCCAGTATGGCTGGCTACGCGCTGGCACGCATTAAGTTTCCCGGACGCAATCTGCTGTTCCTGTCCATTCTGGGCACGATGATGATTCCCGGCATCGTGCTGCTTATCCCCATGTTTATCGTGTTAAAACAGTTTGGTTTTATCGATTCTTATGCTGGTTTAATTATCCCCAAGCTGGCGACAGCCTTTGGCGTTTTTCTAATGAAGCAATTTTTTGAATCGATTCCGGGCGAGATTGAGGAGGCATCGCGCATCGACGGTGCCAGCCGTTTCCAAATGTTTTTCCGCGTCGTGCTGCCGATGGCGCGACCGGCATTGGTGGCGCTGATCATCTTTAGCTTCCAGGGAGCGTGGAACGATTTCATGTTTCCACTCATTGTGATTAGCGTGAATCAGGATTTGTACACGCTGCCGCTGGGGTTGGCGGTGCTGCGCGGCGGCATGGGTGAAAACTTGCAGTGGAATGCCATTTTAGCGGGCTCGTTGGTGACAACATTGCCCATGGCGGTGATGTTTGTCTTTTTCCAGCGGTACTTTATTGAAGGCATTAGTTACAGCGGTCTAAAAGGCTAATAGGCAATTTACGATTGCTGTTCCTACGCCCGTCGATCTTCGATCAAAAATCGGCAATCGTACCCGGCAATCGTAAATCGCAACCGGCTTTCATTATGATTCAGCCATTTCGGGTGATTGTTCAAGCGTTCAAGCTGTGGTGGGATGAGTGGTTTATTTTCACTGTGTTGAACATTGGCTGGTTATTGGCACAGTTTTTGATCGTGACGGGGCCGCCAGCAACGGCCGTAATTTTTGCCATGAGTCGGCGCAGTATGGATGGTGATTTTTGGGATCATCGGGACGTGTGGTCTGCTTTTCTTCGCCTCTTTTGGCCCGCCTGGCGCTGGGGAGCGCTGAATTTGGTAGTTATTGGCGTGGCCGTGTTTAATCTGCTGGCGTATGAGGCGAATGATGGCAGCATCTGGCGCTGGCTGCGGTTGGTGTGGGTTGTGGCACTGGTTATCTGGGGCAGTCTTAATCTTTTTTACTGGCCTTTTTGGCTGGCCCAAAGTGATAAATCAATCTGGATGACGTATGCTAACTGCGGCCGTTTTCTGCTGTTGAATTTGTGGCAGGCACCGCTGCTCGTGCTGTTCTGCACGCTGTTGACCCTGGTGAGTGTATTAACAACGCTGCCGTTTTCGCTGGCGCTGGTAGTTTGGCTGGCGCTTTTGGGTGGAACGGCCGTACAGCACTCAATGATGAAAATAGCACCTGAAACAGGATGATGCCTGAGCCACATCATCCTGTTCCGTTTATTCCGCCAGCTTCTCCAAAATCATCTTCTTCATTCCCAACTCCAGCAAGCCTGGAAAAAGATGCCCAGCCAGCCCCATGAATTTGTTTTGCCCGCCCGGAATCAGGCGGGATTTGCCCGCCTGCTCAGCGCGGAAGATGGCTTCGGCGACGGTTTCCGGCGGCATACGGCCGTCTTCACGGCTGTTGTCTGGGCTGTAGCGGCGGGCGTGGGCAGTGCGCACCGGGCCAGGGAAGACGGTGAGGCAGCAGCCATTGCGCCACGCGGCTTGCAAGCTGCGGGCGTAGTTGGCCAGGCCGTCCTTGCTGGCGGCATAAACCGCCGCCCCCGGATAGCTGGCAAAATAAGAAAGCGACGATAGGAAAACAAAGTTGGCCTTCGGCGTGAGCCAGTTTTGCCGGAACAGCTCGGCCGTGATCCAGAGCGGCGCGTGTAGATTTAGCCGCAAAACCGCCAGCTGCTTATCCAGCGGCACCGCTTCAAATCGGCCCACGGCGCTGATGCCTGCGTTGTGAATGACGCAGCTGAACGGGGCAAACTCGGCCAGCTGGGGCAAAACAGTTTCTAGCCCAGCGTGGCTGCTCAAATCCCCCAGGATGAAGCTGGCCTGCCCACCTTGCATTTCGATTTCGGCCCGGGTTTCGGCCGCTTTGGCCGCGTCGATGTCGATGCCCACGATGTGGCAGCCTGCCTGGGCGTAGCGCAGCGCCAGCGCCCGGCCAATGCCGTCGGCGGCCCCGGTGATGAGGCAAACCAGCTTGCTGGATGCGGCAGCGGGCGAGCTGATGAGCGGCTGGCTTCGTTTTTGCAGCAGGGGATCGAGCAGGGAACGGCCGTTCCGCCCCGCAAACCGCAACATTTTGTTCCCCAGGCCGATGGTGGCAGACGGCCGTTTTCCCGCAATTGCTTTCACAATTTGGCTGGCAACTTTTTCGGCCGAGGGGAACTTCTCCCAATCCATCTGCGCCTGGGTCAGGCCAATTTTGGCGTGCATTCCGGTGCGCGTCGCCCCTGGCCGAATGATTTGCACGCCGATTTGTCCCTGCCACTCCACCCGCAGGCTGCGGGCAAACCCTTCCAGCGCCGCTTTGCTGGCTCCGTAGACGGCGTATTCTGAACTGGGAACGGCCGTTGCCACCGAACTTACAAAAACCACCTGCCCTTGCGCCTTTTTGAGCGCGGGAAACAGCTGGTGGGTGATGGCGATTGGGCTGTGCAGGTTGACGGTGAGCAGGTCATCAATTTGATCGAGCGTTTGGGAGGCCAGAGGGCCAAAGTAGCCAGTTCCAGCGTTGTGGATGAGCAGATCGAGCGTGTCGATACCTTGCGCCGCCAGCCAGTTGGCGATGGTGTCGGCGGCAGTGGGTTGAGCCAGATCGGCCTGGCAGTAAGTTTGGGGGGTGAAGAGGGGATTGGTATGGGGGGGAAACGGCCGTCTGCCCACCAAAATGAGTCGATGCCCGGCCGTGCCGTACTGCTGCGCCAGCGCCAGGCCAATGCCATCGGTGGCGCCCGTGATGAGAATTGTTGCCAAATTGATACCTCTATTAGAAAGTGAAATGAAGGAACACGGAGTTGCGCCGAGTAGTAGTTGTCATTGTTCTACGAAATCGGCTGATAAAGAGTGGTTTACTTACTCGTTTTCGCCTGCCATGTCTGGTTCGGGCGGAACGCTTATGATGGTTTCACCCAGCAAAAAGTCGATGGCGGCTTGCAGCTGGGTATCTTCAAATTCGGCCCCGTTTTCAACGTCTGGCAGCGGGATGTAATAGTCGGGCGTTAGCCCAATCCGGTCGATGGACGCTTTCTCCGGGGTAAGCCATTCGGCGATGGTGACGCGCACGCCCCCCCGGTTTGAAAGGGTGTGCCAGGTTTGCACGGTGCCCTTGCCAAAAGAAATCTGGCCAATGATGATGCCTCGCCCCCGGCCCTGGATCGCCCCAGCCAGTACCTCAGAGGCGCTGGCGCTGCCTTCGTCGATGAGCACCACCAGGGGGATATCCTGGGCTAACCCGCTGCTGCTGGCTTCAAACGGCCGTTCCCCACCATCGCCAAACCGCTCCACCAGCACCAATCCGCCCCTCAAAAATTGGTCGGCAATTTCAACTGTCGTGTCTAGCGACCCGCCCGGATTGCGCCGTAAATCCAAAATCAACCCAGACGGATTTTCGGCCATTAACTCTGGCAAGAGTTCAGCCAGCTCTTCATCGGTACTGTTGCCGAAGCGGCTCAGCCGCAGGTAGGCAATGCCTTCGTCCAAAATTTCGCCGCGCACGGTGGCCAATTTGATCACATCCCGCACGATGTCGATGTTTAGCAGCTCACCGTTCCGCTCAACGACCAGGCTCACGGTGGTGCCCGCTGGCCCGCGTACTAAAGCGGCCGCTTCAGAAACGTCCATGCCGGTTAAGACAACCCCGTCTGCCTCACGCAAAATATCGCCTGGCTGAATGCCCGCCGCTTCGGCCGGGGAGCCGTCGATGGGCGTCACCACGGTAATATTGCCATCGACATCTTCCACCTCGGCCCCAATGCCCTGAAATTCACCCGACATCGATTCCTGTGCGGCCAGCTGGTCGTCGGGCGAGAGGTAACGGGTGTTTGGGTCACCCAGGGTTGCCAACATGCCGTCGATAGCCCCCTCGATCAGCGTGACATCATCCACTGGCTGGCGCAGGTACCGTTTGTGAACCAGGTCCCACACCTCCCAGAATGGTTCAAATTTGGGGTCTGTGGCGGCGGAAACGGCCGTTTCCCCAAATACCTGTATGGGCGCAACGGGTGATTGACCCAAAACATACCCACCCAAAAATACAAGAAGGCCCAGAACAACCACGGTAAGGCTAGAGGCAAAGCGAGAAATCATAAAAATGCTCCATGAGATAAGATAGTTCTACGCTCTATTATAGGATCATTTATTAAGCTGCGGTTGACGTAGGTTTAACAAAGCCTGAACGAAAGGCAGCCGTTGAAAAGTTGATTGGTTGCCGTTCTGCTGTTTGATACAATACAGTCATGTCCACGCAGCGGATTCGCACCATCTACACCGTATCATTGGTCCTTTTGGATGCCTTTTTGGTGGCAGTGGCGTTTGTGTTGGCTTTTCAGCTGCGTACAGCGATCGATTGGCCAGAGCCATTGGCTAATACGGTGGCGTTAACAGCCTACACGGGCCTTTTGCTGGTGCAGGTCGTTTCAACAGTGGTCGCGCTCTTTTTCTACCGCCAATATTACATTCCCCGCGCCGTTTCACGAGTTGACCAATTTTATTATGTGTTTGCGGCCGTTTCCATTGGCACCCTGGTCGCGGTTGCTATTTCCACCTTCTTGTTCAAAAACGACAGGGCGATCTTAGATTATCCCCGGGCGATGATCATTTACGCCTGGCTCATTACCATCGTCCTGTTGGTGCTTGGCCGGGCGGTTCACCAACTGGTGCGTTCAGCGCTGCGGAACCGAGGCTGGGGCAAAGATCGCGTCATTGTGGTAGGCACTGGTGATATGGCGCATGTGGTTATTCAGCGCATTTTACGCTCACCTTATCTGGGGTACGAGCTGTTGGGTGTGGTAAATGGCCTGGAAGCAGGTGAGGAGTTTGGTGGCGTGCCGGTATTAGGCATGCCCGAGGATTTGCCTGTGCTCATCGAGACCCTGGGTATCGATGAAGTGATCATCGCCATGCCAGAGAAAGGCCACCGCGAAACGGTGCGCGTTATCTCTTATTGTGAACGGGGTCGCGTTTCCATCAAAATCTTCCCAGACGTGTTCCAGTTTGTCACTTCGCAGGCTAGCATCGATGAGCTGGGTGGCCTGCCGCTGCTTTCGGTGCGGGATTATGCGCTGCGTGGTTATCTGCTCATCTTTAAAAGGTTAATGGATATGTTGGGCGCGGCCATTGGGCTGGTCACCCTCGCGCCGCTGATGATGCTGATCTCCATGGCAATCAAGCTGGAATCGCCTGGCCCGGTATTTTTTATTCAGGAGCGAATGGGGTTAGACGCTAAACCATTCCGTATGATCAAGTTCCGCTCCATGCGGCGCGATGCCGAGCGGAACGGTCCTGGCTGGACGACCGACAATGATCCTCGCCAAACCCGCCTGGGCAGCTTCATTCGCAAAATTGAAGCGGACGAGCTGCCCAACTTGATCAACGTGTTGCTGGGCGAGATGAGCCTGGTGGGACCACGTCCTGAGCAGGCTCATTATGTGGATGAATTTCGGCAGACGGTGCCGCGCTATATGGATCGGCATCAGGAAAAAGGCGGCATGACGGGCTGGGCGCAGGTAAATGGCCTGCGCGGCGATACTTCTATTGCCGAACGCACCAAATATGATTTGTGGTACATGGAGAACTGGTCGATTTTGCTTGATTTAAAGATTATTTTGCGCACGATGTGGCAAATTATAGAGCGCAAAAGCCGCAAAGAGCCGCTGCCAGAACCGCTTCAGGAAATACGGCCGTCTGATACCCCCCCTGCTACCTCTCAAGATTAGCCCCCTCTGTTGCACTCCTCGCAATCTAACATTGTTCTTATTTGACGCTTGTTTAGCGGCATGTTATGATATTTGAAGAGCTTCTTTAGCACTCCATTTAGTCGAGTGCTAATTAAATAAGTTAACCAGAATGAGACTAGGAATTGCAGGCCGCAACACTAGTCTCATTGTCTGTCCGTTGAAGCAAAAAATGTTTGAAATATTAACCGATCGACAAGAGAAAATATTGGGCCTGGTTGTGCGCACTTACATAGAGAGTGGTCTGCCGGTTGGTTCAAAAACGCTGGTGGAGCAGTATGATCTGGATGTCAGTTCGGCCACGGTGCGCAATGAGTTGGCCGCTCTGGATGAAATGGGCTATCTGGTGCAGCTTCACACCTCAGCTGGGCGTATTCCTACCGAAGTGGGCTACCGCTATTTTGTGCAAAAACTTTTGGGTGAATTTCGGCTGCCGCAGCATGAGCAGCAGATGATTCGGCACCAGTTCCACCAGGCGCGGCTGGATTTGGACCAATGGATGCGTCTGGCTGCTGCCATTTTGGCCCGTACCTCGTTAGGTGCCAGCTTTGTCACGGCGCCCCGTCCACGTTCCAATCGCTTTAAACATTTACAGCTTATTTCTACCCAGGGGCGGCTGGTGCTCATGATTTTGGTGCTGTATGGCGGCGAGGTGAAGCAGCAAATGCTGACTCTGGCGGAACCACTCAGCCAGGCACGGCTAAGTGCGGCGGCAGATCGCATGAACACGCTGCTGGCTGACGTTAATTATGATGAGGCGGTTGCTAAATTAGGCCATCTGGATGATTTGGAGGCGGATGTCGCCAGATTAACGCTTGACGCCCTGCGCCGTTCCGACAGCCGCACCATTACCGACATTTACCGGGATGGGCTGATGAATATTGTGGAAGATGCCAGTACCCGGCAAGCAGTGCGCGTGTTGGAAGAGCGGACACTGCTGGCCAACGTATTGGCCGAGACGCAAACGTCGCAGGGTGGGGTGCAGGTGGTGATTGGCGGCGACGGCCGTTGGGAAGAGCTCAAAGATTGCTCGATCATTTTGTCACGCTATGGCGTGGCCGACCAGTTCAGCGGCACTGTGGCAGTCATTGGCCCGACGCGGATGTCATACGGCCGTAATGTTGCTGCCGTACAATATGTGGCCAACCTGATGAGCGGCTTTGTGTATGATTATTATTTGGAAGACCCAGACCGCCGAGAGCTGGTTGACTGACAAAACTTATTTAACCGCGGTAGAAATCTGAGATTTGTCCGTCAATCAGCCGCCGAGAGTCTGTATAAACTGTATAAAGAGGTAAAAGCCTGTGAGCGAAGAAACAATGGCTGAAGAAATTCAAGACGCCGTGGAACAACCAGAGGTTAGTGACAACGGCCAGGAATCGGCAGAAACAACGCTGCCCCCAACCGTGGAAGAACAGCTGGCAGCCGCTGAGGCTGAGGCTGAGGATTATAAAGATCGCTGGCTGCGCAGCCAGGCTGAATTTGCCAATGCTCGTAAGCGCATGGAAAAGCAGCGGCTGGATACGTATACCAACGCCACGGCTGCTGTTATGGACAAACTTCTGCCTATTGTGGATGATTTTGACCGGGCAATGGAAAATCTGCCCGCAGAAATTAGCGAACACAGCTGGCTGGAAGGCATTCAGCTGGTGCAGCGCAAGCTGATGGCCACGTTGGATAATTTTAACGTAACCCCTATTGAAGCCGTTGGTGAACAGTTCGACCCCAATTTGCATGAAGCGATTACCCAGGAACCCACCGACGAATTTGAAAGTGGGGTCGTGTGTCGTGTGCTGCAAACCGGGTACAAGATTGGTGATCGTGTGATACGGCCGTCTCTCGTTGTCGTAGCCGCATAAATTCAAAATAGATAGAAGGAATAATAAACATGGGCAAAATAATTGGAATCGATTTAGGCACGACAAACTCTGTTGCGGCCGTAATGGAAGGTGGCGAACCGGTTGTTATCTCTAGCGCTGAGGGCGGCCGTACTTTCCCCTCCATCGTTGCTATCAATACCAAAACCAATGAGCGATTGGTAGGGCAAGTGGCCAAGCGGCAGGCAGTCATTAATCCGCTGAATACCGTTTTCTCCGTAAAACGGTTCATGGGCCGCAAATTTGATGACCCAGTGGTAACCAAAGCGCTGAAATACGTGCCGTATGAAGTGCGCAAGGCGCCCAATGGCGACGTGCGCGTCGTCCTGAACGAGCGCGAATACTCCCCACCAGAAGTCTCTGCCATGATCTTGCAAAAAATTAAAGCGGATGCCGAAGCGTATTTGGGCCAGCCGGTGACCCAGGCGGTCATTACTGTGCCGGCCTATTTTAACGACAGCCAGCGACAAGCGACCAAAGATGCGGGCAAAATCGCCGGGCTGGAAGTTTTGCGCATAGTCAATGAGCCAACCGCTTCCTCCCTGGCTTATGGTCTGGGCAGCAAAGATGATGAGCTGATCGCTGTCTATGATTTGGGTGGTGGCACCTTCGACATTTCTATTCTGGAAGTGGGTGATGGTGTGTTTGAAGTGAAATCTACCAACGGCGATACCTTCCTGGGTGGGGATGATTTCGACCAGAAGATTATCGACTGGGCTGCCGAGCAGTTCAAAATGGATCAGGGGATCGACCTGCGTGAGGATCGCCAGGCGTTGCAACGTCTGCGCGAAGCGGCCGAAAAAGCCAAAATCGAGCTGTCTACCACCATGCAGACCGAGCTTAATCTGCCCTACATCACGGCCGACGCTTCTGGTCCCAAGCATTTGAATCTGACGCTCTCTCGGGCCAAGTTTGACCAGCTTACCGACGAACTGGTGAAGCGCTCCATCGAACCGTGCCGCCAGGCGTTGAAAGATGCCGGTGTATCCAAAAGCGACATTGATCAGGTGGTGCTGGTAGGTGGGATGACCCGTGTGCCCGCCATTCAGGAAGCGGTGCGCCAATTCTTTGGCCGCGAGCCGCACAAGGGCGTTAATCCCGATGAGGTTGTGGGCATTGGCGCGGCCATTCAGGCAGGCGTTTTGGGCGGCGACGTGAAGGACGTGCTGCTGCTGGACGTGACGCCGTTGACGTTGAGTATCGAAACGTTGGGTGGTGTAGCCACAGCGCTCATCGAGCGCAATACAACGATTCCTACCAAGAAGAGCCAGGTGTTCTCAACCGCTTCCGACACCCAGACGCAGGTGGAAATCCACGTGACGCAAGGCGAGCGGCAGATGGCGGCAGACAACAAGAGCCTGGGCAAGTTCATTCTGGACGGCATTCCCCCGGCACCGCGCGGCGTGCCCCAAATTGAAGTGACGTTTGACATCAACGCCGACGGTATTTTGAACGTAACGGCCGCAGACAAGGCCACCGGCAAACAACAGGCGATGCAAATCATTCCATCCAGCGGTTTAGCTGATTCGGAAATTGAGCGCATGGTGCAGGATGCTGAAGTTCATGCGGCTGAAGATGAGGAACGTCGTCAGCAGGTAGAGGCACGCAATAAGGCGGATTCGGCTGTTTACAGCGCCGAGAAATTCCTGAGTGAAAATGGGGAACAGATTCCTGAAGCATCTAAGGCGGCGATTCAGAGCCAGGTTGATACGGTGAAGGAGATGTTACAGGGTGGTGGTGATGCGGCTGCGTTGGAAACGGCCGTTACCAACCTGCAAAGCGTCCTCAATGAAGCCGGCGCGGCAATGTACCAGCAGCCAGGCCAGCCGGATGCAGCGGGTCCATCCGCCAATGGCGGCCCAGAAGGTGACACCGCCCTTGATGATGAAGATGTCATTGAAGGCGAATACAGCGATGCGTAAGCTTCGCCGATGCGTAAGCTTCGCTCGTACAGTATCATGTATCCAATAGGTTTCACAGATTGTCCAGTTGAAAATTTTGCTCTGGACAATCTGTGAAATATTTGATTTTTAGCAGCAACTCATAAGGACAGGTATGGCCACACAGCGAGATTTTTATGACGTGCTAGGCGTTGCACGCGGCGCTTCCAAAGATGACATCAAGAAAGCTTACCGCAAATTAGCCCGTCAATACCACCCAGACGTCAACAAAGAGACTGGGGCGGAAGAGCAATTTAAAGAGGTTCAGCACGCTTACGAAGTGCTTTCTGATGAGCGCAAGCGGAGCGCGTATGATACTTATGGCCATGCCGGTGTGGAGAATGGCGCTGGTGGCTATGGCGCCGGCTTTGAAGGTGGCTTTGGCAACATCAGCGACATCTTCGAAGAGCTGTTCAATGCAGGCTTTGGCGGCAATCGGCGACGGCGACGCGGCCCCCGGCGTGGCATGGATTTACGTGCCGATCTCTCGATTTCCTTTGAGGAAGCTGTTTTTGGGGTAGAAAAAGAGATTGAGATTCGTCGGCCAGAGGTGTGTGCGACCTGTCATGGCAATGGCGCAAAACCGGGCAGCCGCCCCATTGCCTGTACCACTTGCAATGGCTCAGGTGAAGTGCGTCGGGTTCAGCAGTCTATCCTGGGCTCCTTTGTGAACGTCACGACCTGTTCCACCTGTCAGGGGACGGGCGAGTTGATTCCAGAACCTTGCCCAGCCTGTAATGGCCAAAAACAGGTGATGGAAGTGCGCACGATTAAAGTTAAGGTACCACCTGGGGTAGACAGCGATACCCAAATTCGCCTCACGGGTGAAGGAGGTCCTGGGCAAGATGGTGGCCCTCCAGGCAATCTGTTTGTTGTGATCGAGGTGAAGCCGCATGAGTTTTTCCGGCGGCGGGGCGAAGATGTTTACCTCGATTTGCATATTAACGTGGCGCAGGCGGCGCTTGGCGACAGCATCATGGTGCCTACGCTGGACGGCGAGGAGCCATTGGAGATACCGGCTGGTACCCAACCAGGCAAGGTTTTCCGTCTACGCGGCAAGGGAGTGCCCCGGCTGGATCGTTCTGGGCGTGGCGCACCAATGGGGCGGGGTGATCAGCATGTGCTCATTCAGGTGGCTGTTCCCCATAAATTAACTGATGATCAAAAAGCACTTTTCCAGGAACTTTCGCGCACGCTGGGTAAAGAAGTTGTGCCGCGTGGCGATCGCGGTATTTGGGATCAGCTGCGCAATGCGTTGGGATTTTAGATGAGTAAAACCACCTATTGGCTGGAAGTGAGCGTCATTACAGATGGGGAAGGGGCAGAGGCGGTGGCCGAGACGTTACGGCCGTTTGCCTACAACGACGGTGTGGTGCTGGAACAATTGGGTGATGAGACCAATCCAGCGCATGATGCTTTGGAAACGGCCGTTACTGTCAAAATCTATGTCCCCCAAGCAGAAGACACCCCTCAGCTGCGCCAACGCCTGGAAGAAATTCTCTACCACATGGGGCGACTCTATCCGATTCCACCCCCAACTTTTCGCCAGCTAAAAGAAGAAGATTGGGCCAACGCCTGGAAAGCGCATTACCACCCGTTTCGCATAGGCAATAAGATATGGATTCAGCCCAGCTGGATCGAAAATGGCATCGTGGCCGATAGTGGTGATTTTGCTCAGACCGATGATGTCGTGCTGGTGCTTGATCCGGGCATGGCCTTTGGCACTGGTCTGCATCCTACCACGCAAATGTGTCTGCAAGCTCTGGAACGAACGGTACAGTCTGGCAATTCAGTATTGGATGTGGGTACGGGCTCTGGTATTTTGGCCATTGCGGCGGTGAAGCTGGGGGCAGGGCAAGTTCGGGCTTTTGATACCGATATTCTGGCGGTGGAGACAACGCAAAGTAACACCGCTCAAAACGGAATTGGCACGATTAATAGCCATCAGGGAATTTTAAGCGATGTGCCGGTAACATCCTGGGACATTGTGGTGGTGAATATTTTGGCCCACGTCATTGTGTCGCTTTTAGATAATGATCGCTTATTGGACTATGTGGCCCCAGCTGGCAAGTTGATTTTAAGTGGGATTATTGAAGAGCAGTTGGGGGTGGTGACAACGGCCGTTTCCCAGGCTGGTGGTCACATTGTCGAAAAAATTCAGGTACGAGACTGGGTTTGCCTTATCGTTTCGCCCGGAAATTAAAAAGCCTCAGCAGCGCTGAGGCTTTTTTTCATATAGTTTTCAAGCAGCTGAAAGTAACTAACGTGCCCGATTACGGTGATACCGATAGGTGATCCGTCCGCGTTCCAAATCGTAAGGGGTCATTTCTACCCGAACCCGGTCGCCCAACAAAATACGGATGTAATATTTGCGCATTCGGCCTGAAAGGTAAGCCAACACTTTGTGACCATTATCCAGTTCAACCGTAAATTGTGTGTTGGGTAACAGCTCGGTAACTGTGCCTTCAACTTCCAGCTTTTCGTCTTTAGACATATAAATCCTTTTCAGACAAAATTATCGTCTGATCTTGTGAAACTTTGGCTGCTAACCAGGGAGTGGTTAGCCTTCTTCTTCGGTTTCCTCGTTGTCGGTTTCAGATTCGGCAGCAGCTTCTTCGTCTTCTGTTAGTTCTTTATTTTCTGCGGCGTCATCTGCTTCATCCACGACAGCTTCATCCACGACAGCTTCATCTGCGACAGCTTCATCTGCGTCGGCAGTGATTTCAGCGGGAACGGCCGTTTCTTCGGCTTCGTCACTAGCTGCTTCAGCTGTTTCAGCTGCCTCGGTCTCTCGCAGTGCCATCCATTCAATCTGCTCGTGCGCATTGACAGCCCGTAAGCTCAGGCCAATCCGCTGCCGGTCAGGATCAATACTGACAACGCGCAGCAAATGCGTTTCCCCTTCGTTGACTACTTCGCGGGCATTTTCCACCTGGTTGCGGGAAAGTTGTGATAAATGGAGCAGCCCCTCAACACCAGGCTCGATTTCGGCAAAAGCGCCATAATCTACAATGCGGGTAATTTTGCCTTCAACCAGTTGATTGGGTTGGTAACGTTGTTCAACAGTTGACCAGGGGTTTTCCAGAAGTTTTTTACGGCTCAGGCTAATGCGCTGCGATTCTGCATTAATGTTAAGGACGTAGACCTCGATCTCATCCCCAACCTTCACCACTTCACGCGGATGGTCGATGCGGTACCAGGCCAGCTCAGAGATATGTACCAGACCATCTGCTCCACCCAGATCTACAAAAATACCGAAGTCGCGCAGGCCACTAACGCGCCCTGTCAACACATCCCCTTCTTTCAGATCCTTAAGAAGCTCTTGTTTCCGCTTGTCTTCCCACTCTTTTTGGGCATCGCGCTGCGAAAAGACCAGGCGTCGGCGTCGGCGATCAACTTCGATAATCTTTACCGGCACTTTTTGGCCGCGAAGCTTGGCCAACTTTTGCTGGCGCTGCCGATCGTTTAGACCCCGTGACAACTCGTTGAGATGTGAAGCAGGCACAAATCCCCGCAAACGGCCGAATGGAATAATCGCGCCACCTTTGTTGTAGCCAATCACTTCCCCTTCGATAATGTCGCCGCTTTCCAGGTACGCTTCTGCATCGATCCAATCTTGGTTTAGCTGCGCCAGATGAATAGAGACATACAGGCTATCTGGCGCATCCGTATTGGTGACGTAGATAGGAATCTCATCATTGATCTTTAACGCTTCGCGTTCTTCTGGTTCCAGCTTGCTCAAATCGGAAGAAGGCACCAAACCATCACGCTTCAGACCCAGATCAACAATTACCCCCTGCTGAGTGATAGCTACAATGATGCCCTTACGAATATCGCCAACTTGCGGCTCTTCGTAATCATGCTGGTCTAAAAGCGCTTCCATAAATTCGTTTTCTTCAGTACTCATACAAGTTTAGTCTCTTCAAAAAAATAAGGATAGGGTCATTATAAACAAAAAATCGACCTACGCACAATTTTTTGTCAGGCATAGGCCGAGAAAATCTTTTTTCTATCAGGTTGTCGTTTACGACGCATTGTTCAGGCGTGTTTATCTACACAATATGCCACCTGCGTCTTTTAGCTTGCGGCGAAATACGTACAGGCGAGTCACCACGACTATGCCCTTTTTGACCCGGTACGCACTCAATGAAATGTGCAATTGTAAAGCGACTTTATTTCAGAAAACTCGGCCAATATATTCAGACTCAAGATTATATCGGTTCGTTTGGGGGTTGTCAATTCGGTGACGAGTGGGTGACAGGGGTATTTTTGCCTTACCGATGGGTTTTCGGGGCAATCCGCCAGATGTCGCCGTGTCGCTAGTGCCATGATCGCTGGACTGGTGGTATTGGCAGGCTGGCAAAGTTTTCACACCCTGTCGGACCGCTTCACCCTTCACCATCCCGTTTTACAATCTGGACGACTGGCTGAACTACCACCAACCTACCATGCCAGAATGGTAGCAGGTCAAGGCCAACGGCCGTCGCGATTTGCAGATTCAGGCGATCATTTATGAAAAAGAGGAGTAGGGATCAGCGATAACGTTGGAGTAGTTGTTTACGCAACGGCCGTTACCCGATTCCGTATCTCTCCAATTCCTTCAACAATCGAGGTGAGCACGTCGCCAGGGCGCAAAAATTCGGGCGGGGTGCGGGCAAAACCGACGCCGTCGGGTGTGCCGGTGGCGATGATGTCGCCGGGAAGCAGCGTCATGCCGCGCGAGAGGTAGGCGATGATGGCGGGGATGTCGAAGATCATGTGGCGGGTGTTGCTGGCCTGCTTTTCCACGCCATTGACCAGGCAGCGAATGTCCAGATTATGCGGGTTGGGCAGCTCATCGGCCGTGACAATCCACGGTCCCGTCGGGCAGCTGCCGTCCAGGCTTTTGCCCTTGAAATATTGTTTGCCCTGCCGCTGCAAGTCGCGGGCGCTGACGTCGTTGAGGACGGTGTAGCCAAAGACGTATTCCATCGCCTGCTCGGTGGGAATGTTTTTGCCTTGCTTGCCGATGATGACGGCCAGCTCCACTTCCCAGTCGATTTTGTCGGAAACCTGTGGGTCGAAGGGGATGGGATCGGTGGGGCCGGAAACGGCCGTTGTTGCCTTGGTAAACACAATGGGCAGCTCTGGCAAAGCGACCTCTTTGCCTTGTGCGCCCAGCGATTCACGGGCGTGTTCGGCGTAGTTTAGCCCCAGGCACATGACGTTGCGCTGCGGCAGCAGGGGAGCGTGCAGCTTCACCTCTGCCAGCGGCAGCCGGCTGGCAGAAGCGGCGTGCTGTTGAAGCACAGCCAGACCATCGGCGCTGAGGGCGATGAGCGCCTGCATCGAGGGGACGATGGCGGACAGGTCGAGGACGTTGTTTTCTACGACGAGGCCGATTTGGGGGGAACGGCCGTTTACCGAATAGCGCACAAATTTCAAGGGAATCTCCTAAAACTTACCGCAGAGGACGTAGAGATAAATAAAAATACTCAGCGTTCTTCGCGTCCTCTGCGGTTCAAAATCAACTTTCGGGGGCGGTGATGGTCCAGGTGTGGTTACAATTTTGACAGCGGTAGCTGGTTTCCATGATAAGCTGTACATCCAGCTTGACCGCGTAACCCCTGGTTTGGTCTTGCTTGAGCTCTTTGAGCTGCTGGTCAACGGTGCGCACCTGCGAACTGCTGCATTGCGGACAGCTGATTTTTTGCTGCCCGCGCCGCACGTAGCCCACAAAAATGGCAATCAACACAATGGCGGCGATAGGAATAAGAATTTCCATGTTAGCGACGGCCGATTCGCTTGCCGATGTCGTGGCCAACCCAGACCTCTTCCTTGAAGGCAGGATCGCTGGCGGAGGCAACAAAGTAAGTGACACCCTGCACCGTCGGCCGTTTTTGAATCTCTTTCCAGAAGTCCAGATATTCTTGCGCCTTGCGGAAGACCGGCGTGCCCGACTTGTTGTTGCTGGCCTCGGTAATCCAGATGGGTTTGAAGCGAAAGCGGCTGATGTAATCGTCCAGCACGTTCAGCGCCAGCTGCATGGGGTAGACGTTGGACCAGTAGGTGTGAATGCCGAGGCCGTCGGCGGCTTCTACGGCGGCGCGGCTGGCTTCAATAAACTGGATATGGTCTTGTTTGATGCCGGAAACGGCCGCTCCCGGCGACAATCCGGGATAGATAAATTTGCGACCCGGCAGCGCCTGCCGGTAGAGGCGCAGTAGTTCCAGCCACCATTGGGCAAAGGTTGCCCCATCGTGCCACGCGCCGGTTAACCCTTCCGGCACCAGATTCGGCTCGTTGTGCAGCTCGATGACGACATCTTTACCGGGGCCGATCATATCCAGGGTGCGGCGCGTATCGCTGAGGGTGTCGTTGAGGAATTGGCCGGGGCTGATGGTGCGGACACCGTTGGGTGAGCGGAAATCGAGGAAGGCACGCACGACCCAGCGGGCATCTGGATGGGCCTGGGATAGTTTTTGAACGGCCGTTGGTTCGTGGAACGACAGCACCTTGATCATACCGGGGCGCATATCAGCAAACTCGCTGATCTCAGCCTGAGAAATGCCGGGGTCGGCCGAGGCGTGCAGTCCGATGCGGGCATTGCCCAGCGTATGCGGCTCTGGATTTACCGCCCCTTCTGGTGGCTTGATTGTGTCGGTGATGGGCACAGGCCCGCCTACCGTCCCTTGTATTATTTTGTCATCCACTCGCACCGGTGTGTACTCACCTTGGGCCGCGCCGGTGACAATCATGTTGGCGTTGCCGGGGACAAAGCCAACCATTGCTGCATCTCGTCTGGGGGTCTGGCGCAGATTAATGCCATATTGTCCGGCTGTTGCCATGCCGCCGGATACGGTAATAGCAGCGGTAAACGCCCAGCCTGGCGTGGTGTCCGAGGTAGGCTGGGGAGCAGGTGTGGGGGGGGCTGAGCTGTCTGGAAGCGGCGTGGGCTGGGTGACGGGTGGCTGGGTGGCGGGAATATTGCGCAAGCTGCTGCGAGAAACATAAACCGGTGTGTATTCGCCTCTGGTTTGTCCGGCAAGGGTGCCAATACCACCTTCCACAAACAGTCCCAGCTTGCTGCCAGTCTGGTTGGGGGCGGCACGTAAGTTGGTGCCAAAACGGCCGGAGATGACTTGACGGCCGTTTACCGTTAAATTTTGCGTGAAGGCCCAACCCAAAACAGCATCAGCTGGTGGTGGCGCGGTTGGTATTGGCGCGGGCGTTGTGGGTGGGGGCGCCACATCTGGCGGAATGTTAATTGGGCCGGAAAAATCGATGCGACGGGCGCTGACCGGAGTATATTCTCCTTGCGGTGAGCCGGTAATGGTCATGGTGCTGCCCCCTTTTACCAGACCCATATTGGTAGCCGTGCGGTTGGGGGCAGCGCGTAAATTAATACCCCATTCACCTGCCACAGCCTGGTTGCCGCTGCGGGTAATGTAGCTGGTAAAGGCCCAGCCGTTCACCAGGTTTTCCGTGGGGGCTGGCGGGGGTGCCGGGGCCGGTGGGGGTGGGGCGGGCACGCTGCTCAAGGAGGCGTTGGGTACTCTAACGGGGGTATATTGCCCTCTGGGCGCACCGGTAATAATGATAATTGTGCCGCCGGGTACCAGATCAATCAATTTGCCCACGACGCTGGCGGTTTCACGCAGATTAATGCCGCCGCTGTTTACCTGGGCTAAATCTCCCACCGCGATGATGCCGCTGGTGTAAGCCCAGCCATCGGTGTAGGGGCCAGCGGGGCGCCGCCAGCCCAGCAGCGGCAGCAAAAATGGGGTGGGGTCGAAGATGTTAAACGGCCATTTGGTGCCGGTGTTGTCGGTATA
Source organism: Promineifilaceae bacterium (SeqCode) (assembly GCA_041748655.1). Taxonomy (GTDB): domain Bacteria; phylum Chloroflexota; class Anaerolineae; order Promineifilales; family Promineifilaceae; genus Leptofilum. The sequence goes on along the minus strand of JBGTCV010000132.1, from coordinate 56,390 downwards.
GCTGCTGTTTTGCCGCTTGAGGGTGAGGTGCAGATGGGAACCGAAGCTGTTGCCGGTGTTATCGGCCAGGCCGAGCTGGTCGCCTGCTTTCACTGGTTGGCCCACGCGGGCGGTGGCTTGCTGCATATGGCCGTAGATGGTTTGCCAACCATCTGCGTGATCTACCCGGACGTGGATGCCGTAGTTGTGGGTATTGGCCTGGGTATGGACAACCCGTACCGTGCCGCGGGCCACGGCGAAGATTTTGCTGCCGGTGGGGGCCATTAAATCCAGCCCTTCGTGGCCAGGCAGGCCAAACTGGGCGTAGTTGTGAGGATTTTGCCCGAAATATTGGTTGATTTGGCGGAATTCGGTGGGCCAGGCTTCGAACTTGAAATCGCTCATACGATACTCCTTATGGTGATGTTAACGAATACGCCGCTGCCAATACTCTTTTGGGGTGAGTTCGGTCAGCTCGGCACTGGCCATAATAAAATCGAGGAGGAGGCGGTTGAATTTGGCTTTTTCTTGCAGCATGGGGAAGTGATGGCAAAGGTCCAGCTCTACGTAAAAGCGGTCGTTTACGGATTGTTGCAGGTAGCTGTGTTCACCGTTTGGGGGCAGCACCAGGCTGTCCTGACTGCCGTACACCATGAGCAAGGGGCGGTTCAGATTGGTGATGAGAGAGATGAGATCGATTTTACTGAATTGTTCGATGGTTTTGGCAACGGCCGTTGTGTCCATCTTGCGAATTTCGCTATCCACCTCGCTAAAGCTGCCAGCACGGCCCAGTACGCGGCCGACCATACTTTCATGATCTGCCCCTTGCAGCCGATTGGTTAAATAAGCGCCAGTGATGGGCATGGCGATGGCCGCTACTTTGGCGACGTTTTCTGGATTTTTGGCCGTATAAGACAGAGCCACAATCGCTCCCAGGCCATGCCCCACCAAGATAACCGGACGAGCGACACCCAGCTTATCAATGAACTGGTTCACCATCATCACGTAGGCATCTAGTGAGTACGTTTCTGGGGTCTTGCTGGAGTCGCCAAACCCCCATAAATCAAAGGCGAAGGTGCGGTAGTGGGCTGAAAGCGCCTGCATCGACGGCCACCAGTAGCGCCAAGAACCAACCCAGCCGTGAATAAAGATCAATGGCTGGCCGCGCCCAAGCACTTCGTAATGAATTAGTTGGCTGTCGATGGTGGTGATACTCATGATTTAGCCAGTTTCTGCCTTGTTTAAGACTTTGTAGATTGTGTTCACCAGCGTGTCCGGGGCAAACGGTTTCAGTATGTAATCTGCTGCGCCTGCATCTAGTCCGGTTTGAATTTCTTGTTCTTGCCCTTTGGCAGACAAAAAGATGATCGGTATATCTTTGGTGGCGTCAATTTCTTTTAGACGACGGCATGCTTCATAGCCAGTCATGCGTGGCATACGCACATCCATCAAAATCAGGTCAAATGGCTGCGTTTGCGCTTTTTCTACGGCTAACGACCCATCTTCTACGCTAACGACATCGAATCCGCTAAACTGAAGGGTTAATACCACTAACTCGCGAATGTCTTGATCGTCTTCGGCAATAAGAATTTTTGTCATGATGCCTCTTTCCAATTGAGCGCCTAGCGCATGATTGAAAAAAATCGGTTAGGTTGGGTCGCTATCTTCAATAACAACCGGTAAATTAAACGTAAAGCTGCTGCCTTTGCCTAGCTGGCTTTCTACTTTTAGGCGGCCACCATGCATTTCGATGAGGCTGCGCACAATGGCCAGACCTAAACCGGTGCCGGGTACTCGCTGCACTTCTGCATCTTCGGCGCGGTAGAAGCGGTCGAAAATTTTGTCTTGATTTTCTTTAGCGATGCCGATACCGGTATCTTTGACGCTGATATGGACGTAGCTGTGGGTGGCTTTGGCCGTGACAACGATTTGGCCGTTGTTTGGGGTGTAGTTGAGGGCATTGTCCAGCAGGTTGGTCAAAATTTGGGTGATGCGGGCGTGATCGGCATTGACGAGGGGCAGGGAGGGGGCGATTTCGGTAATTACCTGGAGAACGCGGGCTTCGTGTTGGATACGGCCGTTTAAATGCCCGTCCACCACCTGCTCGATAATTTGGGGGATGTCTAACGGCCGTAAATCCAGCGCTGTCTTGCCCGTTTCAATGCGCGATATATCCAGCAAATCATTCACCAACATATGCAGCCGATCGGCATTATTTTTGATTACCTGCAAATACCGGATTTGCGGATTTGTCATCTGGCCAGCTGCGCCCATCAGCATCAAATCGGCATACCCTTTGATAGAAGTCATCGGCGTGCGCAGCTCATGGGAGACGGTAGAAACAAACTCGCTCTTCAGCTTGTCTACCTCCACTTCCTTGGTAATGTCGCGGAAGATCGACACCGTGCCATAAAACTGGTTGTCGGACAAAACTGGCGAGAGGTGAACGCTGACAAACTTGTCTTCAATTACCAGCTGATCGGCCAGGAAAGTCCATTGTTCAATGCGGTCTGCATTGGTGGCCCAATCATTGATGGTGTGAATCCATAACTCGCCAAAGTGGCCATAAAGCCCCAAAAGCTCGTTAATTGATTTACCCAAAAGCTGCTCACGTGGGATGTCCAGAATGTTGCAGGCGGGTAAATTGGCAATATCTACTTCATTTTGGGCATTGGCTACGATGACGCCGTCGGCAATACTTTCCAAAATCGCTTCCAGGTTGGCTTTTTGGATGATCTCGGTGCGCAGCATTGAGCCAAGCTGCTCCGCCTGATCAAAAATGAGCTTATACAGGCTGGCATTGTTGATGGCGTGGGCGACTTGACTGGCCGCCGCCTCTACCAGATCTAGCTGCTGCATGGTAAACGCCTGTGGTTCCCGGTGGAACATCATCAGGACGCCAATCACTTCTTCATTTAAAATCAGGGGAACGCCTAAAGCGGAACGATGCTTCAGGCTGGTTTCTCGTTCCAGCCAGCGGGGGTCCTGGTGGGCATCATGCACAATGACGGCCGAACGATTTTCAATCATCCAGCCAGCCAGACCTTGGTTTCGCATCATACCACTAGGGACGCCGCCCAGAGGAATGTGCCGCTCGCTGCCGATGGCTGCCCGAAAGATAAATTCGTCAGACTCCTGATCGATGAGCAGAATGGCACCTTCTGTGGCGTTTACCACACCGTTGACCAGGTCCAGTGTCTGCTTTAGTACGCGATCCTGATCCAGGCTGGCGGAAAGTTCGGTGGTGATGCGCAGCAATATTTTGACACGGTTGCTCTCGTCATTTAGTGCCTTGGTGCGTTCGGCCACGCGATGGTCGAGCGTTTCATTGAATTCGCGCAGCTCTTCAAACAGCTTGGCGTTTTGTAGGGCAATGGCTACCTGGACACCAAATGTGGTAGCCCAGCTAACATCTTTATCTGTAAACCGATTGGGATTCTGGGTATCGACCAGTATTAAAATGCCGGTGAGCATGCTTTCGCGCAGCAGCGGGACGCCTAAAGCCGATTTAATCATTTCTGATTGGGGCAGCCGAATTTTTATCTGTGGTTCATTTGCGATCTGGTTGATAAAGGTTGGCTCACCCGTTCGGGCCAGTTGGGTGACAAAGCTAGCCTGATCGGTTGTAGGAATGGTGGCACCAACAAAAGTTGCGGCTCCGTGTCCTGCTGCGGCGCTGCCCACAAATTGATTTCCTTCTAACTGCCAAATGTAGGCCCCATGCACGTTGAAAATGCGCCGCCCTTCGCTGCAAATGAGGTTGAGCACGGTTTCTCGGTCGAGGCTGGAGTTGAGGGCCAGACTGACATTGCCCATAGCGCCATAGAATCGCTCTCGTTCATAAATGTCTTCAAAGATAAGGGCGATTTCCAGGGCAGTGGTGGCCTGGTTGGCCAGGGCGGTAAGGAGCATGATGCCATGCTGCGGCGTGCTGTGGTGACGGCCGTTTTCGCTTAACAAATGTAAAAAGCCGTACGTTTCACCGGTAAGCACAAGCGGAATGAGGGTGCAAATGTGTGGGGTTTCTTCTGTAGCCCAGGCTGGCGTAGGCAGGCCGGAAGGCGTGTTTTTGTCGATGCGGATGGTTTGCGGCTGCTGCCCCTGAAGCAGATCGATCATGATGGGGGATGTGGGAATGGGCAGATGGGTTCCTGTGGGGGATACGGCCGTTTCCTCATCCCGCGCCTTGTCTTTCAGAATGACCAGCTGCTCTTTGTTGGGCAGCCATTGATAAATGGTGCAGCCAACTGCATGTATTGCTTCTATTGCTTGCTGCGCCAGCGTGGCCAAAATAGCTTCTTTGTCCAGCATGCTGGACAAAGCGTTGCTGCTGTTTAGCAGCAGCTCGAATTCACGGTTGCGGTTGACCGCCTGTTGGAAGAGGTGGGTGTTTTCAATGATGGAGGCTGCAAACTGGGCGTAAAGCTCAATGGTTTGCATGGTCATGGGGGTGGGGCGACGGCCGTTTACCGGCTGATCTAGCCCAATGAGGCCAATGCGCTGCTGCTGCTGATTGTACAGGGGAATGCAGAGCAGATCATTGGGATGCCAGGTGTCGCCATTTTTGTGGGTGGCTGTGTAATCTGGCAAGACCATCCCCCGATGTTGAGTGGCCCAGGCGCTGCTGCCGGGCACAAAGTAACAGCTGCCTTGCCGGAATTTTTGCAAGGATGCGTCTTCAAAAAGCGCCAGCCAGGCGTGCGGTGGTATGGCGTTGCTGCGCAGGAAGATTTCTTCAGCTTGTGTGATGCCTGCGGTGATCATCAGCGTGGGGTGAAAGGCTTCATCTCGCAAATTCAGGACGACTCGGTTCCAGCCGGTTTTTTGCAGACCATTCACCAGCAGGGTGAGCTGTTCCTTGAGGTCGGTTTTATTGCTTACGTGGGTAAGCGTCGTTAGCTGCTGCAATGCCTCGGCTGAATTGGCCAGGTCGGCAGCGTGGGGTTGGGGAGAAATGACAATCTGGATCAGACTGTCCCCGTTGAAGTCAATGGCATGGCTGTGGAGGGTGAGGAGACGTCCGTTTTGCACCGTAATTGTTGTTTCAAAAGGGGGTGTCAGGCAGGCTTGCCAGCTGCTGGGTGAAGGAAATAAAGAAGATGCAGCCGACAATGAAACCACATCAGGCGCAATATTTAGTAAAGCGCTGGCGGTGTCGTTTAGATATAAAATCGTGCCATCTGTCTCAGCTATGAGAATGCCTTCGTGAAGGCTGTCGAACAAACTCCAAATCATAGCCGAGGTTAATTCTTTTTCCATCGTTCGTGCTAAACCTCAGCTGTTGCTGCCATTAAATTACACGATTGTCAGGACAAACAAGTTATTGTTGAGCTTGTTTGTCTCTGTCCATTCTGCGTAACTCAGCGGCAGTCTCTGTAATTTCGCGAATATCAGAAAAACGTTGTGTCTTGTCCGACACAATGCCAATGGAGAGCTTCATCAGGGGAACCAGATCTCCATCTGGCTTCATGATGCCCCCTTGTTCACGATCGATAAAACTGTAGTGAGAGAGGATGCCTTCGTCGAACTGCCGGCGCAGCTCTTCGACCATTGCTGGGACGTTGTCTGACATGGTAACCAGCACGAAGGTGTTGCTGGTGGCGTGGCCAATGAAATCATTCAGCGTGCCCAGCTGATCATCTACTTCGTTGAGCAGCATGGTTGTGAAGCGGAGCACTTCGTCTCGTGCCAGGAAGCCATACTCATCGCTAAAGGGATCGATGTGGTCAATTCCAACTTGCAAATATGTCCAATTGGAAGTGACCATCAAGTTCCGCAGTTGTTCTTCGATCAACCGGCTGCTCGGCAGGCCGGTGCTGGGATCTGTCATGTTGTGCCGTTTGTAGGTGTTGATAGCGGTCCGCACCCGCAGCTTCAGCTCTTCGATGTCGAATGGCTTGGTGATGTAATCGTCTGCGCCTAGTTCCAACCCGGCAATGCGGTCGCTGCGCTCATCTTTTTGGGTGAGGAAGATAATGGGAATGTGGCTGGTGCGGGTGGTAGTGCGCATCACTTTACACACTTCGTAGCCGTTCATGTCTGGCAGCATAATGTCCAGCACAATGAGGTCTGGTAGTTTTTTGCGACACAATTCCAGGGCATCGTTGCCCCGTGCGGCGACATCAACATGATACCCTTGTCCGGTAAAAAAGATGCGTAACATGTTGGAAATATCAAAATCATCTTCAACAATTAAAATACGGCCGTTGCTCATGAGCTTGTTCCTTGGCAGATCAAATGTTTACAGAATCCACGGTAACGTGGCTGGTTGGATTCAAATACGGAACGGCATTGGCAGCGTTGCTATCTCGGGCACTGGCTGCTTTGACAAATGCGATTTGCGAACTTGAAACGGCGCGTTCGAAACTTCTGAAGCCGCCAAGCTTAAAACCATGCCGTGTGGCGATTGTATCAATTGTCTGAACTTGCGACAATTTTATGTCTCTTCCCAGCGTGAAAGATGCGTAATTTCCGTCCAGAGCCAGCGCCATTGTCTCTGCCATACAGGCGTAGGCCATTCTGGGAGGGAAACCAAAGTCGAAATTAAAGTTTACCGGGCCGGGTAATTCTACCATGCCACCTTCGATAACAAGAACATCGGGACGCTGTTCGGCCACCTGTTTGGAGACATCGCGCGGCCGGGAAACGTCACAAACAACGGCGCCACGCCGCAGGTGACGTGGTTCGATGATGGCCTCCACGGCGCTGGTGACTGTGATAATAAAGTGTGCCTGGGCCAGATCGTCCATGTTGGCTGAGATGGTAACGTTGGGGCAGCCTTGCTGGCGAACGGCCGTTGCCACTTCTTGCAGCTTTTCGGTGCGGCGACCGATCAAAACCATGCGGCCACAAGTTGGGGCCAGCAGCTGGGCGCAGATTGCGCCAATGGCTCCGGTTGCGCCTACGATGGCTATGGTGGAATTGGCTAACGGTTTTTCTAGCAAAACGGCCGCTTCCTGCACGGCTCGCGCTGCCTGAGCTACGGTGTAGCTGTCGCCCGTTGTTACGGGAATGTTCAGATGCTTGGCAATAGTCAGGCCACCATCTCCCACGACTGAGGTAAAGGCACCCAAACCCAGGATGCGCGCCCCCAGCTTTTCGGCCAGCTTGCCGGTTTGGACGATTTTGCGGTAGACCAGTGGGATGGGCAGGCGCAGCATCATGTTGGGGGTGAGGGGACAGGCGACAAACCAACCTTTGAGGAAACGGCCGTTTTCTGCCGACTGTATCCCTTCGATTTCAGAAATAAAAACTGGCGGATAAAAAATGGAGAGAAATTCTATAAGCCAGGCAGGCAGTTTACCCAACGCAGGGTATTTGCGACTGACGTCTCGCTTGGGGTCTAGCGGATGAATGATAAAGGCAAAAGAATCCTGCATAATAAGTTGAGTGTAATCGAGATGGATTTGAGTTCAATGGTAATTCTGTCCCTTACATTACCACTTTCCGCCCTGTTTTGAAGCTACCCTAATAAGATACAACTTCCCCTTTTCTGGGATAGAGCCTGGGGTAGTGGTATGTATCCTTGAGGGCATGGTGATCACTTTGCTCGTAATGCAGATTTTTGGTGATGAACTGCCTGTCATCCGACGCCAGCAGCACCACATCAGATTCAATGGTACGGGCGGCATAAATGACGGCTCCGGAGCTGATGCGGCAGTGGTGGCCGACACAGCCGCCAAGAACGAGCAAATTGGTTGGTTCTAGCTGGCCATCATGGTTCATGGTTTTTAGCGGGCCACCCAAAATATTGAAATCCGTAAAGGTGTTGCCTGCGCCAATAAAAGAATCGCGGCCAATCACGCAAAGCTGCAAGCAGCTGTTTTGGGCGACAGATGTGTTTTCCATCAAGGTGGTCATGAACAGCGCTGATCGGAACGGTAGAAAGCAGCCGTCGCTGATGACGCTGAGCAGCAGCTGGCAGCCTTGCGAAATGGTAACGTTGCTGCCAATGATGCAGTTATCTATGACGGCTCCGGCGCCAATCGTAACGTTGTCGCCAATGAGTGTGTACCCATGAATGACGGCCGTTGGATCAATATGCACATTCTTGCCAACTTTCACCAGCTCAGAGCTGGAAAGAAACCGCTTTTGTTCGATGATGGACCGGCCCATTATTTTTAGCTTGTACTGCCAGCTGTTAGCAACGCGATCTTCAACATTGGCTCCCTGGGTAAAAACACCCAATAAAATATCTGCGATAAACAGGTGTACCCAGTTTTCTACCAAAACGAACACTTTTTTGGGCAGCTGGTATACCAGATCGCCAAATTCAGTGGCCATGTAGGGGGGGATGTGATAATAACCACGCTCTCTGGATTCAGTATCGATGACCAGCGGTTCCGCTTCCAGGCTTTGCGAAACTCCTTTGGGCAGATACCACATATCTGTCAGCAGCAAATCCCCTTTTTGGAAGAATGAATGGGTTAACGGCCGTACATGTTTGGCAATCGACGGATCATCTTTGTGAAAAGCAAGCCGCACCGGTCGTTTTCCAGCCTGTGCTTTTTCAATAAACTCATCAATCAGCATCTGGTTAAAAAAGAGGTTGTCCCGATGAACCAGGCACTCTACTTTTTCCGTTTCAAGCTGACGAGCAACTTCCCAATCAGGATATTCGCGCTCTTCAATGGCGTGTTTTACCAGAAGATCGCGCTGCCACAGCCAAAGTGGCTTGTTTTGCACCCGCAGATCACGAGCCGTTTCGTTGAACGGTGCAATAAAGCTTGGCTCATTAATAATAATACGTCGCATAAAAATATCTTCTTTAACGTCTGCTGCTTGCCTGAAACGTCAGCGTAAGCAGCTGCGGCTAAACAATGGGTTGCTTGGCAATAGTGATGGTACAGGTGTCATCGCCTGTGGCAATGCAGCTAACTTGCTCAACCCTAAACCGCCGCCCTCGACTGACCCAATCCAGCGCCTGCTCCAGAAGCCCAATTGCTAGATGGCAGCAAGGCGTATCTGAAACACGCTGCCAACAAATAGGGCAGCGCTCAATAATCCATAAATAATGGTTGGTATCTTCACCCAATCGAACTCGTTGATCACTAAACTTATTAAAGGTTTCGGCAAAAACATCCAGCCCAATTTTGATTTTAATGCCTAACGGCAACATTCGCATAGCCAAATCGGCAATGCCCAATACCGGCATAAACTCTTTAAGCGCATATTTCCAGGTTTCGCGCCCGGCGCGTAAAGCAAGTCCGCGTCCGCCACGTTCGCCATACATATCGTCCAGAGTTTGCTGGATGGCGCTAAATTCGGCAAAACTAAAGCCCGGCTGTAAGTTGTTGGGTGGGTAATTGTTAACCAGGTGAGGCAGTTTGGCCAGATTTAGAATGGCGTTAACGCCATGATGTCCCATAATTTCTTCCATGGCCACCAGCACGATACGACCCATTTTATTGGGATAATAATATTCAACCTGCTCTATTGTTGCCTGCTCCATGCTTAAACTACCTGACCATTTGAATGATTATTTAAAAAGTTGTTGATGGCATATAAAAACCGCTCAGGTTCATCAGTCATCGGGAAGTGGCGTGATTGTTCCATCAGTTCAATTTTTACTGATTTTACGCCACTTTTTAACAGGCTCGCGTTTATGGGGGAGACGATCTTGTCTTTAGCTCCGTAAATCCCCAGTGTTGGAATAGTGAGGGTTGGTAATTTGCTGCGCAGGTCGGTGTCGCGTAAATCGCCAATGCTGCGGAAAAATGATTCAATTGTGGTGCGCTGTACGTCTCTAAAAATCATGTTGCGCACTTGTTTAGAATCCTTGGCCAACAAAATACGCATGATGGAGTTCAGCATAATAGGATAGCGCCAAACGAGCTTGGCAATGGAACCATAGCCAGCCAGCTGTAAAAATGGATGCAGCGAACTGCCGATGATGGGGGATCCTACAAGAGCTACTTTTTCAATACGCTCTGGATAGGTGAAGGAGATTTGTAGAGCAACTGTACCGCCCATTGAATGCCCAAAAATGGGCGCTTTTTGAATTCCCAGGGCATCCATGAATTGGTTTACCATCTCTACGTAGCTCTCAATTTGAAAGGTACCGGTTTGGGCTTGTGATGCTTTGGCAGAATCGCCAAAGCCCCAAAAATCTAGCGCATAAACACGGTAACGCTTGGTGTTGGCCAATGTGATCATCATGTCACGCCAAACATCCCAAGAATTGATCCAACCATGTAACAGAATGATGGGTTGGCCTCGTCCTATTGATTCGTAATGAAGAATTCCTTGTTCAGTGACAATAGAACTCACGCTTACCTCAATTACCCCGTGATTGATCTGAATTTGATTTGTGTATGCGGCGTCTGGAAAAAGAAGCTGGGCCTAGCTACTCATCTTGTAAACCAAGATGCGCCTCGACGGCCTGATTTCGTGGACATATGCACACCGAAAATAGTAGCATCTAGCGGATGTGAAACCTGTGAAAAGCAGGTAAAGGAGGTGTAAAGGTCACGTTAATCAATGGTTGTCGCCGCTTTCTTGATCCAGTTGGTCTAAAATTGAATAAAGCAATTCTAGCAAAACATTCTTAACGCTTTCCTTATCGGTGGCAACACAGGACAAGATTTTTACATCTGGTTTAAGTCGCAGGATAATGCGCAAATCTTCAGGCTCCCAGGCGTCTTCCATATCTTGCTTATTGGCGGCTACAACAAACGGTGTAGAAGCGTAACTTTCAAAGGTTTCCAAGATGCGTTTGGCTTCGCGGAAGGTTTCTGGTTTGGTACTATCTACCATTACCACAAAACCGAGCATGCCCTGGGAGAGGATATCCCACATGAAATCAAAACGGCGTTGGCCGGGTGTGCCAAACAAATAAAGAACCAGGTCGTCGCCCACGGTAATACGGCCGAAATCCATGGCGACGGTGGTATTTTCCTTGACTTGTTCAGCGGTGCTGGAAATTTTTCGTTCAGTCGAAACAACATCAATTTCGCTAACAGACCCAATGAATTGCGTTTTCCCGGCTGAAAACGGGCCAGTGATTACCATTTTGACAGCTTGCATAAAGTTACTACCTTCTTGTTTGAGCGATGGTTTTGTGAATTAATTGTATCTGGTTGTTTTGGCTCCAAAAACAGGTTTGATGTGGAAGGTATGGCGTTATGAGAAACGGCCGTAATCCCACAAAAGTCAGCCCTACAAGCCCCGAATGCGGTCAATAAGACGAACAACTACCGACCGTTTAGCTGCTGGAGAAGGTTCTGGAGCGCTTTTTTGCCGCCGCGCAGTGGCTGCGTCTGCTTTTTCTGGAGCTGGTTTGGGCTGACTGACAAATTCAACAAGCCCGGCTTGCAGCATACCGTATACAATGCGGCGAATTTCAAAATCGCTTAAATTATTAGCTTTGGCAATTTGGCGAACTGAATTACGCGGGTTAACAAAGGAAACAACGCGCCATTCTTCTACCGTAAGGTTGATGTTCCGTAAACGGGCATCTGGTCGGTCTGTAAAGCGGAGTGCCACATTCAGGTCTGGTAGTTCATCTTGCAGGATTTCCCACTCTTTCAGGCGGCGGCTGCCTTCCATGATGACGCTTTCCAAGTCGATGGGGATGGTGATATAGCCGCTGTTGGGCAGCTTGTTGGCGTCGAAACGGAAAACCCCTTCACCCCAGGTGAACAGCTTGTAGACTGTGTCCAACACATTTTGGCGTACGCTTTGGATAATGTCGTTTTGGGTGACGCGGCGGGCAGTTACCAACAGGTGACCAATCTCTTTGTCACTTTTGCCTTCGGCGTGTGATTGAATAACCTGAGCCTGCTCTGGGGAGAGCTTGCCGCTGTTCTGTAAAATTTGCGCCAGATGGTTCCCATTGTCATGCCCCATATAGGCGTAAATCAGTTTACCTTCACGAAAAGACATCTGGGCTGCCTCAGCCTCTGTCTGAATGGAAAGTGTGCCCGTTTTTCTAGCCAGGTTGATGAGGTTTAATAACTGAGTTGTCGAGAAATCGCGCAGGTTGCCTTTAAGGGCCATAGTTGTTTTTCCTGCTTGGTAGTTATGGCAGAATGCTTACCAATAAATTGACTAATTGTAAAGCCAGCAAATAGCAGGCGCATTTTTTAATTTAAGCGTTAATTTTTGACCAAATCATTATACATGGTGCAAATTGTGCAGTCAAACCTACTTATGTCACATTAGCAGATGGGATTTTGGCAGTGTCTAGCGGCGCAACTTTATTTGCTTGTTCAGGCATCTTTTCGCGTGTACAATTGGCCTTCTGTGTGGGGCGGTGGCGAAATGGTAGACGCAGCAGACTTAAAATCTGCCGGACGTCAGTCCGTGTGGGTTCGAATCCCACCCGCCCTACTCACCTTAAAATTGGCCCTTCTTGGGCCTTTTTTTGTTTAGCACCTATGCTAAATATTGGCCACAGAGTAAACAGAGGATTTAGAGATGCGATTATTCTCTGTTTGCTCGGTTTTCTCTGTGGCTTTTTTAGATGGATTCTATTTCGGTGTGGTTTATGGATGGCCAGACAAAGAAAGCAGACAGGCGGTTGTGGCAGACGGTTTTGCAGACGATACGGCCGTTTCCCCTCACCGCATCTCACCCAAAACTGCTGATTGGTGTATCTGGTGGGGTAGACTCTTTGGCCCTGCTGCACTTGCTGTGGCGGCAGTTGGGTCCAGCACAGCTGGTGGTGGCTCACCTGAACCACGGGTTACGGCTAGAGGCGGAGGAAGAGGCCCAATTTGTGGCGGAAACGGCCGTCTCCTGGCAGATCCCCTTTGTTACCGAAAAAATAAACGTTGCTGAGGTGGCTGAGACAAAGCAGCTCTCGCTGGAAGCAGCGGGGCGGCTGATGCGCTACCAATTTTTGGCGCGGCAGGCGGTGCAGGTGGGAGCAACGGCCGTTGCCACAGCCCACCACGCCGATGATCAGGCGGAAACGGTGCTGCTGCATCTGCTGCGGGGAAGTGGCAGTGCCGGGCTGCGGGGAATGCTGCCGGTGGGTGTGGTGCCAGAAAGTGAACGTATGCCTCTGTTACGGCCGTTTCTTACCACGCCACGCAGTGAGCTTGAAGCGTACTGTGCCCGGCATGGTTTGCAACCCCGGCACGACAGCAGCAACGAGGATATGCAGTTTACACGTAATCGCATTCGGCATGAGCTGCTACCCTTGCTGCAAACGTACAATCCACAGATTAGCGCTAATTTACAGCAGTTGGCCATTATTACTGCCGATGAGTACGCGGCTCTGCTGAGCCTGTTTGATCAGGTTTGGCCTGACATTCTGGTTGCGCAAGGTAAAGATTGGTTGGCGCTGGAGCGGCAGCGGTTGGCCGCGCAGCCGGTGGCCTGGCAGCGGCTGGCTTTACGCCGGGCCGTGCAGCAGTTGAGCCCGCTGGCCACCGAAATCAGCTTTCAAACCATCGAGTTAGCCCGACTGCTCATTTTGGAAAATCAGTCTGGCACGGAGGCATCGCTGCCGGGCGGGGTTATTATGCATGTTGCCGCGCATGAGGTGACATTTGGCGACGTGTGGTCGAGGCGTCCTGCTGCTGTGCCCCAACTGGATTTTGAGCACCCTTTACGGCTGCCGGTTCCTGGTCAAATAAATTTAGCGAATGGCTGGACCATTACGGCCGTAACAAGAACAGACGTATCGCTGGATGAAGTTCGGCAAAATGATGATCCCTGGCGGGCGTTTGTGGCTTTGGCTGAAGATGAATCTTTATGGCTGCGGCCGTCTTTGCCGGGAGAACGTTTCCAGCCATTGGGCATGAGTGGGCATTCGCAAGCGATTCAGGATTTGTTGGCAGCTCGTAAGGTGAGGGGCGGGCAACGGCCGTTGTGGCCCGTTGTGGCTACCGAAAAGATTCCTGCCTGGATTGTGGGGCAGCATCTGGATAACCGCATGTGTGTGACGGCGCAGACACGCACCGTTGTGCAGTTAATGTGTCAGCTTGATTGATTGAGTGACAAAACTTATCTAACCGCACTTATTTAACCGCAGAGCGCGCGGAGAGCGCAGAGAAAAAAGAGGGAGAAATCTCCGCGTCCTCTCCGCATCCTCTGCGGTAGAAATCTGAGATTTGTCCGTCAAACAGGATGCGGTTTGTAACCTTTTGCTTCGGGTCAGACGACTATTTCTTTGTCCTTTGCCTGCGAATCCAGGGTCTCTTCCTTGGCCCGGATGAGCAAAACAGGCACTTCGGCGTGGCGCAGCACTTTGTCTGCTACGCTGCCAAAGACCCAGCGGCTAATGCCCCCGCGCCCGTGAGTGCTCATGACAATAGTGTCAACTTCCAGGCTAGACGCAACGTCGAGCAGGGCATCAGCTACATTTTCCCCTACGGTTACTGAGGCGGTGACCGTATACCCTTGTTGTCGCAGCGATCCTTGATGACCGCGCAGATAAACATGGGCATCTTGCTCAGATTGATTGCGCATTTTGGTGAGCAGTTGGGCGTAGATGCTGCCATTGGCTGCCGTCATGATGAGATGAGGGGGTTGGATAACCCAGACGAGGGTGATTTTGCTGTTGAATTTGGTGGCCAATTCCATCGCGGCTGGCAGGGCCGCTTCGGCCAGGTGTGAACCGTCTAGTGGGACAAGCAAGTGATTAAACATAGTTGCCTCCTCTTGTATTTGGGTTCGGCAGAGTGCCAGTTCCCCTGTTATTCCTATGAACTATTATGCCAAATGGGAACGGCCGTTCACCAGTGACAATTCCCTACAGTTGCCGCGAAGAATGTCATTGGCCATAACGTAAGGCAGCTCACATGCTTTCTATCTAATCGAAGCGGATTAAGGGAGTTAGCGCAAAATTGGCACTTATTTGTTTTGGTCACAAGCTGCTTGGACAAAATTTCACCGCAAAGGGCGCAAAGAACGCAAAGTTTTTCTCTTTAATTCTTTGCGCCGTTTGCGCTCTTTGCAGTTTAACCAATTCTTGATCCTTACAAAAATTGGCTCTTTTTGGTTCCTAAGAGTTGGGTAAACGGAGGGTTTGGGCGCTTGGCTGGCTGATGCCATTGGCTATACTAACCGTCGCTGTAATAGGAAAATCTGGACGAAAATGGGTAAACGAAGGAAATATTTTATTTTTGTTGCGTCTCTTTTGCTGCTTGGCATTCTTGCTTTGCCGACGCTGCTGCGTGCGATTCCGCCCCGGTATGCGGCTCGCTGGCTGCCAGAACCGCTGCTGGCGATTGCCTCGCCGCAGCAGGAGGTGGACATTTTACCCACGGTGGCCAGACCTTTGGATATTAGCAGCTTGCTGGCGGAGCCAACCGGTTTGTCTGCTCCGGTGGTTGAGGTTATTTTGCCAACGGCGACGGTTTCTTTGAATAATGCTGTGCCTGAACCAACGGCCGTTCCACCCACCGCTACCCCATCACCCATTCCTACGGCAACGGCCGTTCCTATCCCCGAATCGGCCCGTTTAGAGGGTGTTCAGCACCATTTTCAGGATTGGAACAACTGCGGCCCGGCCACGCTGGCGATGACGTTGAGCTACTTTCAGCTGTATGTGACCCAAAGCGATACGGCGGCTGTGCTGAAGCCAAACCCGGAAGATCGCAACGTTAGCCCGGATGAGATGGCGGCGTATGTGAATGATCAGACCCCATATCGGGCATTGAGCCGGGCAAACGGCCGTCTGGATATGCTTAAACAGTTTGTGGCCAACGGTATCCCTGTCATTATGGAAATTGGCATCGAGCCGCCTGGCGAGTACCGTTGGATGGGCTGGTATGGCCATTACCTGCTGGTGGTGGCGTACGACGATCTAAACGAACAATTTTTTGTGTACGATTCCTGGTTTGGTACCAGTGACGTGCCGGGTGAGAATGCGGATAGAAACGGCCGTAATCTGGACTATGCCGAAGTGGAACATTATTGGCCCCAATTTAACCGCAACTATATTGCCGTTTATCGGCCAGAACAGGCGGAAACGGTGGCTCGTATTGTGGGCGAAGATATGGACGACGCCACGATGTGGGGCCGGTCGCTGCTTCAGGCCCAGGCTGATGCCGCCACCGATCCGGAAAATGCGTTTTTCTGGTTTAATCTGGGCACCAGCTATAACGCCCTCGGGGAGTATGAACGGGCCACCGCCGCTTTTGACCAGGCGCGGGCCATCGGGCTGCCCTGGCGGATGTTGTGGTACCAGTTTGGCCCCTACGAGGCATATTACCAGGTGGGGCGGTATGATGATGTGATTTTGCTGGCCGATGTCACTTTGAAGGATCGGCCGTATTTTGAAGAATCCTTTTACTACAAAGGGTTGGCTTTAGCCGCTGCTGGCCAAACGGCCGCTGCGGCAGACAACTTGCAAAAAGCTGCCAGATTTAATCCTAACTTTGCCCTGGCGACGGTGGCTTTGGCTGAATTGGAGAGCGATCAGTAGGCCAGTAGGTCAGTAATCAGTAGTCAGTGGGTCAGTGAGCACTGATTACTGATTACCGATTCCATGGAAGGGAATATGAGAAAAAGAACGAAAAACCTTATTTTAATTGTTGCGACTGTGCAGGTGCTGCTTATTCTTGGTTTGCTGGCGCTGCCCAGCGTGGTCGGGGCGATTCCTGGGCGGTACCGGGTGGCGCTGCAAGAGCGCAGCCCGTTTTTGAGCAGCGTGGTAGAAGAGGTGATTGATCAGGTTGCCCCTATGGCGGCGGCACTGCCTGCGGCCCAGGTTTTGGCCGATGAGCCACGGGTGGATATTGCGGCTTTGATTGCGGTTACGGCCGTTCCCCAACCCACTGCCACCCCAACCGAAGCACCAACCAAAACCCCCGATACCAGCAGCGATGAAACTGCCACGCCGCAGCCCACCAATACGCCACTGCCTACGCCCACCAACACCCCCATACCGGAACCCCTGCCCACGGCTCACATGTTGGAAGGCATGGGCGTCATTCGGCAAACGTTTAACAACTGCGGTCCGGCCAACCTGACCCAGGTGCTGAACTTTTATGGCAGTGATATTACCCAAGAAGAGGTAGCCGATTATCTGAAGCCCAACAGCGAAGATCGCAACGTCAGCCCGTGGCAAATTGCAGATTATGTCAATGACAGGACAAGTGGCGTATACAAAGCCACCGTCCACAGTGGCGGCACGATGGAACTGATCAAGCAGTTTGTCGCTGCAGGTTATCCGGTTGTGATTGAAAAAGGGTACGATTTGCCTGACACTGGCTGGTGGGGGCATTATCTCACCGTGTTTGGCTATGATGATGAGAAGCAGGTTTTTTACAGCCAGGACAGTTATTTAGGGCCTTGGGATGGCCGCGGCCGTATCGATGATTATGAGGAGTTTGAATTTTATTGGCAGCAGTTTAACTATACGTTTTATGTCGTCTACTTCCCTTCACAGGAAGCGGAAGTGCAGGCTATTTTGGGGTCTGAGCTGGCAGACAGAATGTCGATGTGGCGTATGGTAGCTGCCCGTGCCCAGGCCGAAATTGATGCAGACCCGGAAAATGTGTTCGCCTGGTTTAATCTGGGTTCTGCGCTTACGGAGATGGGCGTGCGCACGGGCGAGCCGCAATATTATCAGGGTGGCGCCCAGGCGTACGATCGGGCGCGTGAAATTGGCCTGCCGCCCCGCATGTTGTGGTACCAGTTCCGGCCATATATGGCGTATTGGAAAGTCGGCCGCCATGATGATGTGATTGCCCTGGCTGACGCTACGCTGGCGACACAGGGTGGACGCAATGTGGAAGAGACGTTCTGGTATAAAGGGTTGGCGCTGGAGTCGAAAGGGTTCATCACAGATGCCATTACCAACTATCGGGCGGCGCTGGAAGTGAACCACAATGCCTATTATGCGCAGTGGTCGCTGGACGCTTTAACCGGTGGCGGGGGCTAAAAAAGAAAATCGGGACTTTTGTTTCCGTTTTGAAATGACTACAACGAATTGGAGAAAACAACGAATTTTTTCTCTGGCAGATTAAGGCTCTTTGGGAATTCATGGGGTTGAGAGCCCGTGAAACGTGACCAGAGGTAAATCACGTTTCACGCCAAACCCCCAAGAAATCCGAAAGAACCAAATAAATCTGTGTTCTGTTTTTCCTCATGCAGCCTTACTTGATTTTAGTACGCCATGCGGCCGTACACATTGATCCCTCAATCCCCAGTCTCGAATGGCCGCTTTCGGCAGACGGCCGTTCCCGCTGCCACAGCCTCGCCCCCCAAATTCAACCCTACACACCCACCCGCTTCATCACCAGCCACGAACCCAAAGCCCGCGAAACCGGGCAGATTTTGGCCGATCTGTTGGGTGTGCCCTGTGCCTCGGCCGCTGGCTTGCAGGAGCATGACCGCAGCGGGGTGCCCTATTTTGCCAACAAGGTGGATTTTGAAACGGCCGTTGCCAACTTCTTCGCCCGCCCGGACGAGCTGGTGTTTGGGGGAGAAACGGCCGTTCAGGCGCGAAATAGGTTTGCAACGGCCGTGCAGCAGCAGCTCGGCACCTACCCGCAAGATACCCTGGCTATCGTTGCTCATGGCACGGTGCTGACCCTTTTTCTGTGTCACCATAATCCTCTGCTGGAACCGCTGCCGTTTTGGCAATCGCTGGCCCTGCCCTGTGCCTTTGTAGTCACTCTGCCTGAGATGGCGTTGGTAACGGCCGTTTGAACACGGTTTCTTAGTAGTCCAACTTCTAAATGAAATAGGACGCTGATTAACGCAGATGAACGCTGTTTTTTATTTTATCTGCGTCATCGGCGTTTATCCGCGTCCCTTTTTCTTTGATAGCTGAAAGCTGTGGCCGTTTAAAATTTTGGCTGTCCCAATGTACAAACATAGGTATAATATCGACCAATCCTCATGCACGATTTCTTCAACTGGAGGAATTGCTGACTCCCAATGAACCTTTCAATTGCCCAACAACAAATCAGTCAGTTAATGTTGTCTGGGCGCTTTTTCAGATTGGTCCAATCTTGAAGATTGGACCAACCGCATAGAAAATTTACTCACATTTCCCTAGGAGGCAATAATGTCTGAACGCAAACATATTAAAGTGACTTACTCAACCCTGGCCAGCCCCGATCCGCTGCTTCATCAATATTTTGAGGAATCGGTTGAAGAAGCCAAAGCCGGGTTTGGCAAAACATTCCCCTTGTACATCAACGGGGAAGAGCGTATGGCCGAAAAAACGTTCGAGAAGCGCAGTCCGGTTAATCTGGACATGGTGATGGGCCATTTTCAATCCGGCACGGCCGAAGATGTCAACGATGCTGTCGCCGCCGCCAAAGCTGCTTTCCCCGCCTGGAGCGGCCGTCCCTGGCAAGAGCGTGTGTCCATTATGCGCAAGGCGGCTGATCTGATCAGCGAGCGTCTGTTCTTCATGGGGGCCGTGATGAGCCTGGAGATTGGCAAGAACCGGATGGAAGCGTTGGGCGACGTGGAAGAAACGGCCGATCTCATCCGCTACAACTGCGATGCCATCGAGCAAAACGACAACTTCAACCGGCCGCTCCTCTCTGAAAGCGACAAGCACCACAACCGCAGCGTGCTCAAGCCATATGGCGTTTGGGCCGTGATTTCCCCGTTCAACTTCCCTGGCGCATTGGCCGGTGGCCCTGCCGGAGCTGCCCTGGTGGCCGGCAACTGCGTGGTTCTCAAACCGGCCACCGACACGCCATACACCGCCTGGCTGCTCACCGAATGCTTCCGGGATGCCGGGGTGCCTGCGGGCGTGTTCAACTTCATCACCGGTGGTGGGCGCGTGGTAGGCCAGCCCCTGGTGGACCATCCAGATGTTGATGGGATTACTTTTACCGGCAGCTATGATGTGGGGATGAACATTTTGCGCACGTTTGCAAACGGCCGTTACCCGCGCCCCGTCATTGCTGAAATGGGAGGCAAAAACCCCACCATCATCAGCAAAAAAGCGGATATAGACAAAGCCGCCATGGGCGTGATGCGCTCCGCCTTTGGCTTGCAGGGGCAAAAATGCTCTGCTTGTTCCCGCGTTTTTGTACACAATGAGGTGAAGGCCGATTTCATGACCAAACTGGTTGATCTGACTTCCCAAATCAACGTGGGGGATCCGACCGTGAAGGAAAACTGGATGGGGCCAGTGGCCAATAAGGGCGCGTTCAACGATTACCGCGAATTTGTGGCGGATTTGCACGAACATGGTGACGTTGTGTTTGGCGGCAAAATCCTGGAAGATGCAGGCAGCGGTTATTACGTCGCCCCCACCATCGTGGATAATTTGCCGCTGGAGCACCGCCTGTGGAAGCAGGAGATGTTCCTGCCCATCGTCACCGTGGCTGGTTATGAGGAGCTGGACGAAGCGATGGCGTTGGCCAACGATGTGGAATACGGTCTGACCGCCGGTTTCTTCAGCGAAGATGACGAAGAAGTGCAGTGGTGGCTGAATAACATTGAAGCAGGTGTGCTTTATGTGAATCGCTCTAGCGGGGCTACCACGGGTGCCTGGCCTGGCTACCAATCTTTTGGCGGCTGGAAGGGCAGCGGCTCCACCGGCAAAGCGGCGGGCAGCTTCTACTACATTCAGCAGTACATGAAAGAACAAAGCCAAACTGTCGTGGATTAACTGCGGGAGATCAGGTAATTGAGTAACTGAGTAATTGAGTAATTGTAAATTACCTAATTGCCTAATTGCCTAATTACTCAATTACCTTCCCCCATTTCCCAACAAAAAATGAACTATAAACATCCGCACGGACACGTGTTTTATCGCAAGATGAGCCATGCCCGCCCCAAGATTGATTATGGGGAGGGCATTTATTTATTTGACGAAAGTGGCAAACGGTACATCGATGGCTCTGGCGGGCCGCTGGTGGTGAATGTAGGACACGGCCGTTCCGAAGTTGTGTCCGCCATGACCGAGCAGGCGCAGGCTGCGGCTTACGTCCATGCCATCATGTTCACCAATGGCCCCACCGAGCAGCTTTCGGAAGAGCTGGCCGCGATTGTGCCCATTCCCAATCCGCGCTTTTTCTACCTGAGCAGCGGCTCCGAGGTGGTGGAAGGGGCCATTAAGCTGGCGCGGCAAATTCAGCAGGCACGCGGTGAGGCGACACGCGACATCATTATCTGCCGCTCTCTGAGCTATCATGGCATGACATTGGGCGCGCTGGGCGTGAGCGGCCGTCCCAGCCTGCGCACCCCCTACATGGGGATGATGATCAATATGCCCCATATACGTCCACCCTATCCGTACCGCTTTGAAGCATCTGGCGAAGAGCTGGCCGGACGGTTGGAGGAATCGATTATGGCGTACGGGCCAGAAACGGTGGCCGCTTTTATTGCCGAACCGATTAGCGGTGCCAGCCTGGGCGCAGTGGTGCCGCCAGATGATTATTGGCCTGCCGTGCGCCGGATATGCGACAAATATGGCGTGCTGCTCATTGCCGATGAGGTGCTGGTAGGCATGGGGCGCACCGGCAAATGGTGGGGCATCGACCATTGGCAGGTACAGCCAGATATTCTGGTGACATCCAAAGGGTTAGCCGGTGGTTACTTTCCGCTGGGCTTTGTGGCCGCCAAACATGACGATGTGGAGCTGATCCGGCAAAAGTTGGGGGATTGGAACCATGGCGGCACGTTTAGCCATCATGCCGTGGGCTGCGCTGCGGCGTTGGCGACTTTGCACATTATTCAACAAGAACAGCTGGTGGAAAACGCGGCCATGCTGGGGCCAAAACTCAATCAGATGCTGCAAGATGCCCTGGGTGATCATCCCAACGTGGGCGACATTCGCGGGCGCGGTTTGTTTTGGGGCATTGAGTTAGTGCAAGATAAAGCCAGCAAAGACCCATTCCCTGCATCACGTAATTTGGCCTGGAATATTGCCAAATTGGCGTTCGACAAAGGGCTCATTATCTACTATTCGCAGGGCTGCGCCGATGGCCAGAACGGAGATGTGATCATGTTGGGGCCGCCCCTTCTTGTCAATGAAGTGCAGTTGGCAGAAATTGTGGGGATTTTGGCAGAGGCGGTTCGGGAATTGTTGGGGCGGTGAAATCAACAATCGCAACATTCCCCGAACTAGAAACAGAACGTCTCGTTTTACGCCAGTTTCGCCTGGATGAGACAGACAAGATGGCCCTGTTTCGCCTCTTTTCAGACAGGCGTGTCACTCGTTATTACAATGTAACAACCTTTACCGAGCCGGAACAGGCGTGGCGAATGCTGCAACGTCGGTATGATCGGTTTTGGCAAAGGCGGGGTATCCGTTGGGCCGTCACCCTGAAGGATAATGATGCGTTAATTGGCAGCTGTGGCTTTAATTCTCTGAATCAAAAAGTGCAGGCAGGGGAGTTGGGGTATGAGCTGGCACGGCCGTTTTGGAACCGGGGCATCATGACCGAAGCTGTTATCGCCGCTACCGGGTACGGCTTTTCCCGGATGGGCCTTGCCCGGATGGAGGCGTGGATCATGCCAGAAAACCGGGCCTCGGCCAACTTGCTGCTGAAGGTGGGCTTTCAATCGGAGGGCGTGGTTGAGGGGAAGGGGTATTGGAACGGCCGTTTCCACGACCTGGAGCTATTTTCTTTGCTGGCCGAACAGTGGCAGCCAGAATAATCACTATAGGCGCTTACGCGCCAACATCGACAAAAAGTTGACGAATAGGCCTAGACGAAACTCGCTAGGTTGTGGCGCCCGGTACGGTGTAGCATGAAATCCAATCTGGCCTATGGGTACAAATTGGGTACTAGCGTTATAATGACGTTTTCATTCATGTGAGAAGTGCAAAAAATGACATATAAACAGCAAGCGCAAGAGTTAGTAAAGAATCTCAACCAACGTTTAAATCCCAGCCCTTATGACATTGCTTGGATGGCCAGAATTCAGATTGAAGGGAATCCACGTTGGCCAGACTTACTAGACTGGCTATTGGCACAGCAATATGATGATGGAAGTTGGGGCAGTGAGATCATCTACTACCATGATCGAATTATTTGTACAGTAACGGCCGTTAACACGCTGAAACTCTATGACCACTCCCCACAAATCAACGCCGCCATCACCCGCGCCGAACATTATTTGTGGCACCACCTCCACTTGCTGCATCGAGACCCCTCAGACCTCGTCGGGTTCGAGTTATTATTTCCCACCCTTTTGACAGATGCGAAGCGTAATGGACTTAATGTACCCAACCATACTTGCGGTTATGGCAAAATTCAAGCTGAAAAATTGCGCCTGATTCCTCCCGATTTACTCTATTCACCCAAGGTTTCCATTGTACATTCACTAGAATTCTTGGGTGATATGGGTGAGTTAGATCGGCTGTACAAAGCCGTTAACCCCCATAATGGCTCCTTAGGCAACTCTCCTGCGACGACAGCCTACCTGGTATTAATGGCACAAAAAAACGGATTCAGTGATGTGGCGCATGACAAACTGTTAGCCTATTTAGACGAAGCCCACCGACATAATCAATACAGTTTGGTTGTTTACCCTTTCACAACTTTTGAAACTACATGGGTGCTGAACAATTTATGGTTTTCCGGTTTATCCTTGACCGAATTTGCCGAACCACCTGTTTTTGAAAAACTACAGGCCGAAATCTCTCCCTATGGGATTGGCGCCGATGCTACTTTTGGCATCCCTGATGGGGATAGCACTGCCGTCTGCCTCAAAATTTTAGAGAGCGCTGAGTACCGTGTGCCCCATACAATTCTGGCTCAATTTGAAGATAAAGAAGCAAACCTGTTCCGTACCTATCACTTTGAGCGCAATCCCAGTGTCAGCACCAATGCCCATGCGTTGGAAACACTGCTGTGTATGGACAATAATTATCCTAATAAGGGGAAAGTCGTAGAGAATATCACTTTGATGCTGCTCAACCAGCGCAAATACAATATCTATTGGACTGATAAATGGCACATCTCCCCCTACTATGCCACGGTTCACGTTGTCATTGCGCTGCTGGCGCACGGCAAAAAATTCGTCATTGACAGTTGTGGGCCAACCATTGAATGGCTGTTAAACACACAATATGATGATGGTTCGTGGGGATTTTTCTTGCAAGGTACCGCCGAAGAAACGGCGTATGCGCTGACGGCGCTTCTCCATTACCATCAATACAAACCGATCGACACAGAAATTTTGCATCGTGGTGCCGTTTATCTGGCAAAAACCTATGAAAATGATCCCGTCTATCCAGCCATGTGGATCGAAAAATGCTTATATGCACCCTATGACATCATCAAATCGGCAATTCTATCTGCTTTGATTTTATATGAAGAGATGTTTGGCAAAATAGCTTGAGGTTTCCAATGGACAATCATACCTTTCAACAATTAGCGGCTGAGGAAGTCTCTCTGCTGGTACGTAACACCGGAACAAAAGTGTGTGTCTTCCCGCTGAATGGCACCCGCCGCTGGTTTATTCTGGAACATGGGCAAGAAGCACAATCTGATTTTGCCACTGCTTATCTTGAACGAACAGCAGAACGCAATGCAGATGTATGCCGGATGTTGTTTGAACACGGTATTGATACGCTGCTGCTCCCAGTCTTTAGCACGTATCTGATGCAGCGTGGCGAAGAATATGTTCAGATGGCGGCAAGGGGCTTATCTTACACTGTCAATCATCCTGCTTTTTTACAGATGTATGATGACTTGTCTGTACAAATACACTTTTATGGTGATTATAAAGCCTGTTTTGCGTCAACGCCGTATGCACACATCATTGATGAGTTTGACCAATTGATGGCAAAAACGGCGGAAAACGGCCGTTTCCAATTACTTTGGGGGGTGTGTGCCCAAGACGCGACTGAAGCCACGATTGCATTGACGATGAACTATTATGAAGAAAACGGCACCGTTCCTGACAAACAAACCCTCATCCGCCAATATTACGGCCACACCATCCCCCCAGTAGATATTTATATCGGTTCCGGTAAACCCCGTGCTTTCGACATGCCTCTTATTACGACCGGGCGCGAAGATCTGTATTTTAGTGTCACCCCCTCGTTAGCGCTCAACCAGGTTCAATTGCGTCACATCTTGTACGATCATTTGTATGCCCGCCCCAAAGAAAACGCCTCCTATGACGCCATGACTGCCGAAGATTGGCAGCAACTACATCAATTTTATTGTGCAAATCAGAACCATGTTTTAGGGGTAGGGGCCAAACAAAAAGAATGGGGATTATGGCATCCGGTGCCTCAAGTTACACTGAATGACTAAAATAGCATGATCCTTACATTTGGATAACAGGAATCGTTAGTTGAGCGTTTTACAGAATACAGGTTTCTCTACTTTTATAGAACCATGCGTAAAGGCATTGCCAAATGCGCTGTACAGCATTTTTTATTATCCACATCCGTTCACAGATGGCGGTTTTGTCGTTGTTGTTGAGGAAGATGTAACTGATTTTTTGGGTTGTGCTGGCACTATTTATGCTGAAGCATTACCAGGGTACAGTTTGCATGTCCTGAGAACCAATGAATTAGATATGCTGACGGCACCAGGTATGTTTGCCCCCCCGATGCAAATCAATGAAAAGCCACATCTCCCCTACTACTTGAAATACAAGGGAGAATGTTTATACGGTCAAGATATTTGTGACCAGGTTTCATTGCCAGACCCGCATTTTCTATTAACATCCCATATTGAAGGTTGCTATGATTATTTGCGTCGTTATGGGATTTTATCATCACTTATCAGTCAAAAATACAAATCTTTGATCGAGGCATTAGACTGGGAAGCAAAAGCTTTGATGGCAACGGCCGTTCTGACAAAGGGAATTTGGGAAATTGATTTAGCGGCGCTTGAAGATTTGTTTTTCACTACATTTACCTCCCCCAGCTTGTTAGAGGTTTACACACAGTTTAAGAATCTATCTTTTGCCTCTCCAGACACAATCATGCAACCGGAGATTGCGGAAAAAGTGTGGTTGTTTGAATCATTTCTCCGTGAGCTAAAAGGTGTGGCATGAAACCAACCAAAGCATATAAAGAGGCCGTTTCAAAATTCACGACTGTGATAGCTGATGTGCCCCAAGTTGCTTCCGTTTATCTTTATGGCTCTATGGCCAGAGGTGAAATCATCCCGGGCAAAAGTGATGTAGATTTCTGGGTATTCGTCAAAGATGACGCATTTGAAAGCAAAGAAGCCTTTACTGAACTGATGGCAGGATTAGTACAAGCAGGAGAGAGTTTGGCACAAAGTGGTATTCCTGACTTTCATGCCTTTTGCTATTATGCTGTATCTGAAGCGAACTGGCTGCCAGCGTGTTTGGTGCCAAATTTAAAGTCTGATGCATCAAGCAAGCTGATGCTGGGGTCTGATATACGCCCCAGCATGAACAGCACCAAAGCCAGTCGCTACGCCCACAAAACCTCGTATTTCGCCACGATGCGTCAGTTAATATTTTTGCCCTTAACACCTTATCTCAAAATGGACATATTCAATGAGAAAATGACACAGCATATTTTGGGCGCCTTAAAGTATGTGAAATATGTGGCTGAAGCGGCCTGCGCGGCACTATCTGTGTATCCTGGGGAATTGGCGGCGATTGATAAATTGGGAGAACTGCTGCCAGAAGTAGAAACGGCCGTTATCAAAGAGATCGAATCCTTCCGCGTCCATTACATCACAGAGCGTGATCAACAAGCATTAAAACCCATGCTAGTCAAAGCGCTCAATTTTGTCGAAACAGTACATATCCAGTTACGGAACTTTACATGAATTCAGCCCTGACATTTACAGAAGAAGTTGCCGATGCCCTGGCAGAAAACCGTCCCGTTATCACGATGGAAAGCACCTTAATTACACATGGTTTGCCCTATCCACAGAATATAGAAGTTGCCACATTGATGGAAACAAAAGTCAGAGAGGCGGGGGTTACACCAGCTACAACAGCTATTATAAATGGTCGCATTCACATAGGTTTAACACCAGATAGCCTGGAGTGGATTGCTACTCAGCCAAAAGAAACATTGATGCGTTGCAGCCGACGCAATTTACCCTTGGCCGTTGCTCGAAAAGCCAGCGGCGCAACCACAGTTGCTGGCACAATGGTCGTCTCCCATTTAGCTGGAATATCCCTCATGACCACAGGTGGCATTGGTGGTGTTCATCGAAACGCCCCCTTTGATGTTAGCGCAGACTTAACTGAATTAGGGCGCACACCAGTTACTGTTGTGTGCAGTGGCGCGAAGCCCTTTCTGGATTTATCAGCGACGAAGGAAGTGCTAGAAACACAAGGCGTATTGGTTGCCGGCTACCAATCAGATGATTTTGCACCTTTCTTCAATCAGCACAGCGGCGTTTATGGAGATTTTGCAGCTAGTTCCGTGTCGGAATTGGCCCACATTATCAAAGCTAGCCAGGACCTGGCGTTAGGCTCAGGCATGTTAGTCACTGTCCCTGTATCAGAACGCTATCGTTTTGACTATGACTTACTGGAAGCAGCATTCGCCTCTGTTATCGCAGATATGGCACAAGAAGGTATACGGGGTGCGGATGTTACATCTTGGATGATAAAAAAACTTGTCGCTGAAATGGGGGCAGATTCTGTGTTGGGCAATATTGAGCTATTAATTCAAAATGCAACCGTCGCCGCTGAAATAGCTACAACAGTTGCATCGTTGTCAAATTGATATTCTGGGAAACGTTAGCAATTAGGTAAACCGCAGAAAGTTTTTGGAAGACCGTGACGCTAAAATCTGCGGTTTCCTTGAAGGAATCGGCAAGGTTTCGCGTGATTTAATTCTGAAAAGTTCTTGCCGATTACCTAACGCATCATGCGCATGGAAAGTATTTTGAGCTGCTCAAAACTGACTGGTTTTTGCATAATTAAAATATTTCCGCTCTTTTTCCCTTGTTGAAATTTGGCTAGACTGCCATCTGCACTGGCAACAATAACGCGAAGATCCTTTAATTGTTCGTCTTGCACGATATGATCCAAGATGATATCGCCAGCTACATTTGGCAAATGCAAATCAAGGACAGCTAAAAAGGGAATTTCATCATATGATTGCAATCTGTCCAGCGCTGCTTGTCCATCATAGTACAGCTCTGTTTTGTATCCTGCCTCTCTAATAGCAGCCTCAAAGATTTCAGAGGTTAGTTCATCATCTTCGACAATAATTGCCAGTTTCTTTTCGTCACTCACGCTAACTCCTCCTGAAGCATATTGATTTCATTAATTTGAACTTCCTCAATAATTGGTAATTTCACCGTAAATACAGTTCCTTCACCGACCAAGCTTTCTACAATAATATCACCATCCATTAAGTCGATCAGGTGTTTAACAATGGATAAGCCTAAGCCGAACCCTTCATGTTTGCGTGTTCTGGAACCATCTACCTGGCTGAATGATTCAAATATGTTGGGTAAGGCATTTTCGGGAATACCAATGCCGGTATCTTTAACTTGAATTGTCCATTGGTTGTTTTCTGCACATACGAGAACGTTTATTGATCCTTTTTCGGTGTATTTGATGGCATTACTAACCAAATTGATGAAAATTTGTTGAATACGGTCGCTGTCACCATATAGTTGAGTGGGAACGGCCGTTTCCACTTTAAACTGTAACTTTACTGGTTTATTCTTAAGCAAAACCTGGGAAATATCTTCAACATACGCAACTAGCTCGCGAATATTAAACCGTTCATATTGAAGTTCCAGTTTACCAGAGTCTAATTTAGCCTGATCCAACCAAGCACTAATCAAATTCGATAAATTTTTTGTCGTTTCAATAATGGATATAAGCTTTTGTTTTTGTTTCTCATTAACTTCACCATAGTATCCACTCCAAATCATTTCTGAAAAACCCATAATTGAACCGAGCGGTGTACGCAATTCATGGCTCACTCTGGCGGTCAGTTCGGTTTTATACTGATTGGCTTCAATAGCGGCATCTCGGGCTTCAGCTAACTGGGTATTTGTCAGCACCAACTCTTTGGTTCTCTCATCCACTTTGGCATCAAGATCAACGTTTATATCTCTTAATTCAGCCAAAGCTTTTTCCAACGTATCCGCCGATAACCATGATACGAGGGCAATACCAAAATAAGCTAGAACACCAATGTAATTCAAAGAGAAGTCATTTTGAGTAGATGACACTGCGTAAAGAAGCGTAAGCAATCCGGCTACAACGAAACTGGCGCTAGGGCGGAAAACAACACTAGACATGACAATAGGCAGTGCCAACATGATCATGTTTCGTCCCCAAACAGACTCGTATGGCGGCGCAGAAAAGTAAAGAATAATCGTCAAAAAAATGATGAACAGCACACTGGCAACAATAGGAGAAAAATAACGATTGATGATAAAAATAATGACCGTTATCACCAGCATAGCAGCAATGGACATCATCGTTATATTGTAGTTATCTGGGAGCGGTTGACTGCTAATCATTAGAGATAGGCTGGCTAATAGGCCCAGTATTGTTAAAACAAACAATCCTAGCAGCAAAATATTTAGCAATTTGGCTCGCCGTTTTTCGTCTGGATCAGAGGTTTTCACCTCCAACGCAGTATTTATGTGCTCTTTAATCATGTGTATCCTTTTAGACTTGGCTAGATACTTCCCATTCATTCTTAAGATAATACAGTATAACGGCTAAATTAATCCTGCCAGCTGGCAAAAGTTTTGAATAAGGCTGCGGCCTGCGGGGTGTTCATCGGTGTAATATTCGGGGTGGAACTGGGTGCCGATGATGAGCCGGGTTTTGTGGATGATGATTTGGTGGGGGGAAACGGCCGTTTCCCCATAATTCTCAAAACCTCCCGGCACCTCCTTTAGCTCCCAGGAATGTGCCTGCCGCATAATCGGCGCTTCTCCTAACCCGGCCAGCAGCGGGTGTGATTTGATGATTTGAATGGGTTGATAACCCAATTCCTTCTTCATGCCAGGGGCAAAATCAAGATTCGGGTCGGTTTCACCCGCCGCCAGGGGGCCAATTGGGGCTACAATCCCCCCAAACGCTTCGGCAATGGTTTCAAAGCCGCCGCAAAAGCCAAAGACAGGCCACTTTTGGCTGGTAATTGCCTGGTGCAAACCGGCCGTCTCTTCAGGGGTGTATTCGTCGGGGTTGGCGCTGTTGCCAGAAATGAAGATCGCTTTAGCGCCCAGTTCTGTTAGCATATCTGTTGTTATTTCATGGTAACGCACGATCAGGCAGCGAACGGCCGTCATATCCTCCAGCCGATACTTAATGCGCACCCGCGCCGCCATAATGCGTTCGCCCCACGGTTTTTGATAAGCCTCTGCACGTTCATTGTCTACTAAAACAAGCATAACTTTTGCCCTCAGCGCCCCATTATACCGCCATTAAACCAGCTAATTGATGTGATTAATAAGAATTATGTACCAGGAAATATGCCGGTGTTTGTATAGGGTACATTGACACGCCAATTCTCAGAAAGCTATACTGGAACCCTATTCAACTCGCTGTAAATCAGTACGCTTCAAGCTTGCCTGCCATCTCATATTGACAAAGCCTACCCAAAACTGTGTGAGGATCAATATGAGAAAGTGGCGTGAGGAGATTTATCACGGTGCGATTTCCCGATAAACGAGCTGCTGTTCTGTTTGGCTATGCCATTGTAATGCCACTTGTTCTGGGTATTGTCACGGTGCTGGCCCAACGGATGTTTGGCTTCAGCTTAAACTTTAGCATCTTTTTGTTTGGTTTGTTAAATATTGCCGCTTTCTGTTTGCTGCTTTTGTGGCATGTCCGTTCCTGGCAGCCGAACGATTCTGAGCGTAGGCAAAGTAGACAGAGTGAAGAGCAGTTCCGCCTCGCGGTTGAGTCTTTGCCTGGTGCGATTGTGCTGGTTAACAAGGCTGGCGAGATCGGTTTGGTCAATGCCCAAACGGAAGCGTTGTTTGGTTATTCTCGCGCAGAACTGCTGGGCCAGCCGGTCGAGATGTTGGTACCCTCCCAATTTAGCGTGAACCACCAGCAGTATCGGGATTCTTTTTTTGATACGGCCGTTGCCCGACCCATGGGCGCTGGTAGAGACCTGTTTGGCCTACGCAAGGATGGCAGCCAGGTACCGATAGAGATCGGCCTCAATCCCATCACTACAGCCGAAGGTAGCTATGTTCTGGCCTCCATCATTGATATTACCGAGCGAAAACGTGCGGAACAACAGCTCCGATTGGTTGTGGAAGCCACACCCAACGCCATTATTCTGGTGAGCCCCGCAGGCAAGATTAGCCTGGTGAACAGGCAAGCCGAGGCGTTATTTGGCTATTCAAGGGAACAGCTGTTGGGTCAGCTCATCGAAATGCTTGTTCCTATGCAGTTCCATGCCCACCATGAGCAGTATCGTGATTCCTTTTTCGACGCTCCACTTGCCAGGCCGATGGGTGCCGGACGGGATTTGTTTGGCCTGCGCCAGGACGGCAGCCAGGTGCCGGTAGAGATTGGTTTAAACCCCATTACCACCACGGAAGGCAGCTTTGTCCTGGCCTCTATCATCGACATCACTGAGCGAAAGCAGGCCGAAGCTGAGATTCGCAAGATGAATATGGAGCTGGAACAGCGTGTGGCTGATCGCACGGCCCAACTGGAAGCGACCAACAAAGAGTTGGAGTCGTTTGCCTACTCTGTCTCCCATGACCTGCGTGCTCCCCTGCGCAGCATTGATGGCTTTAGCCTCGCCTTGCTGGAAGATTATGCCGACAAACTGGATGCCAATGCACAAAGCTATCTGCAACGGGTTCGTGCTGCCAGCCAACGTATGGCGCAGCTTATTGATGACCTCCTCATGCTCTCCCGCCTGACCCGTAGCGATCTCCGCCCTGAAACAGTCAATTTGTCGGCTTTGGTTAAAACAATTGCCGATGAGCTGTGTGCCATAGAACCAGAACGCCAGGTTGAGTTTGTTATTGCCCCAAATGTGCGGGTGAAGGCAGATGCCCTGTTGATGCGGGCGGTGCTGGAAAATTTACTGGGTAATGCCTGGAAATTTTCGGCCAAACACCCAACGGCCTGTATTGAATTTGGGATGCAGGTACAGTCAGATGGCCAAACAATCTATTTTGTGCGTGATGATGGCGCGGGTTTTGATATGGCCTATGTTGACAAGCTCTTTGGCGCTTTTCAACGTTTGCATACACCGGCTGAATTTTCTGGTACCGGCATTGGGTTAGCTACAGTACAGCGTATTATTCATAGGCATGGGGGGCAAATCTGGGCTGAAGGTGGGGTAGAACAAGGCGCAACATTTTATTTTAAGTTGTAATCCAAAAGGGAAAAATAATGGAAAAGGTCGTTTTACTTGTTGAAGATAATCCAGATGATGTTGAGCTGACGCTGCGCGCCTTTAAGAAAAACAACATCCTCAATGAGATTGTGGTAGCACGAGATGGCGTTGAGGCGTTGGACTATCTGTTTGGCACAGGAGTTTATGCTAACCAGCCAACCGACCTGCCCCAGCTTATTTTGCTAGACTTGAAATTGCCGCGAATTGATGGCTTAGAGGTTTTGCGGCGCATCCGGGAGCATGAGCGAACCCGGCTGCTCCCAGTTGTGGTTCTTACCTCGTCCAGGGAAGAGCAGGATCTGGTGCAAAGTTACAGCCTGCACGCTAACAGCTACATTCGCAAACCGGTTGATTTTGTTCGGTTTAGCGATGCGGTGCGGCAGTTGGGGTTTTATTGGTTGGTTTTGAATGAAGCGCCACCGACAAATTTGAATGGTAATGAGTGATGCTTAAAACGCTGCGCGTCTTAATTGTTGAAGATTCAGAAGATGACACCGAGTTGCTGCTGCGCGAGCTGCGGCGCGGTGGTTATGATCCAGTTTATGTACGTGTGGAAGATGCGGAAGCTATGCAGGCGGCTCTGGACGAGCAGGAATGGGATGTGATTTTAAGCGATTATGCGATGCCCCGATTTAGTGCGCCAGCAGCGCTGCATCTGCTACAGGAGAGTGGGCTGGATCTGCCTTTTATTATCATATCTGGCACGATTGGTGATGAGGTGGGGGTGGCGGCTCTGAAAGCGGGGGCGCATGATTTTCTGATAAAGGGACAGCTGGCGCGGTTGATTCCGGCCATTGAGCGAGAGCTGCGAGATGCTGAGGTAAGGCGAGACCGGATGCAGGCCGAACGGGTGCTGCGTGATCGTGAAAGTTATTTTCGGGCGCTGATTGAGAATGTTTCGGATATTATTATAACGCTTGATGCCACCGGGAAAATTATCTATGCCAGTCCGGCGGTGACGCATATTTTGGGTTATCTGCCAGAGGAGTATGAAGGGAGCAACGCTTTTGATTTGATCCACCCTGATGATAGGCCAGAGGTTTACACCTTGTTTGCCCAACTTTTTCAGCAGCCGACAATCAGTAATGCAACTCAATTTCGGACCCAACATCAAGATGGATCCTGGTGTTGGCTAGAGGCGACTGGCCGGAGCTTGCCGTCGGAAGCGGGTGTTGAAGCGGGGGTCATTGTTTTGCGGGATATTACTGCGCGCAAGCAAGCGGAGAAGGAACGGGAGCAGCTGTTAGGGCAAATTTTGGGGCATGCCAGGGAAGTGCAGTTTATTGTCGATACGGTGCCAGAAGGTATCTTCATGTTGAGCGAGGCGGGAAATATTCGGCTGACGAATCCGATTGCGAAAGAGTTTCTTGAATTATTGGCACCTGAATGGGAAAACGGCCGTCTTACCCACCTGGGCACTCGTCCTCTAATAAAACTGCTCACCTCCCCGCCTAAAGGGTTGTGGCATGAGCTGAAATATAACGGCCGTTTCTTTGAAATCATCGCCCGGCCTGTTGAAAGTGGTCCCGAGCAGCGTGGCTGGGTCTTCGTTATGCGCGACGTGACGCAAGAACGCCAGATTCAGCAGCAAGTGCAGAGCCAGGAGCGCCTGGCAGCCGTGGGGCAGTTGGCGGCTGGCATTGCCCATGACTTCAATAACAGCCTGGCCGTCATCCGGCTGTATACCGACATGCTCACACGTACGGCAGACCTGATTCCGCGCAACCAGGAAAGGTTACAAACCATCTCTATGCAGACCCGGCGAGCCGCCGATCTGATTCAGCAAATTCTGGACTTCAGCCGCCAATCGCTGATGGAAAGGCAACCTTTAGACTTGCTGCTATTCCTGAAAGAAATCACCGCTCTTCTGAAGCGCACCTTGCCAGAAGACATTCAAATCGATCTCACCGCAGCCGAAAACAGTGAATATATTATTCATGCCGATTCTTCCCGCATTCAGCAGGCGATTTTGAATCTGGCCTTCAATGCCCGGGATGCCATGCCACAAGGTGGGGTTCTTACGATAAGATTGACTGTTTTACAGCTTGCGTCGGATATTATTTCCCCGGTTTCTGGCATGCCGGCAGGGGAATGGGTGCAGGTTGATGTGAGCGATAATGGTACAGGAATTCCAACAGAGACAGTGGCCCATATTTTTGAGCCTTTCTTCTCTACCAAGGAGCGAGGGAAAGGAACGGGATTAGGGCTGGCCCAAGTGTATGGTATTGTGCAGCAGCATGAAGGTTTTATTGACGTGACAACGGAGCTGAATCAGGGCACAACGTTCCATCTTTACTTTCCAACATATTCTGGTGATGAGTACGATGCCCCTCAGTTGTTGGATGAAACTGTGCCAATGGGGCAGGGGCAGCTGATCCTCATTGTGGAGGATGAGGAAACTGTTCGGCAGGCGTTGGTCGAAAGTTTGACGCTCCTCAATTACAAGGTGATAGAAGCCGAAAACGCCCGTGAGGCGCTTGCCCTTCTAGATCAACATCACAGAAAGATTGCTCTGGTGCTGAGTGACATCATTATGCCGACTATGGGAGGTATTGCCCTGTTCCACACCTTGCATGAGCGTGATTTGGACATTCCTTTCATTATGGTCACGGGCTATGCTGTGGAAAGAGATATGGAGGGTTTACGGGCCATGGGGTTAGCTGGATGGCTGACTAAACCATTGGATCTGGCCAAACTGGCCCGGCTCATGCACCAGGTATTAACCTGATGTGGCTACGTTTCCCCAATGTCTACTAGCGGCAACGGTTGATCCAGCCACCACCACATGCAGAACAGCGCAGCAAGACAGATTTCGGCGATGACAAACAGGCCAATTAGGGCTAGCCAGTTAGAAGACACCCATTGCGTCAGCGCAGGTAGGCCAGTTATGGGCAGAACAGGTGACCAGGTAATTGGCGCTGCTATCCCCAGAAAGTCTAATCGACCGCTCAACCCCAGCGCCAAAACAACCAGGCAAGCACCCAGAACAGGCAGGGCTACATCAAGAACCTCCAGTTTGTAGCGAATGGTTTGGCGGGTAACCTCTCCCTCTATCGCCTGGATTTGCGCCATTACCCGATTGACAAACCCGGGTGGCAGGGGAGCCAAAGGGCGCTGCTCTAGTGTTTTTTCAATAAGATGGTCTGCATTATGAGAGGAGTCATTCATCATTCGTTTCCTCAGTGCTTGTCAATGTCTGCCGCAGCCGTTGGCGGGCGCGAAAGAGTCCGGTCTTAACCGTTCCTAACGGCATTTGCGTGATGTCGGCAATTTCTTCGTAACTGTAGCCGTCCATGTGACGCAAAGTAATGAGCAGTCGATAAGTTTCCGGCAAATCGTCCACGGCCGTATAAATTTGCTGGCGTAATTCGGCCGTGATTAGCCTGGTTTCCACCGTTCGTGTCTTCTCCGGCAGTAAAATCACCTCTTCGGGTTCAAGCGCGGCAAAATCAGCTTTCAACCGCGGCAGCTGATTGTAACAAAGATTAACGGTAATCCGGTACAACCACGTCCGTAAGTTAGCTTCAGCCCGAAAATCAGGCAGCCCTTTCCAGGCGCGGAAAAATGTTTCCTGGGCAATATCCTCGGCTTCCTGGGGGTTGTTCAACGTGCGCAGTGCCAGATTAAAAACAAACTGGGCCTGGCCTTCTACCAGGGCCGCAAAGGCAGCTTTGTCACCGGATTGCGCTTGTTGGATAAGTTCCTGTTCATCCTGAGTCACGGCCGTATCGTTCTCCTGGTTTCATTAGACCACAGATCGCAAAAAAAGTTTCCATGAGTTTGTTTGAAACTTTTTGCAACGTCTCCGGTCTAACCAAACAGATAAACGGGGAACAATACGGCCGTTTGGCCGACAAGGAGATTTCTTATGGACGTTGAAACTTTACTGACTATCTTCGTCATTCTCATCTTTTTCTCGATTCCCTTTGCTGTGTTTGCCTTTGCCCGCTACCTGCGCTACAAGGAAACAATTGCCCTGGCCGAACGCGGCTTGCTGCGGCCAGAGCGTAAGCGGAGCGGCCGCGATACCCTGCGCTGGGGGATTATAATCACGATGGTGGGCCTGGGACTGCTCTGCGGTCTTTGGCCGTTGGGGTTTATGGCGAGTTCAAGTGCTGTGGTGGGTGAGGGACCAGCACCGAATTCGGTTGATAACGAAGATGCGGTTGATGATGGGCCAGTGTTGGGACCTGACATTGGCGAAAGTGACATCAGCCCTTTGCCCTTTGGCCTTGGCCCATGGATGGTACTGGGCAGCCTGCCATTTTTCTTTGGGCTCTCTTTAATCATCATCTACTGGATTAACAAACGAGAGGATGCTGAGGAGGCAATTCCCCCAAATAAGGAGGGGGCATTGGGCAAGGAGGAGGAACGATGAACCTGGCACTGGAGATGCACAGCGTATCCAAAGTTTACGGTGATGGCCCAACCGAAGTAAGTGCACTTCGGCAGGTTGAGCTGTCGGTCGAACGCGGTGAGCTGGTAGCGATTATGGGACCAAGCGGATCGGGCAAGAGCACGCTGCTGACCATTGCCGGCAGCCTTGAGGATCCAACCAGCGGCGAAGTGTTGGTGGACGGAACCCCCCTATCAAGCTTATCGTCTGACGACCGGGCGTGGCTGCGCCGCCGCTCAATTGGCTACGTGTTCCAGGACTTCAATTTGCTTGCGGGGCTTACGGCCGTAGAAAACGTGAGCCTGCCCCTGGAACTGGACGGCGTTAACGTTAAAGCGGCGCGGGCGGTAGGCATGGCCGCCCTGGAAGAATTGGGCATCGCTGACCGGGCGACCCACTATCCCGATGAGCTATCAGGCGGCGAGCGTCAGCGGGCAGCCATTGCCCGCGCCGTGGTTGGCGACCGCTATTTGCTGCTGGCCGACGAACCAACCGGTGCCCTGGATTCGGTGAACGGTGAAGCCGTGATGCGCCTTTTACGCACTGCCTGCCAGCGGGGCGTCGCTGGGGTGATTGTGACGCATGATGACCAACTGGCTTCGTGGGCGGATCGCGTGGTTTTTCTGCACGACGGCCGTGTTGTTGATGAGCCTGCGCCGGTGTCACATACGGCCGTTCTTCACCCGGGTGTAAAATTATGAGTACGGCAAACGATGGTGGTCTCCCTGCGCGCCGGGCAATATTTCGCTGGGCCTGGCGGCTGTTTCGCCGCGAGTGGCGGCTGCAAACCCTGGCACTGGCACTGCTCACTGTTGCTGTTGCTGCAGCCATCGCCCTCGCTTCGGCCGCGTATACCCTGGCTCCGCTGGGAAATTCCCCGGGCACGTTTGGCACTGCCAACCAGATATTCGTCCATGATGGGGCCGATCCCCAGCTTTTGGAAGCCAACATTGCCGCGATTGAGGCGTGGTATGGCCCTGTTGACGTGATCGGGCGCCGCTACGTGCCGGTTCCGGGCACGGCCGAATTGGTTGAGTTTCGCTCCCAAGACCCACAAGGCGTGTATAGTGCCCCGATGCTGGCCCTGCGCGACGGCCGTTTTCCCACAGGCGCCGATGAGATTGCCGTGACCGATTCGCTGGCGGAGAGCTTCGGTCTCACCCTCAACGCCCGGTTCTCCCTTGGCGGCAGTGAGTGGACGGTGGTTGGCCTGGTGGAGAATCCCAGCGACCTGCGGGACAGGTTCATCCTTTTGGCCCCGGCTTACGCCGATCCACCTTCGACTGTAACAATCCTGGTTCGCGGCAGCGATGAGCAGTTTCTTTCATTCCCCTGGCCCGATGAGGGGCTGGTCAGCCACGAAATGCATGGATCCACGGTGGAGAACGTGGAGGTGCTTGCAGCCGGGGCTGCACTCGGCGTTGCCGCCGTGGCTATGATGCTGGTTGCCCTCGTGGCCGCAGTTGTTTTTATCGTCGTCGCGCGGCGTCGCCAGCGGCAGCTGGGTATGTTGGCGGCCATCGGGGCGACCGGGAAGCACCTCCGCCTGGTGATGCTGGCCAATGGCGCCATCGTTGGCGGCATCGCGGCCGTCATCGGGGCTGCCCTTGGCCTGTTGGGTTGGATTGTCGCTGTGCCATACCTGGAGACCACATTGGTGGGGGCGCGTATCAACCGGTTTGACGTGCTGCCCTGGTGGTTGATCGGGCTGGGGATGCTGCTGGCGGTGCTGGCAGCCACCGGGGCTGCCTGGTGGCCGGCCCGTGCCGTGTCACGCCTTTCGGTCGTTGAGGCGCTGTCCGGACGGCCGTTGCCGTCCGAGCCAATACGCCCCGCAACAGCGCGGGCTGGTCTGATCGTGGCAGGTGGTCTCATCTGCCTGGCCATCGCCGACGCCGCGACCATCGGCTGGATCGAAACGGGACTTATTGGCGTGGGTACGTTGGCGACTGCTCTCGGCATCTTGCTTTTTAGCCCAGCGGCGATCTGGACACTGGCAACGGCCGCTGGTCGGCTGCCGGTCGGCGTGCGGCTGGCCCTGCGCGACCTGGCGCGCTACCGAACCCGCTCGGGAGTGACCCTGGCGGCCATCAGCCTGGCGCTGGGCATGGCAACGGCCGTCATCATCAGCGTTACCAAAACCGAGCACGAGGCCGATTTGGGAAACCTGTCTGACAGCCAGCTCTTAATCACCGTGGAAGGCAGCCGCATCCGGGAACTTGTCACAACACGCACATCAGCCGAGCTTGAGCAGCTTCAGGCTCAAGTCTACCAGCTTGCCGCTTCACTGGATGATCCCCTGATGATTGAACTGCAAATGGCTGTCGATCCGGATGAGGCTCCGAATCCGGGCCGGCGCGAGAACACGTGGCGGCACGCTGTCTGGATTGGGCAAGGTGAACGCACGGCGAATCCGGGGCCGCTTTTTGTCGCCACGCCTGAGCTGCTCAGATATTATGGCATCGATCCCGCTGCCGTGGACCCGAACACCGATGTTCTCACCATTCGGGAAGGCGAGGTTGGCTTCCGGCGCGGGATTGAGGAGGAACTGGTCAGCAACGTCGAGAGGCTCGATGTGCCTGCCTACGTATCGGCTCCAACCTCGTTGATCACCCCTGGCGCGCTGGCCCGGCGGGGCTGGGAAGCAGCAACAGTCGGTTGGTTCGTCGCCACTGCCCGGCCTGTCACCGGCGAGCAGCTAGCTGCGGCCCGTGAAGTGGCCGCAAACGCCGATCTGATGGTTGAGAATAGAGACGGGGTGAACCTGGCCACGCTGCGCTCAGTGCGTTCGGGGGCGATGACAACAGGGATCATCGTAGCAGTTAGCATCCTGGCCCTAGCGGTGGGTCTAATCCGCAGCGAAGCGGCCGGAGACCTGCGCATCCTCACGGCGACCGGGGCTACTGGCTCGATCCGCCGCACGCTCACGGCGGCCACTGCCGGTGGCCTGGCTGCTCTGGGGGTTGTATTGGGCATCACCGGGGCATATTTGGGGTTGGCGGCAAGCGCCATTACCGAACTGGACACGCTGGCCGGAGTGCCTGTTGGCCACCTGGCCATCGTAGCCCTCGGTGTTCCCCTGCTGGCTGCTGCTGTTGGCTGGCTGCTGAGCGGGCGCCCGCCGTCCACCCTGGCCCGACGGCCGATTGAATAGGGAGGACCCATGAAAGCCATTATCGCTATTTTGCTGGCCGTGATCCTGGTGACCCTGGCGGCCTGCTCCGAGGGGAGTGGCTATGGTCAGGCTGATTTGCAGCGGGACCTGGACGCAATTCGCGACAGGGGCGCTGTGGGGGTACAGGCCCGCGTGACCCTGGACGGCGTGGTCCTGGTGGCTACGAGTGGCGTTGCCAATGTCCAGACCCGTGAGCCCGTGCCGGAAAACGGCCGTTACCGCATCGCCAGCACCACCAAGACCTTTGTGGCCACAGTGGTCTTGCAGCTTGTAGGTGAAGGCCGCCTGTCTCTCGACGATACGGTGGAGCAGCATTTGCCCGGCGTGGTAAGTGGCGGTGGGCACGATGACAGCGCGATTACTATTCGCGATCTCCTGCAACACACAAGCGGCATTTATGACTACAACAATGATGAAGGGTGGAACCCGTTCAACGCGCTGAACACTTTTGAGGAACGCCGCTTCTATCACTACGCACCAGAGGAACTGGTAGCCGTGGCCATGCGCCACCCGCCGATTTTTGAGCCGGGAACGGCGCGAAGCTACGCCAACACCAATTACGTCCTCGCCGGGATGATTATTAAAGCGGTAACCGGCAATCCCTGGGCGGAGGAAGTGCGTGACCGGATCATCGAACCACTTGGCCTGGCGCACACTACCATAGCCAATGGACCAGAGATGCCTGACCCACACGCCAGAGGCTACTATCAGTTCCCGGATGGTGGACCGCTCGTTGACGTCACGCTGCTTGATCCGAGCGCGGGCGACGCGGGCGGGGCTATCATCAGCACGCCAGAGGATATGACCCGGTTCTTCAGCGCGCTGTTGGGCGGCGAGCTGCTGGCCCCGGAGCTTCTGGCGGAGATGCAAGATAGTGTTCCTGAGGGAGACGGCCGTTACGGCCTGGGGCTTGGTTGGAGTCCGTTGTCGTGTGGGAGTGGCTATTGGCGTCATGGAGGTGCGGTGCCTGGCTACCTGAGCTACGAGGGCTTCAGCGAAGACGGCCGTCGCGGTGTGGTGCTTTCGGTCTCCAGCTGGCGCGCTGATGACGTGGCGAATTATGCGCAGGATGAGGCATCATTCGAGTTGATCGACAACGTATTCTGCAAATAGTAAATGAACAGATGTTGTCATTCCAGTTTCAGTAGGCCAGTATTTAGTTGACTGTTTTACCGATGACTGACCTACTGATTACTGGTTTCTAATTGTACCCATTCGCAAATATGTCGATCATCAAATATGGATCGCCCAGCGGGTAGAGAATGGGGCAGGTGCAGCCGTTGTCGATGTATTCGCGGACCTTGGCCTTCACTTCTTCCGGCGAACCGCTGGCGGTACACATCTGAACCACGTCATCGGGCACCAGGTGCATGGCGTTTTCGATCTCTTCTTCCGTGGCGGGCCAGGTGAGCACCTGGTGGATGTCGTCCAGCAGTTCCTGGCTGACGCCGCTGGCCTTCATCAGGTGCGGCTGTTGGCCCAAGTACTGCGTCATCATCTTGCGCGCGCCATCCAGCGCCTTCTTGCGGTCGTTATCCACCGAGCAAATCATCAGCTGCGGCCGGTCGATGTCATCAATGGAGCGGCCTGCCTTTTTCGCGCCGCGCTCCAGGGCGTCCATCGCTTCCAGGTTGTATTTGGGGTGCACCAGGTAGTTCAGGCAAGCCCCGTCGGCAATTTCCCCGGTCATTTCCATCATTTTCATGCCGGTGGCCCCGATGTAGATGGGGACGTTGCGCGGCGTTTTACGGCCGTGTACCACGTCCAGCTGAATGCCATCTACATGGTGAAATTCACCAAAATGGGTCACAGTTTCCATATTCAGCAGCTTGCGCAGAACTTCAATCGTTTCGCGCATGGCGGCGAGCGGCTTGCGCCGGTTGATGCCTACCTTGCTGGCCAGCGGATCCCACCAGGCACCAATGCCGCAAATGATGCGGTCTTCCGCCAGGTCGTCGAGCGTCAGGAAGGTGGCGGCCAGCAGCCCAATGTTGCGGGTCCAGTTGTTGGTGACGCCGCTGGCGATTTTGAGGGTAGTGGTGTGGGCGGCAAAGGCTGCCATTGGCACGATGGCGTCGCGCACCAGGCGGCTTTCCGCCTGCCAGACGGCCTCAAATCCTTTTTCTTCGGCATATTTACACAGTTCAATGCCTTCACGAATGTCGTGGGCATCTTGCAAATAAAGTGCTAAGCGGTCTTTTGACATGAGTTTCTCCTTATTTTCAGTAATCAGTGTTCAGTAGGTCAGTAATCAGTGGGCTGGCCAATCAGTAGCTAATACTGAATACTGACCTACTGATTACCGTTCACTGGCATTCGCTTGGTGAGTCCACGTTTGGGAATTCGCATAGGCAATTTGTAGCGACGAATACCGTCGTATTGATAAAGGGCATTGGCGACCGCGCCTGCGGTGGGGACGAGGCCGATTTCGCCGACGCCTTTGGCCCCATACGGGCCGTAGGGATCGGGCACTTCGACGCCGATGATTTCCATTTCGGGCATCTCTTTGGCGCGGAGGATGCCGCAGTCGCGCAGACGGGTGGATTTGGGACGGCCGTTTTCCATCACCAACTCCTCGCTGATCGCATACCCAAGCCCCATGTGGATCGAACCTTCCAGCTGCCCTTCAAACAGGGTGGGGTTGAAGATTTTACCGGCATCGTGGGCGGCGGTGATTTTTTGAATACGGCCGTCTTCATCCAATGTCACCAGCTGCGTGGCGTAGCTGTAGGAATAGTGCGTGTACACCTTCTCTACCATTGCCCCCGGCTTGGTCGTCCAGTCGATGCGGAAAAAGCCTTCGTAGGAACGGCCGACCAGCTCTGCCAGTTTGTGGGTCTTCAGGTCTTCCTTCAGCTGCTTGCAGGCGTCGATGAGCGCATTCCCTACCAGCGAGGTGGCCCGCGATGCAGTCGTCATACCTGCTTCTTGCTCAGAGACTGTATCCACTCGCACCTCAATGATGGCTGGCTCGATGCCGGTTTCATGGCACACTACCTGCTGGGCGATGGTGTTGACACCCTGACCCATTTCCGTCCAGCCGTGGTCTATCAGCACCTTGTCCGGAGCTAGAATCTGCACCCGTGCCTTGGACTCATCCGGCATGCCGTTGCCGATGCCGGTGTTTTTGATGCCGCAGGCGATGCCCACATACGGCGCGGCGTCGTATTCGGCCTTAACGGCCAGCAGCGTTTCGCGCACACCTGCGCCTGCCTCAATGATCTGGCCGGTGGCGGTCATGTTGCCGTTTTGCAGGGCGTTGTCGTAGCGGAACTGCCAGCGGTCGAAGCCGCCCTTTTCGCACAGCTCGTCAAGCAGCGATTCCAGGCCAAAGGCGGATTGATTGACGCCAAAGCCGCGCATGGCACCGCAGGGGATGTTGTTCGTATAGACAGCGATAGCTTCTACATCAGTCACCGGAACATTGTACGCGCCCGTGGCGTGCCCGGCAGAGCGCTCCAACACCTTCATGCCGACTGAGGCATAAGCACCAGTGTCGCCCAGAAACTTCACCTTGACGAAGGTGAGCATCCCGTTGGCGTCGCAGCCCACGCGGTAATCCATCCAGATGGGGTGGCGCTTGGGGTGCATGGCTATCGATTCATCGCGGGTGAGGCGAACTTTGACCGGCATTTGCAGCAGTTGGGCAGCCAGCGCGGCGTGTCCCTGGGTGGTTAGATCTTCCTTGCCGCCAAAGCCGCCGCCGTTGGGCACTAAAATAACGCGCACTTTTTCCAGGGGCAGCCCCAGAATTTTGGCGATCTGTATCCGGTCGTCAAAGATGCCCTGGCTGCTGGAGAAGACCTCGACGCCGTCGTCTGACGGCTGTACCACCGTGCATTCCGGCTCCATAAAGCCATGCTCAATCATCTGCGTCTCAAAAACGCCCTGGACGATGTAGGCGGAATTGGCTTCGGCAGCGGCCATGTCGCCCCGGCTTGTGTAGCTGCGGGAGAGCTGGTTGCCCTGTGGATGAATCTTGGGTGCGTCAGGCATCAAGGCCTGATGCATATCGGTGACGGGTTCCAGCACTTCGTAGTCGACCTTGATGGCGGC
The DNA here is from genome assembly GCA_041748655.1 of Promineifilaceae bacterium (SeqCode). Taxonomy (GTDB): domain Bacteria; phylum Chloroflexota; class Anaerolineae; order Promineifilales; family Promineifilaceae; genus Leptofilum. The sequence goes on along the minus strand of JBGTCV010000132.1, from coordinate 12,602 downwards.
GACGGCCTGGCGCGCCAGCATGTCACTTTCGGCCACCACCAGGGCCAGCACGTCCCCGACGTAGCGGGTGGTTTCGCCTTCGGCAATCATGAGCGGCCAATCTTGCTTGATGAGACCAATTTGCCGGTCGCCGGGCACGTCTTGGGCGGTGAAGATGCGAATGACGCCTTCCATCTTTTCGGCGGCGCTGGTGTCGATTTTGAGGACGGTGGCGCGGGGGTGGTCGCTAAATTTAAGCGCCCCGACTTTCATGCCGGGCAGGCGGATGTCGTCGGTGTAATGATGCTGGCCCAGGACGAGGTCGGCGGCGTGGTATTTGGGCTGGCGGGTGCCGATACGGCCGTTGCCCTCCGGTAACTTCACCTCTTCCTCTTTGCGAATCGCTTCGGCTGCCATTTGGACGGAATCTACGATCTTTTTGTAACCTGTACAGCGGCACAAATTGGGGGTGAGTGCCTTTTCAATGTCGGCCCGGCTGGGTTCGGGGTTTTGGTTGATGAGGACGTTGGACTGCATCACAATGCCGGGAATACAAAAACCGCACTGCACGCCGCCGCAGGAGACAAACGAGTTGGCAAACACTTCCTGCCGGTATTCGCCCAGACCTTCGGTGGTGATGACAGCCTTACCTTCAATTTTGCCCATTTTGGTGACGCAGGAAAGCACCGCCTTATCTTCCAACTGTACGGTGCAGCAGCCACAAGCTGCCTGGGGGGCACAGCCATCTTTGGCGGAAAGGATGCCCAGCTCTTCACGCAAATAGGTGAGCAGCGGTAGTTCCGGATCGCCATCATATTCTATTATCTGTTCGTTAAGGGTAAATTTCATGCGTTAGTCCTCCAAAGATGGGCTTGTATCCCAATGATAGACTGACAAACAAGGGTTCTTATGGCGGCGTACAGCTTCAAAACGGGTTATCAGTTTACGCAGCCTTCCTTGTTTCGCCTGTACGTCAGTCCGTCAAGTCCACGATTCCGGCGTGACTAATGAAACAAATTCCAAACAATCATAACACAGAAAAGGCGTATCAATTCAGGGACAACTCAAGTATTTTCCAACCTTTCGCCAGCCATCAGCAGGCCTACGCGCTCTCGTTCGGCATCTTTGTTGGGCAAGATACCCGTAATCTCGCCATGAAACATGACCGCCACCCGGTCAGACAGAGCCAACACTTCATCTAAATCTTCGGAGATGAGCAAAATGGCTGCGCCCGCTTCCCGCTGATCGAGCAAGTTGTTATGAATAAACTCAATGGCACCAATGTCAACGCCACGAGTCGGCTGCGCGGCAACCAATACCTTGGGGCTTCGCGACAGTTCGCGGGCCAGCACTACTTTTTGGATATTGCCGCCAGAAAGGCTGTTGGCGTTGGTACTGCGCGAGGGGGTTCTGATATCGAATACCTTAATCAATTTTTCGGTGATTTCGCCAATGATGCGGTGGACCAGCATGCCCCGTTTTGAGTAAGGGGATTTGTTATGGTCGCGCAAGATAATATTTTCAGAGACCGTGAACTTGCCCACCACGCCATCACGCATCCGCTCTTCGGGAATATAGGCCATGCCCCGTTTTGAAAATTCTCCCGGCAGTTTGCCGGTCAAATCCTGGCCAGTAACAATCACTTTACCCTGGGTGGGTTTGCGCAAGCCGGTGACTATCTGGGCCAGTTCAGATTGCCCATTGCCCGAAACACCAGCCAGGCCCACAATCTCCCCGGCACGAACCTGTAGGTTGACACCGCGCAGTGCCGGGGTATTACGGTCGCTGAGGGCATGGATATCCTGCACCTCAAGGCGCACCTCGCCCAGCTTAGGTTCGGAGGTGATTTTTGGCAGCACAATTTCATGCCCTACCATCATGCGTGCCAGGTCTAGCTTGGTTGCGCCGGCAACAGGGCGAGAGCCTACTCGTTTACCGTTTCGCAGCACCGTAACCCGGTCGCAGCTATCAATTACTTCATGTAATTTATGGGAAATAAAGATGATAGAGTGCATCTCCTGGGTCATCTGGCGCATGGTTCCCATGAACTCATCGACTTCTTGTGGGGTTAATACGGCCGTTGGTTCATCCAAAATAAACAAATCTGCCCCACGGTAAAGCGCCTTGAGAATCTCGACTCGCTGGCGCTGCCCCACTGCGAGCTGCCAGATATAGGCATGGGGATCAACCGTAAGCCCGTATTTCTTGCCCAATGCCAAAGCGCGTTCGGCCACCACATCCAGATCTGTCATCAGCCCACGTGAAGAAGGTAGCCCCAAGGCAATATTCTCTACAACCGTTAGTGACTCCACCAGCATGAAATGTTGGTGAATCATGCCAATGCCCAGACGAATGGAATCATTTGGCGACTGAATGCTCACAGCTTTCCCATTGATCCGAATTTCCCCTTCGTTGGGTTCATACAGGCCGTAGAGGATTTTCATCAGGGTGCTTTTGCCAGCGCCATTCTCCCCAAGTAAGGCGTGCACTTCCCCTTCCTTGACATCGAAATTCACTTGTGAATTTGCCCGCACACCTGGGAACAGCTTGGTAATATTGATCATTTCCAGATGTTTAAGCTTCTGGCGCACATTGGCGGTGATTTGATTTTCAGCCATGCCAACTCCTGAAAGAAGTTACAGGGTCAAGATCTGCCTTGACCCTGTAACTGACAAACCCCTAAAATTTAGGGAAGTGCATTAATGGAACCATCAATGATTCCCTGAACAGCGGCCTCAGCATCCGCTTTCACATCATTCAGCCGGGCAAAACTTTCGTTATACTCCATGTAAAGCCCTTCATTGGCCAGCGTAATCAGCAGTGCCTCTCCGCCCAGTTGGCCATTCTCTACCTTGTCCAGGATTTGACGCAAGGTAACCGACCAGTCATAAATCTGATTGGCTACGGTAATGTTGGGTGCCAAATTGGTCTGGCTGGATTGGGTACCAAGCCATAAAACGCGACCTCCCTGTTCTTCCACCGCAGCAATCGCCCCAACTACCATCTGGCCCGTGCCAATCAGCACGTCAGCGCCAGCAGAGATATGGGCATCGGCCGCTTCACGGGCCAGGGCAACATCCCCAAATGAACCGGTGAAGACTTTCAATATTTGGATACTGGGATCTGTATCCCGAACGCCCTTTTCAAACCCTTCAATGTAAAGTTTGGCATCGCCAACGTCAATTGGGCCAACAATACCCACGATGTTGCTCTGGGTCAGTTTGGCAGCTATCACGCCATTCACGTAGCCCCCTTCATTCGAGGCCGCTTCATAAGCGTAGACATTGGTAATTCCATCATCTACAAAGGTTCTGTTTGTCGTGCCATGTGCAAAGACGGTTTCGGGGAAATCGGGCGCAATTTCTTGCACGGAAGTGCCATATTGGGAACCGTGGGCAATAACAATATCATACCCCTGGGAAGCAAAATCCCGAATAGCCGCTGCGGCATCATCTACCTGGAACATGTTTTCTGAGAAAACGAATTCAAAATTTTCCTCACCACCTCGTTCTGCCTGAATTTTAAGCAGTGCATCGTAGATCGATTGGCTAAAGGCAAGATCGGTGATGGAGCTGGGCATGATGACAGCCACCCGAAGTTTTTCATCCTCCGGTTCGTCCTCTGCAGATGAACAGGCACCCAGGGCGAAAGCCAGCAAAAGGGTAAGGGTTAATAGTTTTATGATTTTAGACATTTCTTTCCTCCTAAACTGATTTGTAAATTAAATCTGGATTTCCAGAAACAGAAGTTTGATAGTTTATACAGATATCGCCTCCTTTGTTGAACCGGTTGACGCCTTTTATTCACGCACAAAAGGCTCTGTCAACGCCGATGGGCCTCTCACACGCCCAACCGTTAAAACCAATACGACAATTGTGAGAATATACGGCAGCATGATAGCAAACTCTGATGGAATGGCGACATTAAACACTTGCATAAATAGCTGTAAGGCCATCACCGTGCTAAAGAGCAGCGCACCAAACAAGACGCCAAAAGGTCGCCAACCACCAAAATAGACGAGGGCCACAGCGATAAAGCCCATGCCCGCAGTCATGTTTTCCTGGAAGACATTCAGGTTGGCAATGGAAAGCGCTGCCCCCCCAATACCAGACATGACCCCCCCCATCGTAACGGTGAGGTAGCGAATTTTGGTGACGCTAACGCCAAGCGTATCGGCGGCATGTGGGTTTTCACCGACGGCGCGTATTTTCAACCCCAGGGTGGTTTTGTTCAAAATGAACCAGGCAACTGGCACCAGCAGAAGGGCCATGTAGGTCATGGCATTATGCTGGAAGAATATCATGCCAATCACAGGAATATCGGACAGGAAGGGGATGTGGATTGGGTTAAAGCCAGTGTTGATGATTTTTACTTCGCCTAACAACGTTTTGAAGAGCAGCTCGCTCATCCCCACGCCGAAAATGAAAAAGCCAATGCCACTAATGCCCTGCACGGCACGCCAGCGGACGCTTACCACGGCCATCGCAAAACCCATGATTGCGCCAATGATCATAGCTGCCAACAGTCCCAGCCATGGATTTCCGGTCTGCACTGTGTAATAGAAGGCAAAGAATGCCCCCATCAACATTTGCCCTTCTACGCCCAGATTCAAGACCCCACTACGCTGACCAAACATCTCCCCGATGGCGGCGAAGAGATAGGGGGCCGATAGGCGAATAGCGGCCGTTAAAATCCCGATGACAACAGCTGTCGAGAAAAATTGGGAACTATCCATCGTTAAGACTCCTGCTTCTTTTGCCCGGTTTCGGGGTCTGGCAGCGGCGCAGGCACGTCGCTTACTTTTGCCAGGCGGCGCTGGCGTTCGCGCAGTTCCCGCCAGATTGCAGCGCTGACGACAAAGATCACTACCATACCGTTTAGGGCGCTCACGAAGGCCGAGGGAACCTGGGTCATGCGCTGCATGGAGTTGGCACCAACAAGCAAGGCGCCAAAGAAAAAGGAAGCGGGTATCACACCCAGAGGATGTAGACCGCCGAACAGCGCTGTAACAATGCCGTTGTAACCTGCCGAGCCTGTAAAGCCTGTGGACGATCCATCGGTGATCATGCGGTAATTTAGCCCATAAACCTGGATCGCCCCGGCCAGTCCGGCCAGAGCACCGCTTAATAGGAGGGCGATAACAACCTGGCGGCGAACCCGAATGCCGCCATACCGGGAAGCAAATGGATTGAACCCGACAGCTCTGATACGATATCCCAGCGTTGTATGGAACAGCATGATGTAAACAATGACGGCCAATACCAGGGCAATAATTACCCCGGAATGTAAGCGGGTCGGCGGCATTAGGCGAGCCAGATGATAAGTGTTATCCAGGCGGGCTGTTTCTGGCAGTTTTCCCAGAGCTGCGGCCTGTTGGGGGTCCATCATGGGACCCCCAAGTAAATAGTTCATCAACTGCACAGCGATGGCGTTCATCATAACCGTGCTCAGGATTTCGTTTACATTGAAATAGGCTTTTAAGGCTCCGGGGATTGCTCCCCAGAGTGCGCCGCCAAATAGACCGACCAGCATGGCTATGGGAATAACCAGCCAGCCTGGCCATTCAACTGCCAGGCCAAAAGCAGTGGCCATCAAGGCACCGATTATCATCTGTCCTTCAGCGCCAATGTTGATCACTTTAGCGCGAAAAGCAATGCAGATACCAAGACCGATGAGGAGCAGTGGCACCGCTTTAACGATAGTTTCTATCAGCGCATTTTGATTACCAAAGGCCCCATTGAGCAGTGCCCTATAAGCCACCAGGGGGTTCATATTCATAATGAGCAAGATTATTGCCCCAAAGATAAAGGCTGCCAGTGCAGCAAACATCGGCAGAAAACCATCAAGTCGCTTTGATAGAAATAGTTTGGGTAGGGAATTTCTCATTGCATACTCGCGAAAATGATTATTAGCTTATATTGACGGCAAAATAGTTTTCGGCCAAACTGCATTACATCTCCTGGAGCAGGCCGGTGCGTTCGTTGAATTCATCGATGAGTTGGTCGATTTCATCTGCCATGCGCGGAATGCGGGTCCAGTAGCTGTCGTCGTACCATTGGGCCTGGATTTCTTCGTAGGTTTTGCCCTGCTGTTCCACCCAGGTGTAATATTTGAGGTTGTGGATGCGTTTACGGCCGTAATACCCCAGCTCTTCCATGTAATCAATCGACTGCCCCAACAAATACCGCTCAAAAGCGACGGCGGCGTGAATAGGGGTAAACGCCCCTTCCGTCTCATTTAGCTCTTCCAGGCGGCTGTTGTACATTTCCATGGAATCGGTCGCCACCGTCATCACCACATCGTTTTCGGTTAGCTCATAATATTTGGCAAACTTAATCGCCGACAGCATGTTGGCAATGCCAGAAATGCCCATCAGCGGCAGCTTTTCTACCAAATCGGCAGAAATTCCTTGCTCTACTAAATATTCCTGCCCAGCCGGTTCATTAAACAGCCGCGTCAGCGCCATACTGGCCTCATCGTCGATGGCAATTACCATATCGGTGTTCTTGACATTGTGAATCCAGGGCACATGCTTGTCGCCAATGCCTTCGATGCGGTGCGCGCCAAAGCCATTGTTGAGCAAGGTAGGGCATTGCAGCGCCTCGCTGGCAGCAATCTTGCTTTCAGGGAACAGCTTCTTCAGGTAATCCCCGGCAGCAATCGTACCCGCCGAGCCGGTAGTCACCGTCAGGCCGCGATACCGATCGTTGGGTCCCATCACCTGCTTCAGCGCCTCTTCCATCGCTGGGCCAGTCACCTCATGGTGCCACAGATAATTGCCCAGCTGGTCGAACTGGTTAAAAATAACCAAATCCTGACCCGATCTGCTCAGTTCCCAACACTTGTCAAAAATCTCTTTGACATTGCTTTCGGTACCGGGGGTTTTAATCGTTTCACCGGCCACATTTGCCAGCCATTCAAACCGCTCGCGGCTCATCCCTTCCGGCAAGATGGCGATCGATTCGCAGGCCAGCAGGTTGGAGTCATAAGCGCCGCCCCGGCAGTAGTTGCCGGTAGATGGCCAGACTGCTTTTTGAGTGGTGGGGTCGAACTGCCCCGTTACCAGAGTAGGTGCCAAACAGCCAAAGGCCGCGCCAACTTTGTGGGCTCCTGTGGGGAACCATTTGCCAATCATCAGCACGATGCGGGCTGGAACGCCTGTTAATGCCGACGGCAGCTCGATATAGTTGGCGTCGCCAAAGCCACCACCATGCACAGTTGGTTCATTGTGCCAGGTAATGCGGAACAAATTAAGCGGGTTCAAATCCCACAGCCCAACATTTTGTAATTTTTGGCGAACTGGATCAGGAATCAGATGGGGATTCCGCATCTGGTAGAAAGTGGGAATAATAATATTGCGTTCTCTGGCCCGTTCAATCGTGCGGGAGAGTGCTTCTTCATTGCGAGTTTGTAAATCAATCATTTTGGGTAACCCGGTAATTGAGTAATTGAGTAATTGAGCAAATTGCCAATTACTTAATTACTCAATTGCATATTTTAGGACATGGTTAGGGCCATCACGGCTTTTTGCACGTGCAGGCGGTTTTCGGCTTCGTCGTAGACCACGCTTTGGGGGCCATCGATCACGCCATCGGTCACTTCGATGTTGCGGTCGGCGGGCAGGCAGTGCATGTAGATGGCGTCGTCTTTGGCCATGGCCATGCGCCGCTCGTCGGTGATCCAGTCGGTGTACTGCTTGCCAATTCTGGCTGATTCTTCATGGTCGGTGGTAGTGAGCATGGCTCCCCAGCTTTTGGCGTAGATCACGTCGGCGTCTTTGAAGCCGGCGTTGAAATCATCCAAAATCTCAAAGGAGCCTTTGTGGCGGCGGGCGTTTTCTTTGGCCTGTTCTACGATGTCGGGCATCAGCTTGAATTCCGGCGGATGGGTGAGGCGGACGTTCATGCCGTAGCGGGTCATGAGCAGGATGAGGCTTTGGGGTACGCTGATTGGCTTTTGGTAGCTGCTGGCGTAGGCGTAGCTGACGTTGATGGTGAGGCCGCGTGGGTCCCCTTTCTTTTCGATGATGGTGAGCATGTCGGCCAGGATTTGGAAGGGGTGGTAGACGTCGCACTGCATGTTGAGGATGGGCACGCGGGCGGCGGCGGCTACGTCACGGATATATTCGTTGCCGAAGTCCCAGTCACATTGGCGAATGGCGATACCGTCGTAGTAACGGCCGTAAATCTCCCCAATCTCCTTCGCTGTATCCCCATGACTGATTTGTGTCGTGGTGCTGTCGATAAACGCTCCATGACCACCCAACTGGGCAATGCCTGCCTCAAAGCTGGAGCGCGTGCGGGTGCTGGAGAAGAAAAAGAGCATCGCCAGAACCTTGTCACGCAGATAGGCGTGCGGCTGGTTCAGGGCGCGCTTCCGCTTTAGCTCCAGGGCCACATCCAGGACGGTATCGATCTCTTCCTTCGTCCATTCCTGGGTGGTGATCATATCTTTGCCGCGTAAATTTGTTTGCATGAATTAATCCTCCAATCGGTAAACTGTGTGGCTTTTTCTTTTCTTAAAGTTTATTTTTTAGCATTGCGGGAAGCAGTGCATAAAATTTGGTAGCTTCTACTACATCTTTTAGTGGAACATGTTCATTGACAGCGTGGGCGTAAATTTCGTTGCCGGGGCCAAAACCAATGCTGGGGATGCCCAGCTTGCCTGTCCAATAGTTGCCATTGGTGGAGAAATCCCACATGCCCTGGCCAAACGGATCTTCCGAACCCCACAACGCCTTCATCGTTTCCACGCCAGCCTGCACAAAATGATGCTCTGCTGCCAGCGCCCAGGCGGGGAAATATTGTTCATATTCGTAAACTGCGCCGGTGTGGCTGGGTTCAGTATAGATCAGTTTGCGGATTTCAAAATCTTTTTTGTTCTCTTCCGGGATGATTGCTTCGAGCGCTTCGCGCCAATACTCTTTAGTTTCGCCAAAAGTGACGCGGCGGTCGATGAAGATGGTGCATTCATCTGGGACGGCGTTGGTGCTGGGGCTGACGCTGGAAACCCGGGTGACGGTGACGCGCCCCTGGCCTAGAAATTCGTGCGGTATAAAATCTTTTTCCATCTTGGAGATGGCGTCGATGACGGGCAGCATTTTGTAGACGGCGTTGTCGCCCATGTAGTTGCTGGCGGCGTGGGCGCTTTTACCTTTGGCGGTAATCTCCATCTCGATGCGCCCTTTATGACCCCGGTACACCTTCATGTTGGTAGGCTCGCCGATAACGACAAAGTCCGGGTGAACTCCTTCCCAATCGTGGAAAGCGGCGCAGCCGACGCCATCGCACCACTCTTCGATGTTACCCAGGATGTAGCAGGTGAAGTTGTCTAGCAGGCCCAGATCGCGGGCGAAGGCGAGACCGTACACCATGCCGGGGGTGCTGTTTTTCTCGTCCAATGCGCCCCGCGCGTACAACATGCCATCTTCCACTTTGCCAATAAACGGGTCCCATTCCCATTGGGATGGGTCGCCAATGCCGACGGTGTCGATGTGGGTGTCGTAGAGCAGAATTTTGGGACCTGTGCCAATTTTGCCCACGATGGAGCCGTATTTGTCTACGTACACTTCATCGTAGCCCAGCTGGCGCATTTCTTCACCGATGCGTTGTCCTACTCTTTCGATGTCGCTGTCCATGCTGGGGATGGCCACAATTTCGCGGAAGAAACGCAAAATAGCCTCTTCCTCTGCGGCGACACGCTGGTTGAGCTGCTGAATGATATCCTTCATTTTTTGTCCTCTTTAACTGAATTCGTTTGGGAGTTTGGCAGCTGCTTGTGGCGCTGGCCAAAAAAATGTCATGAATGCGCAGTATAGGGTGTTGGAAAAATATTTGCTATACTATGAATTGGTCTGACAAATTTCTTGCTTTTTATCACATTTCCACAACTTAGACAAGCAATATTTTGGTTATTTGGTACAATAATGGTGCAATAATATCTCGAAAAGGTCAGACCATTGTCATATAGTTTGGTGATGATTGTCATCTGTTTCAGCAAATAAATCAAATGAATCAAACAAAATTAAACATTGAGCAAGTAGAAACGACATTGCGGGAGCGTATTCGGCAGCGAACCTATGGGCCGGGCATACAGCTGCCCACGGAATTAGCGCTAACGGCCGAATTTGGCGTCAGCCGCGCGACCGTTCGTACGGTGCTAACCCGGCTGGCCAATGAGGGCTTGATCATTCGGCGGCAGGGGGCCGGGACGTATGTGAATCAGCGAGTGGGGGAAGTGAATACGCTGGGGGGATTGCTGGATTACGGCCGTCTTATTGCCGAATCCGGGTACAAGCCCACCATCCAGCCTATCTCCATGATGGTTCGTGACGCCACCCGTGAGGAAGCCGATATGCTAAGCCTGCTGCCGGGCGAATCGGTGGTGGTGCTGGTGCGGCTCTTTTTGGCTGATGAACGGCCGTTTATCCTGGCAACCAACGTGATGCCCCAAAACCTATTCGAGGTGAACGGCGATTTTTTTGACGGCCGTTTACCCCTGTACAACTTTTTACAACAATACTGCCAACAATCTATCGCCTACGCCATTTACGAAATCAGCCCGGTCCTGGCTGATGAGAAAACGATTCAGCTGTTGGCTTGCCCACCTGGGCAGCTGCTGCTGCAATTTGCCACTACTTTTTACAACCAGGAAAATCGGCCGTTGGTTTGGGGACATAGTGCCTACGACGATACCGTGGTTAAGCTGCGCTTCATGCAAAGCTGGGTCTAAGATGGTGCAGTTGACAGTCGCGTTCACAAAACCGTTACGAATTGGGACAACGCTTTTTTCTCCAGAGCGTGCAGCGGCACCTGCGCATCCTCGGCCGGATAGCCCACCACCAGATTGATGTAAGCCCGTTCGTTTTTGGGTCGATGCAAAATATCGCTTAGGAAACTCATCGGGCTGGGTGTGTGTGTCAGGCAGGCCAGCCCCGCATGGTGCAGCGCGGCAATGAGGAACCCCGTGGCGATGCCAACCGATTCCTGCACATAATAATGCTTCACCCGCGAACCATCATCCGCCAGCCCATACGACTGGGCAAAAATCACAATCAGGCAGCTGGCCCGGTCGATAAACGATTTGTCAGCATCGGTGCCCAGCGGGGCGAGCGCATCCAGCCACTCCTCCGAGGCGCGTCCGGCGTAGAAAGCGCGTTCCTCCTCTTCGGCCGCCAGCCGGATTTTATGCTTGATCTCTGGATTGGTGACAACAACGAAGTGCCACGGCTGCTGGTTGGCCCCGCTGGGGGCGCGCCCCGCCGTGGCCAGGCAGTGCATGATGACGTCTAGCGGCGCGGGCCTGCCGGCAAAGTCGCGAGTGCTGTGGCGCTGCTTCATCAAGTCGAAAAATGCCTGGGAACGGCGGCGCATTTCATCTTCGGTAAAGGTTTGCATTTCCAGGGGAACGGAGGGGATCGGTTTCATACTCTCTCCTTATCTCTTTTACCGCGGAGAGCGCGGAGGACGCAGAGGGAATAGAAACTCTGCGCTCTCAGCGTCCTCTGCGGTTCAAACAAACTGAATCGCAACGGAGCCAAGATCGCCGAAGTCGGCGCGGATGGTGTCGCCGATTTTGGCCCAGACGGGGCGGACGAAGGAGCCAGCCAGCAGCATCTGCCCGGGTTCCAGAGCATAGCCCAGGGTAGACAGCTTGTTGGCCAGCCAGGCGACGCCGTTGGCGGGATGACCCATCACGCCACAGGAGAGGCCGGTCTCTTCAATTTCGGTGTTGCGGTAGAGAATGCCGGGGACCATGCGTAAATCAAGATCGCGGGGATGAAACGGCCGTCCCCCCAATACAATCCCCGCCCCAGCCCCATTATCGGCAATGGTGTCATAAATCTGGCGCGGCTCATCCACCCGCGTATCGATAATTTCGATGGCGGGCACCACAAATTCGGTGGCCCGCAGCACGTCCAGCAGGTTGACGCCGGGGCCTTTGAGCGGTGCGCCCAAAATGAAGGCCAGCTCCAGCTCTACGCGGGGCACACAGTAATTGGCGTGGGGAATGCGTGCCCCATCTTCGATGAGAAAGTGGTCATAAAGGAAGCCGAAATCTGGCTCATCAATCTTGGAGGATCGACGCATGGCGATGGAGGTGAGGCCCACCTTGTAGCCGATGAGCCGGGCACCTGCGGCCTGCTGGCGGCGGGCCACCTCGGCCGAGATGGCGTAGGAATCTTCAAATTCAATCTGGGGGAAGAGGGCGGAAGGGCGGGTGGTTTGGACCCTGGTCTGGTTGGCCACCAGCAGGGCTTCTACCACCCGGTTTCGTTCTGCGTCTGTGAGCATACAGCCTCCGGTTTATGGGAAAAATTGCCATCCAGCCAATGGCGTCACCAAGGGTATGCGATTTTTGCAGATTTGCACAGTCAAATTTAGGGATGGAAGCGTGAGGCTATGCAGCAATTCCAATTATGCCTTGTTCACCGCCATGTTTGATTGACACGGTCTGCCGTGCTACATTTAGACTAGATTAGGTAACCAATGGTGCTAGTTTGAGTTGAGCACCGGATTCTCCTATTCTGAGGGTGACAAACCTATATCAGAAAGGAGAATCCAATGCCTACCGAAGATTTTATCATTGAATTGTTCTGCCAGGTGGATGACACCATGCTTGAT
>JBGTCV010000131.1:0-8836 GCA_041748655.1 Promineifilaceae bacterium (SeqCode) | reverse complement strand
GGCAATCTGTTCCAGCGTCATGTTGGTAGCAAAGGTATTGGCCGGATTGACGACCACAGCCAGGGCATCGGTGCCGACGCGGAACTCAATCGGTTCGCGGCCAATGGCGCGGCAGGATTCCACCTCGCTGTCGCGAATCGGGCGGCTGGCGTTGGCAATGTCAGACTCGCCAGCGACGCAGAATCGTTCCAGGCCAGCGCCAGAGCCGATGGAGTCGATGGTGATATTGCCGCTGTACCCTTCACTCTGGAACCGTTCGGCCATCCGTTCGGTGAGGGGGAAGACGGTGGAGCTGCCAGCCGTGACGATGTCGCCGGTGACGGCCAATGGGTCTACGTCGGGCAGACCTACCACTTCGACGGTTTCAACGACCGTTTGGGTTTCGGTGACTGTTTCGACAACCGTTTCGGTTTGGGTCTCGGTGATGACGCGGGTCACTTCGACCTGAACCGTTTCGGTGATTACTTCTGGCTCGGCGCTTGAGCCACCGCAAGCTGCCAAAAATAAGGCAGATAGCGCCAATAAGAGTAAAAGTTTCAATCGCATCTTGTTTCTTCTCCTGAATCTGATAAGTGTGGCAACAAGAAAGCGCAGACAAATAAGCTGCGCTTCCGTTACCTGGTTTTAATGGCAATTTTTCTAGGAGGAGTTTAGCTGTGGGTTATTAACAATCGGCGCATTTTTTGTTAAGGGCAGGCTATGGTTTTGTAAACGGCCGTTTAACAAAAACCCCAAAAATTCGTGTTGTTAACAATTTGTTAACATTGTTTACTGGTAGTGACCCTGTTCGGCAAGTAAAATGGCTAGCCGACTATAGAGGAAAAAGTCCGCCAAACCTTATGAAAAATAAATATTTTGGGAAGAACGCGGTGGTTTTTAGAAACGGCCGTTATCTATTTTTGCTTGCGAGTTTACTCTTTATCATCTTGCTGCCGGCTAGCTGTCGCCCGACAGATACCGATTCAGTAGAGAGTGGCTCAAATCTATCCATTCAGAACAAAGGGTCAGATACCCTGGTTAATATTGCCCTGGCCTGGGCCGAAGCGTACCGGCAGGTTGAGCCGCAAGTATCCGTTGCCGTGACGGGCGGTGGTTCCGGTACCGGCATTGCGGCGATGATTAACGGTACGGTAGACCTGGCCAACGCCTCCAGAGCGATGAAGGATAGCGAAATTGCCCAGGCCCAGGCCAACGGCTTCGATCCGGTTGAGCATGTGGTGGCGATTGATGCCCTGGCCGTGATTGTGCATCCAGACAACCCCGTCAGCGAACTCACCATTCAACAGTTAGCCGATATTTACACGGGCCGTATTACCAACTGGCAGGGGGTGGGTGGCCTGGATGAACCGATTGTACTCCTCTCACGCGAGACAAACTCTGGCACGCACGTTTACTTTTTGGAAGAAGTGCTGCGCCAGGGGGATGAAGAAAACCGCGATATTTTTGCCCCCCAGACGCTGCTCATGCCTTCCTCGGTGGGGATTACCAGTGAACTGCGGCGCAACCCCAACGCCATTGGCTATGATGGTTTAGGTTACGTAGACCCGGCGCATGAAAAAATCATCGCTGTGGCTCGGTCGGCCGACGAGCCATTTGTGATGCCGACCCTGGCAACGGCTGCCACGGGTGATTACCCGCTGTCCCGCGATTTGTATATGTACACGGCTGGCGAACCACAGGGCGTTATTGCGGAATATCTGGCATGGATTTTGAGCCCTGTAGGCCAGGAGATCGTGACGCAGCTTGGCTTTGTTCCCCTGACTGACAATGAATAAGGTTATTGAGGCGAATTGTGGCCTTGATAATTTTCTGGAGGATGTGACTTGACAACAAATGTACCCGCACCGCCAAAGACGCGCTTGCCTGGTTGGGGCGAAAAAATGATTGAAGGCTTGATTCGCCTCTCTGGATTATCCGCCGTGGTGATTATGGCGTTGATATTCTTTTTTTTGCTACGAGAAGGGTTGCCCACACTTGGGGCGGTATCGTTTAGTGAGTTATTCACCCGCCGCTGGTACCCAATTGAAAATTTGTATGGCATTTTGCCGCTGCTGGCTGGCTCGTTTTTGGTAACTATTGGGGCGGTGTTGATTGCGGTGCCGCTGGGTTTGATTACGGCCGTTTACCTCGGCGAAATTGCGCCAACCTGGCAGCGCGAAATCCTCAAACCGATCATCGAAGTGTTGGCCGGTATTCCCTCCATCGTGCTCGGCTTTTTGGGCTGGGTTTCGTTGGCCCCGTTTATTCAACGGATGGGCGCACCCACCGGCCTGACCGCTTTTTCCGGCTCCCTCATTTTGGCCTACATGGCTTTGCCCACCATCATCAGCATCACCGAAGATGCGCTTTACGTGGTACCCAGAGAGTACCGTGATGGGGCGCTGGCCCTGGGCGCTACCAAATGGCAAACCATCTGGCGCGTGGTACTGCCTGCGGCCCGCTCTGGCATCGTTATTGCCATTATGCTGGGGATTGGCCGGGCCATTGGCGAAACGATGGCCGTGCTGCTGGTGACGGGCAATGCCGCCAACTTACCGCCGCTGAATGCCGCTATCTTTTTCCAGCCGGTGCGGACGCTCACCGCTACCATTGCCGCTGAAATGGGTGAAGTGGCCCAGGGCAGCACGCATTACCATGTTTTGTTTGGTCTGGGCATTATTTTGTTCCTCATCACGTTTGCTATCAACTCCCTGGCTGCCTGGCTGGTGGGGCGTGGCAGCCGTGGGGAGGGTAAACGTTAATGACGCGCCAACAAACGCAAAAGCTGGCGATAGCTGTTATTTCGGCCGTTGCTTTCATCGTCATTTTGCCCATCATCTTTGTGATTGGCTTTCTGGTTTACAACGGCATCGGGGCGCTCAGCTGGGAATTTTTCACTCAGCCCCCGCGCAACGGCATGACCGAGGGCGGTCTGCTGCCCGCCATTCTGGGCACGCTATTTTTGACATTGGGAACGGCCGTTGCCGCCATCCCCTTAGGCATAGGAGCCGCCATTTACCTGGCCGAATACGCCGGAGACAACCGCCTCACCCGAATCATCCGCCTGGCCATTGTCAACCTGGCCGGCATTCCTTCCATCGTGTACGGCCTGTTTGGCTTGGGCGCTTTTGTGCTTTTTCTCAACTTTGGCACCTCCATTTTGGCTGGCTCACTCACCCTGGGGATCATGACCCTGCCGGTGCTCATCAGCACGGCCGAAGAAGCAATTCGCTCCGTTCCGGCCGATTTCCGCCTGGTGAGCCTGAGTCTGGGGGCCTCCCGGTGGCAAACGATTCGGCATCAGGTGCTGCCCCACGCCCTACCGGGCATCATCACTGGCATCATTTTAGGGTTGAGCCGCGCCGCCGGGGAGACGGCTCCCATTCTTTTTACCGTGGCTGCGTTCTATCTGCCAGAGCTGCCCCAATCCATCTTTGATCCGGCGATGGCGCTGCCCTACCATCTTTTTGTTATCTCTACCCAGGTTCCCGGTATGCCGCTGCAAATTCAGTACGGCACGGCGTTGGTGCTTCTGCTGATCGTTCTGTCGTTGACCCTGGTAGCCACGATTTTTCGCACCATCATGCGGCGACGAAGGGAGTGGTAAGGTAATTATGACGGCAAAACTTTCAGTCCAAAATCTTTCATTTAGCTATCCAGACGGCGTGCAGGCGCTCAAAAACATCAATCTGGATATAAAATCGCGTGAGCTGTTTGTGCTGATGGGGCCATCTCGCAGCGGCAAAAGTACGCTGCTGCGGCTGATGAACCGCCTTTCCGATCTGGTGGAGGGTGGCCAGCGCAGCGGCACCATTCTGGTGGATGGGCAGGATATTTTTACGCCAGAAACCGATCTGTTTGCCCTGCGGCGGCGAGTGAGTATGGTTTTTGCTATTCCTACGCCGCTGCCTGGCACCATTTATGAAAATCTGACCTACGGCTTAAAAATGGCTGGGTTGCGCGACCGGTCGCTGCTGGACGAGCGTGTGGAGCGGTCGCTGCATCAGGCGGCGCTGTGGGACGAGGTAAAGGATCGCCTGGAGGATTCGGCCTTTGCCCTTTCCGGGGGACAAAAGCAGCGGCTGTGCCTGGCTCGCAGCCTGGCGCTGGAGCCAGAGGTGATATTGCTGGATAACCCTACATCTGGTTTAGATCCGATCTCCACCTCGCTGGTGGAAGCGTCTTTGTTTGAGCTAAAGCAGCAGTACACGGTGGTGATGGTGCCCCACAGCGTGCAGCAAGCCGCGCGGGTGGCAGACCGCATTGCTTTTGTGATGGATGGAGAGGTCATTGAAGTTGGGGACGAATCCCGTATCTTTTTGAACCCGACGGATAGACGAACTGAGGATTATGTGACGGGTCGTTTTGGGTAACGGCCGTATTCACCGAACAACCATGAGCCAAATAAATGAATAACAAACTGAGTGTGAACGATTTTAGCTTTTATTACGGCAGTTTCCAGGCGCTAAAAGGGTTGAACTTGCCGGTAAAAGAGAGACAGATCACAGCCCTGATTGGCCCCTCCGGCTGTGGCAAATCTACCTTCCTCCGCTCCATCAACCGGATGAATGATACGATTGGCGGGACGCGGGTTGAGGGTCAAATTTTGCTGGATACCAAAAATATCTACGACGCCGATGTGGATGTGGTGGAGCTGCGTCAGCGGGTGGGCATGGTGTTTCAACGGCCGAATCCATTCCCGCAAAGCATTTACGACAATGTCGCCTTTGGGCCTCGCGTACTGGGGCTAACCAAAGAGCGCAATCTGGATGAAATGGTGCAGGAGAGCTTGCAAGAGGTGCTGCTGTGGAATGAAGTCAAGGATGCCCTCGACGCCCCCGCGCAAAACCTGAATCCGGGGCAGCAGCAGCGCTTGTGCATTGCCCGCACCATTGCCATCCGTCCAGAAGTGATTCTGATGGATGAGCCTTGTTCAGCACTGGACCCGGTAGCGACTTTGAACGTTGAGGAGTTAATGCGGCAGCTGGTGCAGGAGTACACCATTGTCATTGTGACCCACAACATGCAGCAAGCGGCCCGCGCCTCTGACTGGACCGGCTTTTTTTGGTTGGGTGAGCTGGTGGAGTTTGGGGAAACGGCCGAATTGTTTACAAATCCCAAACAGGAACTGACCGAACTATACATTACCGGCCGTCAGGGGTAGCCAGGGGCAGGCTGAAGTAGAAGCTGCTGCCCTTGTTTTCTTTGCTGGTGACCCAGATACGGCCGTTGTGCAGTTCCACCATATGCCGAGAAATAGCCAGACCCAGCCCGGTGCCGCCACGGCTGCGCGTCCGTGCCCGGTCCGACTTGTAAAATCGCTCGAAAATGCGGCCCAAATCCTCTTTGGGAATGCCCAGGCCAGTGTCGTGGACGGCAATCACCACGGCGTTTTCGTCGTCGTCGATGTAGGCTTGCAGGCTGATGTTGCCCCCTTCCGGCGTAAATTTAATGGCGTTGTGCAGCAGATTGGTCACAATCTGGTGAATCCGGTCGGGGTCGGCCAACACCTGGGGCAGCGCGGCGGGTAAATCGAGGATGAGCTGAATGCCAGCCCGCTCAGCCTGGGGTTGGAGGCGGTCTAGCGGTTTGAGCAGCAGGTCGGCAACGGCCGTACTTTGCAAGCGCAGCGGCACCTGGCCCGACTCAATGCGAGACAGCTCCAGCAGTTCCTCCACCATCTGGGTCAACACATCAATCTCTGTGGCGGCGCGATTCAGGAAATGAACGGCCGTTGCCGGATCGTCATACGCGCCGTCTTGCAGCGTCTCAATAATAACCCGCAGCGAGGCCAGCGGCGTGCGCAGCTCGTGTGAAACATTGCTCACAAAATCCCGCCGTACGGTCTGCAAATGGCGCACCGTGGTCAAATCTTGCAATATCACCAGATACCCCTGAGCAGAACGTGCCTCAAACGGCGTTACGATTGCCTGTAAAAACAGTTCTCGGCCAATTTCCACTGCGGCGGTCACTTCACGCCCATCCTCCTGGCAGCGCTGCCACAAATCGATCAGCTGATGGTGGCGTACCACCTCGGCAAAAGAGCGCCCCAGAGTTGATTTTTCGGTGAGGCCCAGCAGCTTGGCCGAGGCTGGATTGATGAGGCGCACGTTCCCCTGGCTGTCGGTGATGATGATTCCGTCTGCCATGTAGTTCAACATAGTGTTGAACTGACCATTTTCGGCCTGCAGCGCCAGGTGCTGTGCCCGCAGTTGGTCGATCATGTCGTTGAAGGCCACGGTGAGCTCACCGAGTTCATCCCGCGTTTGCGGCAGCACCCGCGCCTGCCAGTCCCCCCCGGCAATGCGGCGGGTGACCTGGGTGAGCTGGCGTACCGGGCGGGTGGTGCGGGCGGCAATCGGGAAGGCGAGAACGGCCGTTGCCACCAACAACAAAATCGCCGCGCCAGACACCGCCTGCCGCACGCAGCCCGCATCTCCCAAACAGCCAGGTCGGGACAAATAAGCAGCCAACCCCGTCATCACAAGGGTGACTAAAATGACGTAAAAGAAGGCGATGCGCCAGCGGATTTGGGGAAACATTTTTCAGTAATCAGTGGGTCAGTGGGTCAGTGGGTCAGTGATCAGTGGGTCAGTAATCAATGGGTCAGTGATCAGTGTGCTCACTGATTACTGATTACTGCCTCAGCCATCAAAGCGGTAGCCGATGCCGCGCACGGTGAGGATGCGGCTGGCATTGCTGGGATCTTCCTCGATTTTTTCACGCAGCCAGCGGACGTGGACGTCTACGGTGCGGCTGTTGCCGTCGTAGGTCCAGCCCCAGACGCGCTCCAGGATGAGGTCACGGGAGAGAGCGATGCCCTGATGCCGGGCCAAAAACAGGATGAGATCAAACTCCTTTGGCTTAAGCCGCAGCGGTTTATTGTTGAGCCGCACCTCGCGCCGGTTTTGGTCGATTTCCAGGTTGCCAAAGGTTAGCAGCGGAATCGACTCGGCCAATTCTTGAGACCTACCGCCGTTGGCCTGGCTGTTGAGCGCCTCACGAATCAGATCGACGCGGCGCAGCAATGCCTTGACGCGGGCCATCAGCTCTCTCATGCTGAACGGCTTGGTGAGATAATCATCTGCGCCCATTTCCAGGCCGACAATTTTGTCTACTTCTTCGGTGCGGGCGGTGAGCATGAGGATGGGAAAACTGAACTCCTTGCGTAAAATGCGGCACACTTCGAAGCCATCAATCCCGGGCAGCATCACATCCAGCACAATCAGGTCTGGTTTTTCCTGGCGGGCGAAGGTGAGGGCAGAACGGCCGTCTTTCGCCGTCACAACCTGGTAGCCCTGACGGGTCAGATTGTATTCCAGCAACTCTAACAAAGTGTTGTCGTCTTCAACGACTAAAATTTTGCTTTCCATGAGTTTCTTTTGTAGCAGTGAAATCGGGCGGCGTCAATGGGAATGGAACAGATTGGTCCAATCTTCATCGAAGACCTGGGGATGAATCCCCAGGCTAGGGGATGAAAAACCATTTCCCCGGAAACTTTCTATGCGTACCTTCGCCTTGGTGGCAGTTTCCGGGGAAATCTAAAGAGGGTATGCCACCCACTCGCCACTCGCCACTACCCGTTATATACTCAAGCGGGAATGAAAAACCATTTCCCCGGAAACTTTCTAGGCATACCTTCGCCTTGGTGGCAGTTTCCGGGGAAATCTAAAGCAGGGAGAAATCAATGACCCAAACCGGAACAGAACGCATAACGGCCGCTTTTAGCCAGGCCCACACCGAACAAACGGCCGCTCTCATGCCCTACTTCACCCTCGGCTACCCGGATGCCGCCACCTCGCTGGACATTATCGAAGCGATTGCGCCGTACAGCGATTTGCTGGAGCTGGGCGTGCCGTTCAGCGATCCGCTGGCCGACGGGCCGACGGTGCAGCACAGCACCCAGGTGTCGTTGGAAAATGGCACAACCACGGCGGGCTGCCTGGAAATGGTGCGCGAGCTGCGGCGGCGCGGCGTACAGACACCAATCATGCTGATGGGGTATGTCAATCCGATTTTGGCCTATGGCGAAGCCAGCTACGTGCGCGACGCGGCCGAAGCGGGTGTCGATGGCTTTATCGTGCCCGATTTGCCGCCGGAAGAGGCGGAAGATTTCGACGCGCTGACGGTCGAAGCGGGACTGTCGCTCATTCAATTCCTGGCTCCCACCAGCAACCAGAGCCGCATCGACCGGGTGACGGCGCGGGCGCGCGGCTTCATCTATCTGGTAAGCGTGACGGGCGTCACCGGGGCGCGCAGCCAGGTGCAAACCGATTTAGCGGGTTTTGTCGGGCGGGTGCGGGGGCAAACGGCCGTTCCCCTGGCAGTCGGTTTTGGCATCAGCAATCCGGCCCAGGCGGCCGAAGTGGGGCAGCTGGCGGACGGGGTGATTGTGGGCAGCGCCCTCATCAACGCCACGGATGCGGCGGAAGATAAGGTGGCAACGGCCGTGCAGTTTGTGCGGGCGCTGCGAGAAGGGTTACAAAAATAGCTTCGTGTACAAATAAATGGGCAGCCAACAATTTATTTTCTTTGCTATCCTGACGGCCCTGTTTCCGCTGGTGCTGGCGTTGGGCATTGTGCTGATTCCGGTCGTGCGTAACTACGCCGACCACGAGTTGGCAGAAGCAGCCACGGCAAAATCGAAACGGTGGTTTTGGGGACATTTGCTCAGCGCCATCGGCTTTGGCTTAGGCGTGGCGGTGGCTGTCCTTATTAACCAATGGTGCTAGTTTGAGTTGAGCACCGGATTCTCCTATTCTGAGGGTGACAAACCTATATCAGAAAGGAGAATCCAATGCCTACCGAAGATTTTATCATTGAATTGTTCTGCCAGGTGGATGACACCATGCTTGAT
>JBGTCV010000130.1:0-3635 GCA_041748655.1 Promineifilaceae bacterium (SeqCode) | reverse complement strand
CGATTATTTTGACCAACGCCGCAAAGATGTGAAGGTCAATGTTTTGACCAAACAGTTGGAAAGACTGGGTTATGCTGTCCAACTGGAGCCCATCAAGTCTCAGTTGGTACCTGCCTGACCCACTTTTATTTTCGAAGGAGTAACGCCAATGACCGAACACAATCATGATCATCGGGAGGAAACGGCCGTTTTCCCGCCAGAAACCGAACACAAAAACCACGCAGACCAGCATAACCACGGCAGCCACGCCGGGCACGAAATCATGTTCCGCAACCGCTTTTGGGTGTCTCTTGCCCTGAGCATTCCCGTCCTCTTTTTCAGCCCGACGCTGCAGAACTGGCTAAGCTACACTGCACCCACATTCCCCGGCAGCGCCTGGATCACCCCCGTGTTGGCCGTATTGATTTTTATCTACGGCGGCCTGCCCTTTCTGCAAATGGCCACCTGGGAATTGCGCGTCCGGCAGCCCGGCATGATGACCCTCATCTCCCTGGCGATCACCGTCGCTTTTGTTTACAGCGTTGCCACCCTCTTTGTCGATCTGGGTGAGAGCTTCTTTTGGGAGCTGGTGACGCTGATCGACGTGATGCTGCTGGGGCACTGGTTGGAGATGCGCAGCGTACGCCAGGCGTCTGGCGCACTGGACGAGCTGGCTAAACTGATGCCCGATGAGGCCGAGCGAATTGGAGAAGACGGCCGTACCGAAACAATTTCTGTCTCCCAGTTGCAAAGCGGCGACCGGGTACTGGTGCGCCCTGGTGCCAGCATCCCCGCCGACGGCGAAATCTTCGAAGGCAGATCCGACGTGGACGAAGCGATGATTACCGGGGAGTCGAAACCCGTGAAGAAAGAGCCGGGCAGCCGCGTCATTGGCGGCACGGTCAACGCGGGCAGCGGCAGTTTGCGCCTCGAAGTGATCGCCACAGGTGATGATACGGCGCTCTCTGGCATCATGCGCCTGGTAGATGAGGCACAGGCGAGCAAATCGAAGACGCAGCTTCTGGCAGACCGGGCGGCGGCGTTCCTGTTTTATGCGGCATTGGGGGCGGCGGTGTTAACGGCCGTTATCTGGATCATCGCCACCGGGTTCAACGTAGAAGTGCTCAAGCGCGTCGTGACCGTGCTGGTGATAGCCTGCCCGCACGCGCTGGGGTTGGCGGTGCCACTGGTGGTGTCCATTACCACCGCGCTCTCGGCCCGCAACGGCATTCTGGTGCGAGACCGGCGGGCGATGGAAGCGGCACGGGACTTGGACATTATCATCTTCGACAAAACCGGCACCCTGACCAAGGGGGAGCAGGGTGTAGTGGCTCTCACCACAGCCGGGGGCGTCTCGGAAGATGAGGCGCTGGCGCTGGCTGCCGGGCTTGAGGTTGACTCTGAACACGCCATTGCCCGCGCCATTGTGGCTGCGGCGCAGGAGCGGCAGGCAGAACCGGCCGAGATCGCTGGGTTTGAGGCGTTGAAGGGTCGGGGTGTGCAGGGAAGATGGCAGGGAACGGCCGTTTACGCCGGGGGCCCTCGTTTGCTGGAGCATCTAGCCATTGAACTGCCTGAAGGCATTGCCAATTTTAGCTGGGAGGTGGGTGACAAGGGACAGGCCGTTATCTACCTGATTCGTGAGGAGGCTGTTATTGCCGCCTTTGCCCTGGCAGATGTGATCCGTCAGGAAAGCCGACAAGCCGTGCAAAAGCTGCACGAGATGGGCATTGAAGTGGCCATGCTCACCGGGGACAGCTGGGACGTGGCCAAAGCTGTCGCCGCCGAGCTAAACATCGATCACACCTTTGCTGAGGTGCTGCCGGAAGACAAGGATAAGAAGGTGCGCGAGCTGCAAAAGCAAGGCAAGAAAGTGGCTATGGTCGGCGATGGCGTCAACGACGCGCCTGCGCTCACGCGTGCCGACATTGGCATCGCCATTGGCAGCGGTACAGACGTTGCCGTTGAATCGGCCGGGCTGATCCTGGTGCGGTCCAATCCGCTGGATGTGGTGAAGATCATTGAACTGAGCCGGGCCAGCCAGCGCAAAATGGTACAGAATATCTGGTGGGCGGCCGGATATAATATCGTTGCCATTCCGCTGGCGGCGGGCATTCTGGCTCCGTGGGGTATCTATATGCCCCCGGCTGTGGGGGCGCTGGTCATGTCGTTGAGCACCATCATTGTGGCGATCAACGCCCAGACGCTGCGCCGTATCTCCTTTGAGTAGGCGACGGCCCCTACGAAATCTTGCGATAATTGGCATTACTGAACAGCCTCGCATTCGATTTGAGAAAATCGGCACAAACTGTATAATTGTTCGCTAGCTTGATTGACAGCTTCGTTTTTGCCATTTGCCGCGAAAATAACGGCAAATCGCCGCAAGAAATTATCACATTTTGCCAATGATTGAGGGTTTCCAATGATTTTTTTGATTGCTGTAGGTGTTATCCTGTTGCCCATTTTGCTAGGCGGGTTGTTTGCCTGGGGAAGTTCCAGATTTGAAGCTGCGGTTGAAGATACTAAGGTGGCAGTTGAGAACCAGGATAAAGGGTATAACCCGGCGGTGACTTTTGGCCATGAGGTTCAGGTGAACGCTTCTCCAGAAGAGATGTTAAAACAGGCTCGTCTGGAGGCGGCACGTAAAGCCGCATCTGTGCCGCGTGGGGCCAACATGCGCATTGGCCGCAAGGGATATGAGAATTTACGCACGGCTGGTGCGGCGCTGGAAGAAGATGCGATGACGGCCGTTCGCATTGCCATCCACCACGGTTGGGATGGTGCCCGCACCGGCGCTGTGGCTTCGGTGGCGGCTCCGGCAGCGGCAGCGCCCACTGGCGCTGCGGCGCCCGCTGGCAAAATCGAACTCGTACCCGGCAAGGATTACGAGTACACCGAAATCACCGACAGCATGTCGGCCGAAGAAAAACGCAAGGCTCGCATTGCCAATTCCAAGGCAAAATCGGCCGCGATGAAGGCGGCCAAGGCGGCTGGCGTTCCGGCAGGCGCTCCGGCAGCTGGCGCTGCACCTGCTGCTCAGGCGGCAGCTGCGCCGGTGGCCCAATCTGTCAACATCGAGCCACCGCAGCTCATTGAAATCACCGACGATCTGTCGCCCGATGAACTGCGCAAGGCGCGTATTTCCAACTCCAAGGCAAAATCGGCCTTTAACAAAGCGCTGAAGGCGGCTGGGGTAGACCCCAATGATGTGGAAATTGTGGATGGCAAGGTGGTGCTGCCCGGCGGCGCGCCGGTAGCGGCTGCAGGGGCAGCCGCTGCCCCTGCTGAGGCGTCTGCTCCCGCCGCTGCTGCCCTTGCGGCTGCACCAGCAGCGGTGGCCACCAACATTCCCAAACCAGACCTGGTTGAGATTACGGACGAAATGTCTCCAGATGAGGTTCGCGCGGCGCGAATCTCTAACTCCAAGGCGAAGTCGGCGTACAATAAGGCATTGAAAGCTGCGGGGATTGATCCGGCGACTGTTGAATAAGAGAAAAAAGCAGTAACTGTAACTATTCAGAGCGTGTTTTAAAAGTTATGTTAACAAAAGAATCAAGCCCAAATGCGAGAATTGTTGCCTAATCGCCGAAGCATCAAATGAATCATGGCCAGGTAAATGAATGCTTCACTGCTTTCAGGCAAAACTTCATAGTCTT
>JBGTCV010000129.1:0-33755 GCA_041748655.1 Promineifilaceae bacterium (SeqCode) | reverse complement strand
ATTGAAGCGACTTTTGGAGAGCATGGCCGGGAAATAGCGTGGCTCAGCCAGCAAACTGCGGGCTGATTCGTAATTTCCAGCGAAGAACAATGCGGCCACAATGGCTGTGGTCATCACTTCCGCATCACTCATTTGACGTTGAGGGTCTTCGTAATGATGAATGGCCATAAGAAACTCGCTCACAATCGTATAAATTGCTACTATTTTATCGTCCATGGGAATCTCCTTTTGGTTGTGGGTTGGGTTCCAACAACTTTAAAGAGATTCTCCATGGACATCAAGCAAGCTACTTCACAAGGTAGCAACTTGGGTTAATTACCAGGTGCCGCTGCTGCGTCGCATTGCCGTTAGCCATGCGCTGACGGCCGCGCTGACCACCATTCTCATGCTGGTGGCCATCATTTCCATTTTGGACGAGGTGGACATTACTATTGGCTGGGTCGGGTTGGACAGCCTGGTGATTATTGCGCTTTATTTTGGCGGCATCTGGCTGATTCAGCGCGAAAACAGCGGCTCCATATCGTCTGTACCAGCGCCGGAACCATCTGATGATTTTCCAACCTTGCGGCGTGGGGTGATTGGGTTTGTGCTAACGGCCGTTCTGCTCTTAGCCGTTGTGCCGGTTTTAGTTGGCACCAGCACCGAAATTGCCGAAATTACGGGGCTGGGCACTGGCTTTGTGGGCACAGCGCTGCTGAGTCTGGTGACATCCTTGCCGGAGCTGCTGGCAGCCCTGGCAGCCATGCGCATGAACGCCTACGACATGGCCGTGGGTAATCTGTTTGGCTCCAGCGTCTTTAATATGCTGGGGCTGGGCATAGCTGATTTCTTTTATCTGGACGGCCGTTTCCTGGGAGCCATCGACCAGAACTTTGTGCTGGTGGGGCTGCTGGGGCTGCTGCTTACCAACATGGCGCTGGTGGGCAATCTGGCTCGCGTCGAACGCAAACCTCGCTTCGTTGAGGTGGAAACCATTGGCACAATTGTGGTTTACCTGCTGGGAATGTACCTGCTTTTCGTTCGCGGCATTGGGGCGTAGGGGCAGGTCTCAGACCTGCTCCCTACACGGTATCTATTCAGACGGGGCGCAGCTGCCGTAGAAATAATCCCAGGCGTTACACACATCCTCTTCGCTAAAGACGCACGCCCCACACTGTCTGCCATCTTCCTGCGTGCGAATCTCAAACTGGTACCCTTGCTCCTGACAATAAACGGCCGAAGGATTAGCCATTCCCGGCTCTACCGAGTCGTAATCAGTGGATTGAATATTCCCTTCCGCATCGATAAACGCCTGCCAGCAAAAATCGAGTGTGGCATTGCGCAGCGCCACGTAAAACATGGTTTCTGTTGTGGCGGGAGAGGGGTAAGAAACGTTCAGCACGCAATCCTCAGCGGAGAAGAGGTAAATGCTGGTGCCCGTATCGGCGAAATCGTCGTTCGTTTCAGTGCGCCACGGCGTGCCTTCTGGCGGTACGCACACTTTGGCGCTGGCCCGCAAAAACTTCAGGGCAGATTCTTGCACCACCATCACTTCTTTGGGCACATCGACTTCAATGACTGCACTATCTGCGGTTGGTTCTGTGGTTTCTTCTGTAGTGGCACAGCTAACGGCCGTTCCCAACAGCAAAATCAACAGCCCAAACAATAAAAATCGAGCAAATTTTATTTGGTTCATGTCACACACACTTCCTTAAACGGAAAAAACCTCCGGGGGCTTTAGTCACTAAAACCTCCGGAGGTTGAGCAGTAAAAAGGCATTTCTAATCGGTTGGGGCGGGGTGAGAAACGGCCGTATCGCTAAACAGCGGTAAATATTTTGCCCCCAGCGTAAACGCCAACAGCGCATACCCCAGCACACCCACAGAAACTGCAACCTCCACCCAGGACGGCGTATACGCCACCGCAATCGTCTGCCCCAACACACCGGGCGACCATTGTGGCGGCACCACCAACCCGGAAAGCGTCACGTTCCACCGATTGATGATGACCCCAAACACCACCAGGAACAGAGCCCCCATCAGCGGCCACTCCTGCCGCCGCATCTCCCGGTTTAGCAAAATAACCGCCGGTACAATGCCACACAACAATACCTCAAGCCACCAGAAAGATTGGGTGTAGGGTGTTGTGGCTTGCAGCCGCAGCAGCGCATCGGCCGTGCCGGGTGCCTGGCTGTAGTAAGAGGTCGCCGCCCAGTCCCACAGCTTCAAATAAAGGTAGGCCAGCAGCGTAAACGCCGCCAGTCGGGCAATATCCCGCCGCAAAAATTTATCGATCAGGTCCCGATGGGTGAGCTTGCTGGTGATCATCGTCACCAGCAGCGTGGCGGAAACGCCACCCGCCACAGCCGACAAAATAAACATCACCGGCAGCGACGGCTTGAACCAGATCGCCCGCCCAGACAGCACCCCGTAGGTAGCCCCCAGCGACGATTGATGCAGCATCGACAGCGCCAACCCCATCACCGCCAACACCGGCGTTAACTTGTGCAGTTGATGGCCAAACGCCCGCCAGCGGGGTCGGTTATCAAACAAGCGGCTGTCGAACAAAATGGGCAGCAGTTCAATGGTTAAAATTGTGAAGTACAAAATGACGCACAGCGTGATTTCCCACAGTACTGAATGTACGTTCCAATAGACCAACGGATGCCAGAAACGGTCGGGGCGGCCAATATCCATCGCCAGGGCCAGCATGGCGGAGGTGTAGCCCAAAAAGCCAACGAATACCGCTATCCGGGCCATTGGCTCAAACCGTTTGATGCGAAATAGATAGACGACGGCCGAAAACGTAAACGCCCCGGCCCCCAGAGCGATGGCAGACAGATCGTGTGTGATCCACAAGCCCCACGGCACCTGGTCTGTGAGATTGGTCACTTGCAGGCCATACCACAATGTCTGGTAAATGCCCCAGCCGCCCACCACCAGCATAATGAGCAGCGACAATATCCAGATGTGAAACGGCCGTATCCCACCTTTCTTCTTCATCTCACTGATTTCTTTCACAGCCATCTCACACCCCATTCCGTTCCGGGCGCACGTAATGCACCTTGGGTTCCGTGCCAAAATCTTCCCGCAGCCGGAACGTCTCATGCTCAGCCAGATATTTAGAAACCGGACTTTCCGGGTCTTTGATATTGCCAAACACCCGCGCCCCGACCGGGCAGACGTTTATGCAGGCGGGCGTCGCTTGCGGATCTACACCTGGCGTCAGCCCGTGCGCGATACCCCGGTCAATGCGATGCACGCAGAAGGTGCATTTCTCCGCCACGCCCCGCTCGCGCCGCTCTACTTCTGGCACGCCCCAGGTAGGCTGATACGCATTCTCGCTGGTGATGGTGGCCCAGTTAAAGCGGCGCACATCGTAAGGGCAGGCTACCTCACAGTAGCGGCAGCCAATGCAGCGATCATAATCCATCGCCACAATGCCATCTTCCCGCACCCAGGTGGCCCCAACCGGGCACACCTTCACGCAGGGCGCTTCCTGGCAGTGCAGGCAGGGGCGCGTCATAAAGAAATCGGTGCCGTTGGCGGTCCGCTCCGGGAAGCCAATGTTCCAGCGCATATTGTCTTCTGGCACGTCGTTGGTGGCCTGGCAGGCCCAAACGCAATATTGGCAGCCAATACATTGTTCCAGGTCGATCACCATATGCCACTCATTATCCGAGCTGGCGTGGTGGGTTTCCCGCTGTAAACCTTCAATCGCACCAGAGGAAAGCGGTCCCGCCGTTACCGCCTGAGCAATAACGGCCGTTGCCCCCGTGGCCCCAATAATTTTCAGCGCCTCCCGCCGGTTCAACAGCGGGGGCTTGCTCTTATTTTTCTTGCTCGTCATCGTGGTCCTCTTCAAACTCGCGCCGCTGCCGGACATTGTTGGCCACAAACCAGGCCGTAGAGCCGCCTAACATTAGCCCCAGTACCCCACCCTGGAACAACAGCGCCACATTTCGGCTGGCCAAAGCCGCCTCCAGCGTTTGCACTTTTTGTTCCGGTGTCAACTCTACCGCCCTGACTGGTTGCTCTACTTCTACCGCTTCCTCAACGACAACCGCTTCGTCAGCCGCTTCCCCATTGGCCGCCGCAACGGCCGCTGCCGCGCCATGCTCATAGCCAGGCAGCGAGAAGCCCGCGTGCAGGGAATCGGTGTGGCAGGCCACACAGGTTGCCGGGGTCAGGGTAAACGTATGGCCCGTAGGCACAATGCCGTCGATGGGCAACACTTCTGGTGGAATAACCAATGCGTGACAATCCACGCAGCCAATGCCTTCCTGAATGTGCATATCCTCCAGGTATTCTCCCATGCTCTCTTTGTGGCAGTTGATGCACAGATCATCCGGCTCCGCAAAAAGCGGCTGCTGGCTGTGTGGATCATGGCAATCCATGCAGCCAATCTGCTGCCTGGCGTGGTTAGATTGATGCCACTCCCCTAATGTGGTGGTGTGGCAGGTGCCGCAATATTCTGTGTCTGCCAGAATGGGTACCGGGGCAGGGGGATGTTCGGCCGTTGTAGGGCCATGACACGCCTCACAGGCAACCCCTTCCTGGTCAAAGTTGCCCGTGGCTGGCTGGAAGTTGGTGGTGTGGCAGGCCAGACATTCCGCAGGCTCCCCTAACCCGAGCCATTGGGCCTGGAAAACGGGATCATCATAGGCGTGAGCATGGGCGCTGGTTTCCCAGTGGCTGGCTACATCCAGGTGACACTCCTGGCACTCCTTTGCTGGTGTGTTGGTGAGATCGGGTGCATCGGCATCTTGGGCCAGAGCCAGCTGCACTGTAAAAAGCATAACAAGCATTCCAACGAGAGACCCTGCCAGAAGGGGCCAGTTCCATTGTTTGCCTTTCAAAAATTGTTTCATAGTCGCCTCAGGTTCTCAAACTTTCGTTTGTGAAAATATTAACAATATATGCATTCTAACAATAAAAAATAGCAATCTCAATAGGATAGAGTTTCTCATTGATTGTTTTTGGCTATGGATATCGAGAAGCAAAACCAATAAGTAAAACCTTGTAAATGGATTGATTTAGCTTTTAGATTAGCTATACTGTTAGTGAAAAATTTCACCAATTGAGCGTTAAAGTGGTGAAATGAACAGTGCTTTTGGCGTGTGAATTTTGATTGATTAACGACTGAAGTTTGAAGGAGCGCATCTTGAAACAGGCGAGATTTCCACTCAAAATGATAGGTTTATTGGTGAGCCTGCTTTTGTTGGTGGGGGTGGTGGCGGTAACTGGTTGCCAAACGGCCGATTCTAACCCGCCAGAAGTGGTAGCCAATGTAGAACCTGTGCTGCTGGAAACGGCAACGGCCGTTTCCCCCACAGAAGAGCCCATCACTGACCCCACCGCAGAGCCAGTTCCCATCGATAACTGCCTGGACTGCCATACCAACAAAGAACTGCTCATCCAAACGGCCGATCCCGAACAAGAAGTGATTAGCGAAAACGAAGGGGAAGGCTGAGGTGGAGAGGTGGCTCCGTTGGAGCCATGGGAGAAGGTATTGGTAGACGGGGCGCTGTTCCCCCAAGAGGTGCATGGCCATATAGCATGTGCCGATTGTCATGCCGGGCAAAATACGCCTGATAAATTTGAGGCGCATGTGGGGCTGATTGAAAACCCCAGCCAAAACCCGGTTGAATCATGTGGCGAATGCCATCCTGATGTGGTGGCCACTCACGACAACAGCCTGCACAGCAACCTGGCGGGGTATTGGAAGGTGCTGGATGCCCGCACTGCCCCAGAAGATCATGAAGTGATTGAAACGATGTTTGGCAACCATTGCAGCAGCTGCCATGCGACCTGTGGCGAATGCCACGTGAGCCAGCCCAACCTGGTTGGTGGTGGTCTCATTAGCGGCCATCTGTTTAACAGAACGCCGTCAATGACGCGCAACTGTACGGCCTGCCACGGCAGCCGGGTTGGCAATGAATATCTGGGCAAGCATGAAGAGTTTCGCCCTGATGTCCACTTTAGCAAGGGGCGCATGTCTTGTGTGGATTGCCATTCCGGGCACCAGATGCACGGCGCACCGGATGATTGCCAATCCTGCCACACTGGCCCGGAAGCGCAGCAAGTAGCGCCACCCGATCATCGTTACGATGGTGTGCAGTCGCCTCGCTGTGAAACGTGTCATATCACAGTGGCGATTGGCCAGGATGATATTGAGATGCACCAGGAACACGGCGGCGATCTTTCCTGCCAGGTGTGTCACTCGGTAGCATACACCAGCTGTGATGGCTGCCATGTGGCGATAAGTGAGACAACGGGCAATCCGTTTTATGCTACAGACGACCATTATTTCACCTTTATCATTGGCAAAAATCCACTGCAAAGTTACGACCGGCCATATAAATATGTGACCCTGCGTCATATTCCGATTGCGGAGGATAGCTACGCCTTTTATGGGGACAATTTGTTGCCAAACTACAGTGCGCTGCCGACCTGGGCGTACACCACGCCGCACAACATTCAGCGCAATACGCCGCAAACAGCTTCTTGTGATGCCTGCCACGGCAATGCAGATCTGTTCCTGACGGTGGACAAGGTGTACCCGGAAGAGTTGGAGGCGAATTTGCCGGTGATTGTAGACAGAATTCCGCTGCCGCTTTCGGAAATGACGTCTACTGTCAACATCACGACAACCACGGCGATTACTCCCACGGAGCAATCGCCCTAATTTAAACTTAAGGGAGGGCTGCGTTTAAGCTGTTCTCCCCAGATATTCTGTGAGGATTTAGAAATGAAGAGTTATAAATATTACGTTTTGTTTTTACTGATTTTAGGCCTGATGCTGGCGGCTTGTGGTGGCGATACCGCTACCGATACCCCTACTGCTGCGCCTGATACACCGGCTGTTACTGCGCCGGAAGTGGTGGAAGAGGAAACGGCCGTTGTCGAAGAGCCCGCCGAAGTTGAGGTTGTTGAAGAAGTCATGGCCGAAGCCGACCTCGATGCCGCGTTCACCACCTTCCTCAGCGGCATGGTGCGCTACAACACCATGAGCATCGACGCCCTGAGCGAAATGATGGTAGAAAACCCACCTTTCTTGCTGGACGTTCGCGAAGCCAGTGAACTGGAAGAAAAGGGCTGGATCGAAGGCGCTGTCCACATCCCCATGCGTGAAGTGGCCGATAACTTGCAATATCTTCCCAGCTTCGACACCCCCATCGTGAGCTACTGTGGCAGCGGCTGGCGCTGCACCATCGTCCTGGTTGCCCTGGAAGCAATGGGTTGGGAAAACGTGAGCGGCCTTATCGGCGGCAGCTTTGCCGGCTGGGTTGAAGCTGGCTACCCCATCGCCGAAGGGGATATCCCAGAACTGGTAGCCCTGAACGCCGCTGAACCGGACCCGGCTCTGGTAACTGCCATGCAAGAAATGCTGCACAACGTGCCAGACGGCTTCGGGATGATCACGGCCGATGATTTGAGCATTGAACTGGTAGAAAACCCGGACCTGATCCTGATTGACGTGCGCACCGCTCCAGAAGTTGAAGAAAATGGTTACATCGATCACGACAATTTGCTGTATGTGCCGCTGGAGCAGTTCATTGAACTGTCTGCCGACTGGCCAGCCGATCTCGATGCGCCCATCGTCGTGTACTGTGGCACGGGCCATCGCTCCACCATTGCCATGAGCATCCTGTGGTCCTACGGCTATACCGATGTCCACAGCATGCGCAGCGGCTTTGGCAGCTGGGCTTCCGCTGGCCACCCATCCGTAGGTGTGCCGGAACCCAGCTTCGACATGGATGCTGCCTTCACGAATTTCCTGGAAGGGATGGAACGGTATAACACCATTAGCCTGGATGATCTGAATTTACTGCTGTTTGAAGACCCGCCGCCCTTCTTGCTGGATGTTCGCGAATATTCAGAAGTAGAAGCCAATGGCCATATTGAAGGCACCGTCACCATTCCGCTGCGCGAACTGGCCGATAACCTGCAATACCTGCCCAGCTTCGATACCCCCATTGTGAGCTACTGCGGCAGCGGCTGGCGCTGTACCATTGCCATGGTCGCTTTGGAAGCGATGGGCTGGGAAAACGTGCGTGGCCTCACTGGCGGCAGCTTTGGTGGTTGGGTTGCTGCTGGCTACCCGGTCGTTGAAGGGCTGTCGCTTGAACCGATGGAGCTGAATGCCGCTGAGCCCGATCCGGCTGCTGCGGCCGCTATGCAAACCATGCTGCAAAACGTGCCAGATGGGTTTGGTATGCTTACGCCCGATAATCTGAATCTGGCGCTGCTGGAAAACCCGGACCTAATTTTGATTGACGTGCGTACTGCGGCAGAGTTGGAAGCCAATGGCGTTATCGAAGCCGAAAACTGGATTCATGTACCATTGGAAACATTTGTGGCTATGAAAGACCAATGGCCTGCTGATTTGGATGCGCCCATTGCGGTTTACTGTGGCACGAGCCATCGTTCCACTATTGGCATGAGCATCTTGTGGTCTTATGGCTACACCGATGTACTCAGCCTGCGCGGTGGGTTGGGCAGCTGGGTAGATGCCGGTTATCCGGTTGTAGAGTATGCCGTACCTTAACGTTAACCTCCAGATACGTTTAGCGAAGAGGGTCTAAATGAGTTGGCAAAAGCCTCCTGTGCCGACAGGGGGCTTTTGTCTTTCATTTTTAGAATAGCATCAGGTTGATAGAGGAGAGTGCAATTTATAGTATTTGCTTATGACATTTGTCACTATTGTTTGTTATTTGGATCGGGCACACTGATTGTGAAATAATGCACGAAATGGTGTTCTGTTTTTGCTTCATGTGACTGCTACCGGGAGGGTACCATGTTAGATGCTCATCAATTAAACGTTTTCTTAATCGCAGCACGGACGTTGAACTTTACGGCCGCCGCACGACAACTGCATATGACGCAGCCGAGCGTGAGCCAGCATATTCAGGCGCTGGAACAACATTTTGACGCACAGCTTTTTGTGCGGTCTGGGCGTCATTTGCGCTTAACGGATGCTGGGGAGGTGCTGCTGCCAATGGCGCAGGAGATGGTTAGTATTTCCCAAAATATTGATAACAAGATGGAATCGTTGAATGGGGATGTATACGGCCGTCTCACAGTCGGGTGCAGTACCACGGTAGGCAAATATGTGCTGCCTTTGCTCCTGGCAAACTTTATGCAGCAGTATCCCAAGGTTGAAGCGTGCTGTTTTGTAACTTCCCGCAAGGTTGCCATGCAAATGTTGTGTGATGGTGAAGTCAATGTAGCGTTGGCTAGTGCGCAAGAGTTGAATAATAATCTGGAATTTTCTCGCTTTATTACTGACCGGGTGAGCCTGATTGTGCCGCTAAACCATCCCTGGGCCAGGCGGGAGTGTGTGGAGATAGAGGAACTGCTGGATGTGAATTTTATCTGGCGGGAAGAAGGATCTGGCACGCGCTATGTGGCGGGGGAAAAGCTGCGTCAGCACGGTATTGGTATTGAACAGCTAAAAACTATTCTGACGCTGGGCAATTCTGAAGCGATTGCTTTAGCTGTGCAGGAGGGCATTGGGGTAGGTTTTGTCTCGCAAATTATTATTTCCCGTTTGGTTGAAGGTAAAGTGGCCACGGTGAAGGTGCGTGGGCTGGAGATTGAGCAGGAAATCTTCATCGGGCGAGATGTGAACCATTTGGGCACGACAGCGCAGACGGCGTTTTGGGAGTTTGTCACAGACCCACACAACCCTGTGCTGAAACGTTTGGTAGCTTCTTCTAAAACAAATGAAGATGGTTTTGCTTTTACCAGCCCCAAAATGAATGGGAATCGCTAATCAATAATAAATGTGGAGCGTCTGCAAAATGCGATGATGTGCTTTGTCGTACCCGTCCGCTAAAAATCGGCGATTCAAGTTGCGTGCGCCAAAGCGTGTGAGCCGGGCATTGAGCCAATGAAAGAGCGATTTGGGGAACAGTTTAGGTAGCCATTTGAGTAGGAACGGCCGTTGCAAAATAATCGTCACGTCCTGGGTTTTCATTTTGACACACTTCCAAATTTTTCTACAAGCAAATCGGCCGCCAGGCGCGGACCATCCCATTTTGCCATAACCTTGGCAAATGCTGCTGCCTTCTGCCTGGCCTGGGGATCGTTGAGCAATTGCTGAATGGCTTTTTGGACTTTGGCCGAAGGGTCTCTAGATTTTGGTACCCGAATGGCAAACCCTTTGCGAACCAATCCGGCAATATTGGCATCCTGTTCTGGCTGCATACCTATGCCTACCACCGGTTTCCCGGCGTAAGCGGCCGTCATGACCGTGCCGATGCCACCATGAATAACGGAAAGATCGGCCAATTTATTGACTTGATGGGCGGGGAGCCAATCTGTTACCAGTACATTTGCTGGTATTTGCACGTGGGGGACTTTGTCCAGGTGTGATTTAACGGGGGCAATCACACGGTACGGCTTCCCGGCAAAGCTTTCGGTAATTTTGGCCACAATTTCGGGCGTGCCGGAACTGCCCATGGCAAAATAAATGAGTGGTTGGTCTCGGGGTATCTGTTTTATTTCCTCGGGGATGGGAAACGCCTCACGAGCGATGAGTGGACCGGTGTAATAATAATTCGGCGGCAATTCTATTCCCGTATATTCAGCCGGTTCAGCCACCATCGTTACATTGCCGCGCCAATAATCAAAAATGGATCGATACTTTTGGACGCCAAAATGTTTGGCGGCTTTGTTGAGCGTATATAAAAATCCGTACCGTACCCAAAAATTAATGAACACGTAAACCAGCGCGTCTGCCACTTTTTTGAGTGGCTTTAATTTGATCTGGTCTGTTATACCTGCGCCGTTGGTAAAAAATTGTGGCAGCCAGGTCGATTGAATAACCCAGACCAAAGGCACCTGCTCTATCTGGCAAGAAACCGGGATAGAAACGTATGAGCCGGTGATGACAGCCGTTGGCTTTAACGTTTTCAGGTAGGCGACTTCATATTCAATTCTCTCGATAAGTTCTGCTGTTGAAAACGCGGGAGCAAATTGTTCTCCTTTGTCTACTTTGCTGATGAACTCTATTTTTTCTTCAGTTAATTGGGGCAGCATTTTTTTAAGGGGAAACCCGGCTTCTTCGATGAGATGCTCGAATTGGCCGCCATCAGAAATAAATTGGATGTTGAAAATTTGATTGGCCCTTGCGTGGTTCCTAATTCCTTTGGCAATTTCGAGCATGCGCGTGGTTTCGGCCAGATTAAAGGCAACGGGGGCAAATAACAAAGTTTTTTTAGGCATGAGTTTAGCTCCCGGGTTCAGCCGTTTTGTAGACCTTGCAGCAGCAGCTGAACGGCCGTTTCCACCTGCGTACTCAAATCAATACTTTCTGGCGAGATGGCCCACAGCAGCAGCAGCCCTTCAAACAAAGCCATGATGGTTTTGGCCACATCGGTACTGTTTTCGTTCAGCAACTCCCCGTCGCTTATGCCCTGGGCTACCAGTGCTCTAATTTTTTCCCGATAATTGTGGAAGTGGCCTTGCAAATGAGCCTTTAAGGAATCATCTCGGGCGGCCAGGGCGTAAAATTCCAGGGGGGAGGGGAACTGGCCGGCCAGTTCGGCCACGCCATCGCCCGTGAAAGTGGCCAGCTGCTTGAGTTTGGCTGCGGCCGTTCCTTCCCCCGCCAACACGCCATCCAGCAGCGCCAGCTGCTCCACAAAAAATTGGTCAAAAATGGCCGTGACCAGCTCATCTTTGCTTTTAAAATGCCAGTAGACGCCCCCCTTGCTCAGGCCGCTGGCCCGCACAATGTCGTTCATGCTGGCTTTGGCAAACCCCTTCTCGGCAAAAAGGGCCAGGGCGGTGGCTAAAATGTGGGCTTTGCTTTCATGTTCAGTCATAATACTCGCTCCAAGACCGACCGGTTGGTCGGTTAGTGGGATAATAACATGGGGAACGGCCGTTTGTCAAGAAAATTGCCTGAAAGCCCGAAAGATTTGCCAACCAACTACTGAACGCCTGATTTTTATCGCCGCATTTATGGTTGTTGGGGTTGGCAACTGTTACGATGTCCTGGTCGAATCAAAATGTTTGCCAGCTGTGAGCGGCGATCCAGTATCCATTCGGTTGAGTTCATTGTGTCTGCCTGATGAGTTGTTTGTGTAAAAGGAGTCTGGCATGTCTGGTACCATCGTCAACGGCCGTTTCCGGTCATCCCTCTATCTTTTTATACCCTTTCTGTTTTTTGTAGCTGGGTGGAGCCTGCTTGGCAGCCGCCTGGCGTTCTCGTCGGCCGATGTGATGGCTGCTCCGGCTGCCCAACTGGACCTGTCGCTGGCGCTGTTTAGCGAGGGGCTTTCCCTGCCAACCAGTATAGCCAACACCGGGGTTCCGGGAGACGGCCGTTTGTTTGTGACCCAGCAGGGGGGGCAAATCCGCATTGTTACCGCCGCTGCCACCATACTGAGCACTCCTTTTCTGGACATCAGCAGCAGCGTCAGCCTGTTTGGCGAAAACGGGCTGCTTGGCCTCGCCTTCGATCCAGATTACGCTAACAACGGCACCTTCTACATCTATTACACCCGCCTGAGCGACAGAAATAACGTGCTGGCTCGCTACCAGGTGAGCGGCAATGCCAACGTGGCGGATGCCAGCAGCGGGGTGATTTTGTTAACGGCCGTTCAGCCCAAAGATGGCCACAACGGTGGCGCCCTCGCTTTTGGGGCCGATGGCTATCTGTACGTGGCCATTGGGGACGGTGGCTTGTCAGACGGGGGCGTTCCACCCACTGCGCCACAGGACCGCACCAGCCTGCTGGGTAAAATCTTGCGCCTGGACGTTTCGCAGGGGACGGCTCACCTGCCAGACTGCGGCACGGGCCATTACACGATTCCTGCCGATAACCCATTTCGCAACGGCCCTGGCGGTGATTGTGACGAAATATGGGCGCTGGGGCTGCGCAATCCGTGGCGCATCAGCTTTGATCGCAGCACGGGTGATCTTTACATCGCCGACGTGGGCGAAAACAGCTGGGAAGAGATCAATTAC
Organism: Promineifilaceae bacterium (SeqCode); assembly: GCA_041748655.1. Lineage (GTDB taxonomy): Bacteria > Chloroflexota > Anaerolineae > Promineifilales > Promineifilaceae > Leptofilum. The sequence continues at coordinate 20,796 of JBGTCV010000129.1, read as the reverse complement.
CAATCCGCCAGCAGCAGCGGGGGGCACAATTACGGCTGGCCCTGCCACGAGGGGAATGCAATGCATTATGCACCCGCCTGCCAGAGCGTGACGTACACCTTTCCTGTTTTTACCTATGCGCATGGCGATCCAACCAACCATTGCTCGGTGACGGGGGGGTACGTTTACCGGGGGCAGCAGTACCCGGCGATGCAGGGACATTATTTGCTGGCAGATTTTTGCAGCGGCTTTATCTGGAATTTGCATCCCAGCGGCAGCGGTTGGGAAGCGCATGATTATGGGGCTCTCACCGTTTTCCCCACCACCTTTGGCGAAGATGTGGCTGGCGAACTGTATCTGGCGGAGCTGTTTGGCGGCAAAATTTTCCGGGTGGTGGAAAACAGCGTGCCATCGCCACCGAGCCTGGCCATCCAAAAAACAGGCCCAACCGAAAGCGGCGCGGGCGCTCCGATTGAATACCAGATTACCGTGACCAACATGGGCAGCAGTCCAGCCAATGGCCTGATCATTACCGATACGCTGCCGGTGGGGGCTGCTTATTTGGCAAGCCCCGGTGGGAGTTTGCAAAACGGTGTTGTTGTTTGGAACGTCGGCGAGCTGGCGGCGGGGGGCAGCGTGACGGTTGAATTTGCAGTGACGGCCGTTCAAACCGTTACCAACTTTGATTATGGGGCGCAGGCGGTTGGCGGAGTAAAGGTGATGGGGGATACGGCCGTTACCACGCTCATCATTTCTCCTGAGTTAAGCATTTTCAAAGCGGCACCAGCCCACGTGCAGACGGGTGAACCAGTCAGCTACACGCTCACCGTGCGTAACGATGGCACTCTGCCCGCCAACAATCTCACCATCACCGACACGCTGCCGGTGGGCACCAGCCTGCTCAGCGCCACTGACAGCGGACTTGAGTTTGACGGGATGGTGACCTGGAATTTGCTGCCGTTGGCCCCCGGTGGAGAGGTTTCCGTGGGGTTGGTAGTGCTGCCGACGATGCTGGTGGGGGAAACGGCCGTCTTGCGCAATGAGCTGTACGGCGTGAGCGCCGAAGGCGGCTACCGGGCTGCAGGCCAGCCGGTGGTGACGATTGTGAACGGCAACCAGACCTTTGCCCCGATTATTTTACGGCCGTAGCCATGAAAAGTGACAGAGTTCACGCTGCTTCAGTGCTGTTCCTCCTAACGAAAATGGGTTCACATTCTATATGCTGTTGAAGTGACAGTTACCGGCAAAGGTGACTGTCACTTTCGTGAGCTTATATCCCATTTTTCAAGAGGAATGTATGAAGCAAATTGTTGTCCTGCACCTGAACCGCCTGGAAGAAACAGAAACCGTTACTTTTATGGGGCAGCCGCTCCAGATTCACCACCTGAACTGCGCCAACGATCTTAATAAGGCGCGTGACCTGATTGCCCAATACGATGGCCAGGTTGATGCGATTGCCCTGCACGGCATGCCCACCCAGTTGGAATTAGGCCCGGCGCGACGTGACCACGCACAGGGGGCGATGTTGACGGCCGTTTCCCACCAAACTCCGCTGGCAGACGGCCGTATTATTCGCGCCGGTTTGGAACGGTGGGGCATGATCCTGGCTGACCGCGCCCAGCCCGGGATCTTCAGCCGCAAGCAGGTGCTCATGACGCCCGGCCTCAACCACAACGGCATGGCCCGCGCCTTGGAGCAGCACGGCTGCGCCATTCGCTACGCCGACCCGTTCATCTACTTCAACCTGCTCAAAGTGCCCGGCATTGGCCTGCGCCAGACGCGCAACCAGGCCGCCCCGTTTACGCTGGATCGGCTGAAAGAGGTGGGTTATCAGGAATTGTATCCGCAAGGAAACGGCCGTTCCGCCACCCCTAACCAGGCCCCCTTCGACTGGGCCGACATCATCGCCGGGGACATCGGCACGATTCGCCAATTTGCCCCCGAAACGCTCAAGCGTAAAACCGTGGTGGTGGAAAGCGCCAGCGAAGCCGATCTGGCCGATTTGCAGGCCCGTGGCGTCGATATCGTGGTCACCCTCATGCCCGCGCTGGATGGGGCGGCGGAGTTAGGCCGATGGTCTGCCGCCACCGTGGAGGCCGTCCTCACCGCCCTACGCCCCAACGTGGACGCCCCGCTCAACGAAGATATCTACCTGGACATGATGGCCGATCTGGAGTGGACGCCCGCCATTCGCATCCTCCAGCCGGAAAATGCAGACATCAACCGCTTTGCTTTTGTCATCCATCCCCTGAGCGTGGGCTTCATCCACAGCCACCGCGCCTTCCGCTGGACCAAATATTTGCCGGACAGTCTGGTGGAAGCAGTAGCTGCCTACCTGCCGCCGCTTACTATCTCGCGCATCACCGGCGGGCAGTCACCCACCACCGGGCAGCGCATCGAGGGACATCTGTTTAGCCTGGGGGCCACGCCGCGCCAGATGATGCGGCATGGCGAACGTTTCACCTACAGCCGCCTGCATCAGGCCGCCCAAATGGCCGAGCGCAAGGGGGCGCGCATCATGGGGTTGGGGGCGTTCACCAGCGTCGTGGGGGATGCGGGCATCACCGTAGCCCACGAGGCGGACATTGCCATTACCAGCGGCAACAGCCTCACCGTGGCAGCCACGTTGGAAGCGGCCAAGCAGGCGGTCATCAACATGGGCGCGACGGATTTGACCCAGGGCAAGGTGATGATCATTGGGGCAACCGGCTCGATTGGCTCCGTTTGCTCTCGCCTGCTGGCCCAGGCCATTTACGACGTGGTCCTGGTCTCCATTGAGCCAGAGCGATTGATTGACCTCAAGCGCACCATTCAGGAAGAAACGCCAGGTGCGAAGGTCGCTATCGCCACCCGCCCCGACGAGCTGATTGGCGAGTGCGATCTCATCGTTACTGCCACTTCCGCCTTTGGCCAGCGCATTGTGGACATCACCAAATGCAAGCCCGGCGCGGTCATTTGCGATGTGGCCCGCCCGCCAGACATCAGCCCGGCCGAAGCCGCCCTGCGCCCCGACGTGCTAGTCATCGAAAGTGGCGAGGTATTGATTCCTGGCGACATTGATTTTGGCTACAACATTGGCCTGCCGCCCAAGACGGCGTATGCTTGCCTGGCAGAGACGGCGCTTTTGGCCATGGACGGCCGTTTCGAGGATTACACCCTGGGCCGCAACATCTCCGTCGAGCGCGTCAAGGAAATTTACCGCCTCTTCAAAAAGCACCAGTTCCAGATTGCCGACCTGCGCTCCTTTGAGGAAGTTGTCACCGACGAGCAGTTCGCCGAAAAACGCAGATTGGCCGCCGAATTGAAGAACAATCCGGTGCGCTTTGCCCAGCTCCAGGCGGAAACGGGAGCGCAGCTGGCCAAAATTCCGGTGCAGGCCAAGGGGGTAAAATCCCGCCGCAAAAACAAAGGTGGCGCGGCGGCGATGGCGGTGGCGGGGATTGGCGGGTTGGCGCTGCTGCTGTGGAATCGGCGCAGGGCTGATTGACTGACAAAACTTATCTAACCGCAACTAGCGAGTTTTTTGTCAAAGCAGGCCGAATTCCGCTTGAAAATCACACAAATACTGCTTCAAAACAATGCTAAGTTCAGTAGCAACAAAATCCGTTAGAATCAGGACCTTTTTACTCCTGATTGACGGCCGTTTCCAAATTCGGATTCAGTTGAATGGCCGTGGCCAGGGCGGCGGCGGCGGCCGTTTCATCACCCAGCGCTGCGTAGGCCCGGCTGCGGTACAGGTACGTTTCCTCCACGGTTTGGCCGCCGGTGCTGGAGAGGATGGCGTCGGAAAGGATGAAGACGTCTTCAAGTCGGCCGTTCCCCAAATACGCCTCATACGGTTCAAACTGGTACCACAACATGCGCCAGGGCAGGCCAATGGTGCGCGCCTGGTCGAAGGCAGCGGCGGCGCTGGCGTACAGCGCCGGGTTGTCGGTGAGGCGAGCCAGGTGGGTGAGGCTGCTGCCCAGATTGAACCAGACGTAGGGGTTGTCTGGCTGGTTGGTGGTGAGCTGCTGGTTGGTAACGGCCGTTTGCTGCCACATCGTCACCGGATCGGCCATGCCGGGTGGTAACATCGCCAAAACGTCGGCTTCCGCTTCCGGTGGATAGAGCAAAATGAAGGTATGGTTAAACTGCTGCCAGAACTCATCCACTGTTTCGTAACTGTCTCGCCTGCCGCTGCTGTCCCACGGCCCCAAAAACGTGTCCAGGCTTATGAACTCCTGTGCGGCGTCATCGTACCCCACTACCGTGAGATAATGCCCCATCCAGCCTTCCCAGGCGTTAGGGTACAGCCCCTTTTCGATGATCACCGGGTAGCCTGCGGCCAACAGCTGCCGCAGCAGCGCCAGATTGCCCCCGACAAAATAGCGAGCCGCCAGCGGCGTTTCCGCGTTGGCATAATCCACCAACTCCCACGGGCTGACGTTGCGGTCGTCATAGTTGGGTTTCAGCACGGCCCCCACGTCTAGCTGGTCCACCTCATAGCCGTAGTAGCCCAACGCAATTGTCAGGTTGGCTGGCCCGCAGTTGTTGAACTTTTGCGGAATGACAGAGATGTTTTGCAGGCGAACGGCCGTTGGCAGCGGAACGGCCGTGGGGGGCAGGGGTGTCGCTGTTTGGGTCGGTGCGGGGGTGGGAGATTGGAGAACCTGCCCTGAGCTTGCGGCAGGAGTGAATGTTGGTTGCAAAGTCGCTGCGGGCGCAGGCGTGGTGGTTGGCTGTAGATCCGCCAACTGTTCACCGATAACTGATAACTGATTACTGATTACCGATAACTGCTCACTATCCGCCACAACCGTTGGTCCGGGCAGGGCGGTGGGCAGCGGGGTGGCGACTAAATAGAGCAGCGCATCTGGCACCGCATTGGGGAACTGTTCATGGGCAGTTAAAATAAGGCGCGGGTAGAGCAAATAGCCGCCTATGCCGCCCAGCAGCAGCAAGCCCAACAATCCCAGCCAAATAATCCGTCTGCGTACCATGACCCCATTGTACTTGAGAATTTTTGACCTGGGACAAAAAGTTAGGAACTGTTCACTCGCCCGTTTTGCGGTAAACTTGAAGTATGGCACCTATCCCCGAGTCGACCCCAGAAAAAGTGAAGCGGCTGCGTCTTGAGCTGGATCAGCTGCGGGCTGAATTGGCAGCGGCTGAAGCCGAGCTGAACAGCCAGCTGGAAGATGTGCAGGCGTTTGAGTTTCGCTTTGAGGCGCACGTGGGGCAGCTGCTGGATCAGCTGGCTGTTTTGGAATCGGAGGTGAACAGCTACCTGACGCGCATCAAGCTGATGCGGCATGAGCAATCGTTTGCCGATCAGGGCCCTAGCTTTGATCCGGTGGAGGAGCAGTTTCGGCAGACCTGGACGCATCATCCGGAAACGGCCGTTCCCAGAACCCAACCCGCGCCCGCCGCCACCCAGGCCCAGCTGAAAAAAATGTACCGCCAGCTGGCCCGCCAATTTCACCCCGATTTGGCCATGGACGAAGCCGACCGCCAATATCGCACCGATAAAATGGCGACCATCAACGACGCTTACAAAGCGCAAAGCATGGTAGAGTTGATGGCTCTGGCCGAAGAGCTGGAAAGCCACCAAAGCCGCCTGCAAGCAGCCCAGCCAGCCAACCAGGAGATGGCCCAGGCGCTTCAGGAAGAGATTGAGCGCTGCCACCGCCGTTTGCGCTTTATCGATAATGAGCTGCAAAACCTGCCCAATCGGTCCATGGTGGATTTAGCGCTGCAAGTGAAGCTGGCCCAGCGTGAAGGGCGCAACCTGCTGGTAGAAATGGCCACCGAGCTGGAGCGAAAAATTGCCCGTAAATCGGCCGAACGTGACATGCTGCGCTCGCAATTTAACAATCTGTGAATAACGGTACAAACTTCCTCTGGTAGAAATTGCTGTCTCGTGTCAAAATAAACCTGTTCAAACTGTAATCATTCACTCTCTCAATAGACCTTTGAAGTTTTAGCATCTAAATCTCTGACCTTCTCGGCAGAAAAACTTCAAAAGTCTGAACGCTTACTTTAAACTTAACTTTAAAAGGCAGTCGCATGACAAATCCCGCAGAAACTGAACTGAAGCATTTGAAAACGGCCGTTCGTTACCTCATCGGCTTGCTGGAAGAGGGGTCGCTGGTGCCGCGCTATGACGAAGCGACCCGCAAAGATATGGGGCTGGTGTTGCAGCACCTGCTGCACAAGGTCGAGGGGCTGCCCGAGGGCGTGCCGGATAATTTGGTGCAAGGAACGGCCGTACGCGCCCTGGTAGAAGCCGCCACCGAACATGATGAAGCAGCCCAGAAAGATCAAGCCGATTCGCTAGAACGCCAGATGTGCGAAGCGGAAGCGTGGGCCTCCATTCATGGCCATTTGCTGGAGCCGTGGGAACAAGTGACCGGCTCCGTGATGGAGTACCAGACTTCTTGCGAATCGTGTGGTGGGTTTGTCTACGTTAGCTACAACAGCAGCTACAACCTGTTGTTGGAAACGTGCGAACGGATCAAGCCAGAATAAACGTTTCTGAAACTCGGTATCTATCCGAATATTAGCCACAGAGAAAACAGAAGGTTTTGAGATTGGTTTCAAATCTTCTGTTTTCTCTATGGCTTTTTTGATAAGCCAAACTCGCTTTGCGTATTTGCTACTATCCATTACCATTAGCAGCATGACAAAATGTAATGTAGCGTGAGTGAAGCGTATGATTGAAACTAAAACCACCTGGAATGACAGCGGTTACGATTGCGATCATTGCGGGGGGCAGATTTTTGAACGAACCGATCAGGAAACAGGCCAACCTGCGCGGGTCTGTTACCAGTGCCAGGTGTGTGGCTGCCAATGGCAGCTCAACGGGGATGTGCTGCGCATTGGCAATATGAACTCCTGCCGACGAGCCCAACGAGTACGTGTAAAAAGTGAAGAGCATCCGCCTGTTAGTCCGACCCAAATGCGGTTGGCTGTTGTGGTTGGTATCCTGGTTTTGCTGGTAATTGTCTATTTTGGCGGGTTGGTGGCCATCCGCTTTTTAATTCCGGTAGCAATTGCCCTGTTTGTTTTTCGTGCAGCATACCAGCTGGGTAAAGAACGGATGTGGTGGTAAAGGGAAAGTCTGTTGTGGCGGGATGGCTTTTTGCGAAACGTTCGTTTTGGGCAGGGCGGTGGCTGCCGCTTCTGCTGGCGATGAGTGCCGTTTTTTTTGTTTCTCACCAGCCATCGGTTGATTTACCAAACTTTGGTTCGTGGGATCTTGGCTTCAAGAAGGCGGGACACTTTTTGGCATATGCTGGTTTGGCGTTTTTGGCTTTACGGGCGGTGTTGGGTGGGAAACGGCCGTATCTCACCGCCTTCATCATCGTATTTCTATTTTCCCTCAGCGATGAATATCATCAAACCTTCATCCCAGGTCGCAATGGCACCCTGGCTGACGTCTTCATCGATATGTGTGGCGCATTGACTTGCCTGTTTTTGCTGTACTGGTGGCAGCTTCTCCCGCTGGCCCAAGTATCTCCAACCCCGATTGATTGACAAAACTAATTATTCAGGTGCAAGGCACTGGCCGCAGGAGTTTCAATTGGTTGGAACCGGTTGGCCAGTGCCTCGCACCACTCAGGCTTGTTCAGCTTCAGGTTGCTTTTCTGAATTGGCTTTTAGTTCAATTGGTCCGAAAAGATCTGTTTGGCTGGCCAAAATTTCCTGCCGCTTGATGAGTTCCAGCACTGCTAGCAGGGTGATCGAGATTTCTAACCGACTGGTTTTAGCGGAAAGTAAATCGGTGAAACCAAACGGGATGCCGGTTTTGACCCGCTGGCGCAGTCGATTAATCTGGCCTTCAATGGTGATGCGGCGCGGCTGGATGATGGCGACACTGTCATGTTGCTCTTCAATACGGGACAATGCTTCACGAACGGCCGTTAACAACAAATCCACCGTCACCCCACTCATATCCAGCCGACCTTCCAGCCTGGGCGGCGGCGCTACCCGCAAATAGGTGCGCAGCCCTTGCTCCTCACGATTTTGCAGCCAGGCGGCTGCCTGTTTAAATCGCTTGTACTGTTTCAGCTGCCGAATCAGCGCCTCGGCCGGGTCTTCTTCTCCTTCCTCCCCTTCAATAATTATCTGCATTTGCGGCAGCAGGGCGCGGCTTTTAATTTGCACCAGCCGGGCCGCCACCACCACAAAATCGATCAGCTGCTCGATTCGGTTCTGCTTCATTTGCTCGATTTGGTTGAGGTATTGTTCGGTGACTTTGACCAGGGAGATGGCAGTGATGTCCAGCTCTTGTCGCTCGATGAGGTGGAGCAATAAATCCAGGGGGCCAGCAAAGCTGGGGAGGTCGATGGTGTACGGGCGAGACATGTACCCTATTGTAGCCCGCCGCCTACAAAACGGCGAAAGCAGCCACAATGATGACAAAGATGGTGAGGATAATAACGGCCGTAATTATCAACTGCCGATCCTGCTGCTTTTGCGCTTCACGCCGCTCGTGCAGCGCACGCAGCCGTTCCCGCTCATTTTCCAGAAGCACCGCCATGCGTTTGTCAGAATCGGCCCGCTCTTTTTCCTTAAACTGCTGTGCCTCGCGCATCTGTTCATCCAGCCGGCTCATCGTCGAATGCTTGTTGTGCAGATGAAGCAGCTGGAAAATGTCCAGCGCCGCGCCGCAGTCCCGGCAATATTCCGCCCCAGACCAGTTGGATCGGCCACACCGTTCGCAGCTGCGCAGCATGGCGGTGCCACAAACCCGGCAAAAGCCAGTTTCCTCTTTATGATACTGGTTACAGGTGGGGCAAACGTGCCCTTCCAGCAGAAATTGGCTGCCGCATGCCGGGCACACAATTTGTCCGCCACGCGCATTTAGCTCAATGGGGTGGGTGCAGTTAGGGCACGTTAGTTCAGTTAAAGGCTCGTTACTCATAGGTCTACTTCTTACCTTGGCCGCATGATGCAGTAGACAAACCCGTTCATCTGTACCAGATCGGTGGTTTCGTAATTTTGGCCGATGGCGTCGAGGACGGGTGGGGGGTAGAACTGGGCACGCAGGACGATGGTGTCGAACGCCTGATCGTTGAGCATGGCCAGCATGTCGGTGAGATCGACCTGGTTGTTGTTGTACAGGTTGAGCAGCTGGGTGGGATTGGTGACGATCTCCCGCCCGGCGCGGAAATTGAACCCGGCATCTTCGCTGAAAGCGGCCGTTTCTCCCCGTAAAATATGCTCCGTAATTTCAATGCCCGCTGCCGTGTCTGCCGCCGTGGGCAGGCGGCCCAGCAGCGACACGCCCGCAGAATCGACGTATGGAATCGGTTCCGGCTCACGTGGAGCAGAGCAGGAGGTTTGCGGCGCAATCCACACCTCAGTGGGGTGGCCCAGGGCGCTGGCGATGGCGGCCAGGGTTGGGGTGTGGGTGGGCATGTGGAACATCTGGTTGGCCTGGAAGAGGAAAAGGAGGGGGATGAGAGCCGCTATCGCTAAATGGTTAATGTTTAATTGTAAATTGTTAATGGTTAATGGTTTGGTTTTGGCCCAGGTGAGCAGCTGGTTGAAGGCGAGGCCGGTGAGGATGCAGCTGGCGGCGATGGCGGTGGCGAAGTAGCTTTCGCCTGCGCCCCATTTACCCGCCGTGACGCTGTTGAGCACGGCCACCACAAACCAAATGGTGTAGAGCGACAGCCGGTCGAAATAGAGCTGGTAGATGGCAAAGAGAACGGCCGTTACCGTCAATACCATATGCAGCCTGAACCATTGGCGGAACAACCCTTCTGCCTGGCCGGGCATAAACGGGTTAATGTTGGCCGTGACTGTGTTGAGGAACCAGTAGCCATCAGTCGCCACGTTGATCCAGAGAAAAATAAGCCCCGTCACTGCCGCAAACGGAATGGCCCAGGTGATGGCCCGCCTGGGCTGGCGCAAAAAGAGGAAAATGAACACGGCGGCAACCGTGGCGTAGGCCAGCTGCTTCGTGTAACCAGCGAACAGCAGCAGCGCCATCACCCCCAACAGCCGCTTGTTGCGCAAACGGCCGTCTGCCTCCTCCTTCTCCACGGTTCGGGCCAGGTAGACCACCGCCACCGTCTCGAACATCACCATGAACATATGCTGCCGGAACAGTGGCCCGACATGGTAAACGTAGTTGGAGGCCAAAAAGGCCAGCCCCACTAGCGCTGAAAGCCACCCTCGCCTGCCCGCTTTTTGTACCGCGTAACCGATGGCAACGGCCGTAATTAACGTCCCCAGATAGGAAACCAGCCGCCCTGTCCAATATTGCGGGCCAAAGGCCCACACCAGCGGCACGGCTGCCACGTGGAAGAGTGGCGGGTAATTGGAGGAGTAAAACGGATAGCTGTCGTTGTCCCGGTAGGGCCACTCACCGTGGCTGAACAGCACCGTATCCATCAGCTCGAACCCTTCCCCCTGGTCGTAATCGAAGGGAAAGCGGAAGAGGGCGACGGCGTACATGTTGTACACCACGAAGTAGCCGACAAAGGCCAGCAGCGCCAGCCCGATGAGGATTTTTGGGAAGGTGGTTACGGCCGTTTCCCAGCCCGTCGTTTTGTTTTGCGTTTGTTCAGCTGCCGAACTGCTCATGCCGGTTTGTCTCCCAGCGGCAGCAGCGTCAGCCCCACCAAAAGAACCGCACCCGCCGCCAGCAGCGCCAGACGCTGTGCTGGCCCAATGCCGCTAAACTGGCCTGCGCCAATCAAATCGATGCCGAACAGCCCCACAATCCCCAGGCCACCCAGCGCAATAAATAGAAGCCCTAACTGTCTTTTTGTCATAGACCACCGCACCCACCTTTATTTTGGCTCTTTGGGAATTAATGGGATTGACAGCCCGTGAAACGTGAAACGTGATGCGTGACCAGAAGTAACTCGTGTTTCACGCATGACTCGAAACCCCACGAAATCCTGAAGACCCTTTATTTTTTATCGCCTGAAAGTGTATCCGAAATTGGGGGAGGGGTACAAAAACGGCCATTAAGGAACAGCAATTTTTAATGTGGGCTTGGGTCAAAATAAAACGGCTTTCCTTTCCAGTCCAGATTTTTTCGCCACGATGCGTTGTGGCGCTAAAGTCTCTAGCCCGCACGAGAGTGCTTCGCACCCCGTGCGGGGAACTTTTTTGGGGTTTTTTCACTTTTTGGGGGTGTCCCACCCCCAAAAAGTGAATAAACCCCTCTTATCTAACGTCGCCAGGCGCGAAGCGCCGAGGCGACGGTGCACTCGGACTGAGGTTGGGCTTAACAAAAGTTGCCGTAGCACACCTGAAATGAGGTAAGAGCTGTCAACTCATTACCAGATTGAGAATTGCCGGTTAAGGGACCGGCGTGTCGGTGGGAACGGCCGTTTCTGTAGCCGTGGGGGTGCTGGTGGCCACGGGGGTGTTGGTTGGCGTGGCTGAACTGGTAGGCGTGGGGCTGACTGTGGGGGACGGGGTCGCCGACGGGGCAGGTGTGTCGGTCGCGATAGGTGAAACGGTTGGGCTCTCCGTGGCTGTGGGAGTTGCCATCGGCGTGATGCTGCTTGTTGGCGTGGCGCTGGCTGTGGCTGAAGCCGTTGGGGTGCTGGTAACGGTTCCTGTGGGGGTGTTGCTGGCGGTGGCGGAACTGGTGGGCAGCGGCGGCGGGGTGGCGGTGTCGGTAGCGGTGGGTGTATTTGTTGCCGTGCCTGTGGCTGTTACCGTGCTGGTTGGCGTGTTGCTGGCAGTGGCGGTGGGTGCCACGCTGCGCAACCGTGGCAGGAAGAGGCGCTGCCCGGCTTGTAAATTGGTGCTGGTGAGGCAGTTGGCGTTTAGGATGGCCGAAATGGTTGTGCCGTGTCGCACGGCCAATCTGAACATCGTTTCGCCGCGCTGCACGGTGTAGGAGACCCAATTTGCTGGTGGGCCGCAAACGGCCGTTGGCGCAGCAACTGCCGTTGGCATCGGCAGGTAAAGTGCGGTGACGTTGACCAGATCGCCCGGTTCCAGGCAGTTGGCCAGCCGGATTTTTTCGGCAGAAACGTTGTAGCGCAGCGAGAGGCTGAGCAAGGTTTCGCCCGGAGAGATCGGGGTAAGCGCCCACTCTGGCGGCATGGCATTACAGCTGGGCAGGATGGATACGGCCGTATCCATCGCATCACCGGGGCGGGTGGGGCTGGCGGGCGCGGTGGGCGTTCCGGTGGCCAGGGGAATGGCGGGCAGGGGGGTGTTGGTCACCGTGGCATTCAAATTGGTGATGGCAATGGCGATGGGCGAGGGCAATATTTGCCGCTGTAGACTGTCTAGTTGGGCCAGCAGCAGGGCGAGCAGCACCGTAAACAACACGCCGCCAGTGATGAGCAGGTGGGTGCGCCAACCGCCGGTAGGGATCGTCTCCGGATTCATGCGGCGCTGCTGCTTTTGCCGCCATTTGGGGGCTGCTCTAATGAGGCGGGCTGTTCTGCCGGTATGGGGAAGAGCAGCGAGAAGGTGGTGCCAACGTCTGGCTGGCTTTCTACCCAGAGACGACCCCCCTGGCTGTTGGTGAGTTCATGCGCCATGGGGAGCCCCGCACCTGTATCGCCCAGTCCGGCGATGAGCGGCCGTTCTGCTTCGTAGTGCGGGTTAAAGACGCGGGGCAAATCTTCTTGCCGAATCCCGCTGCCGCTGTCGCTGATGTTGATCTGGATGAAGCGAATGAGTTCGTTAAGTTTGTATTTGTTATCTGGGATGCTTTGGGCGTAGACGGTAGCCACCACACGGCCGTTTTTCCCGGAAGCCAGACAGGCGTTGCTCAGTAAATTGCTGAAAATCTGGTGCAAAACGGTGTGGTTGACGGGCAGGGCGGGTAGATCATGGTCGATGTCTAGATCGAGCTGCAAATTTTTATCGCGCAAATGGCTTATGACGCCATTGACGGCCGTTTCCAACGCCTCACGGACGTTAACCAGCTCATCTTCTGGTTTGATTTGGGGTTCTGCAACGGCCGTTAGCTGCAAAATTTGTTCCAGCAGGCTGCCCATTCGCTCTGCATTGGCCTGAATGCGCTGCAAAAAGTCGCGCTGCTTGACGCCCAAAATGCCCAGCGTTTCGCCCAGCATCAAATCGGTAAAGCCGCCAATGGAGGTCATGGGGGTACGCAGCTCCTGAATGAGCGAAACCAGCATCTCTTCGGATGTGCCGCGATCTCGCTTGGCCAGCTCTATTTCCAGGCGGGCAATGCGTGCCTGGGCTTCTTCCAGCTGACCAGAGTAGCGGGTAATGGTGAGCATGACCCATTCGGTGCTCAGCCCGCCTTCGCCAGCGGAGGCCAGCGCCATTGCTTCTTCTGCCTCGATGAGCGATTCGCGCAGGGTAGCTATTTCTTCTTCCAGGGCGCTGATTTTCTCATCCCGGTTCAAGGTTTCAATTTCTTCCAGGGTGGCGGCCAAATCCTGGGCGCGTTTGGTGGCGGTGGCGGCGCGGGTTTCGGCTTGCAGCAGCCGGTTATTGGCGGTTTCCAGGTTTTGTACCAGCCTTTCCCGCTCTTCTTCCAGAGCGATGAGGCGACCGCTGATAGCAGGGTCTGGTTCAACTGGCAGTGGTTGGGTGAAAATGGCCGTTTCTTCCGGCGGTGGCGGTGGGGTCTGGCTGTTGGCCACGGCCTGGGCCACAAATTTGGCTAAACCGGGCATGATGGCTTGTTGAAAGGGGGGCCATTGGATACGGCCGTCTGGCAATGCCAGCACAATCAGCCCTATGACGGCATCCTGATGGCGCAGCGGTTCCAGCAGCAGCCCACCCAATGCGCCGATGCCGAGCGTTTCGTATAGCCCATAGACCTGGCGGGCACGAGAGCCAGTCAGCGGCAAATGGACCCCTTCACCGCTGCGGATGATCTGTTGAAACGGTTCCCAGTCGGCCAGATGCAGCTGCCAGCTGCGAGGAGAATTGGTTTGGGGTTGGGGCAAATTGCTGATGAGCCGAATGGTGTCTGGCGCCTCATCCGGCAGCAGGCCAATCCCCACAAAAGCAGCTTCGCTGAGGCGGGTGGCCATCTCGATTGCGCCCAGCAGTCGCCCACGGGTACTGTCTGAATCGATAACAGCGGCGGCCATGCTGAGGGTGCGATTGAGCTGTTGGTGGGCGGGCAGGGTGGCAAGCTGGAAGGCAACCAGCGGAGACAGCGATTCCCGGTAGGCCATGGTGGCCCACAGTGGCAGCGCCGCCAGGTAACCCAGGCGAATCCAGTAAGGGATGTCGGTACCGGACGGGATCAGTTCGGGATAGTTCCAGAAGTGGGCCAGGTGGGCCAGCAGCAGCAGGCCTAAAATGATGGGACGGAGGGTTGGGCGGAGACGGCCGTTTACCACTGTAAGAATGAAGCCGATCGCCAGCAGCACAATTTGCAGCACCCCCCAGAAGGTGGCCTGGGTGGTGCCGTTGTAAGGCAGCTGGCTGGGCACGGGCGCTTCAGCGACCTGAGCGGCCCACGCCTGGGCAAAGGAAATGGTCATGATGCCCAGGGTGAGCAGGGCCAGCAACAGCAGGATATGGCCCAGGCGGGGTAGATTTTTGGGTGAAGGAATGAAGGCCCAGAGAAGGAAAACGGCCGTTATCGTATTTACCGCCTGCTCCAGCGGGGGCAAAATCACAATCGAAGAGACGTTGTTGTTGATGATGATCAGGCTGGCGATGAGGATGATGAGCCGCCCGGCAATGAGGAAAGCGGCGGCGAGGGTGGTGCGAACGGCCGTTTTGTCTTGTGGGTTGCGCCGCCATTGGCTGAATGAGATACCCAGCACGGCCTGAAGCGCAAACAGGGTGACCAAATGGTACACTATGTTGCCAGGTGATTCGGTTAACAGCTGGATAATCTGTGGTAACAGCGTCATGGATATGGTAAAAATCTGATTGGGAAAAATGCAGTAAATTCTTATGTAAGGTAATGAATTATAGCATATCAGAAAGAATATCTATTCGCAGTAAAATAATAGTTAATGGTGGTTGGCAAACCCAGCAGCCACCTACCAGTAAAACCAGGAGCATTTAATGATGAGTGAAGCTGAAAAACCGGGCCGGGAATCGATTGTTTCCTTAAAAGAGATCACCCAGGAGACGTTACGGCCGTTTCTCAACATGAAAGTGGCCGAATCACAGAGCAAAATGGTGGCCTCCAATGCTGTCTCTATTGCCCAGGCCCATTTTGAAAAATACGCCTGGTTTCGGGGCATTTATGCCAACGAAACGCCGGTCGGTTTTATCATGCTGTACGATGATTCGGACAAACCCACCTACTTTTTATGGCGGCTGATGGTTGATGAGGCGTACCAGGGGTTGGGATACGGCCGTAAAGCCATTGATCAGCTGATCGCCTACGTCAAAACCCGTCCGAACGCCACCGAACTGCTGGTGAGTCATGTGAAAGAGATGCCGGGTAACCCGGGGCCGTTTTACCAAAAATTGGGCTTTGAATACACGGGCGAAGAAGACGATGGCGAACTGATCATGCGCCTGACGCTTTAGGTTGGCAGCAGGTGGGCGACCAGAAAACGGGTGGCTTCCTGCTCGGCCCAGCAGCTAAACGCCCCCGGATGCCCTTGCACAAAGCCAACATGCCCGCCCTGTGGCGTAATGCCAGCGGTGAGAAATGAGTTGGCAGCGATAGTTTCGTAAGGGACATCATCCGGGGCGAAGATGGGATCGTCGAGGGCACGCAGAAGCAGTGTCGGCACCTTGATGTGGGGCAAAAATTGGGCCGTGCTGCATTTGTCGTAATATTCATTGGCATCCCGAAAGCTGGCCAGCGGGGCGGTGCCAAAATTGTCGAACTCCCGAAGCGTTTGCGCTGCCAGCAATTTTTCCAGGTCCAGGATCGGCTCAAGCAGCGCCTTTTTGGCCAGCACTTTTTTGCGCAGCGAGCGCAAAAAGTAGCGTGTGTAGAGCCGGGCCAGACCCCGTTCCAGCAAGGCGGCGCTTTTTTTCATATCGAAGGGCGGGGAGACAGCAACGGCCGTATCCACCCATTTTTGCCCAGTCGTGCCCCGTTCACCCAAAAATTTCAGGGTCAGGTTGGCGCCGAGCGAGAAACCAATCAGGCCGCGCCTGCTGTGGGGAAACCAGTCTGCCAGGGTGGCGAGCACCAGCGCCACATCCTCGGTGGCCCCGGAATGGTAGAAACGGGCCACCCGATTCATTTCGCCGCTGCATGACCGGTAATTCAGGCCCACACTGCGTATGCCCAGCCGGGCCAGACGGCGGTACGTCTCGCAGGCGTAGCTGCGCCGGGCATTTCCTTCCAGCCCATGCAGCAGCAGCACCAGCGGCGCTTTTTCCGATACGGGGTGTCTGGCTACTTCGGGAAAATCAAGGTCGATAAAGTCGCCATCGGGCGTATCGATGCGGCGACGGTGAAAAATAAGGCCATCTTTGCGACGGGCAATACGTCCAAGAATGGTTTGGGTATGGCTGCCGGACAGCCATTTGCTAGGGGTGAAAGGGTTTAGCTGGAATGTAGGCATGGAAGATGTTGGTTTGAATGTGTAATTTAGGCATTATTTTCGGACAATACGGCCGTTTTGGCAACCCCTTTACCCAAATGGCCGCAGCTGCTTGATTATTGGTGCTGCGGCAGCAGCGCAGCGATGGCTTGACTCACCGTGCTGGCAGCGGCCAACGCCTCTGGCGAAAGAGCGTCTGCCAGCGCCAGGCTGGCGGGCTGAATGCCAATAAGAGCGACTTCGCAGGGGAGAACGGCCGTAAAATACGCCCCCAACATCGACAGCGGCAGGGTATGCGTAGAGGCGCTTAGCCCATCACACGCTCGCCAGTTCAGCCCGCGAATGGTGCCCGGTGGCTCGTCCATTTGGGCGGCGTCTACCAGCAGCACCAGGTCGGGGGCAAAACAACGCACCTGGCTGGTGCAGTTTTCCGGGGCGTGGGCGGCTTCGATGAGGAGCAGGTTGGGGTGGGCGAACGGCCGTAACGCCTGCACAACCGCCAACCCCACGCCATCATCTCCCCGCAGCGCCTGCCCAATGCCCAGCACCGCGACACGGGTCGGCCGATCAGCTGTTTGCAGCCGATTCACTGTCTCTTGCAGCGACTTTTGCCAGCAGTTCCTCGATATCGGCTTCTCGCCCATACGTCACCGTAAATGCCTCTCTACTCGTGGCGGCCAACTCCCACTCCTCGCTGGACATTTCCAGGCAGCTAAAGCGGCAGCTTTCCACACATTGCCCGCAAAAGGTGCAGCGGTCTGGATGGTAGCGCAGCACAAACCGCTTCGCCTTCTTGTCCAGAGTGATTAGTTCAAGGGCGTTGGCCGGGCAGTCGGCGCTGCACAGGCAGCAGCCGGTGCATTTTTCCGGGTTCCAATGCAGCAGCCCGCGCGTGCGTGGTGGCGCGGCACGTTTTTCAAACGGATATTTTTCCGTTATGGGACGCCGGAACAAAGAGCCTAAAATATCCTGCAACATCATTCCAATTTTCATGCGCCTGCTCCTGCCTGAATAAATTTAACCACGGCCAAAATCAACCATTGCAGCAGCACCAGCACGGAGCCATAGCGCCACCACAGCCCCACCGTCTGGTCGATGCGCAGCCGGGTCATCAGCGCCTGGAACCCGGCCAAACCGACCAGCAGCAGCAATGTTTTAAGCAAATATGCCAGCGGCGACGCGACCCCGCCCAGGTAAAAGGCGGCTACCAGCGTCAGGCCAATGACCAGTTCGGCCACCTTGCCCAGGTGGAAGAGCGCCATGCCGCGCCCACTGTACTCGGTCATCGCTCCGGCCACGATTTCGGTTTCGGCTTCTGGCGCGTCAAACGGGGGCAGCTCCAGCTTGCCCATCAGGCCAATAATGGCTACCAGGAAGCCGAGTGGTTGGGTGATGAACAGGAAACGGCCGTCTGCAAACCCCATAATCTCGTTAATCTGCCAGCTGCCCGCTACAATGGCTGGCCCCAGCAGCGCCATGAGGAAGGGAGCTTCGTAGGCAAACAGCTGCGTCAGCGTGCGTGTTGCCCCCAACAGCGAAAAGCGGCTGCGGGTGTTGGCCCCGGCCAGCCCCATGCACAGGGTGAGCAGGCTCAGCAGGTAAAGCACCACGATCAGATCGCCCTTGAAGCTGAAGGCAGGCGGCAGCCCGGCGATGGGCACGTACAGCGCGGCGGTGAGCGGCCCGGCCACAGCCACAATGGGCAGCAGGATGAACAGGATGTGGTTGGCATCGCGGGGCAGCACTTCTTCTTTCACCAGCAGCTTGACCACGTCGGCCACCGGCTGGAACCAGCGCGGCCCGATCCGGTTTTGCAGGCGGGCCAGCAGCTTGCGGTCTACCCATTCGTAAGCCAGCCCGTTCAGCAGCAAAAAAATGCCGCTGGGGAAGAGGAGTATGGCGAGAAGGTTTAGGATTCCGTTCATAGTGTTTCCAGAGGTAATTGGGTAATCAGGTAATTGAGTAATTGCCCAATTACCTGATTACTCAATTACTTAATTACTTTTTTTGCATACCACTCAATGCCATGTTGCCGCAGCTGTTCCCAGGTCCAGATACGGCCGTCTGCCTGCACAGATTTCACCGACACAGCCCGATCGTTGCAGGAGAAGCATGGGTCTACCCCGGCCAGCAGCATGGGCATGTCGGCCAGCTGGTGGCCGATGGCCAGGGTCATCACCGAGGCCAGGTTGCACAGGGTTGGGGTGCGCACCTTGATGCGCTCCGGCATGTCGGAACCATTGCTTTTGATGAAGTAGAGCAGTTCGCCGCGCGGCGCTTCCACCCGGCTAACCGTTTCCCCCGGCTTGATGCGGCGCGGCATTCGCGTGGTTAAATCGCCCTCTGGCAAATTATCTAGCAGGTGGCGCATCGTCTGGCTAGCGACCAGCATCTCTTGCAGGCGCACCACAAACCGGGCTTCCAGATCGCCGCTGCTGCCCAGCGTTATTTCTACAGGGAACTCGGCATAGGCGGCGTAGGGGGCTTGCAGGCGCACATCGCGGGCTACGCCAGAGGCGCGGGCGCTGGGGCCAACCGTGCCCCATAGTTCTGCCTGAACGGCCGTCATCACGCCAATGTTTCGGGTACGCTGTAAAAACATGCCGTCCTGTGTCACCACTTCCAGATAATGGCGCACCCGCTCATCCAGAAAATCCAGCCCGTCCCGAATTTTCTGTACGTGTGCCGGGGTGACATCAAACTTCACGCCGCCGAGCAGGTTGGCCGAATAGTTGACCCGGTTGCCCGTTACCTCTTCCAAAATGTCCATGACCGTTTCCCGGTCGCGCCAGGTGTACATGAACAGGGTGTCAAACCCGGCTTCGTGGGCGGCCACGCCAAACCAGAGCAGATGGCTGTGGAATCGTTCCAGTTCAGCGATGAGCACCCGGATTGCCTGGGCGCGGGGTGGGGCAACCACCCCCGCCAGCTTCTCGACGCCCAGCACAAAGGCCAGGGTGTGAATATGGGAGCAAATGCCGCAGATGCGTTCCAGCAGGTACAGATTTTGCGTCCAGGTGCGGGCTTCGGTCGCTTTTTCAATGCCGCGATGGGCATACCCTAGCCGCACGGCCCCGTCGGTGACGATCTCGCCATCGACGGCAAATTCAAAGTGGGCCGGTTCTTTGAGCGCGGGATGCTGCGGGCCGATTGGCACGATAAATTTGTTGCTGCCGGTTTTGACGAGGGTGGGGGCTTTGGTACGGCCGTTTCCCACCACCAAGCTCGCGTCAAAATCTTTGCGCAGCGGGTAGACGTCGGCGGGCCAGTCATCGGGCAGGAAGAGATGGCCGGTGTGGGGTGTGTCGGTCACCATAATGCCAAACATCTCCATTAGCTCCTGCTCATGCACCGTGGCGGACGGGATGAGCGGGCAGAGGCTGGGTACCACCGGGTCGGCATCTGTCAACGGCACGCGCAGGGTGAGAACGGCCGCTTCGTGGCAAAAATGGTACAGCACTTCCAAAACGTCGCCGTCCAGCCCGGTGATGGCGGCCAGATAGCCCCAGTGGGCATTGAGGAGGGTGGAAACGGCCGTAACCAAATCCTCAGCCGCCAGCACCACATCCATTCGATCCGGCTCCGGGCTTTCTACCGATTCTGCCCAAGGTAGCAATAATTTTTCCACAACGTCAAAATCTAACCGAGCTTCTGTGTTCATCATCAACTCCAAAAAAGTCCCCTCCCCCCTGGTTGACTGACATATCTCATTTTTTACCGCAGAGAGGGCAGAGGACGCAGAGACTTCTCCTTTATTTTTCTCCGCGATCTCCGCGTCCTCTGCGGTTAGATAAGTTTTGTCAGTCAATCAGCCCCACCCCCTCACAGGGGGTGGGCCAGGGTGGGGGTAGGTTTACTGTTTCAAACTTTCCAACAGCGTCACCACGCCGTGAATAATCGCATCCGGCCGGGGTGGGCAGCCGGGAATGTAAACATTGACCGGCAGCACCTGATCGATCCCGCCCAAACAGTTGTAACATCCCTCAAACACCCCGCCAGACAGCGCACACGCGCCAACGGCCACCACAAACTTCGGTTCCGGCATCTGGTCGTAGACGCGGCGCAGTCTGTCCCGCGACTGCCGCGTGACTGGCCCGGTGCAAATGAGGATGTCGGCATGGCGCGGGCTGCCTTGCAGCTTCACGCCGAACCGCTCCAGGTCATAGCGCGGCGTCAGCGTGGCCAGAATTTCAATGTCGCAGCCGTTGCATGAGCCGCTGTTGTAATGAATCGCCCAGGGCGAGTTAATGCGTGCCCAGGAGGTGATACTGTTTTTTATTGTTTCAAGTGTGCTTGTCATGAGATTCTCTCGATTTTTTACCCTCACCCCGGCCCTCTCCCTACGAGGGAGAGGGAGCCAGTTCCCTCCCCCTGTCAGGGGGAGGGCCAG